>NZ_CP150661.1:3067500-3667500 GCF_038024105.1 Polaribacter butkevichii
CTTATTAAGAATTATAAGTTGTTTGCCCTTTATTTGAATTTTTTTTAATGTTAGTTTTTCTAAAATATTTTAATGTTCTGTTTTAATATAAAAGGTTATTATTAATTGTTCTATTTAATGAACTTAATGTATTATGAAAAGGTATTTATTTGATTTTATAACTTCTTTATATTATAAAATTACATATAATTTTTTGTTAATTAATATAGTTTTTTATAAAGTTAAATATAGATTTATTGACATTATTTTAATGTGACTTTTTTCTATGTTTTTTTATAGGTTGTTTATTATTAGGTGTTTAATTTAATTTTTTTATAAAAAACGACCTAATATGGTATTTTAGAATACCCTATTAGGTATATTTTAACTCCTTACAGCATTTAAATTACACTCACTAATTTTTATTAATCAATACTAAAGCGTGAGTCTTATGGAAGTTTTAAATTATATGCAAATTCGCGAAAATTCGAGAGTGCCAAAGTATAAGCAAATTATAGATTCTATAATTAATAATATTTCGATTGGTAATATTGAAATCAATCAAAAATTACCTTCTATTAATATGTTAAGTGAGGAGTTTTATCTTTCTCGTGATACGGTAGAAAAAGCTTATAATATTTTAAAGGAGCGTAATATTATTGTATCTATTCCTAGAAGGGGTAATTATGTGGCTAAAGTAGAAGCTAAACCAAAGTTAAATATTTTACTTTTAGTGAATAAATTGAGTGCCTATAAGATGAGCATTTATCATTCTTTTATAAAATGTATTGGTGATAAGGCTAATATTGATTTACAAGTATATCACTGTAACGAATTATTGTTTTTAAATTCTTTAAAAAATGCTAAGGTAAATTATGATTATTTTGTTGTTATGCCTCATTTTAAAACTCAAAACTTTGGTCATGCATGTTATACTGATGAAGTGTATAAAGTTTTAGATGAAATTCCTAGAAAACAATTGATAGTATTAGATAATTTACTACCGAATATAAATGAAAGTGTTAGTACGGTTTATCAAGAGTTTGATAAAGATATTTATGATGCTCTAAGTAAAGGTATAGATAGAATTAAAAAATATTGTAAAGTAGTTTTGGTTTATCCAGAAAAATCTTTTTATCCTTACCCCAAAAGAATTTTATTAGGATTTAGAAGGTTTTGTGTTGAAAAAGATTTAGACTTTGAAATTATAAATGAGGTGGGTGTGGATATGGTATTAAAAAAAGGGACTCTTTTTATTACTATTGAGGAGTCTGATTTAGTTAATTATATTACTATAGCTAGAGAAAACAACTTACAATTGGGTACAGATGTTGGAATTATATCTTATAATGATACACCTCTTAAAGAATTATTAGGCATTACCGTAATGTCTACCGATTTTACTGAGATGGGTAAATATGCTGCTCAAATAATTTTAGATAATAAACATGCTAGTATAAAAGTTCCTTTTAACTTAATTGATAGAAATTCTTTTTAATAGAAATTTATGGATTTATTTAAGCTTAGTTTTGTGTTATAGCATTTATCCGTATAATTTAAAATTTTATAATTATTTTTGATCTTTATGGTTTTATTATCTTTAATCTTTTGAATACAAAAATCCTATTTATTTAATGTTTAGAATAGTTGTTTTATGTTTTATACTTCTTTTTTTTAGAGTTGGGTTTTCACAAAGTGAAACTTATAAATTTACTCATATAACAACAGCAGATGGTTTGTCTCAAAGTTCTGTTATTGTTATACGTCAAGATAATTTAGGGCAAATTTGGGTTGGTACTAGGGATGGTTTAAATAAGTACGACGGTACAGATTTTACAGTTTATAGATATGATAAAAATAATCCGTATTCTATAAGTAATAATGATATTCTTTCTATTGAACAAGACAGTGATGGTTTTATTTGGGTAGGAACTAACTTAGGTTTAAATAAATACAATCCTCAAAAGAATACCTTTAAAACCTATTTTAGTAATAAAAATAATTATTCTTTAAAAGATAATTCTGTAGGTGTTATAAAAGAACTTTCTAATAAAGAAATATGGATTGGTACCAATCAAGGAATTTCTATTTATGATAAATCAAAAGATTCTTTTAAGAAAAATTTAATTTATGGTCAAGTATTATCTATTCTTGAAACTAACAAAGGAGATGTTTTTGTGGGTACTACTTCTGGTTTATGGAAATTAGTAGATACAACAAATAATGATTATCAATTTGAATTAATAAAAGGTACTAATAACCTTATCATTCAATGCATCATTGAAAACAAAAATGGTAATTTATTAATAGGTACTAGAAAAGAAAGTGTTTTAGAATTTAATGTAGATACTAATAATATAACAGCTTATTTTAAAGAAGAAACTTTAGAAAATAAAAACAGAAATGTTAGACAGCTTCTTTTAGATGGTGATAGTAAGTTATGGATTGGAACATACAATGGAATTCAGATTGCAGATAAAAGTAAAAATATACAGCTTTTAACCAGTAATATTAATGACAATGAATCTATAAATGATAATTTTATAAAGGCACTTTTTAAAGATAAAAATGGTTCTATATGGGTAGGTACCTATCACGGAGGTATTAATGTGTGGGATGAGTCTAATATAAACTTTATCAATATCACTCAAAAACCGGGTAATATAGGCTTAGGTTATAAAGTTGTAAGCTCTATTGTATCTCATAAAAATTTTATTTTTTTGGGTACAGAAGGTGGCGGTATTTCTGTAATTAATACAAATACAAAAAAAATTAATTATATAACAGCAAAAAACACTTTAGCACTTAGAAGTAACAATGTAAAATCTTTATATTTATCTAGAGAAAACCTTCTTTGGATAGGTACTTTTACTAATGGTTTTGCTGTCTATAATATAGAAACTAAACGTTTTATAAATATGCAACTTCCTAAAACTTTAAGGGAGTACATGGGCAATGTAGGTATATATGATATTAAACAAGATAATAATGGAAACATGTTATTAGGTACTAATGGTAAAGGGCTTATTAAATACAATATTAACGATAAATCATATAAAATATTTGCCAATAATAAAAAATCAAATTCATTATCAAACATTATTATACGAACTATTAAGGTAGACACAAAAAATAATATTTGGTTAGGTACTCCAAAAGGTTTAAACTACATTGATGATACCACAGGTAGTATTAAAAAATATTTTTTTGACAGTGAGTTAAAAACTGGGTATGCTATAACGTCTGTTTATGAAGACAGTAAAGGTGTAATATGGGTAGGTACAATTGCTAATGGACTTTTTAAATTAGTTGATAATACTTTTACATCCATAGATTTAAAGAGTAATACAACTACTATAGCAGGCATACGTAGTATGATTGAAGATGATAATGGTAGTTTTTGGATTAGTAGTGTAAATCAAGGTATTATTAATTACAACCCAACCAATAATAGTATTGTTGCCCATTATACACAAAAAGAAGGATTAGCAAGCAATCAGTTTAATAACAATGCTAGTTTACGTATTGGTGATAATTTGTTTTTTGGAGGACCAGCAGGAGCCGTTTTTTTTAACCCTAAAAATTTATTAAAAAATAATTATGTTCCACAAGTTATAATTACAGATTTAAAAATTAAAAATAAATCTATTTCCGTAGATGATGACAGTCAATTACTTTCACGCACTATATCGTATACAAAAAACATAGAGCTTTCTCATGAAGAAGGAAATTTTAATATTTCGTTTTCAATTCCTAATTTTATAAACTCAAGTAGTAATCGATATAAGTATAGGTTAAAAGGGCTAGAAAATGATTGGATTGAAACCGACGAGCATTCTGCATCTTATACCATTCAAAATCCAGGTAACTATATTTTTGAAGTTAAAGGTATTAATAGTGATGGTATTTCTAATGATGTAGCTACCTCATTAAACATTAAAGTACATCCTGCCCCATGGAGAACTTGGTGGGCTTTTATATTATACGGAATAGTTCTTTTTGCAATATTTTATTACTTACTTAATATTTTAAAATCTAGAACAAAACTAAAGCATCAATTAGATTTAGAACACTTAGAAGTAGAACAAACCAAACAAACCAATATTGCTAAATTAGAATTCTTTACAAACATTTCTCACGAATTTAGAACACCTTTAACTTTAATTTTAGGTCCATTAAATCAAATACTAGAAAATTATAAGGGAAGCAGTTTAATGTATAAAAAATTAAAAGTAATAGAGAGTAGTGCTAACCATTTACTACAACTTATCAATCGTTTAATGGATTTTAGAAAATTAGAAAGCAACCTTATTAAACTAGAAACAGCAGAAGGAAATATTGTTAAGTTTTTAAAAGAAATTTACTTGTCTTTTTCTGAATATGCTAAAGATGGAAATTACGACTATAGTTTTCACTCTCCATCAGATGAAATTTATGTTTACTATGATCGATATAAGTTAGAGCGGGTATTTTATAATTTAATTTCTAATGCATTTAGATATACTCCTAAAAATGGTAAAATAGTTTTAAGAGTTATACAAAAGCCTCATAAAATAATTCTTCAGGTAGAAGATTCTGGTGTTGGAGTGGCAAAAGAATATCAAGATAAAATTTTTGAACGCTTCTTTGAGTTATCTCTAAACAATAAACCAGATAATGATTATAATAAAGGAACAGGTATCGGTTTATCTATAGTAAAAAACATTATAGATTTACATAAAGGTGAAATTAAGGTTAGAAATAATGAAAATAATAAAGGGTCTATTTTTTCGGTAGAATTACTTTTAGGTAGAGATCATATAAATGATGATGAGATTATAGAAGATTTTAAGTTTAGTGATGATTTATCTCAGTATGTAAATCAATTAGATGAAACTCCAGTAATTCTTGAAGAAAATAATATTCTTGATCACGTTTCAGAAGAAAAATTAACCATTCTGTTAGTAGAAGATAATAAACCTTTGCGAAAGTTTATGAGAACTTTATTAGCAAAAGAGTATAATATTTTAGAAGCAGAAAACGGTAAGGTAGCATACAAAATAGCTATTAAAGAGAAAATAGACATAATTGTAAGTGATGTTGTTATGCCGATAATGACAGGTACAGAGTTGTGCTCTTTGGTAAAAAAGGATATTAAAACAAGCCATATACCTATAATATTATTAACATCTCGTTCTTCTTTAATTTATAAATTAGAAGGTTTAGAAACTGGTGCAGATGATTATATAAGTAAGCCATTTAACATAAATGAATTTAAACTACGTATTAAAAATATTTTAAGTTCTATAGCTCGTTTAAAACAAAAAATAAATTCAATTAATACTGTACAATCAGATGAACTTATTTTACCATCTTTAGATGAAAAACTTTATAAAAAAGCACTAAAACTTGTAGAAAAAAATATAAGTAATGAAGAGTTTGATATTTATTATTTCTGCTCAGAATTAGGTGTTAGTAGAACTGTTTTGTTTAGAAAAGTAAAAGCATGGACAGATTTTACACCAAAAGACTTTATACAACATATAAGGTTAAAAAAAGGTGCAGAACTTCTAGAACAAAATAAAATGAATATTGCACAAGTTAGCTACAAAGTAGGTTTTAAAAATCCCAAATATTTTAGTAAATGTTTTCGAAAAAAGTTTGGAAAAACTCCCACAGAATACATAAAAACTTTTTGTGAGTATGAATAATACGCTATAATTGGTTTAAATAATTTTATAATTCTTTTTCTTTTTTAAAATTAAGTAATAGGTACTTTTTAACCCCTATTGAGAATTTTTGTGCCCTAATTTTAAGATATTTTTGACAAAAATTATTGGTAAAACTATGAAAAATAAACAATTAAAATTTTTAGAATTTGTAATGCTATTTGTTGTTGTAGTACTGTTTTTATTGATTTTTTACCTTATTCCCATTTAATTTTAAGTACTTAAAAATCAGTAGTAAAAAACGGTACCGTACAAGACAGGACAGAAACAAATTTGATAGATTGTAAAATTGTGAGTCTATTGATTTTTGAAAGCATTTAGGTGTTAATCGAATTAATAAAAATAATTAATAAGCGAATTATATGTTAAAATTAAAACGAAAAATGAAACAAAATTTAAAAAAGGAAAGATCTGTTAAAGGATTTTTGCTATTGTTATTGCTGGTCTTTTCCGCTTTCACAAACACTAATTTACACGCTCAGCAGCCGATATCAGGAGTAGTTGCAGATACAGGAGGTCTTCCTGTTCCAGGCGTTAGTATTATACAAAAAGGAACTACAAATGGTGTGGTAACAGATTTTGATGGTAAATATTCATTAAAATTAATAGCAGGTGCAAAAACCCTTGTGTTTTCTTATTTAGGTTTTGAAACTCAAGAAGTAGTTGTTGGATCTAAAAGTACTATTGATGTTACTCTTAAGGATTCTGCCGAAAGTTTAGACGAAATTGTAATTATTGGCTATGCTCCAGTAAGTAGAAAAAAAGTATTAGGTTCTGTTGCAACTGTAAAGTCGGCAGAAGTTGTACAAGCTACTCCTGTAGGTGCATTTGATGCTGTACAAGGAAAACTAGCAGGTGTACAAATTTTATCAAATGGTGGCCCTGGTGGAGGTTTCGATATTCGTGTTCGTGGTGTATCTACATTTAGTTCTGGTGGTACTACTCCATTATATGTTGTGGATGGTCAGCAATTAGATGATATTGATAATATCGATCCAAATGATATAGAGTCTTTAGAAGTGTTAAAAGATGGAGCTACGGCTGCGGTTTATGGTTCTAAAGCCGCAAATGGGGTTGTGTTAATTACAACTAAATCAGGTAAAAATGGAGAGTTAAAAGTAGATATTACAAATGTAACAGGTATAAATAGCCTTGTAGGAGATTTACGTTTAGCAAATGCTAATCAAAGAATAGATTATGATAAAGCAAGTGCAAGTAATACAATAGCGTTGTCTTATAACGAGAGAGATTCTTTAAGTTTAATTAATAGAAATTCTTTTGATGTTCAAAAAATGATTACTAGACCAGCCGTAAGACAACAAACAAATGTTGCTGTTAGTGGTGGTGGAGATAAATTAAAGTTTTATTGGAATACTGGTTTTCTAAAAGAAAACGGAATTGTTATTAACAGTGGTTATAAGAGAATTAATACTCTTTTAAAAGGAGATATGACTTTTTCTAAAAAATTAAAAGTTGGTGTTAAAGTAAATTTATCTTTCGAAGAAAAGTTTGGTTTAAGTGAAGGTAGTGTGTTTACACATTTAGTACAACGTATACCATATTATCCTATTTTTGAGCCAAATGGAGAATATTCTCCAGAAATTTTTGGTCGTCAAAATCCATTAGCAGAAACCTTAATAGAAAATAAAACAAGAGATTATAGAACTCAGTTTTTTGGTTATGCTCAATTAGAATTGTTTCCTAAATTAACTCTAAAATCTACTTTTGGTATTAATAATAGGTTAAGAAAGTTTAACGGTTATGTACCTTTTATAGCCATCAACCCTAACTCATCAATACCATTTCCTCAGGTTAGAGAAACATTTACAAACAGTTATGATATTCAACAAGAAAACTTTTTAAATTATAGTAATAGTTGGGGAGACCATTCTTTAGGTGCTTTTGCAGGTGTATCAACACAAAGATATAGTGGAGAAAATTTAGATTTAGAAGCATACCTTCTTTCAGATGCAGTTCAATCTTTAAATAATATAGATGTTGCAAGTTTAAGCGTTAGAAGAGGTGCCGCAGAAAATAGTAGACATGCTTTATATGGTATGTTTGCTGGTTTTAATTATGATTATAAAAATAGATATTTATTATCAGCAACTTATAGACGAGATGGATCTTCTAGATTTGGTGAAAATAATAAATTTGGAGATTTTCCATCACTAAGTGTTGGTTGGAGAGTAAGTAATGAAGAGTTTTTAAAAGATAACAACCTTATTAGCGATTTAAAGTTAAAAGCTAGTTATGGTGTTGTAGGTAATGAGCGTATTAGTAATTACGATTTTACAGGAGCCTTAACCCCTGGTTATGTTTATAACAACATAAACGGTGTTGCGCCAACAAGATTAGGAAATCCTGATTTAAAATGGGAAGAAACTACATCTTTAAATTTAGGTTTCGAATTAGGAATGTTTAAAAATAGATTCAATTTAAATGTAGATTTATGGGAAAAGAAAACAACAGACCTACTTGCTAACCTACCGTTACCAGAAGAATCTGGTTTTAGTTCAATTAGAACAAATGTTGGGGCTATAAATAATAGAGGTATAGATGTTGCCTTAAGTGGTACAATTATAAAGAAAAAGAATTTTAGTTGGAACAGTAGTTTTAACATCTCTTATTTAGAAAACGAAGTTGTAAAACTATCTGGTGGTACTCCTTTCTTTTCAGGAAAAGGTAACTCTACTTATATTGAAGAAGGGCAGCCTCTTGGAAACATTAATGGATGGAAAAATTTAGGTGTTTTTCAATATGATGAATCTAATGCATACACACCAGAAGGAGTAAGATTAAACCCTAATTTTGATGAAACAGGTTCTTTTGTAAATTATACTTTAAATGGTGCTGAGTATACAGGTACAGTAGCGCAAATGAAAAACGCAGGTAAAGTATTATTAGGTGGAGATATTATTTGGGAAGACTTAAATAATGATTTTGATATTACTGCTGATGATAGGCAAACTATAGGAAACGGACTTGCTAATGTATTTGGTGGTTTTACAAATAATTTTAAATATAAAAATTTCGGATTTAGTTTCTTATTTGATTATAGTTTTGGTAATGATATTTATAGATACTGGGATGAAGACAGAAATGATTTAAATACCGGTGGAGAAACTCCTGGTCCAGATAGAATAGAAGGAGCATGGAGAAATCAAGGAGATGTTACTGTGTATCCTAGATTAACAAGAAGCCATACTCAAAATAGAGAAAGACCAAATAGCTTTTTTGTAACAGAAGGAGATTATATTAAATTAAGATATATTAGACTTAATTATGATGTGCCAAATACTGTAATGAGTAAGATTAAAGGTGTTAGTAAAATTTCTTTAAACCTAGCAGTAAATAATGTTTTAACTTGGACAAACTACATAGGGTTTAACCCAGAATTAGGTAGTAGAGGTAATCCTTTAGCACCTGGTATCGATGAATTAAGATACCCTAATGATCGTGAAATTATTCTTGGTTTAAAAATTCAATTAAAATAAAAAAAAATGATAAAATTTAGAAAAATAAAGATATCAACTTTAATATTGTCTTTGTTGCTGGGAGCAGTCTCTTGTGATAGCGTATTAGATGAACAACCTATTAGTGAGATAGGTACAGAAAATTTTTGGAATAGTAATGCAGATGCAGAGGCAGGAGTTGCAGCTATTTACGATGCGTTTCAATCTACTTACAGTGAAAAATATTTTTACTGGGGAGAATTTAGATCAGATAATTTTGTTGCTGGTGGAAACCCAAATAATGATAATATAGAAATTGTTACGCAAAGTTTAACCGAAGATAATGGAACTTTAAAATGGAATTTGTTTTATCAAATTATAAATAGAGCCAATAGTGCCATTAAAAATATACCAACAATATCTGGTTATGATAAAAATTTATTGGCAGAAGCTTATGCTTTAAGAGCGTATGTTTATTTTGATGCTGTTCGTGTTTGGGGGGCTGTGCCATTGTTTGTAGAGCCAACTAAAAGTATTGATGATGCATTTAAGCCTAAAACGGATGGAGATACAATTTTAAACGATGTAGTACTTGCAGATTTAAAGGAAGCAGAAAGATTAATGGAGGCTTCAAATAGAGATTTTAGATTTTCTAGAGCAAGTATTTTTTGCTTAAAAGCAGAAATCAATATGTACCTTCAAAACTATACAGAAGCAAGAAAAGCTTTATATGATATGATTGCTGTAGGAGGGCATGATTTAGTAAACACACCAGATGATTGGATTGATTTATTTTACAACAACCCATCTACAAATAGTAACCTAGGTGGTAGAGGTAAAATACAAGAAGGAGACGAGTTAATATTCTCAATACGTTACAACGCCAGTGAAGATAGAGATAACCCAGGTGTTACTAGAGCTAATAGATCTGGTATTATGTCTTTGTTTTTTGCGGGGGTTCCTTTATATTCAATATCACCTGTATTAGAAAGAAAATGGCAAGACAAATTTCCTATAGACTCTGCTGGTTGGGTAGATAAATATCCTAATGTTAAACCCTTTATTGAAAGACAAGTAGAGTATTTAGATGAAAATGGAGAAGTTAAAGATTCTATTGCTCCAGTTTACGGAGATTGGCGTTATTTTGCATGTAGAGAAGGTGGTTACCAATCTTTTGGATCTAGAGCTATAGGAGAAGCACGTATGTCTAAATGGCAAGAAACAAATTACGATAGAAATAATGATGATACAGATATTGTAATTTATCGTTATGCAGGTATGTTATTGTTATTAGCAGAAGCAGAAAATCAATTAGATAACCAAACAGTTGCACTAGATTTGGTAAATCAAGTTCGTAGAGCTAGAGTATTGCCAGAGGTTACTGAAGCAGAATTTGGAGATACAAAAGAAGCTAGAGAAAACTATATACTAGATGAAAGACAATTAGAACTTTTAGGAGAAGCTAAAAGATGGTGGGATTTAAGAAGAACAAAGAAAGCAATAGAAGTTTTAAATCCAATTTTAGATACCATACCAGGAGCAACTCAATTAAATGAACAAAGATTATTATTTCCTATTCATATAGATCATTTAACTGAAAACCCTAATTTAACACAAACACTAGGATATTAATCTAAAAGATAAAAAATGATGAATAAAATAAAATATTTAGGATTATTATTGATGGTAGTTTTAGTATCATCTTGTGATTTGGGACTTCAAGAAACCTTTGATTTTCAGCCAGAAGTAGATTTAACAGACCCACATGGAAATAAAACAGCATGGGAATATATACAATCTGCAAATAAATTAAGTGAAGACGGTACCTTTGATGGTGAAATGTTTAATTTTTTAGCCGCTGCAATTCAAAAAGCAAATATGGTAGACTTGTTTAACCAAACAAGTACTTCAAATAGAACTTATTTGTTGTTAAACAACAATGCTTTTACAGGTAGAGGAGATGTAATAGATATTATTACGGGTTCCCAATCTACCAGTATTACAGAAGATGTTAATGGCGTACCAACTACTAGGCAAGCAACTGCAGAAGAAGTTATGGAACGAGTAGATACCCCAGAAAAATTAGAAAAGTTAAAGAATATATTAAAATATCATATTGTTACATCGTATGTACAACAGGTGCCAACGTTGTTCGAGGCAGAAGTTTGGTATACTTTTCAAACTTTAATTCCTGGAGAAGACGGGCTTATTGCCTTTTTAAGAGAAAATAGATGGAGGATTTTTGTAAACGGAAAAAACAGAACCAATACACCAGCATCTCCTTTACCAGAAACTGCTTTTAATGAATATGAAGCAGTAAGAAGTCATAATTACGTGTTTAATAATGGTGTAGGTCACATTCTTGCAGATCCTGTTAGAAATAAACCTTATTAAAAAAAGTATATTTAATAATATAATCCTCTCTAGTAAAGAAAACCTGGAGAGGATTTTTTTATTTTAAACCTCATAATACAGGACACCTTTAAAGTTGTTAAAGAATACCTTTATAGGATTAATAATTTTAAGTGATACATCTCTTTTAAATAGTAAAAATGATGAAAATTAAATTTTTAATAATTGTTTTATTAGTCTCTTTTAGTTTAACTTCTTGCAAACCGAAAGCACAAGAAAGACCAAATGTACTTTGGATTACTTGTGAAGATATAAGTCCGTATATAGGCAGTTATGGTTTTGAGCAAGCACTTACCCCTAATTTAGATAAGCTTGCAGAAAAAGGAATTAGATTTACAAATGCGTATTCTAACGCACCTGTTTGCGGAGTTGCACGTACAACCTTATTAACCGGTATGTATGCACCCACAACAGGTACACATAATTTTAGAACCAATACACAGTTACCTATAGATATCCCTGCGTATCCTAAGATATTAAGAGAGGCTGGTTATTATTGTACAAATAACTATAAAAAAGATTATAATTCTAGTTATGAAACAGATAGAAGTTTATGGGATGTTTCTAGTAAAAAAGCACACTATAAAACTAGAAAAGAGGGGCAGCCTTTTTTTGCTGTTTTTAATCTTATTGAAACCCATGAAAGCCAACTAGCAACAGAAAAAATTAAAAAATATGTGGCAGATGGAGATATTCCTAAAAAACCTAGAATTAACCCTGCAGATATAGAGTTACCACCATATCACCCAGATGTGCCAGAAATTAGAGAAGACTGGGCTAGATTACATGATTTAATTACTTTAATGGACAAAAAAGTAGGCAACCTTTTAAAAGAATTAAAAGATAATAATTTAGAAGATAACACTATTGTGTTTTTTTGTTCTGACCACGGAGGTATGTTGTCTAGATCTAAGCGATTTTTATATAATGTTGGTACTCAGGTGCCTGTTATTGCTTATTTTCCTGAAAAATGGAAGCATTTAGCGTCTTATAAACCAGGTAGTGTAGAGGATGGTTTGGTTAGTTTTGTAGATTTTCCTAAAACCTTTTTATCAATATTAGATTGCCCAGTTCCTCAAAAAATGCAGGGTAAAATATTTCTAGGAAAACACAAAGAAGAAAAACCAAATTATGTTCACTTTTACAGAGATCGTATGTCTGAACGTTATGATTTTAATAGAGCAGTTACAGATGGAAGATATTATTTAATTCAAAATTTTGTACCACATAGACCAAGAGGTCGCTCTACTAGATATGGGTATACAGTGCAACAAAACTGGAGAGCAAATGAAGAAAGTTATCAAAACGGAACCTCTAATGCCATTCAATCGCAATTTTATCAACCTAAAAAAATAGTAGAATTATTCGATACTAAGACAGATCCTTGGCATGTGAATAGTATTGCTGATAAAGAAAAAAATGCAACAAAATTAAACGAATTATCTAAAGAACTAGATCGATGGATGCTAGAAGTAAAAGATATTGGTTTAATTCCAGAACCTATGTTTTATGATTTGGTAGGAGACGGTAAAAAGTACGCTACTATTTATGAATATGCACAAAGTACAGATTATAAAATTGAAAGAATTTTGCCCATAGCTAAATTAGCCGCAAAAGGAAAAATAGAAAATAAAACAGATTATTTAAGTTTTATAAACGACCAAAATCCAATAATTAGATATTGGGGATTTTATGGTATTTTTAGAATTGCTCAAAATGATAAAGAACTTCAAAAAATATTAATTAAGAGTATCAAACAAGAAGAAATACCAGTTAATAGACTTATCGCAGCGCAAGCATTAGCACTATCTGGAGATGATAAATTAGCCTTTGAATATTTAGATAACGAAACTAAAAACGCAAGAGATGGTTACGTGTTTTTATTTGGCTTAAATGCTTTACAATACTCACATACAGATAAATATTTAACAAAAAAAGATTGGTTGGCTTTTAAAAAACAACAATTTAATACCGATGATAAAATAGACAGATTTGGTAAAGAGTATAGCAAACGTATTATTAATGATGCTTTAAATCTTTGGCCAGAGAGGAGAATTGTAGATTAATTTTTTTTTACATAAAAATCTGATTATTAATTTTGTGGATTGTTTTTTACTATGAATTTATATGATTTCACAAGGCAAAGCAGGACAGACCACAACGAATGTTTATTTAATATTGATTTTTGTAAAATTATTTTAGATAACTAAAAAATAAATAGTATAATGAGTAAAGTTTTAACCTTCGTTCTGTTAAGTTTTGTATTTGTTGTTAATGCCCAAAACGTAAGACATATTGAAACAATTAATGATTTATGGAATTTTCATAAAGGAACTATTGAAAAGCCATTTTCTAATAATGGTACGATTGGTTGGGAAAAAGTAGACCTACCACATTCTTGGAATAAATTAGATATTCTAGATGATGAGGATGGATATTATAGAGGTGATGGATGGTATAAAAAATCATTAAATATTCCTGAAATTTATAAAGACCAACAAGTGTTTTTACTTTTAGAAGGTGCAAATCAGGTTACCTCTTTGTATGTAAACGGTAAAAAAGTAGGCAAAGATCATATTGGTGGTTATACTGCATTTACGCATGATATTACTTCGGTTTTACAACCTGGGGCAAATGATATTATGATAAAAGTAAACAATGCACATAATGATGAAATTGTTCCTCAAGCGGCAGACTTTTCTTTTTATGGAGGTATTTATAGAGATATTCAATTAATTATTACCAAACCAATACATTTTGAAGTTGCTAATTTAGGTGCAAATGCTGTTTTTGTAACAACACCTAAAGTTTCTAAAACTTTGGCTACCGTTAATGTAAAATCAAAGTTAATAAGACCCAAAAAAGGAAAATATTTGGTAAGACAAACGTTGTATGATGCTAAGAATACAATTGTAAAACAAACAGTAGATAAATCGTCTTTTGGTAAAGAAATAATAAGTGAATTTACGTTAAGTAATCCTAATTTATGGTCTCCAGAAACCCCATATTTATACAAATTAGTATCAGAAATTATAGATAAAAAAGAAACTGTTTTAGATAGAGTAGAAAATCCGGTTGGTTTTAGATGGTTTCATTTCGATGCTAACAAAGGGTTTTTTATCAACGGTAAACAAACAAAACTGATTGGTACAAACAGACATCAAGATTTTTACAAAAAAGCAAATGCTGTTAGCGATGAAATTCATAGAAATGATATGAAATTGCTAAAAGAAATGGGAATTAATTTTTTAAGAATAGCCCATTATCCGCAAGATCCAGCCATATTAGAAATGTGTAATAAATATGGTTTTGTAGCAACATTAGAAATTCCTTTTGTAGACAAAGCAGCGGCAAACGAAGCAGGTAAGCAAAACAGTATTAACATGCTAAAAGAAGCCATTCGTTTTAATTATAACAACCCTGCAATTGTAGCATGGAATTTAGGGAATGAGACTACCATGAAAGCTCCAGAAAGTTTTGGCGAAGCGTATGTAAAACATTTTATAGATACTCATAAATCTTTAGCAGCTACTATTAAAGCAGAAGATCCTACACGTGCCTCTTATTCTGTATTTTTTAGAGAGCCTGCTTATCAAGATCAATTTGGTATACGCGTAACCGATATTGTTGGATATAATAAATATTACGGTTGGTATTTAAATGAATTGGATGAAATAGAAGGAGAATTAAGAAAGCTAGTAAAAGCTTCTTTAGATTTAAACCCTGATAAAGCTTTTATTTTAAGTGAATATGGTGGAGGTGCAGACCCAAGAATTCGTTCTTACAACCCTACTAGGTTTGATTTTAGTGTAGAATACCAGTTTTTTTTACATAAAGAATATATGAAAGCAATACTAAAGATACCAGAAATTGTAGGTGCCAATGTTTGGAATTATGCAGATTTTCAGGTAGAACACCGTAAAGATGCAGTACCACATATTAATAACAAAGGGTTGCTTACCGCAGACAGAAAGAAAAAAGATGCTTACTATTTATACAAAGCATTATTAAATAAAAAGCCTTTTGTTGCTATCGCTTCTAAAGGATGGAAAAATAGAGCGGGTATTGCAGATAGCGAAACAGCACTTGTTGCTACCCAACCATTTACCATTGTAGGTAATTCTAAAGATGTAGAATTATTTGTTAACGGAAAATCTTTAGGAACTAAAACATTCGATTTTTCTACAACAACTTTTGAGGTGCCTTTAAAAAATGGAATTAATTTAATTGAAGTTATTTCTACTCAGAACGGAAAAATTTTAAAAGATTTTGCTTCTATAGAATTTACACTACAGCCTAAAAAATTAAAAAGTACAGAAAATTTGTTTAAAGAAATTGCAATAAATGTAGGTTCTAATTGTTATTTTATTGAAGCAGATAATATGGATTATTTATGGATGCCAGATCAGGCTTATGTAGCAGGAAGTTTTGGTTATGTAGGTGGTGAGTTTTTAAGAAATTTAAGTAAGAAAAAAAATACTATAGGTACAGATGTTAGTGTAAAAGGTACAGATAATGATCCTATTTATCAAACACAATTAATTGGTATTGATGCTTATAAATTTGATGTACCAAACGGAACTTACGAACTATCGTTACTTTTAGCAGAATTAAAAACTAAAGAAGACAATATTATGGATGTTAAAGTAAACGGAGAGAATATTTGGTCTAATTTAAACCTTAAGGCTCAGTATGGTGATGATAGAGGTGTTGCCAAACGTTTTTTAGTTACCGTAGAGAATGATAATGGTATTACTGTAGACTTTAAGGCTTCAAAAGGAAAAACAAGATTAAGCGGAATTAAATTAAGAAAAGTAAACTAAATAAAAGCAAATGAAAACAATTTTAAGAACACTTAGTATATTATCAATATGTATTTGTTTCTCATGCAGTAATGCAAAGAAAAATGATAAAACAATAGCAAATGCAGATACAAATAGCATAAAAAAACCAAATGTTCTTATCATTTTAACAGACCAATTAAGAACTCAAGCCACAGGCTATGGGGGCGACCCAAATATTAAAACACCACACATAGATAAATTAGCCTCTATGAGTGCTAATTTTAAAAATGCCGTTTCTGGTATGCCTGTTTGTACACCTTTTAAAGCATCGTTAATAACAGGGCAAAGACCATTAACAAATGGTATGTTTATGAACGATGTGCAATTAGATACCAATGCGGTTTCTATGGGTAAAATATATACTAATGCTGGTTATAATACAGGTTTTATTGGTAAATGGCATATGGATGGTCATGGTAGGTTACGTTTTATTCCGCCAGGAAATAGAAGACAAGGTTTTCAGTTTTGGAAAGCGAATGAATGTACGCATAATTATAACGGTTCTGTTTATTTTGATAATAATGATCCTACACCAAAGAAATGGGAAGGGTACGATACTTTTTCGCAAACCGATGCTGCTATAGATTTTATGAGTGCTAAAAAAGATGATAACAATCCGTTTTTACTGGTGTTATCTTGGGGAACACCACATGCACCGTATCATTCTGCTCCAAAAAAATATAAAGATATGTTTTTGCCAGATAGTTTAGAGCTTAGACCAAATATTCCTAAAAATATGGAAAAGAAAGTGCGTAAAGATTTAGCAGGGTATTACGCGCATGTTGCAGCTATTGATGATATGATTGCTAAAATAATGGAAACTCTAAAAAAGAATAATCAATTAGATAATACCATTATTGTTTTTACCTCAGATCATGGAGATCTATTAGGGTCTCACGGAGCGTATAAAAAGCAACAACCGTATGATGAATCTATAAGAACGCCTATGTTATTTTATATTCCAGAATCTTTAGGTATAAAAGCAGGTAATAGAAATGCTGTTTTTAATTCAGAAGATATTCTGCCTACATTATTAGGCTTATCAAATATGCCTATTCCAGAAAGTGTTGAAGGAATAAACTATACAGCTTATTTAGAAGGAAAAGACGATACGGTTGGTAAAGAAACCATTATTACTTGTGTACAACCATTTGGGCAATGGAATAGACCAAAACGCCATGGTAAAGAGTATAGAGGTTTAGTTACTCAAAAGTATACGTATGTAAAAGATTTAGAAGGGCCTTGGTTGTTGTTTGATAATGATGCCGACCCTTACCAAATGAATAATTTAGTAAATAATAAAGAATATACAGACATACAGTCAGATTTAGAAAGCCGTTTGATAAAACGTTTAAAAGCGAATGGAGATGAATTTTTACCAGGGGCGCATTATCTAGAAAAATGGAATATTAAAGTAAATGAAGAAGGAACCGTACCATACAGACATCTAAATTAGATTAACATAATGAATAAATTGTTTTTAACATTTTTAGTAGCTTTTGTTACATTATCAGGGGCTGCACAAATAACAGTAACAAATCTACAGTTAGAATATCGTAACAATCCAGAAGGTGTTGATGTTGTAAAACCAAGGTTTTTTTGGAAATTAGAATCAAACCAAGCAGCGCAATATCAAACAGCTTATCAGCTTTTAGTGGCAACATCAAAAGAAAATTTAGATAAAAATATAGGTGATGCGTACGATTCTAAAAAAGTAAAAAGTTCGCAAACTACGCAGGTAGTATACAAAGGTAAAAACTTAACTGCAACCTCTCAGTATTACTGGAAAGTAAAGGTTTGGGATAAAAATAATAAAGCTTCTAATTGGAGTGCGTCTGCTTATTTTTCTACTGGATTATATCAAAAAGAAGATTGGAAAGGAGCGCAATGGATTGCATGGAAAAATCAAGAGGAATGGGCAGAAAAGTGGTGGAGTAATAAAGAGATAGAATCTAAAGCATTGCAATTTCAGTTGCCAAGTTACTTTGGGTCTAGTATGACGTTGTGGGAGCGTTATCAATTTCATCATGATAGCCCGTATGATGCAGCTCCTTTGTTACGAAAAGATTTTAAAGTAACTAAAAAAGTAAAAACAGCAAAAGCATACATTAGTGGTATTGGGTATTACGAGTTGTTTATCAACGGAAAAAGAATTGGAAATCAAGTTTTAGATCCGGGATGGACAGATTACAGAAAAACAATTTTATATGCTACTCACGATATTACTAACGAGGTACAAGACGGAGCAAACCTTGCTGGCGTTATGTTGGGGCGTGGTAATTATGGGCAATTAGCTTATGATCATTGGGGGTTTTATAAAAAGGATGGTTACATAGGTCAGCCTAAATTAATGTGCCGAATAAGAGTAGAATATGAAGATGGTACCGAAGAAAATGTAATTAGCGATTTAAGCTGGAAAATTACAGGAGGACCCATTATTTATGATGGTCCACACATGGGAGAAATTTACGACGCAACAAAAGAAATTCCGAATTGGAATTTAGCCAACTTTGATGCTTCTAGTTGGGAAACAGTAAAACCATCTCCACATCCAGGAGGTGAGTTGGTGTCGCAAATGTGTCAACCTATTCGTGTTACAGAAACGTTTAAACCTATAGAAATTAAGTCTAAAGGAAACTATGGGCAATGGATTGATACCGGTACAAATAGTTCTGGTTGGATAAAGCTTCGTCTTAAAAACTTAAAAAAAGGACAGCAAGTTTTAATTTTTTATGGAGAACATGAAGACCCAACTTCTAGTGGTCAACCAGGTCGTTGGCAACAAATGGGATACATCGGTAAAGGAGAAAAAGAAGAATTTGCAGAGTGTCGTTTTTCATATAAAGGATATCGTTACGTACAGGTTAAAGGGTACAAAACCAAAATAACTAAAGATGACGTTGAGGTAAAAATTGTACATTCTGATGTGCCAAGAGTTGGGCATTTTGAATCTTCGGATAAAGTAGTAAACGCGGTTGATGATATTTGTAGAAAATCTTTAATTTTTAATTTACATAGTATTGCTACCGACTGCCCAAACAGAGAAAAAAACGGATGGTTAGGAGACGTAGTTACAGGTATGGAATTTGGTATGGCAAACTATGATTTGGCAGCATTAATGACCAAGTTTACTCGTGATATTTGGGATACTCAAAATGAAGCAGGAGGAATGGCAGCCATTGCACCAGCAAATGATTATAGAACAGGTAGGTCTTCTTTATGGTCTTCGGCAGGTGTGCATGTGCCTTGGTATATGTATACATATTATGGAGATACTAGGTTGTTTGATGAATATTGGCAAAAAATGATGTTGTGGGTAGATTATTCTTGGAAACATAACAATTTGGCAGAAAAAGACGGCATGTTTACAGAAATGTATAACGACTGGGTAACCCCTTATGATAGAACTTATAAAGGAGGAGGTAAACCAGGAGGAAATGAGGTAATAGCTTCTATGAATTTTTATTTAGTTTTAAAACGTTTGGCTATTATGGCAGACAAACTAGATAAGAAAAAAGATAAAAAACGTTTAGAACAACAAGTAAAACGTATCCATGCAGGAATTCAGAAATGGGCTTTTGATGAAGAAAAAGTAGAATACGCAGGGTTAAAACCGTTTAATGAATTTTTACCTGTAGTTAATATTCTTGCGCTTAATTATGGTATTGTTCCAGAAAAATATAAAGCACAACTAGAAAAAAAGGTGGTAGACAATATTGTAAAAGATAAAAATTACCACGTTTGGGGTGGTGTGTTTACAGTACACTCTGCTTACGAGTATTTACCAAAAAATGGTTATGCAGATATGATGCATAAAGTTGTTGTAGATGAAGAATGGCCCTCTTTTGGTTGGTTAATTAAAGAAGGCGCAACTACATTGCCAGAAGGCTATAATTTTGCATCGTCAGACATCCATCATTTTATGGGAGCTGTAGATAATTTCTTTTATCGCCATATGGTTGGTATAAATTTCGATGAAAATAACCCAGGGTTTAAGCAAATTATTTTAAAACCAAACTTTATTAAAGCAATGGATTTTGCAAAGGCAAGCTACAATTCTATTCACGGAGAAATTAAAGCTGAATGGAAAAAAACAGCTAATGGTACCTATGAATATTCAGGAACTATTCCTGTAAATTGCGAAGCAGAAGTTGTGCTTCCAAACAAAACTGTACATGTAAAATCGGGTAGTTTTAAGTTTACGGTAGCTATTTAATTAGTCTTACTAAAACAATAACTTTAACATATAATTTCCGATAGAACAGGACAGGGAATATTGTTTTGTAATATAGTTTTACTCTTCTTACTTTTTAGCGTGTTTGTGTATAATACATACTACAAATACGCTAAAAAAGTATAGTGTATATTATGTTCTAAACAATTTTAAAATGATAAAAAAGGTACTTTTATTTTCAGTAATATTTTTTTTTACAATTTCTTCGAGTGCACAGGTAGAAATCTTTAAGCAAGATTTTAATGAATCTACAGTACGTGCAGACTATACTAGTGATAACCCGAGTTCTAGTCAGTTTACAAAAATTAGCAACAGTTCTTCAGTTTTATCAAGTATAACAAACGGAGCTTTACGTTTTACTAAAACAGGAAGTTCTTCTGCTTATTTTTATAGAAATATTAACACAGATCTTACACAAGAACCAACTTTAATGAAAATGAAGTTTGATTTTGCTGTTGCAGGTCAAAATGAAGACCATCCAGATGATAGAAGGGCTATGTCTTTTTATTTTGGTCCTAGTTTTGCAAGAGTTGGTACTTCAATAGCAGATGTTCATAGTAGATTTGGGTTAGGGATTAGTGAAACTACAGGAAGTTTTTTTTTACAAGTATTAGATAATGGTAGTGCCAAATCAGTAGATTTTTCTGGCAAACAAACCATTACCTTTATGGTTAATAATAGTGGTAGTACACAAACATATTTAGCACCAGATAATTCTACAGAAAGTATTGCAGATGATACTTGGGAAATTTGGGTAGGTACAACAAAAGTATTTAATGATATTGCTTCTAGAAATAAAGATTTAAGTTTAGGTAGTTTTAAATTACAATACAATTCTTTTTTACCAAAAGGAATTTTAGATTTTGATAATTTTGAATTTATAGATTTATTAAATCAAGAAATTGTTAAAACACAATCATTAGAACATCCGCACATTTTAGTAAGTAATGCTGATAAACAAAAAATATTAGACAATATTGCTTATTATGATTGGGCTAGTAGTATGTTTAATCAACTAATGGAAAGACAATCTTTGTACGAAGAAATTCATGTTTCCGACCCTAAGTTTATATTAAAATCGATACCAGGTATACCAGGTGATAGAAGTACACATAGAACTATTTTAAACAGAGCAGTAGAATGTGGTATTATTTATTATTTAACAGGTAATGAAGGTTATGCGCAATTATCTGCAGATATTTTACATCATTATGTAAAAATGATTAGTGTACAAGATCCTTTAAACTTTAAGTTTTATTCAAGTAGTTTTAATCATTTAATTCAAACTAGAGAGCATTTTCCACGTGTAGGAATTGCTTATGATTTTATTCATTCTTTTATTTCTAAAGAAACTACTACTGTTTTTGATTATGAAACAGAAACACGTATTCCTTTTAATTTTGATACATCTCAAAAAGCCTTTGAGGTAATGGCAGAAAATGTTTTAAAAGTTGGGGGTACAAACTCAAACCATCCTGTTTTAGAATTAACGGGTGCTTTATACAATGTAATGTGTATGGAAGATGATGCTACGAGAGAGCGTTATTTTCAAAGACTTTGGAATGGAGATTCTAATCAAAACGGAATTACATGGATGTTAAACCACTTTACCAAAGAAGAAAGTATGTGGCCAGAAGCTGTAGGGTATAGTAAATTTACACACGCTATTGTTTTGAAAGTTATGAATGTTTTAGACAGATATAAACCAGAACTAAAAATAATAGAGAATAATTTAAACCTATTAGACGGTATTTTTATTTTTGATAATTTTTATTATCCAAATGGGTCTACTATTGCCTACGGAGATATAGGTAGAACGTTTACAGGTGATAACCATGTTTATAGAAACGTACTTGCTATGGGAGATCGTTTAGGGTTGGCAGCATATAAAGAAAAAGCTGCAATTACTCTTAAAAAACGATACAATGATGAAGGTGGTTACAAACCTGTTATAGAAACTCAATCTTTAGAATGGAATAACCCACTGCAATTATTATGGGGTGTAAATATAGATGATGCAGTAGTTAGTACAGGTACACCTTTATATAATACAGTTACTGCAAAATATGCAGGTATGGTTATGCAACGTAATTTTGTAGAGGAAAATAATGTAGATAATGGTTTAATGTATTATACCGGTGGTGGTAGTTATGTGCATGCACATGCTACAGGTTTAGATATGGAACTTTATGGAGCAGGTTATATTATGGGACCAGATTATGGTAATGATGATTATGGTAGCGATATTCATGAAACTTATGCCGTTTCTCATGCAGCACACAATACAGTTATTGTAAATGGAGCTACTAAAAGAGGTGTTTCTAGTTCTGGTACTTGGTTAAATATTGTAGATCCTATTGTTTTAGAAGCAAGTGAGCCAGAGGCATATGCGAATCCAATTTCAGATAACTTTGGGTTTTCAACTCAATTTTTAGAAGATCGTAATAATAATTTAGATCAACAACGTACAAATAGTATTGTTAGAACAAGTGCTACAACTGGTTATTATGTAGATGTATTTAGATCTATTTCTAAAGATGTAAATAACTATCACGATTACCTTTTTCATGGTTTGGGAGATGTAATGCAAATGAAAACCGGAGAAATTGCACTTAATTTAACAGCTACACCAGAAAGATATAATAATGATTTAGGTGATAGTAGAAAACAACCGGGATGGAGATGGTATACAGATGCAAAAACATCTCAATTAACAGCCGATGCTATTTCAGCGAGATTCGATTTACAATTTGATAACAAATATTTACACGTAAATGTTCCTGGAGGAATCGAAAAGGAGTACTCATCCGCTTTAGCGCCTGCAACTAAATATGTTAGAAATGGATATTCTAATAAAAAGACGCAAATGTTTATGATGCGTAAATATGGTGAAGCATGGAATAAACCCTTTGTAACAATATATGAACCTTCTAGTAGTGCCATAAGTAGTGTTAAGTCTACGTCTAATATTATTAATAATAATAAAGTTGTTGGTGTAAAAGTTATATCTGAAGTTAATGGACAAAAAATAACAGATTTTATTCTAACGAATGATAGCGAAGAAGCAATTCAATTAAGCGATTTAAATATAGCCTTTACAGGTAGATTTGGAATTGTACGTACCATAGAAAAAGCGACAAATACAGATGTTTCATTATATATTGGTAAAGGAAGTCAGCTTACTTTTTTAGATGAAACAATTACTGGTGACGCATCTGGAAAAGCATTTTTAGAATACACATTAGATTATACATTATCAACCTTAGATTTTAACAATTTAGAGAAACGTGTTACTGTATTTCCTAATCCGTCGGAAGGATTATTTGAAATAAATTTACCTTTAAATGTTAAAAATATAAAATTACAAGTTTATAATATTCAAGGGCAATTAGTAGTTTCTAAAAAACAACCTGTAAACGGAGGTAATGCTAAATTAGATATTAGAAATCAAGCAAAAGGAATCTATTTTGTTAAAGTAAATTTAGAGACTCCTGTTTTTATTAAAGTAATTAAAAAGTAATTTATAAATATATTTTTATATAATAAATTCATCCCCCCATGGCATAGCTTTTGGGGGGATTTTTTTAGATTAAAAGGGATGTTAATTCATGAAATGAAATAAATTATTTATTTTTAGTAAATTATTTATAAATTATTTTAAATGAAAAATCTCTTTTTTTTATTATACTTAATACTATTTATACAATGTAAATCTACCGAAAATGATTTAACGGAAGATTTTAAAACGTTAAGTGATGGTTTTGTTTCTCCAGTTAAACAATATCGACCGGAAACATGGTTTCATATCAACGGAAACAATATTAGTAAAGTAGGCCTTACTAAAGATTTAGAAGCAATAAAATCTGCAGGATTGCAAGGAATTCAGCTCTTTAATAAAAGCGGAAGACCATATCCTGAGGTGAATCAAATAAAAATTTTATCTCCCGAATGGGAAGATATGATTCGTCATGCAGCAGAAGAATGTAAACGTCTTGGTTTAAAATTTACAATGCAAAATTGTCCTGGTTGGTCTATGACAGGAGGTCCTTGGGTACCTGTAGAAGAAGCACAGCGCGAAGTGGTTGAATCTGTGTATCATGTATCCGGAGGGAAAAAATATAATGAAATTCTAAAATTAGATTCATTATATAAAACATCAGATTATAATTATAAAGATATTCAAGTTTTAGCTTTTCCTACTCCAGAAGGAGATCATTTAGACCCTTTTAATCCATCAGAAGTTGAAAGTAATAATCAAGTTATTCCTTGGGTAGATATTTTTAACCCCAACTCAAAACTTATAGTTACTCGTAAAAGTACTCAATTAGATAAACCTTTAAAAGAGTATAGAGCTCAGGGAATTTCTAAAATAAACAATGAGGATACTTGGGTTAAAACTAAGTTTGATACAGTGGTAACACTGCGTTCTATTATTTTTCCGCAATCTAGACATATGATTATGGGAACAGAATATCCTAAGATAGATGTTGCTGTTAAAGTTGAAGCCTTAATTAATGATGAATTTAGAGAAATAACAACTGTTAACGTACCCGATGCGAATTGGAATGATAGAAGAAAGTACTTAACCTTAGCAATTCCAGAAACTACCGCTAAGGTGTTTAAATTTACTTTTAAAGGAAATCATACTATTGCTCCAGAAACTATACGTTTAAGCGCTAAACCTCAAAACCATAATTTTGAAGCCAAAGCAGCCAAAGTATTAAGGCGTTTGGAAAAAGATGTACACTATAAATATGCAGAAAATACTATTGTAAAAAGGAATTCTATTATTAATCTAACTGATAAAATGACTTCTGATGGAAAACTAACTTGGAGTATTCCAAAAGGAAATTGGACGGTAGTTCGTTTTGGTCATATCAATATGCGATTAACCAATAAACCTGCAGTTCCAGAAGCAACGGGTTGGGAGTCTAGCAAATTAGATAAAAAAGCCATAGAAAATCATCTTAAAAAAGGGATGATAGGAAATTTAATTAAAGATGGAGGTCCAATAGGAAACGGAAAATTACAAGGCTTGTTAATAGATAGTTGGGAAAGTCATGTACCCACTTGGACCATGAATTCCGATGATATGTTTAAGGAATTTAAACACAGAAGAGGTTATGATTTGGTAAAATATCTGCCCGCAACTATGGGGTATATTGTAGATAGCCCAGAAGTAACAACTAAATTTTTACGAGATCTACGTCAAACAATGGATGATTTATTTATCGAAAATTTCTTTGAACATTTTGCAACTATCGCTCATGAAATGGGAGCAGAGGTATATACCGAAGGTGCCGGAGGAGAAGTTTTACCTATAGACCCTATGCGTTATTATGGAGTAAGTGATATTCCAATGACAGAGTTTTGGTACCCTAAAGCACCGTCTAATCAAAACGAATTTGCCAAACCTATTCTATCAGCAGCTTCAGCTACGCACTTATACAATAAGCCTGTTTTAGCAGCAGAAGCTTGTACGCAAGTTGGGGTAAAATGGAATGAACACCCATTTAGTGTAAAGTATTTAATAGATTATAATTTTACAAAAGGAGTAAATCATTTGGTTTTTCATACGTTTTCTCATACACCTCAAACCAACGTCTATCCCGGGTCTAGTTTTGGAGGTAATATAGGGTTTCCTTTTGTTAGAGCGCAAACTTGGTGGAAATACATGCCAGATTGGATTGATTATTTAACTCGTAATCAATATGTATTACAGCAAGGAGAATTTGCAGCTGATGTACTTTGGTATTATGGCGATCATTTTGAGCGTCCGCCTTTTGATTTAAATGATTTTCCAAAAGGCTATAAATATGATTATTTAAATGAAGAAATATTACAGCAAAAATTAACTGTTAAAAACGAGAAAATTAATGTTAAAGATGCTGGAGATTATCGTGTTATTCTTTTAAGAGATTCTAAAAATATGCTATTGTCTACAGCCAAGAAACTAAAAGAGTTAGTATTAAATGGAGCTGTAATTGTGGGGGATAAACCTACAGATTCCCCTAGTTTAATGGATGATGAAAATGATGTACAAACGCTATTAGCAATTTCTAATGAATTATGGGGAAATGCTAAAAGTGGAGTAAAAAAAGTAGGGAAAGGAAAAGTATATTGGGGTACATCTATAGAAGAAGTGTTAAAAAATGAAACTATTATGCCAGATGTAATAGTTCCACAAAATGCCGATGTACAATGGATTCATCGTAAAACCGATGCTGCTGATATTTATTTTGTGTCTACTAAGAGTGAAAAACCGACAGATGTATCAATAAGCTTTAGAGTTAAAAATGCTTATCCTCAATTTTGGGATGCTTTTACAGGAAAACAATATGATGCCACTGTTTGGAACAAAACAAAAGATAGAATTAATGTGGCTGTATCTTTTGATGCTAGCGGAAGTGCAATTGTTGTTTTTCCTAAAGGAAATAAAACGCCGTATGCAACAAAAGTGGAATTTGAAGGGGAACCGGTATTAAGTTCAGAAATTGGTTGGTATCGTACCCATAAAAATGATGATTTAGTTCGTGTTAAAATAGAAAACAAGAAGATAAAAGCATCTACATCTGGAGTTTACAAAGTTTATAATACAGAAGGAGTCTCATCAATAAAAGTTGATGTAAAAGAAATTTCTATTCAGAATAATTGGAAGGTGGCTTTTGAACCAGGATGGGATACTCCAGAGTCGGTTAAGGTTTCTCAATTAAAATCACTTACAGAGTTTGATAACAAAGCCATACAACACTATTCAGGAACAGTTACTTATACTAAAGAAATAGAAATTGATGATCTTGAAAAAAATACGATTCTAGATTTAGGGCACGTAGCCAATATAGCTGAATTGTGGTGCAACGGCAAAAAAGTAGGTACACGTTGGGCTCCACCATATAAATTTGAGATAGGTAATGTACTTAAAAAGGGAAAAAATAAAATTGAAATAAAAGTAACCAACACGTGGCGAAATCAATTAATTTATGATAATACCCGTGCCAAAGGCAAAAAGAAAACATGGACAACAAGCCCTCCTAAAAAAGAAGAAACTGAATTAGATATTTCTGGTTTAGTAGGGCCTGTTAAATATATAGCGTTTTCTTATTAAAATTGTAAAAAAAAGAGAGAGTTAATTATTTGATGCATAGTGCTTAATATTTAAAGGTGATTAGTTTTATTTAAAAATTAACACAGGGCAAAACAGGACAAGAATTATAATGTTGAGGTTTAGCTTTGTGTATATCCAAAATATGTATTTGGAAATTTTAAACTTTTAACTAAAATATTATATTATGCAAAAAATTACATTTAAAAACATTGTCTTTTTATTGTCTTGCTTTGTTGCCTTTCAAGTATCTGCTCAAGAAAGTTTTCCTGGAGAAGGTAATTATAGAATACAACTTTTAACGGAAGGTTTGTATCCTACAATTCCTAGTACTTATAATACAAATAAAGATGGCAATAACCCAGATAGTATTCCTTTAGAAGAATTGGCAGATACAGATAATTCTCAAATATTTACTTTTAAAGAAGCAGGAGGCTTCTTTTCATTTGCAGGAGAAGCGTATAGAACGTACACCATTGCAAGTGCTCAATTATCTCCTCTAACCTATTTGCACTTAAGAAATGCAGAATATACAGGTTCTGGAAGTAGAATGACTTTGCGTGAACTTGATGATCCACAGATGCCAAAGGTAGAACATAGAACTTTTATAGTAATACCAAGAGCATTACCAGATGAAGAAGGAGGAGATACTTATTTTCAAATTAGATCTATTGTTACTCCAGATGATGACGGTTCTGGAGAAATAACTGGTTATAATAACAATAATGTATATATGGTATCTACAAATGGACGTGATTTTGTAAACCACGCAGGTCCTTATAATGCTACTTCTAGATGGTTGTTAGAACCAGCTACAGTTGTATTAAGTACTAAAACCGTAGGTTTTGAAACCGTTGCTATTTCAAACCCTGTAAAAGACCAATTAACAATTAAAGGTTTAAGTGCAGCTATTAAAGATATTAGTGTTTATAATTTACTAGGTAATCAAGTTATAACAAGCAAAGTGAATGGAAAATCTTTAGTAGAGATAAATTTAAACACACTTGCAAGCGGTGTTTATATTGTTAAGTTAAGTGGTGACAATGCTACTTTTAGTAAAAAAATAATTAAGGAGTAACTTTTATATAATTTATTTTTAAAAAAAGCGCTATCATGTTAAATTGATAGTGTTTTTTTATGATTTTTTTTAAAGTTTAGTTCACTTTTTCAAGTATCAATAATTAATACTATTCGTTTTTTAGGGTGTTTTTTTGTTGTGTGTAAGATGTTATTGATATAAAAAAGAAGCTGTTTTTTTTGTTTTTATGATTTTTTCTTCTGATTAAAGCACTAGATTACGGATTACCGTAGTCTTTTTTTGTTTTATACCAATAAATTTGAAAAACAATTTTAAAGATTTTCCTTTGGATATAATTTATAATGTTAATAATACTGTAGAATAGAGAAATGAATAAAAATTATTTCTTATTTAAATAACTTTAATGCAACTTCATTTAATATAATTGGTTTTTTAAAAATAGTGTTGGGGGGCAGTATTTACAATAGCTACATTATTTTATTTGAGGTTGTTTCTTTTTATCAACTAAATTAATTAGCATACCTTTTTTATAGAAGAGAATAAATAGTATTAATATTTTTTATCGAATTAAAAGAAAGGAACACATTTATATCTGTTAAGTGCTCTAATGTTAATTTCAAAATCATAAGAAATAGAAAACTCGTGAATACCACCTGTATTTACTAGTTTAGAAGTACTAAAATCGTACGAGTAACCAAAACGAAACCCTTGCCATCTAACTCCAGCAAAAGTACTAATAGAACTTAAAGAAGAAGCATTGTTTTCAATTTTCATTGGTGAGGTGGTTGCTGTCATACCAAAAGAAAATTGATCATCAAAAACATATTGTGCACCTAAATCTAATCTATTAAACTTGCCTTGCATCATAAAGTTAGATAATAGATAAATTTTACTTTTTTTTGCAAACCAGGTGTTATAATTTTCTAAAAGGGGTAAATAATATTTTGCATGTACAGACCAAAATACATCTAAAGGAGCATTACCTCTATCAGTTAAAGAAATATTGGGTTTGTTTAAATGTTTTACGGTTAAGCCAAACCAAGAATCATCGTTATTAAATAAAATAGAAGAACTAAAATCGAAGAAATTTCGTTGTTCTCTTAGCAATGCCGGATCAAAGGTAGAGGTGTTTATAATATTGTTATTTAAATTAATTTGATCTTCTAGTAATAGGTTCTGAAATCCGTAATTTTTCATTCCGAAACCTGTAGAAATACTAGGTCTAAAATACCAAGTATCACTAATTTGAAAAGCCATTGCATAGTTTAAATTTACTTGATTAAAAGTATACGAAGAGGCGCTTTCTGTTTGGTTTAAGAAACTTACTCCAATTCCGGTTTTAAAGCCTTCGAACCAAGTATCAAAAAAAGCATAATTAGAATTTGTTTTAAAGGCACTATTTCTCCATTGAGATCTAAATACAGCACCTGCTTTGGTGCTTCTAATAGCTCCTGTAAACGAAGAATTTAATGTTTCTGGGACCAAGAATCCTTGCGAGAATATAACGTCTTGGGTGTATGTTTGTGTACTAACTAAAACAAAAAGTAGGAGTATAATTTTCTTCATCTTATTTTATAAGTGTTATAGGTGTTGATGATGTAATTTCTGTATTGTAAAAAGTAAGCCCTTTAACAAGCATTATGTAATTACCATTTTCTGCGAGTTTTCCTTTTACTGTTCCGTCCCATCCTTTTAGTTCTAGGTTGATGTCTTTTTCATAATAAATTGCAATTCCCCAAGTATTATAAATAGTCATTTCTATTTCTATTAAGCCTCTATAAGAAGGTCTAATAGTTTCATTATAGCCATCGTTATTAGGTGTAAATGCTGTTGGATTGACTAAAAGATATCCTTTGGTAATATTTAAAACTCGTTCTTGAATTACTGTACAACCTGGTTCAAAATCTGCTTTTAAGGTAACTGTAAAAGTACCTACTTTATCATACGTATGTATTGGATTTTCATCTCTTACAATTGGACTTCCATCTCCAAAATCCCAAGATAAATTTGTGTAGTTTCCTGTAGATAAATTGGTAAATTGTATGGGGTCTTGCATGGAGAGTAGATTATACTCGTTTAATGTAAAAGAGTTGTAATTAAAATCGATATTTCCTATTGATGGTAAGTCTATTAAAACAGATTTACTTTCTGTACAACCTTTAGCATCTGTAATGGTTAGGGTGTAAGATCCATTCTGATCAGTAGTCATAATACTGTTCTCTAAGGCAGAAACAGAACCATCAGACCAAGTATAGGTGTAAGGTAAAAATCCTCCGGTAACCTTTGCTGTGGTTGTTTGACTTACCGTTTTTAGGTCGCAATCTGGTGTTACGGTTTCTTCAAAGTTGATGCTTAGTGGCGTTTGTCTAAAAATGTTAAAGTATTCTGTGGTACTACAGCCGTTAGTATCTGTAATTTCTACAGAATAATCTCCAGCAGAAAGGTTTGTTACATCTTCAGTAGTTTCTCCGTTACTCCATAAAAAAGTATAAGGTGCAACTCCTCCAGCAACATCTAAATCAATGCTTCCCATACCAATTAGATTACAATCTGTATCGTCTATAACCGTACTAGAAATAGCAATTGCAGGAGGGTCTATGATGGTAAAAGTTCTTTGTATTGGACAATTAGCAGGGTTGTTGTCTGTAATATGAACGGTATAGGTACCACCAGAAAGATTATTTCTTTGAATTCCTGCAGTTGCATCATCGTCCCAAGTTACTGTAATAGGAGCGATACCACCATTAATATTTAAAGAAATAGCTCCTTTATCTCCATTACAAATAGGGTTTGTAACGGTAGCATTTGCATTAAAATTAGGTTGTGTTATAATTATGGTTTCTTCTTTTGTACAATTATTGGCATCTGTAATGGTTGCTATATAAGTGCCAGCATCTAAATTAGAGAGTGAGAATCCGTTGGCTAAATGATTCCATGATATTGAATATGGAGGTTGTCCTCCACTTGGATTTACTGTAATTTCTCCATAATTTACACCCATACAAGGGTCAATATCTGTTTTTGTAACGGCTATCATTATTTCTGTAGATAGTTCATTAATGGTAAAAGATTCGTTTGTAGAACAACCTAGGTTATCCGTAACAGTTACGTTATATGTTCCGGATGTTAAATTGTTTTGGTCTTCTGCATTTGCAACCAATCCACTTCCATCAGTTGTTGTCCAATTATAAGAATAAGGAGCTGTTCCTCCTGTAATATTAATGTCTATAGCTCCTGTTGAATCACCAAAACAAGAAGCAATATCTTGTTTTGAATCTGCTATTTCTAGCCCTTTTATAGGTTGAGAAAGTGTAAAACTTGTTGAGGTAGTACAATTATTTACATCAATGATTTCTAAGTTATAGGTTCCTGCAGTTAATGTATTTTGGTCTTCTGAGTTTAAAACAATTCCACTTCCGTCTGTAGTTGTCCAGTTATAAGTATAGGGCGCTGTGCCTCCAGAAACACTAACATTAATAGTACCATCATTTCCATTAAAACAAGAAATATTTTTTTCTAGATCTGTGGTAATTTTTATAGCTTCTGGTTGTTTTACAGTATATGTTTTAGGGTCTGAAGTTCCGTATTGGTCTTCAACAATTAATGTATAATCTCCTGCTTTTAGATTTGTAATTGTTGTTGTATTAGCTGTAAATCCGTTAGGACCTGTCCAAGAAATGTTATAAGCATTTCCTGTAGTAAAAGGAACTCCACCAGAAATAGTAACTTCTATTTTACCATCATTAGACTCAAAACAAGTATTATCTGTAATTATTGGATTAGAGCTAATATTAGAGGTAATAATAACCTTTAGTGTAAAAGGAATGCCAGTACATGTTGCAGTATTTATAGGCGTTATGGTATAGGTAACTGTTACGTTGGCTGTAATGGTATTGTTTAAAGTCTGACTAATTTTGTCTTGTGGTGTGTTTGCTGCAGAAGCACCTGTAATAGCACCAGAAGGACTAAAAGTAGGGGTAGACCAAGTATATTTTGTATTTGTAGGCACTGTATTGCTTGTTATAATACTTGGATCAAAATTAAATGTATCTCCACTAGAAATACTAATTTCGGCATCAGCAATTGCTGGTGTTTCATTTACAGTTACACTTGCAATATTAGTTGTTAAAGTAGAAGAGCAAATACCAGGAGGAAAAGTAATTTTTGCATAATAATAAATTATACCTGTATTTGTAACTGTTGGGATATATAGTTTTGAAGTTGCCCCATTAATTATATTTCCGCCAGTAGTTGTATTGGAAGTATTAGAATACCATTGTATGTTTCCTGCTCCGTTATTGTAGTTAACTTCTAAATTAGTAGGAGCGTCTCCTAAACAAATAGCATAAGAAGTAGGTTGTGTTGTAATTTCTTGAGATGGATTTACTGTTACAGTAAAATTTACAGGTGTCCCTTCGCAGGGACCTAATTTAGGAACCGCTGTATAAGTTACGGTGCCTGCACTATTTCCTGAGTTTGTTAGTTTTTCAGCAGGAATTTTGTTTGAAGTTCCACTAGCTGTAAAACCAGAAATATTTGAATTGCTTGCTATTGCTGACCAAGAAAATGTGGTTCTAGGGTCATCAGCCATTAATGTAATTTCTGAAGAGGTCTGTGTAGAGCAAATTTCTTGTGTTAAGACTGTGTTTGTAATTACAGGTATTTCATAAACTTCAAAAGTTTTATTAATTGCTGTAACGGTTCCACAAGCACTATTTATTTTTAACGTTACTGTATAAACTCCAGGAGTTGCGTAAGTAATGTCTCCAGGGATTAAGCTGGTGGCACTTGCAGGAGAACCTCCTGTAAAAGTCCAATTGTAAGTTATTTCACTAGCATCGCTGGTACAGTTTTCTATAGTTGCCGTTGGGGCAATCGTTGTATTTACACAAATATCAGCAATGTCGTTTATATTTACGGTAGGTGGTTTTTTTACATCAATAATTTTTGTAGCTTTTTCTTTGCCACAAGTGGTTGTAATTTCTTGTGTTAGTGTATATTTTCCAGGAGTTTTGAAATTAAATTGTGGATTTTCAGAAGTTTCATTTGTACCATTTAGAAATTCCCAATCAGCAGTAATGCCACAATTATCTGCAACATAATTTACCGTCCATAAATAGGTTGGTAAAACGTTACATACATTAGAAGTATCTGTCTTGTTTGTTGCAGAAATTTTTAAAGGAATACATCCTTCTTCGTTATCTACAATAAAAAGTGGAGTCATTTTTGGTATTATACATATTTCTTTCTCATATTCATTAGAACCACATGTGCTAGTAACTTTTAAAGTAACCATGTATTTGCCTGGAGAAGTATAAGTATGGGGTACGTTTGTTTTGCTAGTTCTGTTTACTATTGGTGTACCATCACCAAAATCCCAAGAAAAATTAGCAGTGCTAGAGCAGCCAATTCCATCACCAACAATTGTTGTATTTTTAAATGAAATAGAAGTATCAACACAACCTAATTCATCAGCATCAAATTTAGCTTCCGAAGTTTCTAAAACAGAAATATTAGAGATTGAGAAATCTGTAGAATCACAGGCATTTTTTACGGTTAGTACAGCTGTAAATTTTCCATCTGGTAGAGAGCAACTCCCTGTTGTATATGCATGAGTTACAGGGTAAGTAGTTGAGTTTTCTGGATTTGTAGGATTGTAAGAAGGTGAGTTTTTTAAAGTATTATGTGTAAAAGTTTCTACTGTTCCATCTCCAAAATCTACAATATATTCTGTGTCGTCTGAGTTTTCTCCCCAATTAGTAATTCCAAATTCTAATTCAGCAGTTGGGGCACATAAATTACTAGTACTCCCAGGGCTTTCAAAACCACCACCTGGGTTAGAGGCATTACTTACTTGATATATTTTTTCGTTTAAACAACCATTAGTTCCCGTTGTTGTTATTTTCATTTGATAACCACCTACTTTGGTGTATGTATGTGTTATAGGAAATGTAGCGTTGGGTACGCCAGATGTACCATCTCCCCAATCTATAGAGATGTTTGTAATACAGGCATCTGCGTTAATTTTATCTACTGTTATTTTATATTCTGCACTTGTAGAAGAAGTATTGCCACAATTATTAAAATTATTTAAAGCTAAATCTATAAATTCTACACCCGGCTTTTCAATTACAGAAACTTTTTGTGGAGTAGATTCAAAAATACCTGTATCATCTGTAACAGTTAGTTTAACTTCAAACTCTCTAAGAGTAATAGCACAACCAAGAGCTTCAAAAATATGGATAGGGTTTTCTTCATCAGAAGTAATACCATCACCAAAATCCCAACTATACGTTAGGTCTCCTGTTGCTCCAGATACATCGCTTGTAAATTGTATTTCTTCACCAGAACAAGCATTATTATTTGTAAACGTAAAACTAACTGTTGGTGCTACTGTTGGTTTAATAGTGTTTTTAGTACTGCCATAAACGGTTGCAGGTACGTTTGCTAAAAAGTCAACTAGTTTAGTATTGCTTAAATCTGCATAGGTATTTAATAGTACACCACAAATCAATAAAAAAGAGATGTAGTAAATTTTCCTTTTGTGATTAAAGGACAATGGTTTTTTAATTTTCATGCTTGTTTGGTTAAATTCACACATTAAAATCTATAAAATTCGATAAAAAAATAGATAAAATCTATTGTAAGGAGGGATTGCAATTTTTTCTTAAAGGGGTCAAATATAGTAAAATCTATGAATTAACCTTTTTAAAATGAATCCTTTTATTGGTTTTTTTTGTTTTCTTTTTTTTGAAACCTATTTAACTGTATTTTAGTTTGTTAAGTTGTTCTTTTAATTGATTTTAAAATTGATTATAAATTAGTTTTATTTGTCTATTGTTTAAGTTTTATAAATTGATTGAGAAATAGAATGTTGTAAAGTTTTATATTTTTTATCCTAAATAATAGTAGTGAATTTACCTTTTTAGGATATGTTTTGTAAATTTCTATATTTATTAAATTGTTAAAACATTATTATTAAATAAGTAAACAATAATGTTTGCTGATGCTATTTTTTTCTAATAGGTAATATATATAAGTGAAAAAATAGAGATAAATATCCACAGACTTAAAGCCAATAGTATGGGGTTTATTCCTGTTGATTTTAAATCTTGCGTAGAAATTGTTGCTCCCACTAAAAATAAGGTTACTACTAATATTCTTTTAGAGTAGAATACAATTTCATTGGTTACTGTAAAAGGAATTATGTGATAGCTGTTTATAAAAATAGCGAGTACAAAAAGTAAAATAAAATACGGAATTTTAATTTTATCACCTTTTGTTTTAAACAAAAACATTGATAAAATAGATAAAGGAATAATCCAAAGTGTTCTAGATAGTTTAACGGTGGTAGCAATTCTTAGCGCATCATCACCATAACTTAAAGCAGCACCAACAACAGAACTCGTATCGTGTATGGCTATTGCACACCATAAACCGAATTGTTCTTGACTTAAATGTAAAAAATGACCTATTGCAGGAAAAACAAACAAGGCTACAGAATTTAATAAGAAAACTACGCCTAAAGCAACACTTATTGGCTTACTGTCTGCTTTTATTACTGGCGCAATGGCAGCAATGGCGCTTCCTCCGCAAATAGAAGTTCCTGAAGTAATTAAATGCCCTAGTTTTTTATCAATTTTAAATAATTTAGTTAATAACAGCCCTAAACTTACTGTTAAGATAATTGAGAGAAAAGTTAGGCTAAAGGCTTGTTTACTTGTTGTTAATGTTTCTTTAATTAGCATTCCAAAGCCCAAACCTATAACCGCTACTTTTAAAAGGAGGTGAATTGCTTTATAACTTTTTGTTTTAAAGGGGTTTTTAAAAATGATAGCAAATACAAAACCTAGTAATAAAGCTGTTGGGCTATTTATTGATCCAAAGAAAGTGATTATAATAATTAAGAGGAAGATAGTTTTAGGTACTGTAGTTTTCATATCATTACTAATTGTTGATACAAAACTAGGTACTAAGAATAACTATTAAGCAAATTAAATTATTGTTTGATATAACTAAATGTTATGGTTGTTTAAAGTGTACTTTTCAAAGTAATTCATTAAGTTAGATTGATATCCTGTTCTTGATACAAAATAAAACCATCGTTCTATAGATAAATCCTTTACATCAATTATTTTAAGTTTATTATTCATTAAATCATCTGAAATAGCATGAATGGAGATAAAAGCAAAGTTGTCAGAATTTAAAAGATAGTTTTTAATGGCTTCTGTGCTGTTTAAAGTTACAACGGTATTTAGTTTTTTAATTTGATGTTTGTCTAAATGCTCAAATACAATTTCTCTTGTTCCAGAGCCCATTTCTCGCATAATAAATGGCACTTCTTGCAGTGTTTCTAGATTGATAATTCCTTTTTTAAAAGTATTGTTTTTAGTATTGGTAACCAAAACAATTTCATCCTTTACAAACTTATTAAATTGTAGTTTTCGGTTGGTGTTTTTACCTTCTATAATTCCGAAATTTAGTTTTTGGTTTAAGATAAGTTCTTCAATATCATCAGAATTTCCGGCAGTAATTTCGAATTTTGTTTTTGGAAATTGTACTCTAAATTTTGCAATTATTTTTGGCATTATATAATTTGCCAACGTTGTGCTAACACCAAAGTTTATTAAATCTGGATAGGTTTCATTTTTATGCAAAAATTGATTTTCCATTTCGGCATAAATTTCTAAAATTTTATTAGTGTAAATTAAAAAAGCCTTTCCTTCATTTGTTAATTCTATGGAGTTTCTTTTTCTTAAAAATAAGGTGGTTTTATAGGTTTCTTCTAAATTTCGAATAGATTTAGAAATGGCAGGCTGAGAGATAAATAATTGTTCTGCAGCTTTTGTAAAACTTAGATGGTTTGCAACCGTTTTAAAAATAAGAAGTTTTGTTTTCATTAACTATTTTAGGTCTAAAAATAAGCACTAACCAATAATTTTATTGGGTGTTTTAGGGTCTAAAGATACGTGTAATCTTATTTTATAGGATGCTTTTATTGTAGTTTTTACAGGTAAGTTGTTATCAATATTTTTTTTAGAATGGTATGTTGCAAAAAAAACTCGATACTAAATTTAGTATCGAGTTTTAAATTTATTTTAGAAATTTGCTCCGGGAGATTCTGGAACAGAGGAAGCTTGCGCTTTTTGAGGGCTTAAGATCATGTAAGTACCTAAAGCTGTTAAAGCAGCGTATTTACCATATTTACCTATTTCTTTTAAAGCTTCTTTTCTATCTATTTTTTTATTGTCTTTAATATTCATGATGATGATTAATAGTTAGTTTATAATTATTTTTTTAGAAACCGATTTTCCTTCAGAAGTAACTTTTACAAGATATACTCCTCTAGAAAAACCATTTAAATCTACGGGACTAAATTTGTTAGAAGTTTGGTTTTGATTAAAAATACGTTTACCGTTAATGTCAAATAAATCAATTTTTAGATGACCAGTTGTTCCGTTAATTTGTAATAAATTATTTGTATTATAAATTTCAATTTTTGTTACATCACTTGTAGCAACACTTAATACTTTTGTAGAAAAGTGTGCGTAAAAACGACCAAAACCACTTGTATCACTAGCTAAAGTTAATGTGTAGTTTTTAGTTTCACTTAACTCGTAAGTATTACCGGTTTCTTTGTCTTCTAAAAAGATTTTCATTCCATCAGGTAAATTACTATTTAATGCAGAAAAAGTAATTTTTTCGTTGGCTTTACCTTTTAGATTTAAAGGAATCACTTGGTTTTCATAATCATCACTTGGTATAGATTGAAGTGTATAATCTTTATTAGAAGAGTTGTCTAATAATTTTGTTGTTAAATCAAATTCTGAAGAATTAAAATTGATAATATCTTTTCCAGCATCAAAACCTATTGTTGCTTCTTTAGAAAATATAATATCTGTATTTACCTTTAATTGTCCATTTGAAATAAATAATTTAACATAAGGTTTTGTTTCAGAACTTTTATTAAAAACAGAGTTCCCTGTAAGTGATGATTTGGTGCCTATATATTGATTATTAAAAGCAACCATTTCATCAGTACCAGAAGCTTTCATTTTTATAAAAAATCCTTGACCAGGAGCTAATACTTTAGCTTCAATAGATTCATCTGAATATGAAACATATTTACCTTGGTTATTGTCCCAAACATACACAGAAGGTGCGTCAGATGCTAGTTTAGAGGTGTTTTCTGTTACAAAATCTCCAGAAGTTCCCTTGTTTGCTGGGTAATAGGCTGTAAAAGGATTACCTACTGCCACCCATTTATCATGCGTAGCATTTACGTTTAAAGAGCTTGTTTGTATGGTACCTGTAAAGTTGACTTCCCCATCGGTATTTCTAGATATAGAGTATCCAGCACCTTTTTCAAACTCTACGTCTGTAGCAACGTTTACGTCAAAATATTCCCATTTTTCACCAGTTGCATTTGCGTCATTATATTTAGCAATTGCAAATCTATTTGGATCAGTACCTGTATTTGTGTTTTTTCTGATGTCGTTATCAACTTTTTCAGCAAAATCTTTTATAGCTTGTCCTGCAACAGGAGGAGTAACAAGACTCCATTTTGATGCTAATAAACCACCTCTAACATAAGTAATATTACCTGTACTGTTTCCTTTTACAATTAAGGTTCCACTATCCGTTGCATCAGAATAGATATTTACACCACTATTTGCAGAATTAGAATCAAAATTATTTTCAATGGTTAAATCGGCATTTTTTTCAATATATAAAAAACCATTATCGGCAATTTCTACAGATTTTGCAACTGCACCGTTAAAATCTAATGTTACTTCTTCGCCTGCTTTTATAAAAACATCATCTGTAGTTGTAGGTAAAGTTTTACCTTCCCAACTAGTTACGTCTGACCAATATACGTTTTCAGGAGTGGTGTTGTCAAAGTATTTTTGATCATCATATACCCACATTCCTCTACCAAAAGTACCTATATAAACGTTTCCATTATTTTTGCTAACTTTAATGTCAGTAACTATAACGTTTGGTAAACCTGTGCCTAGTTTTTTCCAACTTGTTGTACTATTGTCTGTATAGTATAAGCCTAACTCTGTAGCTACGTATATAGTTTCATTATTTTTATTAGGATCTAAAATAATTTTTTTCATAATGATGTTATCCATATCACCACTAATATTGGTCCAAGTATCACCATTATTTGTACTTTTATAGACTTTATTACCAGCACTGTAACTAGAGGCTGTTGCGTAAACTACGTTTGTATTTGGTACTGCATATACACTGTTTATTTTTACACCAGCAGGACTTGCTATTGTAGTCCAATTAACACCATCGTCTATACTTCTTCTAAGTGTAGACTCATCAGAGATGTTTCCAATTGCAAAGATTCTAATAACCGAATTGTTAAGAGAAACATCTAAAAAAGAAGTTTGTGTTAATCCCGAGTTAAGCGCTGTAAAAGTATCAGAAACTCCGGCATTATATTCAAGGTCAACACTACCTCCTTTATCTGTAGATTTTTTTACATCTCCATGACCTACATAAACAATATTTGCATTTGTTGGGTGCAAGGCGAGAGGTGAAATAAATTCTGCATTTGCTGCATCAGACCTAAGAATTTTGATAGCAGAATCATACCCATTTGCATATCCATTATTAGTTCTATTTAATTGGCCACTTGTACCTCCTAAATATCTAATAGTAGGATCTACAATATCTATAGCTGTTCCTGTTCCATCACCTGCTACAGCGGCAACCCATTGCTGCTTTCCGTCTTTCCATACTTTAGAAAAACCATCATTATCTTGGTTTGCCATCATGTAATCGTCGCCATTTAAACCATGTGTGATGGCAATATTATAGATTTGCGTAATAATTAACCCACTAGAAATGTCTGGAAAATCTTCATCAGAAGTTGGTGAAAAAGATCCCATTCTAAGACCTGCATCATTTCCGTTAATAATATGAGAATCATCGGTAAATAATAAAAAGTGATGATCTGCATGTACATGAATTTGACCACTAGGTAGTGGATTAGAATATGCATTTAAAATAGGAGTAAAATTATCTCCGTTATCTGTAGATTTCCATCCTTGTACACCACCCACCATTAAGTTGTTTGCGTTTGTAGGCGAAATAGCGATACATTGTATGTATCCATCTTGAGAATTAAATGGGGTAGGTGTGCCATTAATATCTGCTGTTACATCTGTAGATTTAATTAAATCTGCAGCATCTTCCGTAAAGGCAAAACGATATTTTTGAAAAGTACCATCTTGATTTATTCCGTAAAAATGATCATTATCTGCGGGTGTTGCAGTAATTCTTAATATTTTTTGATTGTTACCACCTTGATAAACATCATGTAGTTTAAAACTGTTACCACCATTAGTTGAGTAATAAATACCACCATAATAATCTGAAACAACTATTTTATTTCCATCATTTGGGTCAAAAACCATTGATTGGAATTTTTCTTGAAATGGACTAAAAGTATAGCTAACAGGAATATTTGACCAATTAGCTGCACTATCTGTAGATCTTTTAATTTCCTCATTTGTTAAAGCAAAGATAGTTGTAGAAACTATTGCTCCAGCAGGAGTTCTTCCAAAAGAAATATCTCTAATGTATTCGTTTTGAGATAATGAAAAAGTAAGACCCGTTGGTGCCCAAGTTTCTCCGGCATCTGTAGATTTAAATAAACCAATAGAACTAATGTAAGAACTATCTCTATCTCCCGTTGCCATATATAAAATATCTGTATTATTTGGGTCTAATAAGATATCTGTAACTCCCAAACCTGCTAAATGATCTGTTTTTGGAGTCCAAGTAGCACCAGCATCTGTAGTTTTCCATAATCCACCAGAAGTTGTACCGATATACATTATATCAGAATTTCCTGGGTCTACAACCACAACATCAACTCTACCTGGGCCTGGGTAATCAAAATTACCGTTTTTATTTACAATGGCAGTTGGACCTATTTGTGTCCAAGGTTTTGTAGTAGAAGAAGATCTAGCTTGTGTTTTGGTGTTGTTTTCTAATAAGTTTAAGTATTCTTCTTTATTAACTTGTTTTTGTGGAAAAGTTCCATCTGGGTTTATTCTATCTTTCCAAATCCAAACCCAACGTTCAAATAATTTCTTTTCTTTTTTGTCTAAAATAGTTTCTACACTTTTCGAATGTAATTTTTTATTTATAAATTGTTGCCTAGTCTTTTTTACTATTTCGTAAAAATTACTATTTTCCTTTAGTGCTTCTTTTTTATAATTTATTGTTTGCGCATTTAATTGTGCGCAAACAAAAAGCAATAATGTAAAATAAACGATGTGTAATAATTTTTTCATGTTCTTTTTATATTGAGAATGTGTTATATACAAATGTATTATTTTTTTAAATTCAAAGACTATTGTAGAAATAAATAGCACTACGCATAAACTACTCAATTAATATTTTTCTTTTACTAGCCTGTGTTTATGACTTTTTTTTAAAATTAAAAAGAGGTGTATGTTTTAAACGGGAATGTTATAAGTAATTATAGCTTGTCTTTTATTTTTGCTTTTGTATTTTTGTTTTAGTGTGATTTTTTTTAATAGTTTTAATATATTTTTTGTGTCAAAATTTTTCCGATTCTTTTTTAAGTTATCCATCTTTTTTTTTAGTGTGTTTTTTTATACGCAAGAAGCTACAGAAAAATATTTAAAATATTTAGATGCTGCCAACACTAGTGTAGATAATTCACCTAAAATAGCAGAGAAATTTTTAGATTCAATCCCTAAGCCTTTAGAAAGTTCTATTAATGGTAGAATAGCAGAGTATTATCACCTAAAGGCTGTTTTAAGTAGTTATTTAAGTCGTCAGGCAGAAATTTATCATTATAATATTCTTTGTCTAAAATATGCGGAAAAAGAAAAAAACTATGATCTAGCTGGGGCGGCAAGTATGGAGTTGTTTTATAACATGTACATTGTAAAAAAGGACACCACTGCTTTAAATTATTTAAAAAAATCGGAGAAATATTACACTATAGACAATAATAAATTGGGCCTTGTAGATGTTATGCAAATGCAGGCATATATTAAATTTTATAATAAAAAATATGAAGAAAGTAACCTTCTAATTCTTCCTAAGTTAGCTTATTATAAGTCTATAAAAGAAGATTCTTTTTATTATATGTATGCGCTTTTTATACTTACCTCTAATTATATCTATTTAAAAGATGAGGAGAATGTTAATAGATATTATAACCATTTTAAAGAGCTAGAAAAAGACACTACAATATCAACTTTATTATATAAAATTCATGATGTTTCGTTAAATATTAGTCTTACAGAAATGTGTTTAAATAATAAGCAATTAGATTCGGTTTCTTTTTATTTAGCTAAAGTAGATCGTATGCATAGTGCTATGAACAACTCTGATAAAGAAAATCATTTTAAGAACTATGTTGCCTATTTTGATGCATTGAACGATGAAAAGAGTAAAAATAATTATTTAGATTCTCTTAAATTTCTTCATGAAAACCTTATCAAAGAAAATATAGATGCTAGTTTTAGTATTAATGAGTCTTTTCTTGAAAGCACAAAAATTTTAGAGGCTGAAACAGCTAAAAAGGATGTTAATAGAAATTGGATTATCTTTTTAGTGAGTTTACTAGTTGGTATTTTAACTTTTGTGATTGTGAAGTATAAAAGTGTAAAAAAGATGCTTTTAGATTTATCTAAACGAACAAATGAATATTCCTTTCTTCAAAATAACCACGATAAATTAAAATTAAAAGTTAAAGGTTTAGAAAATTATATTGCCGAGTTAAAAAAAGAAATTAAGACTATTTCATCCATTACAAATATTGATGATCAAAAAAGTAGGATTAAAGAGTTACATAAAGAAATTCATCATAGTTCGTCTGTTTTATTAGATAAAGGAGAAGATCATTTAGATTTAATAAATAATCTTAATGTAGAGTTTTTTAATCAAATATTAACAAAGCATCCTGAGTTAAATTCTTCTGAAGTGATTATTTGTTATTATCTATTTATGGGGTTTAAGAACAAAGAAATAGGTGCTTTTATAAATACATCTGTTAGGTCTGTAGAAAGTAAAAGATATAGGATTACTAATAAGTTAGGAATTAAAGAGAAGGGTGTTAAGTTGGTAGATTATTTAACAGAAACCTTTAAGCAAACCTCTAACTTTGTATAAAGTGTAATGCTTGATATTAATTACAGCTTTTTAATAACTACTTTATGTAATTACAAACTGTTTGTTATGGTTGTTAATGTTTTTTGATGCTGATAACTTGGCTTATTAGAAGGGGTATTTGGGTAACTATTTCTAATAGAAGAGCAGTGATTACTTTATTGAATCTTTAATTTGTAAATAAATAACTATAAAGAAAAGGGTTTCAAACGTTGGGACGAATTGGAGAATTATAGAAGAGCTAAAATTTTCTAAAAAAATACTCTTGCTAACCTTTTCTTTATAGATTTTAATTAAGAGTTTACCTCTTTTGTAAAATAAAAGAGGTGAACTCTAGTTGTTATTCAATTACTATTTTCTTATTCATAATACCTTTATCTGTATTTAATTTTACAATGTAGACACCTGTTGGTATTTGTTTTTTGATTTCTAATTGGTATGTTTCTTTTTGATCTTTAATAGACCAAAGGATTACTTTTTTACCAAGTATATCATATAACTCTACATTATTTATATTTACTTCTTGGTTTTTAGAAATAACAATGTTATGGTTTTTATTATCAGCAAAAATACTTGTTTGTTTCGCTAGTATATCATCTTCTAAACTTAGGGCACTTTCTTCAGCTGTAAAGGCTAAAACAAATCGATCTGTATAAGTACCTGTTTTTAATTGAAAACTAGCACTTGTGTTGTTAATTTGCTGTGTTCTACCTGTAAGTTTGTCTTTTATAAATATGTTTTGATTGATGTTGTTAATTTCATCAATAACAATGGTAATAACACTATTTTTACTTACAACAACCTCTAAAGGCACTTCTAAGTTTTTAGATATTTCTTGTACACCAGCAATAACATAACTAGTGTCGTCATTAGGAAATTTCCAGTAAAAGTCTGTTGGGTTTATACCATACATTTGAGAATCGAATTCTTTTTCATAAGCAAAAGAGTTTCCTTTATAAAAAGAGATTCCTATTTGACGATGTAAAGTACTTCCTATAGTATTTGAGTAATTCATACCAAGTTTTAAAATAGGTAACTCGGTATTAAATGACTTTTCTTTAGATACTTTTTTGTTACTTCTTAAAAAGATAGATTTACCTTCTCCTTCTGTTTTATATTCTCTTTGACTGTTGTTAAAAACAATTTTACCTGTGTTGTGTCCTACTACAAAAAATCCTTGAGCAATTGCAATATAAGGTTCAGGAGTTTTGTATTTACTATCGTATTCATGACCACCAGTGTTTGGTGTACAAGCAGTTTGCCCATCTTCATCTTTTAAGATGATGTTGTCTATAAAAATAGGGTTTAAAGAATTAGAGCTAGAAGTTAATTTAATTTCACTACCCGCTTCTATACACATGGCTAATTTTATTTCTTTATAAGGTACTAATAATCCATTGGCGGTACTTGGAAAAGTAAATTCACCTTTTTCTATATTATTAATTTTTATTTTTAAATTTTTATTTCCAAGTGCTCTATATTTAATTCTTAAAGAGTCTACTCCGCTAGGTACATTAGAGAACGTTATTTGGTCATTAAAATTCATAGAAACCTCATATTTACCAGTGCCAATTCCTATAGGAAGTATAATACCTGTAACTTCACTAGCGTCTTCTGCTTCTAGCGTACTATTTACGGGTTGTCCCTTGCCATAATTTGCTGCGGTAGCCATTGTTGTGTTTTGGGTTGCATAGCCACCAATATAGCCACCAAAGTTATGACCAGCTAGTCCTGAAGCATTGGTTTCTGCTACATGTTGCCAGAAGTAAAGTGTTGAGATAGTGCTGTTGTTATCGTCAATAAATTTTCTTGCATTTAAAGCAGATGGAAAAGGGTTTCCGATTAAATAAGATTGTCCTGCGTTTATTTGAGAATTTGTGTAAAATTCACCATCGTTTGGCGTACCTGTAAAAGTATAATTTTGCTCTTTTCCAGGTCCTTTAAAAGTGTAACCATCACCTTTATGTATGGTTCCGCTTCTATATTTATGTATCCAATTAGATCTGTTGTTACTATCTGCTGCATAGGTGTAAATCCAGTAATCTGCTAAAGAAATACCGTTTGTACCAGCACTACCATCATATCCTGTAACAAATTTAATGTCTTTTGGATTGTTAGGTATTGTACCGTCTTTTAGCACTGTAGCTATAGAGTAGGTGTCTTTACCTACAGTAGTAACAGGTGAGCTCATGTAGTTGTATCGGTATTTGCTATCTACTTCTGAGTTTTGATCTACAAATAATTTTCCATCACCGCTTACTTTACTAGCGCTTTTATGTGTTTGTATTAATTGAGAAGTTGAACCTGTTAATCGGATATCTCCATTTAATACAATATCATTTGTAACAACTAATAAATTATCAGTTACTCGTAATTCTTTACCTTTTTTTACCTCTAATTTTCGAGCACTTAATCTACTATTAGAATGATTGTAGTTTTCATCAACTACAACAGAACGAGACCTATCTGGAAAACCATTATCCCAACTACCATCTACATTTGTAGTTGTTTTATCAACTTTATGTAAACCTAGCAAAGTGTTTGCTTTTAAATCAGAAGTTGTTATTTCTGAGATTAAAGGATCTTGAGAGTGTCTTTTAGGGTCAGCATCTGCTATGTTGTAGCCAGATTGATATGTTTCTATAGCATCGTCTATAAAGTTAATCCATTTACTAGCATTATAGTTTTTATTTGGTGTTGTTGCATCATCAATTCTAACTACAGAAGTGTTGTTTGCAATATTAGAAGCCACATCGTATCTATTTGCCCATGAATAAATTCCTCTAGCAGATGAAAGTGTAAGTACATCATTTGCTCCATCAAAATCTGTTAATTGATTATCTTCTATTATGGTTGCAGTTCCTAAATGAGTAATTTTATTTTTGTTATTTTTAAATAAAATAGATTCACCTGCTTTCAATTCAGAATCTACAAGACCTTCTGCGTCTGGATTTACATTTGTTAGCGCATCTATTTGACCTATCGTTTTATCTTTGTACAATTGTACATTAATAGTGTTTGCAGGGATTGTTGAATCTCCAATGTTGGTGATTTCTATCCATCTTTCTGTGCCAAATTGATATACTTGTGTAATCATTGCATTTGCAGCGGTAGGCACATCTCTATAATCAAGATTACCAGTTGCAGGGTTATTTGGGTCGAAATCATTATCTGTATCTCCAAAAGAGTTTCTTAATGATAATAAATCTTCTACTGTTTTATTAGGTGTTAAACCATCATTTACAGTAAAGCCATTATTAGAATTATCTAAATTATCATCGAAGGCATCATTTAAACCATCTCCATCAGTATCTTTTAATTTACCAGCATTTATTAGAAGAGTATCTTGTGGGTCACCATTTTCAGCAATATCAGGAATACCATCATTATCCGTATCTGTATCTAAATAGTCCGGTAGATAGTTGGCATCTGCATCACCATCGGTGTTTTCTGGTATTAAGCCAATAATTGCACCAGATTCGTAATTATCATCTATACCATTATGGTTGTTATCTATAATTGCGTTGCCAACCCCAGATGGTTTTTTGTAGGCACTGGTTGTTTGTCCTTCTATATTATCAGGAATACCATCATCATCAGCATCAATGTCTATAAAGTTTGGTTTTCCATCACTATCTGCGTCTCCTTTAACATAAGAGTTTGGTTTGCCATCAGAATCTGTATCTGGTCCTGTAATTAATAAAGGTGTATTCTTAACATTGTCGTCAAAACCATCATTGTCTGTGTCTGCTAACAATTTGCCATTCGCATTAATGTTATCTGTTTTACCATCTCTATTAGCATCTGTACCGCCAGCTTCAATAAGATCTACAATACCGTCGTTATCTGAATCTAAATCTACATGATTAGGGATGCCGTCTTTATCGCTATCTCCTGTGTCATAGGAGTTTGGTTTGCCATCATTGTCAGTATCTGTACCTGTTACTATTAATGCATTGTCTTTATTGTTAGAAGTACCGGTAACTTTACCGTCTACAGCATCATCAAAACCATCATTATCAGTATCGTTTGATAATTTTCCGTTACTTGTAATGTTATCTACCATTCCATTTCCATCAGTATCTATTCCGCCAGCTTCTATTAAATCTGGAATACCATCGTTGTCTGCATCTAGGTCTAGGTTGTCTAATATACCATCATTGTCTGTATCTCCATTTGGATATGTATTTGGTTTACCATCTCCGTTTGTGTCTGCACCAGTAACTATTAAAGCATTATTTTGATTATTAGTACCGTTAACATTACCATCTATAGCATCATCAAAACCATCATTATCGATGTCATTTATTAATGTACCATTAGGTTGAATGTTGTCTACGATTCCATTTCCGTCGGTATCAATACCACCAGCTTCTACTAAATCTGGAATACCATCATTATCTGAATCTAGATCTATGTGATTAGGAATGCTATCACCGTCTGTATCTCCAGTAGTGTACGTGTCTGGTTTGCCATCATTATTAGCGTCTGTACTTCCTGTAATAATTAAAGCATTGTCTTTGTTATTAGGTGTACCAAGTTGGCCTACATCACCATCAACAAGATCATCAAAGCCATCGTTATCTGTATCATTTTTTAGAGAACCATCAGTATTAATGTTGTCTACTTTACCGTCTCCATTGGTATCTGTACCACCAGCTTCTACAAGGTCTGGAATACCATCGTTATCTGCATCTAAATCTTGAGTATTAGGGATGCCATCACCATCTGAATCTGGGTTTGTAATGGCATTTCCATTAGTACCACCTGTTACATTAGTGTCGTAACGATCATCTAAACCGTCTTTATCTTTATCGTTAATTAAAGTTCCATTGGTGTTAATGTCATCTACTTTTCCGTTTCCGTCACTATCAATACCACCTGCTTCTATAATATCTGGAATGCCATCGTTGTCTGAGTCTAAATCAAAATGATTAGGAATGCCATCTCCATCATTATCATATACATCTGGAATACCATTACCATCATTATCTGTATAGTTTGTGGTAGTACCATCTCCATTACCATCATCATGAGTATCTAAATAATTTGGAATACCATCACCATCTTCATCGCCTTCTGCAATGTTTCCTCCATTTTCAAGAGTATCTGGTATGCCATCGTTATCGTCATCTAAATCGATACTGTCTGCAATACCATCTTTGTCGTTGTCTCTAATATCTCTATAATCTAAATTACCAGTAGAAGGGTTGTTTGGGTTAAAGTCGTTATCTTCATCTCCAAATGAGTTTTCTAAAGTAAATAAGTTTGTTACTTTATTATATGGACTTACACCATCATTTATAGTAAACCCTGTATTAGGATTGTCGTTGTTGTCATCAAAAGCATCATCTAAACCATCACCATCGGTGTCTATTGTAGATACAACATTTTGTGGGTCTCCATTTTCAGCAATATCAAGAATGCCATCATTGTCTGAGTCTGGATCTAAGTAATCTGGTATTTTATCACCATCGGTATCTACTGGGATAAAAACTTTACCAGCTACTTCAAAATTATCATCAATACCATTGTTATTATTATCAGTTATAGCAGTACCAACACCACTTGGAGCGATATAATTTGCGGTAGTTTGTACTTCTATGTTGTCTGGAATACCGTCATTATCTGCATCTATATCTATATAATCTGGTATTCCATCATTATCTGTAGATGTTAGTGGGTTACCAGTGTTTGCAGTATTTGGAATTCCGTTTGTAGATGGAGTATTACCTACTGATCCGTCAGCCATTCCATCATGATTATTATCTATACCACCAGTTTCTATAACGTCTGGAATACCATCGTTATCTGAGTCTAAATCTAAACTGTTAGGAATACCATCTCCATCTGAATCGGTATTACATAATTGTCTTACTAAAATGTCATCTATAGCTAAATCGTTTCCATCTGTTGCTTTTGTATTATTTCTAATAATTACGGTAATATCGCTGCTATTTAATGTTTTTAATGGAGCAATTGTTTTATAATATTTCCAAGCAGTACTACTGCCAGCTTTTTCACGTGTAATATTTCCTGTATTTACCGCAGGGCCTAAAAGAGCTCCGTTTTGCCAAAGTTCTATTTGTATGTTAGGTAAAACTCTTTTCGGATCATCATTAATTGCATTATCTACATCTAAATTTAGTACCCAAAAAGATACGTCTAAAAGTGCATCTGTGGCAACACCTGTTATTGTTCTCTGATAAATAATATCTAGCGTTTTACCTGCATTTACCATTAGCATATTATCTCTGGTAGGTGTAAGGCTACCGCTAGTGTGGTCTCCTATAGTTTGCCATTTTTCATTAGCCCAACTTGCTGATGCAGGTATGTTGTTAAAAACAGCGTAAAAATCATCTTGTAAATCGCGAGTTGTGTCATTACTACGTGGATTTTTTTGTTCTAAATAAGTGTAGTTTGTAGAGGCTCCAACGGGTAAAGGGCTACTAGTGGTAGCATTACCTACTCCAAAATCTTCTATAAGCAAAGGAGTACCACTATTACCACAGATATTTTCATCAACATCTAAAATACCATCATTGTCATCATCTAAATCACAAATATCGCTAATACCATCTCCATCAGTGTCTAAATTGCCAGAAGAAAGTGCGTCACAACGGTTACCTACCGTAATATCTTCGTCTGAGTTGCTACCATCATAGTTAGTAATAACGGTGTCACTTGGGCTTGAAACAGAGGCGGTTGCTGTATTGTGATAGGTTCCAATAGGTTCGGTATCAGAAACAGTTACATCAAAAATAATTGTTACACTTCCTTTTCCGTTAATATCAAAAGTACCCCAATTAAGTGTTGTATCTCCTTTAGATGGAGTTGTTGTAGCTGTTTGTGTTGCCTTATTTAAAACTAAGTTTGCTGTAGCTGCATACGTAAAACCAGTGGGTAAAATATCTTGAGCCGTAATTCCTTTTAAATCTACATTAGTTGTATTTGTTAGCGTAATTTCATAGGTACCGTTTTCGCCTATATTAACATTAGGAGTGGTGGTTTTTTTAGTTACTACTAATCCTCCGGTAGGTATTTTTAATACAAATAAATCAAATAGAATAAGGTCTCCTGTAGAACCAGCGCTTAATTCTAAGCTTGTAGTTCCTGGAGTAAAATTACTGTTTACAACATCAATATCCCATCCTCCATAAGGGCTTCCTGCAATAGCATTTGTACCAGGTGCAGGGTTTGAAACTCCTCCTGAATTTGCGAAATCTGGAGGAAAAGAACCAAATGCTGCATCTGAAGAATTTATAAACTCTCCATTCAAATTAGGAGATCCTTGCAAAGAAGCTACAGAGATGCTACCAGCGGTATCTCCGGAATGTACTTTGTAACCATCTACTGGTATTTTTATAGTTTCTCCTAAGAAGCCTTTTAAACCATCATATAGATATACTTGGTTGATACCACCCTCATCTGTTGGGGATTCATATACTACAACCATTTGCCAAGCTCTTACATTTTCTTGAGCGTAGGCACATGCTCCTTTTAAAGCATCATAATCATTGTTTAAGATAATGTCTGCAGTATAGGTTCCTGCAGGGTTTGATAGTGCTAAAACATCGGCTGTGATATCTGCTAAATACCCTTCATATTTTAAGTCTAAACCAATAAAAGGAACCGATTCTCTATAGCTTTTAATTTTATTTATGGTTTTTTTAGTTCCGTTAGGAAAAGTAACTGGAATAGAGGTTTTTAGCGGAGCATAACTTGTTATGTTAGGGTTGGTTCTACCATGTTTTACAAGGGCAAACCATTGTATGTAGGCTGCTTTTATTACGGCATCTGCAGGTAGTGCTAAATTAGCGCTTGTGGCTGCTCCGTTGTTTTTAGCACATATAGAAAAATCGGTGCTATTTATATTGTATTTAATTTCACTATTACCTATTTGTTTATAAGTAAGGTTGGCACCAGAGAATTTCTTATAAAAACTAATGTTGTCATTCGTGTCTGCCGGTACCACTTGTGCATTCACAATAAATGAGGAGGTAAATAGCAGTGCTACAAGTAGTAACGTGCTTTTTGTTTTGTTTTTTAATAGGCGTTGAATTTCCCCAAATTCACATACCTGAAAAGTAGTTTTTTTCATGGTTTCTTTTTTTGAAAATGATTTTGGGGGAAGCGATAAATGTTTAAGGGGGGTGTTAAGATGAATCTTCTTAACGCTCGCAAATATACAAATAATTTGTTTTAAACAATAAAAAATAAAAAAAATCACATTTATTTTTTGTGAATTTTAAACTGTGTTTTTTTTTATTTGTTGTTTGAATTATAAGTGTAAGAAATGCTACTCTTTTGTTAAAATCTACTTTCGTTAAACTTAGTATTCTCTAATTATTTATCTTTGATAAGTGAAAGAAATTAAAGTAGGTCAGTATCCTTTTAATCAGCCCTTTTATTATTGTTTTAATTTATGAAGAATATATTTATTTTTTTATTTCTAACATTTAGTTTAGGAATATTCTCTCAAATAGAAGATCCTGTAAAATGGTCTACGTCTGTAAAAAAAGTTTCTGATACAGAGTTTATTTTAATTTCAGAAGCTACTATAGAAAAGGGGTGGCATTTGTACTCACAAGATGTTCCGGATGATGGTCCAATACCAACAACATTTACCTATGATGTATCTAAAGGAGGTTTTTCTTTAGATGGAAATACAATAGAAGAAGAAGGGCATACAATAGACGATCCTATTTTTGGTATGAGGATTAAGTTCTTTGAAAATTCAGCTGTTTTTAAACAAAAAATTAAAACAACTTCTGATGCTAGTACAATTAACGGAGTTGTAGAATTTATGGTGTGTGATGATTCTAAATGTTTAGCACCAACAGAAATTGATTTAGTATTTAATATACCTGAAAAAGTAAATAATACGTTCGGTAATCAAAATGAGATGTTAAGTCCGGTTAAATGGAAAACATCTATAGAAAAAATTTCTAAAAATGAATACGACTTAATTATAAATGCCGAATTAATGGAAGATTGGCATTTGTATTCTCAATATACAGAAGACGGTGGTGCATTACCAATTATAATTACAAAAGCGGATAAAAATAAGGGGTATCAATTAGTAGGTAAAGCAATAGAAAGTGCTACTGTTAAAAAGTTTAGTGAAATTTTTAAAGTAGAAGAAACTTTTTTTGAGAAAAAAGGAGTTTTAAAACAAAGAATAAAATTAAATAAAGAATTGTCTTCGGTTACTTTAAATTTAACCGGACAAGTTTGTAAAGAAGCCTGCATACAAATTGATGAGAATTTTACGTTTTCTTTAAATGGGGAAAAAGTAAATTCGGTAGCTAAATCAAAAATAGATAATGCCGTTACAAATAGTCTTCTCTATGGTATTAATACAGACGATTTAAAGTTTTCAACCATAAAATGTGATAGTGAAGTAAGTAGTAGTTCAAACCAAATACAACAAGGAGGTAAAACTTTATGGAGTATTTTTGGACTCGGTTTTTTAGGTGGATTGTTAGCTTTATTAACGCCTTGTGTTTTTCCGATGATTCCTTTAACCGTTAGTTTTTTTACAAAGAAAAACGGACAAAATAAAAGCGGTGGCGTTTCTAAAGCATTGCTATACGGTTTCTTTATTTTTGCAGTTTACATTATTTTAAGCATTCCTTTTCATTTGTTAGATTCTGTAAATCCAGATATTTTAAATGAAATCTCTACCAACATCTGGTTAAACATTATTTTCTTTGTCATTTTTGTGTTTTTTGCTTTTTCTTTCTTCGGATATTATGAGTTAACACTTCCTGCAAGTTGGACAAATAAAACCACACAAGGAGAAAGTTCTGGTGGTATTATCGGAATCTTTTTTATGGCATTAACCTTAGCTATTGTTTCTTTTTCTTGTACAGGACCTATTTTAGGATCTTTATTAGCGGGTTCTTTAACTGCAGATGGTGGTGCATGGCAATTAACAGCAGGTATGGCAGGTTTTGGAGTTTCTTTAGGATTGCCTTTTGCTCTTTTTGCAATGTTTCCTAATATGATGAATGCCTTGCCAAAATCTGGCGGATGGTTAAATACAACCAAAGTAATTTTAGGATTTTTAGAGTTGGCTTTAGCTTTTAAATTTTTATCGAATGCAGATTTAGTAGCGCATTGGAATCTTTTAAAAATAGAACCTTTTTTAGCTCTGTGGATTGTAATTTTTGCAGGTTTGGCACTCTTTTTACTTGGGAAACTAAAGTTTCCACATGATTCTCCTATTAAAAAATTATCTTTTCCTAGAATTGCAGGAGGTGTTTTAGTGATAGCCTTTGTAATTTATTTAGCCTCTGGTTTTATGGTGAATAAAGAAACAAAAACCTATACACCTTTAACATTATTAAGTGGTTTGGCTCCGCCAGTGGGGTATAGTTTTTTATACCCAAATGATTGTCCTAATAATTTAGATTGTTTTAAAGATTTAAAAACAGGAATTGAATATGCTAAAAAAGTAAATAAACCAATTATTTTAGATTTTACAGGATATGCTTGTGTAAATTGTAGAAAAATGGAAGAGCATGTTTGGCCTGATGCGAAAATTGATAACTATTTAAGAAATGAGTATGTTTTAATATCACTTTATGTAGATGATAAAAAAGCATTGCCAAAAGAAGAGCAAATTTTAGTAAACCGTATTAACGGAGGAACTAGAAGGCTTGATAATTACGGTCATAAATGGGCTAACTTTCAAACGCAGTTTTTTAAAACAAATTCGCAACCTTATTATGTGTTATTAAATTCTGATGGAACAAAAATATTAAATCAAGCAGTTGGTTATACGCCAGATAAAGAGGGTTATGCACAGTTTTTAGAATGTGGATTAGAAGTTTTTAAAACGAGTAATAAAGAGTAAAATTGAAACTTTTATAAGGTATGATATCATCAAAAGAAAATATAGGGAAGTCAGATTTAGATCAGTATTTTAATCAATTTAGAGAAAATATTGTAGGTATCGATCAGACGTTCCTTTCTCCTTATGGAGAGCAGCAGTTGATTTATACAGATTGGACAGCAAGTGGTAGACTCTATGCGCCAATTGAAGATAAAATGCTGCATCAATTTGGCCCTTTTGTTGCAAATACCCATACAGAAACATCTACCTCAGGAGCAGCCATGACTTTGGCGTATCATGAAGCTAGAAATATTATTAAGCAACATGTAAATGCAACAAAAAATGATGTTTTAATTACTACAGGTACGGGAATGACAGGTGCGGTTAATAAATTTCAACGTATTCTAGGATTAAAGGTTTCAGAAAATTTAAAGAATTATACAGAGATTCCAGAAGATTTAAAACCCATTGTTTTTGTTTCTCACATGGAGCATCATTCTAACCAGACTTCTTGGTTAGAAACCATTGCCGATGTTGAGGTTGTGCCTTGTAATAATGAAGGTTTGTTGTGTTTAAAAGAGTTTGAAAAGTGTTTTCAAAAACATCAAGATAGAAAAATAAAAATAGTTTCTATAACCTCTTGTTCTAATGTAACAGGTATAGAAACTCCTTATCACGAAGTTGCAAAACTGATACATAGTTATAACGGATTGTGTTTTGTAGATTTTGCGTGTTGTGCACCTTATGTTAATATTAATATGCATCCAGAAGATGAAGAAGAATATTTAGATGCCATATTTTTTTCTCCTCATAAATTTTTAGGTGGACCAGGAAGTTCTGGTGTGTTAATTTTTAATAAGAAATTATACAAAAATACCATTCCCGATAATCCAGGTGGCGGTACCGTAAGTTATACAAACCCTTGGGGGCAACATGATTATTTTGATGATGTAGAGACCAGAGAAGATGGCGGTACACCTGGTTTTTTACAAACCATTAGAATAGCACTTTCTATTCAGTTAAAAGAAAAAATGGGCGTTGCAAACATCAAAAGAAGAGAAGAAGAGATTAACGAAATTCTTTTTGATACTCTAGAAAGTCTACCTGGAGTTAAAATTCTAGCACCAAACCATAAAGAGCGATTGAGTATCTTTTCTTTCTATTTTGAAAAATATCATTTTAATTTAGTTGTAAAGCTTTTAAATGACAGATTCGGAATTCAAACAAGAGGAGGTTGCTCTTGCGCAGGAACCTATGGACATTTTTTATTAAATGTAGATCATGAAACTTCTAATAGAATTAAAGATGAAATTTTACACGGCTGCAATACTCAAAAACCAGGTTGGGTACGTTTGTCTGTACACCCAACAATTACTACTGAAGAATTAAATTTTATCTGTGCTTCTTTAAAAGAGCTTTCAGTAAATATTAAAGAATGGTCTAAAGACTATCAATATGAAGCCATTAAAAACGATTATAGCCATAAAACGGTTGCTCCAATAGAGAAAGAATTGGTAAAAGAGTGGTTTCAGATTTAGAATATTGTTTCTAAATCCTTTTTCGTTAAAGAATTTCATAATAGAACCCTTACATTTTATGTAGTTTTTAATAATTTATCAAAATTGTTATAAAAAATGCTATTTAATTTGTTTGTTTCAATTTAATCTTTAGATTTGTTCCTTTAAACAAAGAGAATACAAATGTTAAATAACAATTATACTCGTTTCTATTTTTACTTTTACTTTTTTAGTAAGAGAGGAGACTTTGTATCATGTTGTTAACTAACATTCATATCATATAAAGTCTCGAATTTCATTCGAGGCTTTTTTTTTGACATTATTTGAAATTAATGAATAAAATTATAGCCATACAGGGAGCCGAAGGCTCAAACCACCATAAAGTTGCACGCGATTTTTATGGAACATCAATAGACTTAAAAGAATGCATGTCTTTTGATGTCTTGGTAGATAGTTTGTTAGACAACTCTGCAGATTTGGGTATTATGGCTTTAGAGAACACTATTGCAGGTTCTATTATACCTAATTATGCTTTAATAGATCAAAATAATCTTCATATTATAGGAGAAGAATATTTAAATATTCATCACCATTTAATGGCTTTAAAAGGTCAGGGAATAGAAGGCATAAAAGAAGTTTGGTCGCATCCAATGGCATTGTTGCAATGTAAAGAGTTCTTTAAAAAACATCCGCATATTAAATTAGTAGAAGATGTAGATACGGCAGAAGTTGCCAAAAGAATATCTAAAGAAAACTTAATAGGTATTGCAGCAATTGCACCAAAAATTGCGGCAGAAATTTTTAATTTAGAAGTGATAGAAGATAAACTTCAAACCATTAAAGATAACTCTACTCGTTTTGTAATAGTACAAACAGAAGAGCCAGCAGTTAATGAAGCTGTTAATAAAGCATCCTTAAAATTTCAATTGAGTCATAAAAGAGGAAGTTTAGCCACAATCTTAAATGTAATGAGCGATTGCAAGCTAAACTTAACCAAAATACAATCTTTACCAGTTATAGAAACACCTTGGAAATATTCCTTTTTTGTAGATGTAACTTTTGAAGCATATAAAGATTACGAAAAAGCACAAGCTATTATAGAAATAATGGCAGAAGAGTTCAAGATTTTAGGAACTTATAAAAACGGTAGAAAATAACACAGTTATTATGATTAAACCAGCCAAAAGATTAGATACAGTTCAAGAATACTATTTCTCTAAAAAATTAAGAGAAGTAAGGGGTTTAGCAGCAGCAGGAAAACCAATTATCAATATGGGAATTGGGTCTCCAGATTTGCAACCACCAACTACGGTTTTAGAAGCAATTCAGGGTAGTTTAGGAGATGCCAGTGCGCATAAATATCAATCTTATCAAGGATTGCCAGAATTAAGAAATGCTATTGCTGCTTTTTACAAAAACAAGTTTTCTGTAGAGTCAAATCCAGAAAATGAAGTATTGCCTTTAATGGGAAGTAAAGAAGGGATTATGCATATATCTATGGCTTTTTTAAACGAAGGCGATAAAGTATTAATTCCGAATCCTGGGTATCCAACCTATACTTCTGTAACGAAGTTGGTGGGCGCAGAACCACTTTTTTATAATTTAAGTGATGCAACTAATTGGCAACCAAATTTTGAAGAATTAGAAGCACAAGATTTAACAGATGTAAAAATTATGTGGGTAAATTATCCGCACATGCCAACAGGTACAAACGCAACTTTAGAAACATTTAAAAAGTTGATTGCTTTTGGGAAAAAGCATCATATTTTAATTATTAATGACAATCCGTATAGTTTTATTTTAAACGATAATCCTATTAGTATTTTACAAGTAGAAGGTGCAAAAGACATTGCTTTAGAACTAAATTCTTTAAGTAAGACTTTTAATATGGCAGGTTGGAGAGTTGGAATGGTTATCGGAAAAGAATCTTACATCAACGAGATCTTAAAAGTAAAATCTAATATGGATTCTGGTATGTTTTACGGAATTCAAAAAGGAGCCATAGAAGCATTACAATTATCAGACGATTGGTTTTTAGCACAAAATAAAATATACCAAGAACGTAGAAACTTAATTTGGCAATTGGCTGACAAATTAGATGCTGTTTATAATAAAAACTCCACAGGATTGTTTGTTTGGGCAAAAATACCAGCAGGTAAAAAATCTGAAGAAGTAACAGATTCAGTTTTATACGATTATGATATTTTTATTACACCAGGAACCATTTTTGGTTCTCAAGGAGAAGGATACATTCGTTTTTCATTATGTGTAACAACAGATATTATTAAAGAAGCAATTTCAAGGCTATAAGCTATAAGCAATAAGCTTTAAACTCTGGGCATAAAGCCTAAAGCATAAGGCATAAAGCAAAAATAAATGAAAAATATATACATGATTGGTATTGGTTTAATAGGCGGTAGTTTTGCTATCGATATTAAAAAAAACAATCCAGATGTTGTAATTCACGGAATTAGTAGAAAAGACGAAACCTTAAATAAGGCATTAGAATTAAACCTAATTGATAAGAAGGCAACTTTAGACGATATCGAAAATGCAGACTTGGTAATTGTGTCTATTCCGGTAGATGCTACCGTAAAATTATTGCCAACAATTTTAGATAAAATTTCTGATGATGGTTTGGTAATTGATGCTGGATCCACAAAAGAAGAAATTTGTAAGGTGGTTGAACATCATCCAAAAAGAAGAAATTTTTTAGCATGTCATCCTATTGCAGGAACAGAAAATTCTGGGCCAACAGCGGCTATATCCGGCTTATACGTTGGAAAAACGAACATTATCTGCGAAGTAGAAAAGACAACTTTTAAATTGCAAGAAAAAGCATTAAAGCTTTTTATGGACATTGGAATGCGTATTCGTTACATGGATCCGGTTTCTCATGACAAGCATATTGCGTATGTTTCGCACCTATCTCACATAAGTTCATTTATGTTAGGTAAAACAGTAATAAATAAAGCAAAAAATGAACGCGATATTTTCGATATGGCAGGTTCTGGTTTTGCATCCACAGTTCGTTTGGCAAAAAGTTCGCCGGCAATGTGGACACCAATTTTTAAACAAAATAAAGAAAACGTAATAGAAACGTTAGAAGAATACATCAACAATTTACAACAATTTAAAGAGTTGATGCAAAAAGATGATTTCTCTGAAATTTTTAACGAAATGGAGAACACAAATTATATAAAACAAATTTTAAACGGCATAAAATAATAAGCCACAACAAGTAGAAAAATGGAGAATACAAAAGAATTAAGAACATGGTTGGACGATATGAAATTAAATCATCCACTAGTAATAGCAGGGCCTTGTAGTGCAGAAACCGAAGAACAGGTTTTAAAAATTGCACACGAACTAAAAGATTCTGATGTAAGCTATTTTAGAGCTGGAATATGGAAACCAAGAACAAGACCAGGAATGTTTGAAGGTGTTGGAGAAATTGGTTTAAGATGGTTAAAGAAAGTAAAAGAAGAAACAGGTATGAAAACCTGTACAGAAGTAGCAAACGCTGCACACGTTAAATTAGCAATTGAAAACGATGTTGATTTATTATGGATTGGTGCACGTTCTACAGTATCACCTTTTATTATGCAAGAAATTGCAGACGCATTAGCAGGTACAGATAAAATTGTATTAGTAAAAAATCCAGTAAATCCAGATTTAGCTTTATGGTTAGGTGGTATCGAAAGATTATATACTGCAGGTATTAAAAATCTTGGAGCAATTCACAGAGGATTTTCAACATACGAAAAATCAAAATATAGAAACACACCAGAATGGCAATTAGCTATTGAGTTTCAAAATAAATTTCCAGATTTACCTTTAATCAACGATCCTTCTCACATTACAGGTAAGAGAGACATGATTTTTGATGTTTGTCAAACAGCCTTAGATTTAAACTTCGATGGTTTAATGATAGAAACTCATTTCGATCCAGAAAATGCTTGGTCAGATGCTGCACAACAAGTAACGCCAGATGCTTTAAAGCAAATAATGCAAGACTTAAAAGTTAAAAAGGAAACTGAAACTGCAGTTAGTTACAGAGAGCCTTTAGAAAACTTAAGAGCTCAAATTAATGTAGTAGACGATCAGTTAATCGATTTATTAGGTAAAAGAATGCAAGTTGCAGACAAAATAGGTCAATTAAAGAAAGATCAAAACGTAGCTGTTTTACAATCACGTCGTTGGAACGAGATTTTAGGAAACATGGTTATAGAAGGTAGTAGTAAAGGTCTAAGTGAAGAATTTGTTTTAAAAATGTTTAAAGCAATTCACCAAGAATCTATCAATCATCAAGAAAAAATTATCAACGCATAATTTTTTTAAGCATACATATTTATTTAAAATACCTTCAAGTTTTATAATTTGAAGGTATTTTTTTTGGGCGTTACCAAGCAAAAAGGCTTGGTCAGGCTTTCGCACTCGCTTTTTTTGTAGAAAAACAAAAAAGAGCTTAAACAATTGCTCAATCCTTAACGCGTAGTGCAAGCTTAAAAAACATTCTCATTACAAAAAACTTGTCATTATAATCGTGTCATTTCGACGATAGGAGAAACCCCATAACAGTGATAAGTCAAACACAATCAAACTTTATGTGATTCTTCTTTCTGTGTTTGAAATGACAAACTATACATAATCAAAGAAAAAGTAGTTTTTAAATTGATGAACACCTATCAATTTCAACCCAATTTTTCTTAAATCAATTTTAATTCTGCATCTTTGTACTAATGACAGGAATCGTTTATAAATCTACCGGAAGTTGGTATCAAGTAAAAGCTGAAAACGGAGAATTTTACAAATGTAGAATTAAAGGAAAATTCAGAATTAAAGACATCAAAAGCACCAACCCAATTGCGGTTGGTGATAAAGTGGTGTTCGATTTAGAGAAAAAGAATGATGAAGAAACAGGCGTCATTAAAAAGATTTTAGATAGAGATAATTTTATTGTTCGTAAATCTGTAAACCTTTCTAAGCAAACACATATTATTGCAGCCAATATAGATCAAGTTTTTTTACTAATTACCATAAATAATCCACCCACTTTTACCACTTTTATAGATCGTTTTTTAGTTGCAACAAGAGCGTATAGAATAGATACTATATTGGTTTTTAATAAAATAGATTCTTACGAGTTAGAAGAACGTGCAGAGATTCTGTATTTAAAAGATATTTACGAAGCTATTGGATATAGATGCGTTGAGGTTTCCTCTACTCAGCATAAAAATGTAGATACTATTAAAGATATGATGATTGGTAAAACCTCTATGTTTGTTGGGCATTCTGGTGTTGGTAAATCTACTTTAGTAAACGCTATAGAGCCTTCTTTAAATTTAAAAACCAAAGAAATTTCAGATCAACACAACCAAGGAAAACATACTACTACCTTTGCAGAAATGTTCGATTTAAGTTTCGATGCAAGAATTATAGATACACCAGGTATTAAAGGTTTTGGAGTTGTAGATATTGATAAATACGAATTAGGTGATTATTTTCCTGAGTTTTTTGCCTTAAAAGAACATTGTAAATTCAATAACTGTATTCATACCAAAGAACCACAATGTGCTGTAAAAGAAGCCTTAGAAGAAGAAAAAATTTCTTGGTCTCGTTATAAAAGTTACCTTCAAATTTTAAGTGGAGATGAAGATAAAGAGCATTTTAGAACCGATGTTTGGAACGAAGAAGATAATGAATAAGTCATGAGAATTGTAATTCAACGTGTATCTGAAGCAAGTGTAAGCATAGAGAACCATAAAGTTGCAGAAATACAAAGCGGACTTTTAGTTTTATTAGGTATTGTAGAAGATGATGATCAGGAAGACATTAATTACTTGGTAAGAAAAACAGCTAACCTACGCATCTTTAACGATGAAAATGAAGTAATGAATAAATCGCTTATAGACATTGCAGGAGAAGTAATTGTAGTAAGTCAGTTTACATTGCAAGCAGCTACCAAAAAAGGAAATAGACCAAGTTATATTAAAGCCGCAAAACCAGATATTGCCATACCATTGTATACCAATTTTGTACAAACTTTAGAAAAAGAAATTGGTAAAAAAGTACAAACCGGTCAGTTTGGTGCAGATATGCAAGTAGCTTTGGTTAATGATGGTCCCGTTACTATTATCATAGATTCTAAAAATAAAGAGTAACTTTTATGCTTTTTTTAGATGTGCATACACATAAAATATATTCTAATGAGAATGTGTTTTCAATAGTAAATACATACCCAAATAGCACTAGTTTTTCCCAACCATTTTCAATCGGAATTCATCCTTGGTTTATAAACCAAGAAACTTTAAAAGAAGAACTTTTATTTGTAGAACATCAGCTGCAAAAAGATAACTGTTTTGCCGTTGGCGAATGTGGTTTAGACAAACTATCAAAAACTGATTTGGACATTCAAAAAGATGTCTTTAAAAAGCAGGTGGCTCTTTCAGAGAAATACCAAAAACCTATAATAATTCATTGTGTAAGAGCACATCAAGAAATTATAGCAATTAAAAAAGAGGTAAACCCCAAACAAGTTTGGATTTTACATGGTTTTCATAAAAGTAAACAATTGGCAGAAAACTGTATAAAAAACGGATTGATGCTTTCGTTTGGTGCAGCTTTTATCAAAAACAAAAAATTACAAGAAACTTTTTTAGCACTTCCGTTGTCATCAATAGTATTAGAAACAGATGATAATGAAATTGATATATCAGAAATTTATAAAAAAGCATCAGAAATAAAAAATATTTCGGTTGAAAATCTTCAACAAAAAATAACACAAAATTTCATCAATTTGATACCTCAAGCGCAGAGAGGTTTTAATGATTTATAGAATTTTAATGAGGTCTCCACTGCGCTTGACCAGACATAAATAATATATAAAAGTAATATGAGTTGGTTAGAACGTACTGAATTATTAGTGCAAAAAGAAGGGTTAGAAAAACTTAAAAAAGCCAATATTTTAGTAGTTGGTTTAGGGGGTGTGGGGTCTTATGCTGCAGAATTTATTGCAAGAGCAGGAGTACAAAAAATGACGATTGTAGATGGTGATGTTTTTGATGAAACCAATAAAAACCGTCAATTAACAGCTTTAGATTCTACCATCGGAAAATCGAAAGCAAGGGTTTTGGCAGCAAGGTTAATAGATATAAATCCAGAAATTGAGTTAACAGTTTTAGAAGAGTTTTTATCGCCAGAAAGAGCCTTTGAAATTGTAACAAAAGAGTTTGATTATGTTTTAGATTGCATTGATAGTATTACACCTAAAGTAAATTTGATTGTAGCGGCAAGAAGAAAAAAAGTAAAAATAATTTCTTCTATGGGAGCAGGTGGTAAATTAGATGCTACCAAAGTAAAAATAAAAGACATTGCTAATACTAAAAATTGTACAATGGCACGTGTGTTAAGAAAGCGATTAAAAGAACGTAAGGTAAATAAAGGTGTAAAAGCGGTGTATTCTGAAGAAATGCAAATTTCTAAAAGTGTAAAAAGAACCGACGGAACTCATTTTAAGAAATCGTATTATGGTACTATAAGCTATATGCCAGCACTTTTTGGTCTACAAGCAGCAGCTTTTGTAGTTAATTTTATCATAAATAGAAAAAAATAGTTTCCAAGGAAAATAAATGTTGTATATTTGCCATGGGAAATAAAATAATATCCATTAAATTTAAAATAACATGAAAAAAATAATTTTATCATTAGTAGTAGTAGCATCAGTTTTAACTGCATGTAAAGGAGAAAAGAAAGAAAAAGTAGAAGTAAAGGAAGCTGTTAAAGTTGCCGTTAACGTAGCTGAATTAAATAATGTAGATACTGCTGTTTCTGTATTAAATTGGGAAGGAACAAAACCAGGAGGAGCACATAATGGAACTGTTGCTTTAAAAAGTGGTGGTTTATTAATAGAAAATGGTAAACTTACAAGTGGTGAGTTTGTAATTGATATGTCTACTATTAAAAACGTAGACATGGCAGGTAGCGAAGGAGCAGGTAAAATTGAAGGACATTTAAAAAATGAAGACTTTTTTGATGTTGCAGTATACCCAACTTCAAAATTTGTAATTACAAAAGTAGAAGAAGTAGCTGGTAAATTAGCTGTTACAGGAAACTTACAAATTAAAGATGTAACAAAAAGTATTACAATACCTGCAACAATTTCTACAGAAAACGGAGTTACAGTTTTTAAAAGTGAAGCTTTTAATGTAGACAGAGCAGATTTTAATGTAAAATACGGATCTAAAAAATTCTTTGAAGGATTAAAAGATAAATTTATAAACGATATAATGACATTCTCTTTTGTTGTAAAAACGAAAGCGTAAATTAGATTAATTCAAATTCAATTTTAGAGGCTAAAAACTTTTGTTTTTAGCCTCTTTTTTGTGCTTTTTTTTTAACTTTGGTTGCTATCAAAAAAATCTATGAAAAAGTTTATTTTCGGCGCTATTTTAGCCGCCTTATTGTTAATTGTACCCAACACATTTAGTCAAAAAACAAATTACGCTGCACTATTAATTCCTACAGAGTTAAAAGAAAATGCAAATGCTGTTATAAGAGATAATACTTTACATATTACGCTAGATGATGTAGATGATATGGTTGTGCATAAAACAAAAGTAGTAACTGTCTTAAATAAATTAGGAGACAGTAAAGCTTCTATGTATGAGTATTATGATAATACCACTAAAATAACAGAACTATCTGCGGTTATTTATAATGCTTTTGGTAAGGAAATAAATAAGTTTTCTAAAAATAAATTTTTAGACGAAAGTGCTGTAAGTGGAGGGACTTTGTATTCTGACTCTAGAGTAAAATATTTAGATTATACGCCAGTTTCTTATCCGTATACAGTGGTTTTTGAGTCTGAATATAAAACATCATCAACAGGTTTTATACCTAATTGGTACCCTATTAAAGGCTATTTTGTTTCTATTGAAAAAAGTAGTTATGTTTTTAAAAATCCATTAAAAATAAATTTTAATAAGAAAGAAAAAAACTTTGAGGGTTATAATATAGAAAACAAACATACAGATTATGAGTTACACTCAACTCTAAAAAATCAACCGGCACTTAAATATGAAGAAAATAGTGTTTCTTACAATGAGATCTTGCCAACATTAATGGTGGTTCCTCTAGATTTTCAAACAGACAATATAAAAGGAAGTTATTCTAATTGGAAAGAGCTAGGTGTTTGGATGAACGAAAGTATTTTAAGAGGAAAGTCTAATTTAGAGGAAACAACTAAACAAAAAATTTTAAGTTTAGTAAAAGGAGTAGAAGATCCTATTAAAAAAGCGAAAATTGTTTACAATTTTATGCAAAATAAAACGCGTTATATAAGTGTACAAGTTGGTATTGGAGGTATTCAACCCATATCAGCAAACGAGGTAGACAAGGTTAGTTACGGAGATTGTAAGGGGTTAACTAATTATACAAAAGCATTGTTAGATGTTGTAGGGGTTCAATCTAATTACGTGCATGTAGAGGCCAATAGAGATGATAAAGTTTCTTTCGATACAGATTTTGCTTCCTTAGCTCAAGGAAACCATGTTATTCTAAATATCCCTAATAATGGTAATGATATTTGGTTAGAGTGTACCAGTCAAACAATTCCGTTTGGGTTTTTGGGAGATTTTACAGATGACAGAAATGTGTTGGTAATAACACCAGAAGGCGGAGTTATAAAAAGAACTCCTGCCTACAAGAATGAAACAAACTTACAAGAGTTAAAAGGAAAAATTCAATTAGAAAAAAACGGAAGTTTAACAGCTAGTTTACATAGAGTTTCTAAAGGAATTCAATATGATGATAAATCTTTTTATGAAACTTTATCAAAAGAAGAACTTACAAAAAAATACAAATCTAACGATTGGAGTTATAATAACAATTTAGAAATTGATGCTGTATCATTGTTAAATGATAAAGATAAGGTAGTTTTTAAAGAAGATTTAAAAGTAACCATTAAAAACTATGCTTCTGTAAATAACAAAGAATATTTGTTTAGAGTTAATGTTTTTAATAGAAACAATTTTATACCTAAAAGATACAGAAGTAGAAAGTTGCCATTAAAAATTTCTAGAGGATATAAAGATGAAGATCAGTATGAAATTAAAATTCCTGAAGGCTATGTTTTGGGTGTTTTACCTTCAGAAAAAAATATTTCATCAAAATTTGGGACCTATAAAGTAACGTTTACAAAAGTAGATGATACAACCTTTAAGTATCATAAAACAATGGTTATTAAAGAAGGCGTTTATCCTAAAGAAGCATATAAAAACTACAGAAGTTTTAGAAGAAGTATTGCTAAATATGAAAATTTAAGAATTGCTATTACACAAAAATAAATTGAATGAAAAAGATTACAATTGCATTGCTATTATTAAGTCAGTTATCATTATTCGCACAAGATTATAAATTTGGTAAGGTATCTAAAGAAGAGTTAGAAGAAAAATATTATCCTTTAGACTCTACTGCAGATGCAGCATATTTGTACAGAGAAAGAAGAACTTATTATAATTTTATTAAAAATGAAGGTTTTCAACTAGTCACAAAAATTCATGAACGTATTAAAATTTATACCAAAGAAGGTTTTGATATGGCTACAAAACCTGTTGCTTATTATGATCCCGAAAATGGAGATGAAGAATCTGTAAACTCTATAAAAGGATATACCTATTCTTTAGTTAAAGGTAAAGTTGTAAAAGAAAAGTTATCAAAAAATAATATATTTAAAGAGAAAAAAAATAAATCATACAGTATTAAGAAAATAACAATGCCTAATATTAAAGTAGGTACAGTTATAGAAATTAAATATGAGCTTATTTCTCCTTTTATCAACTTTATAGATGATTTACAATTTCAATACGGCATTCCCGTAAAAAAATTAAATTACCAAATTGAAATTCCAGAATATTTTACTTTTAACAAAAGGTCTAAAGGATATTATTCTGTACAAATGAAAAAATCAGCAAAAAATGGAATTGTTGGTTCTACAAATTTTAGAATTGATGTTTTTTCTTTTGAAGGGAACAAGATACCTGCCTTAAGAGATGATGAACCTTTTATTAGTAGTATTCATAATTATAGAGGAGGTTTGGAGTTTGAGTTAACCCAAACAAATTTTTTGTCTATTCAAGGAGAACTTAAAAACTATTCAAATACATGGGAAACCGTTAGTAAACAAATTTTTAAATCTTCTCGTTTTGGTACAGAATTAAATAAAAGTAATTATTACAAAGAAGATTTAGAAAAAATACTTGAAGTTTCTAAAACAAGAACAGAAAAAATAGCTTCTATTTTTCAGTTTGTTAAAAAACAAGTAAAATGGAACGGAGTTTACGGTAAATATACAGATAAGGGTGTTAGGAAAGCCTACAAAGAAAGAGTAGGTAATGTAGCTGATATTAATTTAATACTAACCTCTATGTTGCGTTCTGCTGGTTTAGATGCAAACCCTGTTTTAGTGAGTACAAGGAATAATGGAGTTCCAATGTTTCCAACTTTAGATGGTTTTAATTACGTAATTTCTATGGTAGAATTTAAAGATGGGACTTATTTATTGTTAGATGCCACAGAACTTTTTAGTTTACCAAATATTTTACCTACTAGAGTATTGAATTGGAATGGAAGAAAAGTTACAAAAGAAGGGAACTCTTCATGGATAAAATTAACTCCATCTAAATTTGCATCAGAAGAGAATTTAATTATGGTTAAAGTAACTCAAGATTTAATAGTTGAAGGCTTTGTAAGAACAAAATATGATAATTTAAATGCATTAAATTTTAGAAATAATTATAATCATATAAAAGAAGAAAATTTAATTACAAAGTTTGAAGAAAATAATAAAGTTGAAATAATAAACTTTAAAATCACTAATAAGTATGAAATAGGAAAACCTGTTAATAGTACTTTAAAGTTTTCTAGTGAGGATTTGATAGAAGAAATAAGTAATAAATTATATATTGAACCATTATTGTTCTTAACTGAACATGAGAATCCATTTAAGCTAGAAGAAAGAAAATTCCCTATTGATTTTGCATCACCTTGGAAAGATAAAAATACCGTTTCAATACAAATTCCTGAAGGTTATAAAGTAGAAAAGTTGCCAGAATCGTTTGCTATTTCTTTGCCTGACAATTTAGGCGTTTTTAAATATCAAGTAACTCAAATGGGGAAGAAAATTAGTACTATAGCTATTTTGCAATTTAATTCTGCAATTATTGGTGCAGAAAATTATAAAGTTTTAAAAGATTTTTACGGACAAATGGTAAAAAAGCAATCAGAGAAAATAGTATTGATAAAATTGTAAAAGGAACAATCCCAAAAGGATAGTTTTGGGATTGTTTTAAGAAGGAAAACCAAGCATATTGCCCATACCAACCGTAAATAACCAACAACCATAAATACTATGTTCTATAGAAACTAAAAGTGTAGATTTTGTTTTATTGTACGTTATTGCAAATAAAATTCCACCAATAAAGGTTAAAAATAATACAAGTGTATTTCTAAACATTAGATGTGCTGCAGAAAATAATAGGGCGTTTACAAGTATAAATAAGCTTTCGTTTTTAAATAGGTTTTGATAGCGTTTAAAAAAGAAAGTTCTATACAAAAGCTCTTGGGGATACACCGAAAAGAAAGTGTAAAAAAGCAAGATTAAAATCCATAAGCTAGGTTTATTTAACATCACGGTAAAAAGATTTTCTTTATCTGTAAACCAAACAAAAGAAGTGGTAATAAGGGCAATAATTAAAAATTTTATCAATGTAGTTGTCCAAAAATGTTTCCAGTTGATGTTTTTCTCAATTCTGAATTTAATTTTTTCAACTTTAAATAGTATATAGGTAATATAAGTAAAACCTAAAAGACCGATAATCAATTTTAAAATAGGAGAATAATCAAATGCAAAACTTATTGGAATTAGCACAAAAATTAATAAAAGTTCAAAAAATTTACAACGAGTAGTTTGCATGTTTTATAAGTTTATAGCGGTTGTATTTTTAACTTGCTCAATAGCAAAGATACTATGTGTACTGCCAATATATTTTATGGCAGTTAATTTGGTAACCATAAAATTTCTATAAGTTTCCATATCCTTTACATAAATTTTTAGAATATAATCATAATCTCCACTCACATGAAAACATTCTGATACTTCTTCTAATTTTAAAATTTCACGCTCAAAAGTAGTTACATATTCTTTAGAATGTTGAATCAGTTTTAGATGACACAAAACTAAAAACGATTTATCAATTTTATTTTTGTTGATAATGGCCACGTACTTTTCAATAATATTTTGGTTTTCTAATTTTTTGATACGTTCATAAACAGCCGTAATAGACAAGTTTAATTGAAGTGATAACTGTTTTGTGGTTTGTTTACTGTCTTCTTGTAATAAATTAATGAGTTTTTTATCGGTAGAATCTAATGCCATGGTTTTAAATTTTCTGAAAAGATATCGGAATAGAACTTATTTTAGTTTTTAAGTCTAGTTTGTTTTGTAAATTTAGAAAATAAAACTATACTTTTTAGTTTATGTTGATTTTATTTCTTGTTAGTCGTTTTTTTGCAATCAATAAAACTAAATAATTATGAAATTTAAACCCGCAGATAAAATTCAAGATTTACAATATTTTGGAGAGTTTGGTGGCGTAAATCCATCCATTTCAGATTCTTCTACCTATACATTTATATCAGCAAAAACCATGTTCGATACTTTTGAAGGTAATGCAGATGGCTGTTATTTGTATTCAAGACATTCATCACCCTCAAATTTATATTTAGGAGAAACTTTAGCCGCAATGGAAGGTACAGAAACAGCAAACGTTTCTGCATCTGGTATGGGAGCCATTACACCTGTTTTGTTGCAATTGGTAAATGCAGGAGAACATATTGTTTCTAGTAGAACTATTTACGGAGGAACCTATGCGTTTTTAAAAAATTTCATCCCAAAATTTAATATTAAAACCACTTTTGTAAACATTACAAATTTGGCAGTTGTAGAAGCTTCTATTACAGAAAAAACAAAGGTTTTGTATTGCGAATCTGTAAGTAATCCGCTTTTAGAAGTAGCAGATATTGCTGGCTTATCTGCATTGGCAAAAAAATATAATTTAAAATTGGTGGTAGATAATACGTTTTCTCCATTATCAATTTCTCCTGCAAAATTAGGGGCAGATGTTGTAATACATAGTTTAACAAAGTTTATTAATGGTTCTTCAGATACTGTTGGTGGTGTGGTTTGCGGTACAAAAGAGTTTATAAACGATTTACGAAATGTAAATAGCGGAGCAAGTATGTTATTGGGTTCTACGATGGATAGTTTAAGGGCTTCATCAATTTTAAAAAATATGAGAACGCTGCATCTTAGAATGAAACAACACAGTTTTAATGCTGCTTTTTTGGCAGAAAAATTTGAAGCGGATGGTTTAAAAACAGTCTATCCTGGTTTGGCTTCTCATCCTTCTCATATGCTTTTTAAAGAAATTATGAATAAGGAATATGGATTTGGAGGAATCTTAACAATTGATGTTGGTTCTTTAGAGAAAGCCAATGAATTAATGGAGTTAATGCAGCATAAAAATTTAGGGTATTTAGCGGTAAGTTTAGGCTTTTACAAAACATTATTTTCTGCTTCTGGCAGTTCAACATCATCAGAAATACCTAAAGAAGAACAAGTAGAAATGGGGTTGTCAGAGGGGTTAATCCGTTTTTCTATTGGTTTAGATAATAATATTGAAAGAACCTATCAGGCAATGAAATCTTGTATGATTAGTGTAGGGGTTTTATAAAAAACAAATTATTATTTTTTACTATTCTAAAAAAAATATTCTTTAAAAAAACAGACTAAAAAAAATAGAGTTGACAAATCCGTAAGGGTAAATGGAAGTTGCTGAAATCAATTTGCGTAAAACTCCGTAAAATCGTAACATTACAAAACGAAATTTTAACTATATGGAGAGCAAGAATATTACACCAACAAACCCGGAAGACGAGAATATTATAGAAAATAAAGAACTTAATATTTGGGAAGCCTTAATACCGGTTTTTGCGTTGGTTGGTATGTTGTTTTACAATGTTTTTTTTGTGTATGGTGATGATGCTTTAAGTGGTAGTAATCAATTTATTTTGTTAATGGGAGCAGCGGTAGCTGCAATTGTTGGTTTTAGAAACAAGGTTTCTTACAAACAAATGATGGAAGAGGTTTCTGAAAATATAAAATCTACTTCTGGCGCTCTTTTAATTTTGTTAATGGTAGGTGCTTTGGCCGGAACTTGGTTAATAAGTGGTATCATTCCTTCTATGATTTATTACGGATTACAAATTTTAAACCCAACTATCTTTTTGGCAGCTTCGGTTGTTATTTGTGCCATTATTTCTATTGCAACGGGTAGTTCTTGGACCACCTCTGCAACCGTTGGTATTGCTTTGGTAGGTATTGGAAATACTTTGGGTATTTCTGCGGGTATGACGGCAGGTGCAGTGTTATCTGGTGCTTATTTTGGAGATAAAATGTCTCCTTTATCAGATACTACAAACTTGGCGCCTACAATGGCCGGTGGAGATCTGTTTACACATATTAAATACATGTCTTTAACAACAGTGCCAACAATTTTAATTACACTATTAGTTTTTTTAATTATTGGTTTTTCTATAGAAACAACAGGTACACCAGATGTATCAGATAAATTAGCAGCTATAGATGCTGCCTTTAATATTTCTCCTTGGTTATTTATGGTTCCTATAACGGTAATTTTTCTAATTATAAAAAAAACAGAACCATTGGTAGCGTTGTTAGTGGGGACTTTATTTGCAGGTGTTGTAGCTATTATTGCGCAACCAGAAATAGTTATGAATGTTGCAGGCGCAGATTCTTTAACTTTTAATTCTGCATATAGAGGAGTTATGAATGCAATTACAATAGATTCTGCTGTGGAAACTACAAGTGTAGAATTAAACGATTTGTTTTCTGCAGGTGGTATGAGTGGTATGTTAGGTACTATTTGGTTGATAATTTGTGCTATGGTTTTTGGAGGGATTATGGATGCAATTGGTGCTTTGGCAAGAATTAGTAAAGCGTTATTAAGTATGGCATCTTCTGTTTTTGGTTTATTTGCAAGTACTGTAGCCAGTTGTTTAGCTTTAAATGTTACGGCTTCAGACCAGTATTTAGCCATTGTTGTACCCGGAAAAATGTTTAAAAAAGCTTATGAAGATAAAGGCTTAGCACCAGAAAATTTAAGTAGAACGTTAGAGGATTCTGGTACAGTAACATCGGTTTTAATTCCGTGGAATACTTGTGGAGCATATCAATCGGGTGTTTTAGGTGTAAGTGTTTCAGAGTACTTTTTCTTTGCTATTTTTAACTGGTTAAGTCCTATTATGACTTTAATTTTTGCTGCTTTTAATATTAAAATTAAACAGTTAGTTAAAAAATAATATGATTGTTGCTGCTGTTCTTTCGGATGCAAAACAACTTACTGAGGTTGCATTAGAATCGAAAGCTTTTTGGGGGTATTCTAAAGAGTTGATAGAAGGTTGGAGAAATGATTTAACAGTAACATCTACAACCATAAAAAGTTGCAACGTGTTTAAATTTATGGTTGCAGATGTAGTTGTAGGTTTTTACGTTTTAAATAATCCGAAAGAAGATTTCGTTAAGTTAGAAATGTTATTTGTTTTACCTAAATTTATTGGTAAAGGTATCGGTAAAAAACTACTAATACATGCCTTAGAAAAAGCAATCGTTTTTAATACAAAAATAATAGAGTTAGTTGCAGACCCTAATGCTATTCCTTTTTATAAATCTCAAGGTTTTGTAGAAAAAGAGCAAATAGGGAGTGCTATTTTGGGACGTTTTTTGTCTTTAATGCAAAAAGATTTAAAACAATAGAAATTAATAAAAGTACCCAAGGACTTCCGTGTAGTAAAACATCAAACCAATCTTTAGCTTGCATTGGGTGTGCTCCTATAAAAGCACCTCCACCTAAAATCCATTGAACTTTACCTAAAATATGTGGCGGATTAAAAGGGGCAAGTCCTAAAGTTAAACTAGCCATTAAAAATAATTTCCAGTTGTTTTTAAGTTGGTCTTTCATAAATGATTTAACACATTAAAGTTTAAATAAACCAGTTCCAAACCAATCCAAAACGAATAGTAAAATCTCTATATGGATAATTAGGAGCCGAGTAATAGTTTTTTGATGTAAAGCTAGAAGTTACGTTTTCAATTTTAAAATACAAGCGTGTTCTTCGCACTTGTGCGTTAAAGAAAACATCTACAGAAGGAAAACCTATTTCTTGCGTATCTTGTAATGTAAACTCCGCTAACAATGGGTTGTAGGCATTCATTTTATACTTTGTAAAATAATTAAAAGTAGCCCCAATGTTAACTAACATTGGTTTTCCTTTAAACCAGTAGTCTTGGTAGTATAATGTGTTTCTTGTAACCAATTCTGGTACTCTAAAAACAGAGCTACCACTACTAACGTTTTGGTACATTACCGTATTATCTAAAGCCAGTTTCCAATACTTAATTTCTTTGTTCGCTTTTACTTTTAAATAAGTAATTTGGCTATCGAATTGATGCGGTTTGTTGTCTTCACCAAAATAAGTGTAGTTGTCAATATTTGTAAAATTAAGAGCTGCATTTAGCCATTTAGAACTAAAGGAGAAGCCTAGGTCTCTTGTATTAACAGACGTAAAATTATCATTTTGCCAGTTGTAATCGTCATATTTACTTTGGTGTAAAAGCGTATTAAAGTTGGGCGATTTAGAGCTAATTAATAAACTTCCTTTTACTGCAAAAAGACTGTCTTTTTTATACAATGCCTCTCCTTGTAAAAAGGTACCAGACAACCTGCCGCTTCCAGGAGATAAATTTCCGGTAGCATTTAAATGAAAGTTTTTAATTTTTGCGTTCCAATCTGCACCTACAGAAATGGCACTTCCCTCTAATTTAACTTTAGAAATATTACTATTTGTGTTTAAAATAGTATCATATCCGTAAGAATAATTGGTAATATTTATTTTGGCTTTAAATTTACCAAGTACGTATTTAGAGTTAAATTCTAGGTTTAATTCGTTATTTGTAATGGTGTTTTTTGCTAGGTTGTTACTAGCACCAGCAGAGTTTTCATCACCAAAAATAGTTGTAGTACTTGTAGGTTGTGTAAAACTATACTCTTTTGTTTCCGTAGTAAAAACATGTCCAACTTTTAAGTTGCTAAAATCCTTTTTGTTGATGCTATCTTTACTAGATAACAGTTTGTAGCTATGGTCAAAATAAACTCTTCTACCTTCAAAATCATTTTCGGCATCATCTAAATTTACATCTAATCTAGCTCTTGTGGTATAGTTGTCATCGTTACTTTCAAACTTATCAATTTCATCTTGTGGCAACCCACCACTTTCTTCATTAAAAAAATCTTGAGAGGTTATATGACCACGAATTTCGTATTGGTTTTCTTCTGTTCTGTAGTGAAAAGCACCTCTAAAGTTACCATGACTCGCTAAAGATCTTCTGTAAGCTCCCAAAGAACGAATTCCTTTGTAAGAAAGCGATACATTTAATCTTGGTGAAAAATTTACGGTAAAGATAGCATCTAAAACTTGCCCCTGTTGCAACCCTGTTCTATAAGTAATTTCGGTTGTTGGTGTAGGTACTTCGTAATATTTAATTTCATCAATATCTAAATAACTAAACTGTTTTGCAGTAAAACCAATGTCTGGCAAGAAATTTAAATTGCTAAAATTATACCCCAAATTGGTAAAGGTTTGCCCTTGGTTATGAAAGGCTAATAACTCAAAATTATCCGTTCTTAAATAATTAAATTTATAATCTTTTTGTATGGTTAATGTGGTGTCTATATACGTGGTATCTCTTTCGTGAGAAAATATTTTGTAGTCTGTATACTTTGTTTTACCAGATAATTTTACCGTAATTTCTCCCGTATTTCTAAGGGTGTCATTCTGAATCGTATTAAAACCATTATTTTCTTGAATAGGGTTTAGAGTTCTTTGTGAAAATAAAGAACCAGCCACTAGAAAACCAAGTATTGATAAGAAGAATCGTAATTTGTTCATAGATTGTTTCTGCAATGGCAAATGTAAAATAATTAAACGAAAATAATTGTTAATAATTATCATGAAATCTGTTAATTAAGCCATGTTTATTTAAACTTTTCTTTTCTTTGTAAAATGTTAGCATCAAATTATAGTGGTTTTTCTTTAGAAGCCGGTACAGATGAAGCCGGTAGAGGCTGTTTATGTGGCCCTGTAGTAGCAGCAGCCGTAATTTTACCAAAAGATTTTACACATCCTTTTTTAAATGATTCTAAGCAATTATCAGAAAAAAAGAGAGAAGAATTGCGTCCTTTTATAGAAAAAAATGCTCTTGCCTTTGGCGTTTCTTTTGTTTGGCAAGAAGAAGTAGATCAAATAAATGTTTTGCAAGCCTCTATAACCGGCATGCATAGGTCTATAGAAATGCTTAAAATTGAGCCAGAATTTATTATTGTAGACGGTAATAAATTTAAAGATTATAAAGATATTCCGCACAAAGCTATTGTAAAAGGAGATGCCAAATACCTAAGTATTGCCGCAGCTTCTGTGCTTGCCAAAACGTATAGAGACGAGTATATGGCAAAAATTCATTTAGAATTTCCTGTCTATAATTGGGCAAAAAATAAAGGATACCCAACAAAAGAACACCGAAACGGAATACGAGAATTTGGTGCAACCAAATACCACAGAAAAACCTTTAAACTGTTGCCAGAACAGATTAAATTAAAGTTATAAAACATTTTTTAGAAGCTATTTCCTGCTTTCACTACTCGCTTTTTTTGCCTAAAAAGGCAAAAAAGAGCTCAAACAAACCGTTCAATCAGGGCTAAACTTGTTTGTAAACTTTATAGAATAAGTTCTAATTATTTAAAAACTTCGACTATTTTTACGCTCCAAAATTTTAACTGATGATAAGAAAAACCAAAGCAGAAATTACCAAATGTATTTTACATAAAGTTGCCAATAAGTTTAATAGCGGACAAAATGTTTTTTCTGAAGACTTAATTCGTTTTGATCAAGAAAGTTACGATTTAATGAAAGGTTTTTTATTAAAACCATTCGGAAACTTAACACAAAGCTACCGCTTTACCAATCATGAAGACGTACGTTTAAACGAGGTAAATAAATTTGCTTCAGAAGTTTTTAATGACGAAGAAAGTTTTGTAGAATACTCAAAAAGTATTGTAAACCATTTGTTTGAGCAGTCTAATTCTGCACAAATAAAAACAGGAGATGTACTTGTGGTTTATATAGAAGGTATAGAATATAAAGACGTTTTAACAGAAGCCATTGGTGTTTTTAAAATAGAAAATAAAGTAGATTTCTTTCAGACTTATTTAGACGATAATGAAAGTTTTGATGTGGTTGTTCAAAAAGGAATTTCTACCAAAAGAATAGACAAAGGATGTTTGGTTTTAAATACATCAGATGCAGAAGGTACGGTTGTTTTATCTGTAGATAACAACAATTACGATGCACAATATTGGACTAAAAACTTTTTATCTGTAAAATTAGCAGACGATTACAATTCGCACACACAAAACTATTTAGAAATGTGTAAAGAATTTTCTGAAGAAGTAATTAAGCCAGAATTAGGAATGCACCAACAAGGAAATTTCTTAGCAAATACGGTAGATTATTTTAAAGAAAATGAGGCTGTAGATTATGCAACTTTTAAAGATGAGGTTTTTGAAGAAGAGAAACACAAAGAAAAGTTTGACGAATACAAAGAGCATTTCGAAAAATTAAATGATGTGTTAATCAGAAATAATTTTGATGTTTCTGGAGTTGTTTTAAAGAAAGAGAAAAACAAGCTAAAAACAGAAATAAAGTTAGATACTAACATCAACATAAAACTAGATGTAGATGCACCAGAAGCGGCGTCAGAATATTTAGAAAGAGGGTATGATGAAGAAAAGAAAATGAAATTTTATAAAGTATATTTTAACGAAGAGAAGTAATTGTTTGTCATTGCGAACGATAGTGAAGCAATCTGTTAATTAAAATTTACAGATTGCTTTGTAAACTCGCAATGACTAATTATTTTATAAATTCTTCAACCTCAAAAAGTACTTTAAAGTGTTTAAGAATTTTAGCTTTTACTTCCTCAGTATCTACTTTTTTATTTAATTCGGCTTCCATAGAAGTTACGGCTTTTCCTTTAATTCCACAGGGAATAATATTATCAAAATAGCCTAAATTTACGTTTGCATTTAATGCAAAACCATGCATTGTTACCCATCTAGAAGAACGGATTCCCATAGCGCAAATTTTACGAGCAAACGGAGTACCAACATCTAACCAAACACCTGTTTCACCAGGACTTCTCTCTGCTTTTATTCCATACTCGGCAATGGTTAAAATAATTGCTTCTTCTAAAAAACGTAAGTATTTATGAATATCTGTAAAGAAGTTTTCTAAATCTAAAATTGGGTAGCCAACAATTTGTCCGGGACCATGGTAAGTAATATCACCACCCCGATTAATTTTATAAAAAGTAGCTCCTTTTTCTGCTAATTGCTTTTCATTAAGTAACAAATTGCTCATGTGTCCACTTTTACCTAAAGTATATACATGCGGATGCTCTACAAATAAAAAATAATTTTTTGTAGAAATTTTTTCTTCATTCTTACGATTAGCAATCTTAACATCAACAATTCCTTGTAATAATTCAGTTTGATAATCCCAGGCTTCTTTGTAGTCTTTTACAGATAAGTCTTGTAGTAGTATGTTTCTGTTCATAATCTCGACTACAAAGATAATTATTTCATTATATTTGATGACGATTTTACATATAAACTGTTTATGAAAACAAAATTTCCTCTATCATTTATTCTTGTCGTATTTTTTTTCTCTTTCAGCGGAGTATATGCTCAAGAGTTTTTAAAAAAAATGGATAAAAATAAAGTGACTATTCAAGAAAATAATATCCTAAAAAAGAAAAATTTTCCTTCTAATTATAGCCTTATTTCTATAGATGTTGATAATTTTAAGACGTTTTTAAAGTCTAAATCAAAATCTAAAGAAGAGCAAAGTATTATAAAACTACCCAATGCAGTAGGTGGTTTTTCTAATTTTATCATCAAAGAAACATCAAATTTTGAGGCTAAATTGGCTGAAAAATATTCTATGATAAAGTCTTATTCTGCTCAAGGAATAGATGATCCTACGGCAGTAGCAAAAATTAGTATGGGTACAGATGGTTTTCATGCTATAGTATTTTCGGGTGTTGAAAAAACATTATATGTAGACCCTTATTCTAAAGACGGTAAAACATTAATGGTTTATAAGAGAACAGATTTAGCACCAGATAAAGATGGTTTTACTTGTCATGTAGAGGAAACGGTAAGAAGTGTTGCAAAAACAAATAGTATTAAAAATGCCAATGACGGAAAGCTAAGAACTTTTCGGTTAGCTTTAGCTTGCAGTGGAGAGTATGCAGAATTTCATTTAACAAATCAAAATATATCTACAGCGGCTACAGATGAAGTAAAAAAAGAAGCCGTTTTATCTGCCATGAATACAACTATGACAAGGGTTAATGGTGTTTACGAAAGAGATTTAGCAGTAAGAATGGTAATTGTAGGAGACAATGATAAGATTATTTTTTTAGATGCAGATTCAGATAACATTACAGATGGTGATCCTGATGCAATGCTTGACGAAGTACAAGCTATTTGTGATACTAAAATAGGAGATGCTAATTACGATATTGGGCATGTTTTTAGCGTTGCAGGAGATGGTTTAGCCGGTGGAGGTGTTGTTTGTGTAGCAGGAAGTAAAGCACGTGGTGTTACCGGTAGAAGTCAACCCATTGGTGATGCGTATGATATTGATTTTGTGGCGCATGAAATGGGGCATCAATTTGGGGCAAATCATACACAAAATAATGATTGTAATAGAAATAGTAGTACTGCAGTAGAACCAGGAAGTGCGTCTACTATTATGGGGTATGCAGGTATTTGTGCGCCTGATGTTCAGGGTCAAAGTGACGATTATTTTCATGCAATTAGTATTGCAGAAATGTGGGGTATTATTCAGTCTTCTGCAAGTTGTGCAGTAGTAATTAATACCAATAATACAGCTCCTGTAGCAGATGCTGGGGCCGATTTTAGTATTCCAAAATCAACACCATTTGTTTTAAAAGGAGTTGGAACAGATGCAGACGGTACTACAAGTTTAACCTATAATTGGGAGCAAATAGACAATCAAATAGCGGTAATGCCTCCTGTTTCAACAAGTACCAGAGGGCCAATGTTTAGATCTTTACAATCAAATTCTTCACCCAATAGATATATGCCTGCATTAGCAACAATTGTTGCAGGGAGTACATCTTCTACTTGGGAAGTTTTGCCTTCTGTGGCGCGTGTATTAAATTTTTCTTTTTTAGTAAGAGATAATCATGCAGGTGGTGGAAGTTCTGCAAGAGATAACATGAATGTATCTGTAGAAGATGCAGAGGCTTTTACTGTTTCTGCTCCAAATTCTGCAGTTGCTTGGGATGTTGGTTCAACACAAACCGTGTCTTGGGTAAAAGGAACAACAGATCTATTTCCTATCAATTGTTTAAATGTTAATATAAAACTATCTATTGATGGGGGGCTTACTTTTCCTATCATGATTAAAGAAAATACGCCAAATGATGGTACAGAAGAGATTGTGATTCCGGATAATCCTTCTACAACCTCAAGAATTATGGTAGAAGCTGCGGATAATATTTTTTATAATGTTAATAGCACAAATTTTACCATCAACTCGCTTCTACCAACATTTGTAATGTCAAATACCAGTGGTGTACAATTAGGTTGTAATTCTGGAGAAGACTCTGTAAATTACACACTTAATTTTGATTTTGTTAATAATTATTCTGAACCAGTTACGTTATCTGCAGAAGGTTTACCAACAGGTGCTAATGTTGTTTTTTCTCCTTCGGTAATTAGTGCTGATGGAAATGTAACAATGACCATTTCTAATTTAGAAGGTAAAACAGCCCAGAGTTATGAAATAAATGTGAAAGGAGTTTCTAAAAGTTTAAATAAAAATACAGCTGTTGTTTTAGATTTAAAAACACCTAATTTTACGGAATTAACACTAACCTCACCGCAAGATGATGCAGATAATATTGGTTTATTTGAAGCGTTAAAATGGGTGTTAGATACTAATGCGGTATCTTATCATGTAGAAATAGCAAAAGACCCTAATTTTTCTGAAATTGTTTCATCAGATACTGTAGCAAACAACTCTTATATTCCAATTAACTTGTCTCAAGAAACACAGTATTTTTGGAGGGTTAAATCTATTAATAATTGCGGAGAAGGAAATTATAGTACCACTTATAGCTATACAACAGAAGTCTGTAAGGTCTGCGATTCTAGAGGCGATTCTGATTTTTTAACAGGTACTACATTAGTAGAATTTAATACAATTAGTAATGCATCTGCAAAAGAAGAAGGCGGTTTAGGATATAGTGATTATACAGAAATAGAAACAGAATTATTTATTAATAGTACCTATGAATTAGTTGTAAATACAAATACAGATGGAGATTATAGAGTGCTAACCAAGGCTTGGATAGATTGGAATCAAAATTGTGTTTTTGATGTTGAGGAAGCGTATGATTTAGGTTTTACAGAGAATGGAGAAGATATTGCTACAAGTGAGAGTCCGTTTAAAATAACGGTTCCAGCAAGTGCTTTGTTAGGGAAAACGACTTTAAGGGTTTCTACTAAATACATAGACTCAAGTGATCTAGAAGCTCCCGAATCTTGTGATTTAGGTTTTGATGGAGAGGTAGAAGATTATACTATTTTAGTAAAAAGTGTTTCTATTTACGATGCTGTTTTTGAAGACTTTAATTTATACCCAAATCCTACAAAAGGTGAATTTACTTTAAATTTAAAACTGATTAATACGGATAATGTGTCTGTTCAGTTATTTGATATTAGAGGAAGGTTAGTTGGGCAACAAACATTTTTTAATACAAATAAAGATACAAGTTTTTCTAAGAAAATATCTTTTAATAACCTTTCTGGAGGATTGTATTTATTGAAAGTTACAAACGGAAACAAACAAACAACAAGGAAGCTTATTATAGAGTAAAAAAACAAAATTTTTAAAAAAACCACATTCTAAAATAATGTGGTTTTTTTTATGGTTATTAACAAAAAAAGAAAGTGTGTAAAAAACGACCTGGAGTTAGTGTAAAACCTCCAGCAATAACAATTGCTCCAAAATAAAGAAAAATCATTTTTAGTTTATGTTTTTTAATTTGTCCTTTCTTTACGGCAATTATAGCAGTAGGAACACTGTATAATGTTAGAATACTAAATAAATGTATGTACCCAAAATGATTTAAAAATTGAGTTCCTACATACGCAGGCATAAATAATGTGATAACTGCTGTAATCATCATTAAAGACATATAAATTTTTCCTAATAATTTATGAAAAGGAGTTCCTTTTTTCACTAATAAAAGGTAAGCGCCAATAAAAATGCATGGAACAACAGTAAACAAGTGCGAGTACATTAAATATTTATATTCCATAGCTTTTAACAAGTTTTTGTCTAAAATAAGGAAATAAAAAAAGCCGCATCAAATTTTGATACGGCTTTTTTAAAATAAAATATTTAATTTAAGATTATCTTAAAAAAGGATATTTATAATCGGTAGGTGTTACAAATGTTTCTTTAATCAATCTAACAGATGTCCAACGTAACAAGTTTTGTGCAGAACCTGCTTTGTCATTTGTACCAGAAGCTCTTGCTCCTCCAAATGGTTGTTGTCCCACAACAGCACCTGTTGGTTTATCATTAATGTAGAAGTTACCTGCTGCATTTTCTAAAGCTTTAGAAGCTTTTTCTACAATATATCTATCTGTAGAAAAAATAGCTCCTGTTAAAGCGTATTCTGTAGATTCATCAACTAGTTTTAAAGAAGCTTCCCAGGCAGCATCTTCATAAACAAAAATAGTAATTACTGGTCCAAATAACTCAGTAGTCATTGTTGTGTAAGTTGGTGTTTTTGCTAAAATTACAGTAGGTTCAATAAAATAACCTGTAGATTTATCGTGGTTTCCACCAACAATAATTTCTGCATCTTTATCTGCTTTTGCAGCGTCTATATAACTAGCTATTTTATCAAAAGATCCTTCGTGAATAACTGCATTTACAAAGTTAGAAGGATCTTCTGGAGAGCCCATTTTAATTTCGTTTGTTTGTGCAATTACATGTTTTTTTACTTCTTCCCATAATGATGCAGGAATGTAGGCTCTAGAAGCAGCAGAACATTTTTGACCTTGATACTCAAAAGCACCTCTAGTTATTGCAGTTGCAACTTGTAAAGGGTTAGAAGAATTGTGTGCCCAAATAAAATCTTTTCCTCCTGTTTCTCCAACAATTCTTGGATATGTTTTGTAAGTATGTATGTTGTTTCCTATTTGTTTCCATAAGTTTTTGAAAACATGAGTAGAACCTGTAAAGTGTAGTCCAGCAAAATCTGGAGACGCTAAAACGGTATCTGTAATCATTACAGGATCTCCGTACACTACATTTATAACCCCATCTGGCAAACCAGCTTCTTTAAATAAATCTACAATTACTTGTGCAGAATATGCTTGATGATCAGAAGGCTTCCAAACAACAACATTTCCCATTAAAGCAGCGGCAGCAGGTAAGTTTGCCGCAATAGAAGTAAAGTTAAATGGCGTAATTGCATATACAAACCCTTCTAAAGGTCTATACTCAACTCGGTTCCATATTCCTGGTGCAGATGCTGGTTGATCTTTAAAAATATCCGTCATATATTCTACATTAAAACGGAAAAAATCAATCATTTCGCAAGCAGCGTCAATTTCTGCCTGGTATACGTTTTTAGATTGTGCAATCATGGTTGCAGCATTCATTTTTGCTCTATAAGGTCCTGCTAATAATTCAGCCGCTTTTAAGAAAATAGTTGCACGCTCTGTCCAAGAAACACTAGACCAAGCCTCTCTAGCCGCTAAGGCTGTAGAAATTGCAGTGTCTACATGTGTTTTTTCTGCAGTATGGTATTTACCAACAACATGTTTGTGATCATGAGGAGGTGTAATGCTTTTGGTGTTTCCTGTTCTAATTTCTTCGCCATTAATGTGCATTGGCACATCAATATTGCTGTTAAACATTGCTTTATAAGTAGCTAATAATTCTTCTCTTTCTGGAGAACCTGGAGCATACCCCTTTACAGGTTCGTTTACTGCTTTAGGAACGTTAAAAAATCCTCTTGCCATTTTGTATGTTTTTTTAAATTTAATCGACTAATTTTGAGTTTCAAAGTTACAATTTTTGTTTCAATAAATTTAACCGATTTTTGATGTCTTTTGTTAAGGAAAGTTTAAAGATAAGATCAAAACTAAAGGTTTTTCGTAAATAGTAAAAAAAATATATGTGTACAGTAAGCTATCTTCCTTTAGGGAATAATGATTTTATTTTAACTTCTAATAGAGATGAAACTCCATTAAGAAATACAATTTCGCCAAAAAAGTATTTAGAAAATGGCGTTGCGTTAACGTATCCGAAAGATGAATTGGCAGGAGGAACTTGGATTGGTTTGAGTGATAAAAAACGTTTGGTTTGTCTTTTAAATGGTGGTTTTAAAAAACATGTAAGAAAGAATTCTTATAAAATGAGTAGAGGAATTATTGTAAAAAACATTTTATCTGTAGATGATGCTGTTTCTTATATCAATAATTTTGATTTTACAGAAATAGAACCTTTTACGTTGATTCTGGTAGATTGGAAACATCAATTAGAAACTTATGAGTTGGTTTGGGATGGAGAACTAAAGCATTTTAATAAATTGCCTCAAAAACCAAAAATTTGGTCTTCATCTACCTTGTATACAGAAGAAGTAAAAGAAATGAGGAGGCAATGGTTTGCAGATTGGTTGTTAGAAAATAAAGAGTTTCATCAAGCTAAAATAGTTGCATTTCATCAAAATGAAGACTTAGGAAACGTAGAAATAGCACCAAAAATGAAGCGTGAGTTTGTAGAAACAGTAAGTGTTACATCTGTAGAAAAGAGGTCTTTAGAAGTTAAAATGGATTATTTAGATTTTGTAAATGCCTCTAAAATAATGCAAAAGCAATAAATGATATAAAAAGGGCGCCTAAAGAAGTAAAAATAACAAATAGAATATTTGCAAAGATGTACTTTATAAGTGTTTTAAAATATCCTTGCCCATAAAAATTCTTCATAGCAAGATACAGGTACAATAAAAATACTAATGCAAAAAAGGACATGTAATTTACTGTTTCTTTAAAAAAGTTTATGAGGTAGAAAATAGAAAACAGTAAGAAGAAAAAAGTTTGTGTATGAAAAACAAAGATTAAATGTTCTACATATGTAAATTTTCTTCGGATGTAAATGAAACGTAAAAACAGTGTAAATAATGGTAGTAATATAAATAATGCAATTGAAGAATAAGAAAGTAATTGCTTATTTAATTTTTTAGCAACCGAACTATCTGTTAGAATAGTGTTTATTAATTTAGTTCTAGAATACCAGAATCTATTTGAAAAACTTTTATTGATGGCTAAACTATCTAAAGCATCATCCACATAAACCTGAGGGTTTTTTTTATGGAAATTTAGCATTTTAATAATTTTTATCTCTTTTCCTGCAACTTTAAGAAATGGCTTTTTTGTAATACTATCTTTAAGTGTAGTTAGTAAAGAGTCTACTTCTTTTAAATTATTTATAGAATCTTTCTCCTTTTCTAAATTGATATGAATACCTGGTAAAAAGTTGTTGTTACTTGTTTTTTTTCCTTCTCTAAAATTATTAAAATCATTATAACTCTTTGTAAAACCAATAATTAAAAAGAATATTAAGGAAACTGTTAAGTAAAATTGAAAAGGATTAGAATAGCGTTGTCTTTTCCCTGCAATATAGTTTTTAGAAACTTCTCCGGGTTTAATTAATAAAGGGATTATTGTTGTCCAAAACTTAGCGTCAAAATTAAATAAACCATTAAAAACATAGTGCATAAAGTTAGCAAAAGTAATTCTGTGGCCTTTATTTTCTTGCCCACAATCTGGACAAAATTTTTCTTGTCCGTTAAAAGGGTGCCCGCAATTTAAACATGCAGGATCTTTTAATTGAATTTCTTTTTTTGTGTTTGTTAGTTTAATGTTGCTAATGTTGTTAGTTGAAAAGTGGGTATTATTACCTTGAATTGTTCAAAAGTATCTAAATTTATCATGGTGTAAAAACCTTTCATTGCACCCATATTAGATTCTAAGAAACAACCAGAACTATAGGTGTAGGTATCGTTTGGTTTTAAGGTAGGTGTTTGTCCTACAACTCCTTCTCCGCTTACAATTTCTGTATTATAAAGTGTGTCAAAAATGGTCCAAAATCGATCTGTTAACTTTACGGTTTCGGTAGATTTATTTTCAATAGTAATTACATACCCAAAAATGTGGTGCAGCCTATTATTTCTGTAATTAGTACCTTTATATTTAGTGCTAACAGAAACTTTTATTCCTTTTGTAATTTGGTTTGTCATTGAAAGTAAATGTAGTTTTTTTATGTATAAATGACAAATGATTTTTTATCTCATTTCTATTTAAAATGTACTTTTCTAAAAATAGATTTTTTTTTCTTTAAATGAAAAGGTATAAGATTGTGTCTTATTGGATTGTGTTTACAAATACTTATTCTATTTTTTTCTGATGCTCTCTTAATTGATATTATCTCTTTATACTTACAAAGTAGCTTATTTTTAAGTGTTGGGTAAAATTTACTCGATAGACTTGTTATTTACACATGTTTTATACGGGTGATGTATGGTGTTGTAAAATTAAAAATAATTTAACAACCTGATAATCATGTATTTGTGTTGTTTTTTGAATTGTTGGTTTTCTGTGGCATATTTATTTCTATATACCTAATCGTAAATAATAATTAATATAAAAACTTAAATGATTATGAAAAAATTAGTTTTAACAGTAGCAGTAGCAATTTTAACAGTTGGAGTTTCGGTTTCGACTTTTGCAAACGATAACAACAATATTTCTAATTCAATTATTACGGTAATAACAAATGATGGATTTAAAGAAATTACGGTAAAAGAATTGCCAGAAGCAGTTTCTAGTGCTATTTTAAAAGATTTTAAAACAGCAACTGTTGCTAGAGTGTATGTAAACGGAATTGAACAATACAAAATAGAATTAACTATTGATGGAGCAGAAAATGTTGTTTATGCAGATAAAGAGGGAAAATGGTTAAAAGAAGAAGAAGTAAATATGGTTGAGTAATTTTTAGATTTTAAACATCTTTAATTTCAATATTAAAAACACCTAATCATAAATAATAATTAATATAAAAATTTAAATAACTATGAGAAAATTAATTTTAACAGTAGCAGTAGCAGTATTAACAGGTGGAGTTTCGATTTCAGCTTTTGCAAACGACAATATTAACAACAATTCTAATTCAATCGTTACTGTAGTAATGAATGATGGATTTAAAGAAATTACAGTAAAAGAATTGCCAGAAGCGGTAGTTACTGCCATTTTAAAAGATTTTAAAACAGCAACGGTTACTAAAGTGTATGTAAACGGAAGTGAGCAATACAAAATAGAACTAACTGTTGATGAAGCAGAAAGTGTTGTTTATGCAGATAAAGAGGGGAAGTGGTTAAAAGAAGAAGAAGTAAGTGTAGAAGAATAGAGTAGTTTTAGATCTAAGTATTCTGGGTCCTCAATTTTTCAAAAGGAAAGACATTTTTTAATTAAAATGTCTTTTTTTTGATAACAATCAATTTATCTTGATATTTTTGTAAGAAATGTGTAAGCTTTATGAAAGGGATTTTATTAGTTGAAGATGATGTAGCATTTTCTGAAATGTTGAAACAATTTCTTGTTCGACATCAATATGTTGTTGATGTGAGCTACAATATAAAAAATGCTTTACAACAATTAGAAAAGAAAAATTACGACTTAATTTTTACAGATTTACGTCTTCCAGATGGTGATGGAATTGCGTTGTTAAAGCAAATTAAAAAAAGTAAACATGCTGTTCCTGTTGTTTTAATGACGAGTTATGCAGAGGTGTCTACCGCTGTACAGGCCATGAAACAAGGGGCTTTCGATTATATTTCTAAACCATTTAATCCTAGTGAGGTCTTAGAAGTTATTAACAATGCCTTAGAAGAAAAGACAACAAGTGTTGTTCCAGTTCAAGAAAAAAAAGAAAGTACTAAGCTCTCTACCGATTTTGTAAAAGGGATTAGTAGTTCTTCTAAAGTATTAGATGAATACATTTTATTAGTAGCACCCATTAATATGTCTGTGCTTATTACAGGAGAAAGCGGTACCGGGAAAGAAGTTGTAGCAAAAACAATTCATTTAAAAAGTCCTAGACATAATAAGCCGTTTATTGCTGTAGATTGTGGTGCAATACCTAGAGAAATAGCTTCTAGTGAGTTTTTTGGTCATAAAAAAGGATCTTTTACAGGAGCAAATGAAGATAAAATAGGTCATTTTGAATCTGCCAATGGCGGAACACTTTTTTTAGATGAAGTAGGTAATTTAACTTACGAAAACCAAATACAATTGTTACGTGCTTTGCAAGAGCGAAAAATTAAACCAATTGGAAGTAGTAAAGAAATTAAGGTTGATATCCGTTTAATAACGGCAACAAATGAAGATTTGCTTGCGGCTGTTGAAAAAGGAGATTTTAGAGAAGATTTATACCATCGATTAAATGAGTTTTCTATTAAAGTACCTAATTTAAAAGACCGAAAGGATGATTTAATTTTGTATGCAGATTACTTTTTAAATAAGGCAAACCAACAACTAAACAAATCGGTGATTGGTTTTTCTAAAGATGTATTAACTATTTTTCAAAATTATCAATGGCCAGGTAATTTAAGAGAACTATCTAATGTAATAAAAAGAGCTACTTTATTAACCAAATCTGAAATTATTGATGTTGAGGTTTTACCAATAGAGTTAACAAAGGTTAAAGAAAGTAAGAGTTCTTTAAACAAATTTTCTACTAAAGAAAATGAAAAAGCATTGATAATAAGTGCCCTAGAAGAAGTGGGTAACAATAAAACACAGGCCGCAAAATTATTAAACATTACTAGAAAAACACTTTATAATAAACTAAAAGAATACAACCTTAGTTAAGGTAGTTTTTTAAAGAGTTTATAAAGTTTTTTAAAAGCTCTTCAAAATCTAGAAAAGACTTGTTGTCAATTGTTTTAGTGGTTTCAAATGTTTCTAAGTAAGGGATAATCGATTTCACCTCTAATTGTTTAAACATACTCAGCATTTTATGGCTTACCTCATTTAGTAAATGGATGTCCTTTTGCTGCTTTGCTTTTTTTAGAACCTCATAATTATTCTCCGTATCTGCTAAGAAAATTTGTAGTGTTTTGTTTATTGCAATTGTGTCATTATTCAAAAAAATGCTCATAGATTCAGTGCTAAAATCTACAGTTTTTTTCTCTTTTATAGGAGTTGGGTTTATATTGATTTCTTTAGAATTAGCTTTAAAAAATTGCTTTAAAACAGATTGAAGCTTGTGTGAGTCAAATGGTTTTATCAATACTTCAGAAAAGCCACTTTTTAGATACTCTTCTTTAGAAATATTTGCACGCCCAGTCATGGCAATAATAGGTTGGTTTTTGTAAGATTTGTTCTTTTTAAGAATTTCCATAAAATGGATGCCATTCATTTTTGGGAGTTGAATGTCGGTTAAAACAAAATCGTACGGAATTTTATCAATTGCCTCAATGGCATTTTGTGCATTATCAAACGTATGCGTTTTAATATGAAATTGGTGTAAAAAATCGCTTAGTAATTGTTGCATAGAAGAATCATCTTCAACAACCACAGCAGTTAAGTTAAAAACGCTAGTTGTGGTTTTTGTTTTATCAAGTTTAATAATTGGTTTTTTTGATAATTTTATCGGTATTTTTAAAGTAAAAGTACTACCTACGTTTAATTCACTTTTTAAGGTTAAGCTTCCGTCTAGTAGTTCTGCCAGTTTTTTAGAGATGGTTAAGCCCAATCCAAATCCTTTTATGGTATGATCATTTGTGTTGTCAACTTGATTAAAAGCTTTAAAAATTGTAGCTTTTTGATCTTTACTAATACCAATTCCAGTATCGCTTACTAAAACTTCTAAGCTATTTTTATCTCCGTTTTTCTTTATAAAACTTTCAATGGTTATTGTTCCTTCGTTTGTAAATTTACAGGCGTTTATAATTAAATTCGATAAAATTTGTTTTATTCGAAACGGGTCGCTAATAAGAAGGTTGTTAACAGAATCGTCTTGCTTAATTACAAAATCGATGGGTTTATCTTGAATACTACTTTTTGCATTCTGAATAATTTCATCAACATGATTTTCTAAGTTAAAAGGAATCGCTTTAATAGAGATATCTCCGTTTTCTAATTTCGAAAATTCTAATAGATCATCTACCAATTGCCCCATGTAGCTAGATGCACTGCGAATATGATCTATATAGTTTTTATCTTTTGTGTTTTGTGTAGATTTTTGAAGCAGTTCACTAAATCCGGTGATGGTGCTTAGTGGTGTTCTTAAATCATGGCTAACCATAGAAATAAGTTGTTCTCTACTTTTTAAAAGCGATTTTGTTGTGGTGTTGGCTTTTTCTAACTGGATACGATATCGTTGCGTTTTCCAAAAATCACCTAAAATAATAATAGAAAAAATAATAATGATAATAAAACTAATACCTGCTGCAAACAAAATAATAGTTCTACTATGATTTAGGGTTTCTTCTCTCTGTATATTCATGTTGTTTGTGTAGAGAATAATATCCTTTTCTAGGTTTCCTAAAAGCTCTTGTAGTTTTCTAGAAATAGTTAAATCGTTTTTAATAAGTTCGTTTTGTTTTCTTTTTAAGTATTTACGATGCTTGTTTGTTTTATTTTGAGCTTGTTTTAATATTTTTCTAGAAACGGTTACAAGCGAGTCTATTTTTTTTTGCTCAATATTGTTAATAGAGTCCTTCGGAACATATTCATTAAGGGCAATGGCAAAATTTTCTAATTTAGAACGAGTTTCATTGCCAAAAAATAATGGGTTTTTAATAAAATCATTAATTGTAATTTTACCTAAAAGAGAGTCTATAGAACTTAATTTATTAATGGCTTTGTTAATAGATTCATCAGAATCGTAATTTTGGTTTAAGTTTTTTAAACCAATAATGTTTTTTAGTTTTTTATCAATAATTAATTTTATGCTATCTAAAATAAATTCTTGCGGATTATTAGCAACAATAAGACTTAACGAATCTATTTTTGATACTAATTTTTTATTTTCATCAAGGTATTCATTAAACTTAGTTCTAGAGTTAAACTGTAATGCTGCTCTGGCTAAACTTTCGTTTTTATAGATGTCTGCAATTAAAGTTCCTGTTTTAATAATTATATTTCTGTCAGAGATATCTTGCTTTTGTAATTGCGTAAAAGTTTTTACTTCAGAAAGTATTAAAAACCCAGAAATTGTAGCTAAAAGCCCCAGTATTATATATCCTATTAAAACCTTAAAAGTAATTCTCTTTTTAAATGATTGCATAATAGAAGTGTATTGTTAATTTTATAGCTAATTAGAATGTTTTTTAATCATTCTGATTAAAATATCCGCTGCCAATACCAATTACGCGTTCATAAAAACTACCAAATGGTTTGTAATAAATAATTACGGTGTATTCATTTTCAGTCTGATAAAAAGTACCATTTACGTCATTGGTATTTAAATGACCATTGGTGTCTAAAGTAGCAAATGTATAATTGTAAAAACCTTGTTTTAAAAGAATTTCTCCGGTATACATTTTTTCTTTAGAATGGTATTGCATTTTGTTTTCTTGTGTAATCGAAAAGTCGTTAAAAGCACCGTAAACAAAAAGGTCTTTATCGGCAAAAGGTTCATCAACCAAAATAGAAAAGTGCATTAGGGCATAATCGGCTTCTGTTTTAGAATCGTCGGCCTCTAGTGTTCTAACAACAAATTGACCGTTAATGTCTGGGTTGTATTTATATTCTCTGTTTTGATTGTAGGTAAAGGGATATAAATAATGATGATAAATGTCTTCTTTAACCACTTTTACAACATTTAAACTACTATTTCTAATAAATTTATTGTCAAAATAAAAATATTCATTCCCACCCCAAAAGTTGGTTTTGTTTGTATAAGTGTATAATAATTGATTCGGTTTAAAGAAGGTAGGTTGTATGTTGGTTATTTTTTCGTTCCAATTGTTGTTTTTTAAGATGACAACATTTATTTCTTGATTAGGGTTATTAATGGTAATGTTAGGGTGATTTACCGAAAATTGAACCGTTTGTTGTGTGTTTAATGTTTTTGTATTTCTGCTTCTTTCTACAGATACACCAACTGTGGTTGCGTTTTCATATAACACAAAACGTCTTGTAAAAATAAGCTCGTCATAACTGTTTAAAACCGATAAAAGATAGTTTCCGCTTTTGGTAATTACCGTGTTTATATTAGGTATTTGAACCGTGTAATGAGAGTAACTTTGTAAGGTGTTAAATGAATTGGTAACATCTATGATGGTATTTTGATCAAAACCATCTATGTATTGGCTTGATGATAATCTGCTAGATTGCCAATCATGCGTCATGTGTTCTATTTTGTATTGATAATCTTTACTATCTGCCTCTAAATCGTCAAAAGATAATTCTAAAACAGTGCCTAAAGGCACGATTGCAGCGAAGTTGTTTTCTTGTAAGGGTCTTAACTGAATAGATTTTATGTTTTGCGAAAATAAATTTAAGCAGAAAAGGAATAAAAAGAGATTTAGAAACTTCATATGCATATTACAAAAATAGTGTTCATTTCGTTTAGTTATCAAAATTAAAGCCAAAACTTATCACTATAACGTTTTCATTTAATTTTTGTTATTTAGATTTGTTATAAATAAGAATATTTAACAAAGATAAAAGTTAAAATGTTTCCATCATAAATAGCAAAAAGCCTAAATTTGCTTGATTTTTTAAGATAACTAACAATTCCAAATTACTATGTCAAGAGACATTCGTATTAAAAAAGGCTTAGATATTAAGCTTGTTGGCGGTGCAGAAAAAACAACTAAAAGTAGTACTTTAAGTAGTATTTATGCAGTAAAGCCAGAAGATTTTCATGGAATTATACCTAAACTTATTGCCAAAGAAGGAGCAGAAGTAAAAGCGGGAGAGGCACTTTTTTATTCAAAAGGTGACGAACGTGTTTTATTTCCAAGTCCGGTTTCTGGTAAAGTTGTAGAGATAATTCGTGGAGCAAGAAGAAAGGTGTTAGCAATGAAAATTGCAGCAGATTCAAACCAAGAATACAAAGAATTCGGAACCAAGGATGCAGCAAAAATGTCTGCAGAAGAAGTTAAGAATCATTTGTTTGCTTCTGGTTGTTGGCCATTTGTAAAACAACGTCCGTATGATGTAGTTGCAAATCCAAACCAAGCGCCAAAAGCTATTTTTGTTTCTGGGTATGCAAGTGCGCCATTAGCAGCAGATTTAGATTATACTTTAGCAGGTAAAGAAGCCGAATTGCAAGCTGCAATTACAGCGGTTTCTAAACTTACAGAAGGTAAAGTTCATGTATCTGTAGGAGCAAATTCTAATTCACCTTTATCATCATTAACGGGAGTAGAGTTGCATAAAGTTTCAGGACCACACCCTTCTGGGAATGTGAGTACTCAAATTGCAAAAATAGATCCTATTAATAAAGGAGAAGTTGTTTGGGTAATTACACCACAAGATTTAGTTATTATTGGTGAGCTACTTTTAACAGGTAAATTTAATGCTACAAGAACAGTAGCTTTAACAGGTTCTAAATTTAGCAAGCCGCAATACGTAACTGCCATTGCAGGTGCTACAATTGCAGATGTAACTGCTAAAAATTTAGAAAATGATAATACAAGAATCATTAGTGGAAACGTACTTTCTGGAAAGCAAGTAAAAGAAGATGAATTCTTAGGGTATTATGATAATCAAATTACAGCAATCCCAGAAGGAGACGATTATGAGTTCTTTGGTTGGACAAAACCTGTTTTTAATAAAATATCAACTTCAAGAGCGTTAACTTTTTCTTGGTTAAACCCAAAGAAAAAATACGATTTAAATACCAATACCAACGGAGAGCATAGAGCATTTGTTGTTACAGGTTCTTACGAAGATGTTTTTCCTTTAGATATTTATCCAATGCAATTGTTAAAAGCATTTATGTATAAAGATTTAGATGAAATGGAAGCTTTAGGAGGTTATGAAATAGCTCCGGAAGATTTTGCACTAACAGAATTTATTTGTGTATCTAAACAACCTCACCAAAATATTATACGTGAAGGGTTAGATTTAATGAGAGAAGAATTAGGATAAGATTATGGGCTTAAAACAAAATTTACATAATTTAAAAGAGAAATATAAAGGAACTAAAATGGCTCCTGCGTTTAACGCAATCCATACCTTTTTATATTTGCCAAATGATGTTACTCACGGAGGAACTCATATAAAAGCAGCAGACGATTTAAAGCGTACCATGAATACGGTAATTATGGCTTTAATTCCTTGTTTGATTTTTGGAATGTTTAATGCAGGTTTTCAACACTATGCAGCTATAGATGGTTCTTTAAGAACGGATGTTTTAGCTAACTTTTTTACGTTGGATAATCTTTGGATTGGAATTATAAAAGTATTACCATTAGTAATTGTTTCTTATGCAATTGGTCTAGGAGTAGAATTTATTTTTGCTATTATAAAAGGTCATGAAGTAGAAGAAGGATACTTAGTAACAGGTATGTTAGTGCCATTAATTGTACCAATTGATACACCATTATGGATGTTATCTATTGCTGTAATTTTTGGAGTAGTAATTGGTAAAGAAGTTTTTGGAGGAACTGGGATGAATATCTTAAACCCTGCATTAACTATTAGAGCTTTCTTATTCTTTGCATATCCTACTTGGATGTCTGGAGATAAAGTTTGGGTATACGATGCTGTTAATAAAGCAGGAACTGCAGATGCAATATCTGGAGAAACTATTTTAGGAGCTTACGCTCAAAACCACGAAGTTGTTTATACTATTTGGGATAAATTCTTTGGGTTTATACCAGGTTCTATCGGAGAAACATCAACGTTTTTAATCCTTTTAGGAGCTGCCTTTTTAATTTTTACAAAAATAGGAAGTTGGCGTATTATTCTTTCAACATTTTTAGGAGCCGCAGTAATGGGGTTCATCTTTAATCAAGTTGTAGCGGCAGATATTATTACAGAATCTAGTAAGTTTTACGGATTGATGAACACTGTATGGTACGAGCAATTATTAATAGGTGGTTTGGCATTTGGAGCTGTATTTATGGCAACAGATCCTGTAACAGCAGCACAAACAACTAAAGGAAAATGGATTTACGGTTTCTTAGCAGGTTTTTTAGCTATTATGATTCGTGTATTTAATCCTGCATATCCAGAAGGAGTAATGTTAGCAATTTTATTGATGAATGTTTTTGCACCAACAATAGATCATTACGTAGTTCAAGGAAACATTAAGAAAAGATTAAAACGTACTAAAGTTAAAACTGCCTAATTATGAGTAAGAGAACAGATAGTAATGTATATACAATAGTTTTTGCTATTGTAATGGTATTAATTGTGGGGTCTTTGTTAGCTACCGTTTTTTCGCTAACCAAACCAACAATTACCACCAACCAAAAGATAGAGAAGCAACAAAACATTCTATATGCAATGGGTGTTAATGATAATGATGAAACAAGTGCAAACTTCGTTTCAACAAAAGTTGCTCAAACAGAATTTTCTAAATACATCAAAAAACAATTAGTTATAGAAGGTGATAAAATTACTGAAAATGACAAAGCGTATTTAATTGATGTTAAAAAAGAACAATCTAAAGCAAAAGAAGGACAAACAAGACGTTTGCCACTTTTTATTGGAGAGAAAGACGGAAAAACATTTTACGTAGCTCCTATTAGAGGTAAAGGTTTATGGGATGCCATTTGGGGATATGTTTCTATGGATGAAAATATGGTTGTACAAGGCGCATATTTTGATCATAAAGGAGAAACACCAGGTTTAGGAGCAAACATCAAACAACGTTTTTTTATGGATGATTTTATTGGTGAGCATTTATTAGATGCTAATGAAAGCTTTGCAGGAATTACTGTAGCCAAAGGGAACAACGATCCAAAGAACGAAGATAAGACAGATAATGAGGTAGATGCAATTGCAGGAGCAACCATTACAGGTAATGGAGTATCTGCAATGATTAAAACTGATTTAAAGCTTTATGTACCTTATTTTAAAACTTTAAAAAAATAATTTATGGGACTTTTATCAAAAAAAGACGCAGCATTAATAACAGATCCATTAGCAGATAATAACCCAATTACTATTCAAGTATTAGGTATTTGTTCTGCATTGGCAATTACAGCAGAATTAAAAGCTTCTATTGTAATGGCATTATCAGTAATGGCTGTTTTGGCTATTGGTAACGTGGTAATTTCTTTAATGCGTAACATTATACCGTCTAAAATTAGAATTATTGTACAACTAGTTGTAGTTGCTGCTTTAGTAATTATTGTAGATTTAGTGTTAAAAGCATTTGCATACGAACTGAGTAAAACACTTTCTGTTTTTGTAGGTTTAATTATTACAAACTGTATTATAATGGGACGTTTTGAGGCTTTTGCTTTGGCAAACGGACCTTGGAAATCTTTCTTAGACGGAATAGGTAATGCAGCAGGGTATGGTTTAATCTTAATCATTGTAGGTTTCTTTAGAGAACTTTTAGGTTCTGGAACTTTATTAGGTCTTAAAGTTTTAGGAGATCCAATAGAAAAAACAGGATTGTATGCTATCGGATATGAAAATAACGGTTTTATGTTATTATCACCAATGGCATTGATTGTTTTGGGTATTATTATCTGGATTCAACGTAGTAGAAATAAATCATTAATTGAAGAGAACTAAAAAGTAAGCAGTAAAATCAGTACTCAGTTGGCAGTTAATGCTACTACTGATCACTGCAAACTGCAAACTGAATACTTAAAAATATGGAACATATAGAATTATTTTTCAAATCGATATTTATAGACAACATGGTATTTGCAACCTTTTTAGGGATGTGTTCTTACCTTGCTGTATCTAAAAAAGTATCTACTGCCGTTGGGTTAGGAGCTGCTGTAATTTTTGTATTAGCAGTTACTGTACCTTTAAACTGGTTATTAGATCAGTATATCTTAAAAGAAGGCGCTTTAGTTTGGTTAGATGCTAAATATGGCGTTGATGGTGCAGAAACATTAGATTTAAGTTTCTTATCATTTATCATGTTTATTGCAACGATTGCAACGATGGTACAATTGGTAGAAATTATTGTAGAAAAATTTTCACCATCATTATACAACTCGCTAGGTATTTTCTTACCATTAATTGCTGTTAACTGTGCAATTTTAGGAGGAAGTTTATTTATGCAATCAAGAGAAATACCTTCATTAGGCTTGGCTTTAACTTACGGAGTAGGTTCTGGTATTGGATGGTTTTTAGCTATTTTAGCAATTGCTGCTATTCGTGAAAAAATTAGATACTCTAGCGTACCACCAGCATTAAGAGGATTAGGAATTACCTTTATTATTACTGGTTTAATGGCTATTGGTTTTATGAGTTTTGGAGGTATGTTAACAGGGGGTGATGAAAAAACAGAAGAGGCTCCGAAAGTAGAAGCTAAAGCTGATAAAAAAGACCCTTTAAAGAAAGAAGATGCTAAAGAAATTATAGCAGAAAATACTAAAATAAATAAGTAGTAAGATGATATTAGCAGCAGGTACAACAGGAACCATTATTGCGACGGTAACAGCTTTTTTAATAATAACATTGTTATTAGTAGCATTATTATTATTTGTAAAGCAAAAATTATCTCCTTCTGGTCCGGTAACGATTACCATTAACGGAGAAAAGAAAATTGAAGTTAATTCTGGTAGTTCATTATTAACAACATTAGGAAACGAAAAAATATTTTTACCATCAGCATGTGGTGGTGGAGGTTCTTGTATTCAATGTGAGTGTCATGTTTTAGAAGGTGGTGGAGAAGCATTACCTACTGAAGTACCTCACTTTACAAAGAAAGAACTAAAAGAAGGTATTCGTTTAGCATGTCAAGTAAAAGTAAAACAAGACATGAACATTACCATTCCAGAAGAAGTTTTTGGAATTAAGAAATGGGATGCCGTGGTTGTAAGAAATTATAACGTAGCATCATTTATTAAAGAGTTTGTTGTAGAGATTCCAGAAGATATGGGCTATAGAGCAGGTGGGTATATTCAAATTGAAATTCCTCCTTGTGAAGTAAAATATGCTGATATGGATATTACAGCGCACCCAGAAGAACATGAAACTCCAGATAAATTTGAAGCCGAATGGAACAAATTTAAATTGAGACCTTTAGTAATGAAAAATACTGAAACTGTAGAAAGAGCTTATTCTATGGCTTCTTACCCTGCAGAAGGTAGAGAAATTATGTTAAATGTACGTATTGCTACACCTCCTTTTGATAGAGCTAAAGGTGGATGGATGGATGTAAATCCTGGAGTAGCATCTTCCTACATTTTTAACTTAAAGAAAGGTGATAAATGTGTAATTTCTGGTCCTTATGGTGAATTCTTTATCAATGAGTCTGATGCAGAAATGTTATATGTAGGTGGTGGAGCAGGTATGGCACCAATGCGTTCTCATTTATATCATTTATTCAGAACTTTAAAAACTGGTAGAAAAGTATCTTACTGGTACGGTGGACGTTCTAAAGCAGAGTTATTCTATATAGAACACTTTAGAGCTTTAGAAAAAGATTTCCCTAATTTTAAATTCTTTATTGCATTATCAGATCCATTAGAATCTGATAACTGGAAAGTGAAAAAAGATATTCATGATGAAGCTGGAGATGGTTTTGTTGGGTTTATTCACAATTGTGTAATTGAAAACTATTTAAGTTTACATGAGGCTCCAGAAGATTTAGAATTATATTTCTGTGGACCACCATTAATGAACAAAGCAGTTCAAAAAATGGGTGAAGATTTTGGTCTTTCTGACGAAAATATCCGTTTTGATGATTTTGGAGGATAAGCTTCAAATAGATATAAATTTAAAACCGACACATTTTGTGTCGGTTTTTTTTGTTAAAAACTTTCATGTCGTGAAATCTACAGTTTATAGATTGTAAGCAACCTGCAATAAATTTGCTGTTTTAGTTTACGCTTTCTATTTAGATATTTACTTTAAATAAAAGGTGTATACCGAAAAACCAAAATTTAAATAGAGTAGGTAAAACTAAAATGCTTAAAGATGAAAAATGAAGAAAGTACTTGTAAAAAGATTAAAGAAGAATTAGATAATCTCTATTCAGATTTAAAAGAAGAAAAAGTTAATAATTTAAACCATTGTAGTGAATGTGAAATTGATGAACCTAATATCTTAAAAATAAACTCTCCTTATGATGCGGTTCTAATTAATACTGCTCAAGATGGTAAGGGAGGTTTTATTCCTATAGGTGGGGGCAGAGATTTAAATTGGGAAGCTGGTATTGGAAATACGAAAGGTCCTAATAGTGTTAAAAACTGGATTCCGGCTTATGTAATTAAAGATAGGGCATGGACAAACAGTATTTATTCCAATGCAAATTGGATTTCCTATTATAGCAATGCACGACAGAAAGCATCTAAAGAAGAGGCTTATTTTAGAATAAAATTCAACTTAAATACCTCTGTAGATCCAAGTCAGTTTTTTCTAGATATGAAATTTTTTGCAGATAATTCAGTACATGAAATTTATGTAAATGGAAAGCCACAAAGTATTCATTCATCAACGGTCTTGCCACAAGTTTCTAGTGGTAATCCATACGGATATGTAGGTTTTCAAGCTGATAAAGAAGTAAATATTAAGTTAATGAATGATTGGCAAAAATGTTTAAATGAGGTTATTGTTCATGTTAAATCAGGTGCTCATTATGTTGGTTTTTTAGCTCAAAACTCTAGTAATTGTTATGAAGTAGAACCACCTAATTATAAACCATCTTTAAACATAAAATGGGGAGATAGTGATTGTGATTGTATTGAATCTACCGATATGGAAAAAATGATTATAACGGTTTGTAACCCATTTTCTAATATTAGTTTTTCTAATTATTCTATTGGTACTATAGAAGTATTTCATCAAAATGGAAAAAAAATAGAATTACTGCCTAACGGAAACCCTTCTATAGAAGTAATTCCAAAAGGAGCTTTCTGTTTTGGAACTATAAAACCTTGTAGTTGTGTTTCTAGAGAGTTTGTACTCATAAACAACGGAGCAAAGCAAGGTAAGTATAGGTTTAAAATAGCTGGTATTTGTTATAATGTAGAACTTCATTATGATTTAGAAGATTGTTTAGAGTTTAGTATTTGTAAAGATTAAAAAGCTCATGGAAAAGTCAACGGAGATTGCATCAAAGTTGCCTTTCCTTAGCCTAATTATAAACAAATGTTTCCTAAAGCGCTTAAATTCAGTGATTAACAAATATTTAATTATTAACTTTATGAAAAAAAATATGAAAACGAATAGAGTATTAATGCTAATAGCTATTATTTTATTGACTATTCTTTTATTTAGAACATGCCAAAACGAAAAAATATGTAAACATACAGAGTTAAATGAACAAGAGGTTATAGAGAACTTTAAAAATTCTAGACACACCATCGACATCGTGAAGGTAGAAGAATTATATGGTAATTATAAAGATAGATTTATACCTGTAATTAAAGATTTACAAGAAAAAGATACTGTTACTAAAGAAAAGTTTAGAGAAAATTATTTACCAACAGAATATTCTTTAATTCCATTGCAAAAGTTAAAGAATTATATTCAATTTTTAGACGTTTTACAACACAAAAATCCAAATCAGATTATATCTGGTATTGCATTTAGTTTTGGTGCCTACAATTTAAATGTTTCTGATAAAACAATGGAAAATCCAAGTATTAATACTGTTAAATCCAGAAAAAATGATCCATTAAAAAAAGGTGACTATAATGGACGTTTAACCCTTTTTTTTACACCAACATATTATGATTCTTGTATAGAAACTGGATATGACGCAGATAACCACATTCCGTTTTACATAGAACCAGATGATGCTTCGGATATGTTTAAAGGAGATTATAAATCACTTTATTGTCATTTAAACTCTGAATTTTATTATATTGAAAGTTGCCCAGAAAAAGAAATATCTAAAGCAAGTTTATTGCCAACTTTTAATGCTGCTACTGCAAAAATTACAATGCAAAGTGTTTCTAGTAATGAGTTAACGGATATGCCACCTAAAAGAGTGGGTGACTAAAGTAATTAAACAAATGTTTTTAAAATGGATTTTTTTAAATTATACTTAATAAATGGTTATGTTTATATTCAGCTATTACCTGTATTAATAGGCTTTATAGTTTGGAAACACCTAGACAAACCATATAGGTTGTTTGTTATAGTATTACTCTATTCTGCCTTAAATGAGAGTTTTAAGACTTATTATGGAACGTATATTGTTAAAAATCAAAATAAAATACTATCAAATCTTTATAATATCATTTACTTTAGCTTTCTGTTTTGGCTTTTCTGTAAAAAAGTGAATAGTAATGTTCTAAAAAAAATAATTAGTATTATAGTTACTTTATACTTTATAAGTATAGGTTACGAGTTATTTTATAAAGGAATGGATTACCATAATCAAACCCAAGTTATACCATTTATTATAGGTGGTTTCGGAATTTTAGTTTGTGTCTTTTATTACTTTGTTAGTCTTTTAAATTCAAAAGAAATTATTAGTATACATAGAAATCTACTGTTTTGGATTGCCATAGCGCATTTTATTTATTATCTTGGTTTTACACCGTTTAAAATAGGAGAAAACTATTATGCCTCTTTTGATAAATATTATTATTTATTTGATGTTAAAGTGCCTATAACGTTTTTTAAATGTATCATTCTAAGTATTGGTTTTATATGCAGTCGCCTGAAAATTCAATAATAATACTCTTTATATCCATTCTAATAACACTTGGTGTTTTTTTGGTGCTACTTTTTGTGATTTTTTTAAAAAGGAAAAACAGATTGGTACAAGACAATCTAGAAAACGCATTAAAAAACCAGCAACAGCAACACGAGCTAGAATTAAAAGCATTGAGAGGGCAAATGAATCCGCATTTTGTACATAATTCATTAAATGCGATTCAATATTATATTCAACAAAACGATGTTGAAACATCAGAAAATTATTTGGCGAAATTCTCAAAACTCATGCGTCAATTTTTTGATTATTCAAGAAGAAAAAGTATTAGTTTAAGCGAAGAAATTAGTCTTTTAGAAAACTACCTTCAAATAGAGAAATTACGTTTCGAAGAAAAATTGGTGTATGAAATAAAGGTAGATGCTAAATTAGATATAGAAGAAGAATGCATGCCACCAATGATTTTACAGCCTTTAGTAGAAAATGCTATAAATCATGGATTGTTTCATAAGCAAGGAAACGGAAAAGTTTCTGTGCAATTTAAATATATTGATAAAAATTGTTTTAAAGTAGCGGTAATAGATAATGGTATAGGCTTAGAAAAAGCAAAAAAATTAAACAATTCTATTAAAAATAAAAAATCATCTCATTCTTCTGCAGTCTTATTAGAGCGCCTTCATTTTCTAAATGAAAGTAGCCATTGGAATGTATCTTATAAAATTATAGATCGTTCTGTAAAACCGGGTAAAACAGGTACAGAAGTATCTTTACTCTTTAATCAGAAAAATAATGAAAACGATTAAAACCATACTTATTGATGATGAGCGAAAAGCATTGGCCATTCTAAAAAATAAAATAGAACGCCTATGCCCAAATTTAGAAATTGTTGCCGAAACGCAAAGCCCTAAAGAAGCTATAAAACTGATAAAAAACCTTCAACCTCAATTAATTTTTTTAGATATTTCTATGCCAGAAATAAATGGTTTCGATTTATTAAAAGAGTTTGACAACCCCAATTTCGAAATTATTTTTGCGACTGCTTTTGATAATTATGCTATAGAAGCAATAAAACATTGTGCCATTGGTTATCTTGTAAAACCTATAGATAATAGTGATTTAGTGTCAGCTGTAAAGAATGCTGCTAAGAATATAGAAGAGAAAACAGCTCTACAAAAAAACAAGTTACTTATAGAAAATTTGGGCGTACAAACTTTTCAAATGAAAAAAATGGTAATTCCATCTACAGAAGGGTTAGAGTTTGTAAAAATAGCAGACATTATTCATTGTGAAGGTATAGATGGGTACACAAAAATTCATTTTAGTAATCACAAACCTATTTTGAGCTCACAAAGCATTGGTCATTTTAATAAACTGTTAATAAACCAAAATTTTTATTTAGTACATAAATCTCATTTAATCAATTTACAACATATAGAAAAATATTTAAATGAAGGTTATGTGTTATTAAGTGCTAACCATAAAGTACCTGTATCTAGAAACAGGAGACAAGAATTTTTAAATAATTTAAAAGCTTAATTTGATGAGCTTACAATGTTAAAATTGTTTTTATAAAATAAACAGATTTTTTTTAAAAATGAGTAGTTTCGTAAAATAAAAACTATCAATAAATTTGACGTTCTGCCTACTAATTATTATATGTATTGTTATTGTTGCTTGCCTATTACTTTACTGTTTTCAAGAAAAATTTATATTTCTGAATGGTAATTCTTTAGATAAAAAATATTCGTTTCGTTTTTCAAATACGTTTGATGAAGTTTTTATTCATACTGATAATAATAACTACATTAATGCCCTTCACTTTAAACGACCAAAACCCAAGGGTGTTGTTTTATTTTGCCATGGAAATAAAGGGAATTTAATAAAATGGGGAGAACGGATTTCTTATTTATTAGAGTATAATTATGAAGTCTTAGTTTTTGATTATAGAAACTACGGTAAGAGTACTGGCAACTACAATGAGAATAGTATGTATTGTGATGCTTTATCTGTTTACAATCACTTAAAAAAGGATTTTAAAGAAGAAAATATTGTTGTTTACGGCTTTTCATTAGGTGGTACTTTTGCTACAAGGATAGCAGCCGAAAACACTCCAAAAGAATTAGTGTTAGAAGCACCTTTTTACAACTTTAAAAAAGCAGCTAAATTTAAATTTAGATGGTCACCAACATTTTTATTGAAGTATAAATTTAAGTCTGATAAGGATATTGCTAAGGTAACCTCACCGATTACCATATTTCATGGTAATAAGGATAAAACAACCAGTTTTAAGCAATCTAAAAGGTTATTAGAACAAAATACATCTATCAGAAATAAATACGTAGAAATTGATGGTGGAACGCATCATAATTTAAAAGAATTTGCTATTTATAATTCTATTCTAAAAGAAATTTTAGAACGATAGCACTTCTTAAAACTTTTAAATTGTATTTTTGATAACTCGAAAGAATAATAAAAATGGGTAGTATCAATAAAATTTTAAAGAAGCGGAAGTATATCAAAATAAAGCTAAAGAAAATTGCTACCAATCATTTAGAATTGAAAGCAACAATTAATGGTGTAAAAGGACGTTTTATTCTAGATACTGGCGCTTCAAACTCGTGTGTTGGATTAGATTTGATAACTCATTTTAATTTGGATGCTCAAGAAAGTGAAACAAAAGCTGCTGGAGCAGGAGCAACGGGTATGGAAACTCAGCAATCTGACAATAACTCTTTAAAAATAGGTGATTGGAAAACAAAGAAATGCCATTTGGTGTTATTTGATTTATCGCATGTAAATACAGCTTTAACACAACACAACGCTAAAGAAGTACACGGAATTATTGGTGCGGATGTTCTACACAAAGGAAAAGCTTTTATAGATTACAATAAAAAGGTTTTGTACCTAAAAAAAACAAAGAAATAATTAATTTTAAAATAAGATAAAATGAGTTTGCAAAAACAAGTAATGGATAAAATGAAAGAAGCAATGAAAGCAAAAGATACTGTTGCTTTACAAGCTTTAAGAGCAGTTAAATCTGCCTTTTTATTAGCAAAAACAGAAACAGGTGTTCAGGCAGATATTACAGAAGAGCAAGAGTTGAAAATTATTCAGAAACAAGTTAAGCAAAGAAAAGATAGTGCTGCTATTTTTGTAGAACAGGGTAGAGAGGATTTGGCTGCACCTGAATTAGCAGAATTGGCGGTTTTAGAACAGTTTTTACCTGAGGCCCTATCAGAAGACAAAATAGAAGAAGTAGTCATTGCAGCGATTCAAAAATTAGGTGCATCTGGTATGAAAGATATGGGGAAAGTAATGGGAGTTGTTTCTAAAGAATTAGCAGGACAAGCTGATGGGAAAGTAATATCTACTTTAGTAAAAAAGAATTTAATGTAATAAAATAAAAGTATTCTTATTTTGGTAAGAATATTTTTTATGGCTCCATAGTTCAACTGAATAGAATATCAGATTTCGGCTCTGAGGGTTGCAGGTTTGAATCCTGCTGGAGTCACCATAAAAAAAGCCACAATTAAAAAGAAATAATTTCCTTTTAATTGTGGCTTTTTAATTTGTTTAAAATGTTAGTGTATCCCTCAATATTTTAAATTGATGGATACACTATGTACTACTTACTCAATTACAATTTTTTTATTCATTGTACCTTTATTTGTATTTACTTTTACAATGTAAATACCTGTTGGTATTTGATTTTTAATTTCTAATTGATACACCTCTTTTTGTTCTTTAATAGTCCAAAGAGTTACTTTTTTACCAAGGATATCAAATAATTCTACTTTATTGATATTTATTTCTTGATTTTTAGAAATTACAATGTTGTGGTTTTTATTATCAGCAAAAATAGTTGTTTGTTTAGCTAATATATCATTTTCTAAACCAAGTGTAGTATTTGCATCAACAAAAGCCAAAACAAATCTATCTGTATATGTACCTTCTTTTAATTGATACGTAGCACTTGCATTATTAATTTGCTGAGTTGTACCTGTAAGTTTATCTTTTATAAATACCTTTTGGTTGATGTTATTAATTTCATCAATATTGATGGTAATTACGCTATTTTTACTTACTACAATTTCTAATGGTACTTCTAATGCATTTGATATTTCTTGCACACCTGCAATTACATATTTAGTATCATCATTTGGAAATTTCCAGTAGAAGTCTGTAGAATTTACACCATACATTTGAGAATCAGAACCAGTTTCATAAGCAAAAGAATTTCCTTGTTTAAAAGAGATTCCTATTTGACGGTGAAAACTGCTACCAACTGATGTTGCATAGTTCATTCCTAATTTTAAAATAGGTAATGCTGTGCTTGTTGTTTTTGCAGATGTTTTCTTTCCGCTTCTAAAGAATACAGACTCTCCAGATTCTTTTGTAATATATGCTCTTTGAGTATTATTGAAAACAATTTTTCCTTTTGTATTACTACCTAGTACAAAAAATCCTTGACCAACTGCAATATATGGCTCTGGAGTTTTGTATGCATTTGCATATTCATCTCCACCTGTATCTGGTGTACAAGCAGTTTGCCCATCTTCATCCTTTAAAATTATTTTATCAATAAAAATTGGATTTGGAGAATTAGTACTAGAAGTTAGTGTAATACTACTTCCTGCCTCTATACACATTGCAAATTTTATTTCTTTGAAAAGAAGGTCTGAAGCGTTTTCTGTATTTGGAAAAGTTAATTGACCTCTATCAACATTATTGATTTTAATGTTTAATTTTTTAAGTCCATTAGCTCTATATAATACTCTTAAAGAGTCTACACTATTAGGAACATTAGAAAACGTAATTTGATCATTAAGGTTTAAAGAAACTTCAAATTCACCTGTACCTAATCCTAAAGGAAGTACAATTCCAGTTACCTCACTTCCATTTTCGGCTTCAAGAGTGCTGTTTACAGCTTCTCCTTTACCATAATTAGCAGCGGTAGCCATATCTTTATTTTGAGTGGCATATCCACCAACATATCCACCAAAGTTATGACCAGCAGTACCTGAATCATCATTTTCTCCTACATGTTGCCAGAAGTAAAGTGTTCCTGTAATTGCACTATTATCATCTAAAAATTTTCTAGCATTCATAGCAGAAGGGAAAGGGTTTCCTACCAAGTATGATTGCCCTTCACTTATTTCATTTTCAGTGGTAAAACTACCGTCATTTGGTGTTCCTGCAAAAGTATAGTTTTGTTCTTGTCCTGGTCCTTTAAAGATATAACCGTCACCTTTGTTTATAGTTCCTCTTCTATATTTATGTTCCCAATTAGATCTTCCGTTATTACCAGCAGCGTAAGTATAAATCCAGTAATCTGCTAATGAAATACCAGTTGCATTTACACTACCATCATATCCTGTAACAAAAGTAATCTCTTTAGGATCATTTGGTGTTGTACCATCTTTAAGTACCGTTGCAAGTGAATAAGTGTCTGCTCCCGGAGTGGTAACAGGAGAACTCATATAATTGTAACGATATAAACTAGGTACTTCTGATTTTTGATCTACAAATAATTGACCATTTCCGCTAACTGTACTTTCATCTGTGTGTGTTTGTACCAATTGAGCAGTAGCACCTGTTAAACGAATTTCTCCGTCTAATACAATACTATTTGTAACCACTAATAGATTATCTGTTACTCTTAATTCTTTACCTGCGTTTACTTCTAATTTTCTAGCACTAAATCTACTACTTTCATGATTGTAATATTGATGAATTACAACATAACGGGACCTGTCTGGAAAACCATTACTCCAGTTACCATTTTCTCTAACCGTTTTTCTAATTCTATGTAAACCTAATAATGTATTAGCTTCTGAATCAGAATTTTTAATTTCTGAGATTAACGGATCTTGAGGGTGTCTTTTTGCGCTAGTATCATCTAAACCATATCCAGATTGGTAAGTTGTTATAGCATCATTTATAAAAACAACCCATTCACCTTCTGTATAAGTTGCATTAGGAGCTATCGTTTCATCAATTCTTACTACAGAAGTATTGTTGGTTACATTAGAAACCACATCGTATCTGTTTTCCCAAGAATAAACCCCGTTAGCTGCAGAAAGTGTAATGATATCATTAGTAGCATCATCTAAATTTGTTAAATCATTATTAGTAATGATTGTTGCATCTGATGCTATTTCTGCACTTGTGATTATAGAATTACTTGAGTTTTTAAATAAAACAGAGTTACCAGCTTCTAGTAATGTACCAATTGTATAAGAAACATCTGGATTAACACCTGTTTGATCGCCTGTTTTATCTTTGTACAATTGTACTTTAATAGTGTTTGCAGGAATCGTTGCATTACCGATGTTGGTAATTTCAATCCATTTATCTGTACCAAATTGATATACCTGTGTAATCATAGCTTCTGCAGCTTCTGGTGCATCTCTATAATCAAGATCACCTGTACCAGGATTAAAGTCGTTGTCTTCATCACCAAAAGAATTTTCTAAAGAGGTAAGGTCTGTTACTTTATTATTAGAGTTTAGACCATCATTTACAGTAGCTCCTGCTATTGTTGCATCGTTATTATCATCAAAAGCATCGTCTAAACCATCGTTGTCAGAATCAGTTCCTGATACAACATTTGCTGTATGTCCGTTTTCTGCAATATCTAAAATACCATCATTGTCTGAATCTGTATCTAAATAATCTGGTAAATCTGTGTTGTCTGTGTTTTCAGGAACAAAACCAATTCCGCTTACTTCGTAAACATCATCTACACCATTGTTGTTTGCATCTGTAATACCTGTAGCAACCCCACTTGGAGCAATATAACCACTTGTAGTTTGTGCTTCTATATTATCTGGAATACCATCATTATCTGCATCGATGTCTAAAAAGTTAGGTATACCATCGCTATCTGCATCACCATCTGTGTAAGAGTTAGGCTTACCATCATTATCAGTATCGGGTCCTGTTGTAACTAAAGGTGCGTTCTGCACATTATCATCAAACCCATCATTATTGGTGTCATTTGTTAATGTACCATTTGTAGCAATAGCATCTACTTTACCATCTTTATTGGTGTCTGTACCACCTGCTTCAATAATATCTGTAATACCATCGTTGTCTGAATCTAAATCTAAATGATTAGGAATACCATCTCCATCTGTATCACCAGTAGTGTAAGAATTTGGTTGCCCATCATTATTTGTATCCGTTCCTGTAAGTACTAAAGCATTGTTTTGGTTGTTAGAAGTACCTGTTACATCACCATCTACAAGATCATTAAAACCATCGTTGTCTGTATCTACAAAACCATCAGCTAAACCATCACCGTTTGTATCTGTACCACCTGCTTCTATAACATCTGGAATACCATCGTTGTCTGAGTCTAAATCTAGTACATCTTTAATTCCGTCTCCGTCAGTATCTGGGTTTGCAATTGGTGTTCCTGCAGTAAAACTAGGTGTACTTCCTGATGTGTCTGTAGTGTCGTAGTTGTCATCCAATCCGTCATTATCTAAATCGACCATAGAGGTTGGGTCTCCTGAAATAGGATAATCTACAACACCATCTCCATTTGTATCTACTCCGCCAGCTTCTACGATATCTGCAATACCATCATTATCAGAATCTAAATCTACAAAATTAGGAATACCATCATTATCTGTATCACCATTTACGTAAGAATCTGGTTTACCATCATTATTAGTATCAGCACCTGTTAGTATTAAAGCGTTGTCTTGGTCATTAGAAGTACCTGCTACATCACCATCTACAAGGTCGTTAAGACCATCGTTGTCAGCATCTACAAAACCATCTGCTAAACCATCACCGTTAGCATCTGTACCACCTGCTTCTACAACATCTGGAATACCATCATTATCTGCATCTAAATCTTGAGCATTTGGTATACCATCACCATCTGAATCTGGGTTTGCAATTGCATTACCATTAGTACCCCCTGTAACATCAGTATCATAACGATCATCTAAACCATCGTTATCTACATCATTTACCAAAGTACCATCAGCATTTATATCATCTACTTTACCATCACCATTTGTATCTACACCACCAGCTTCTACGATATCTGGAATACCATCGTTGTCTGAGTCTAAATCGAAATGATTAGGAATGCCATCACCATCTGTATCATATACATCAGGAATACCATTATTATCACTGTCTGTGTAGTCTGTTGTGCTACCGTCTCCAGTACCATTATTGTCTGTAGTATCTAAATAATTAGGGATACCATCACCATCTTCATCACCCTCTGCATTGTTACCACCATTTTCTATAGTATCAGGAATACCATCATTATCATTATCTAAATCGATGTTATCTGCAATACCGTCATTGTCGTTATCTTGAATGTCTCTATAATCTAGATTACCAGTACTTGGACTTGCTGGGTCGAAGTCATTATCTTCATCACCAAAAGAATTTTCTAAAGAGGTAAGGTCTGTTACTTTATTATTAGAGTTTAGACCATCATTTACAGTAGCTCCTGCTATTGTTGCATCGTTATTATCATCAAAAGCATCGTCTAAACCATCGTTGTCAGAATCAGTTCCTGATACAACATTTGCTGTATGTCCGTTTTCTGCAATATCTAAAATACCATCATTGTCTGAATCTGTATCTAAATAATCTGGTAAATCTGTGTTGTCTGTGTTTTCAGGAACAAAACCAATTCCGCTTACTTCGTAAACATCATCTACACCATTGTTGTTTGCATCTGTAATACCTGTAGCAACCCCACTTGGAGCAATATAACCACTTGTAGTTTGTGCTTCTATATTATCTGGAATACCATCATTATCTGCATCGATGTCTAAAAAGTTAGGTATACCATCGCTATCTGCATCACCATCTGTGTAAGAGTTAGGCTTACCATCATTATCAGTATCTGATCCTGTAGTAACTAAAGGTGCGTTCTGCACATTATCATCAAACCCATCATTATTGATGTCTGTTGTTAATGTACCATTTGTAGCAATAGCATCTACTTTACCATCTTTATTGGTGTCTGTACCACCTGCTTCAATAATATCTGTAATACCATCGTTGTCTGAATCTAAATCTAAATGATTAGGAATACCATCTCCATCTGTATCACCAGTAGTGTAAGAATTTGGTTGCCCATCATTATTTGTATCCGTTCCTGTAAGTACTAAAGCATTGTTTTGGTTGTTAGAAGTACCTGTTACATCTCCATCTACAAGATCATTAAAACCATCGTTGTCAGCATCTACAAAACCATCTGCTAAACCATCACCGTTTGTATCTGTACCACCTGCTTCTATAACATCTGGAATACCATCGTTGTCTGAGTCTAAATCTAGTACATCTTTAATTCCGTCTCCGTCAGTATCTGGGTTTGCAATTGGTGTTCCTGCAGTAAAACTAGGTGTACTTCCTGTTGTATCGTAGTTGTCATCCAATCCGTCATTATCTAAATCGACCATAGAGGTTGGGTCTCCTGAAATAGGATAATCTACAACTCCATCTCCATTTGTATCTACTCCGCCAGCTTCTACGATATCTGCAATACCATCATTATCAGAATCTAAATCTACAAAATTAGGAATACCATCATTATCTGTATCACCATTTACGTAAGAATCTGGTTTACCATCATTATTAGTATCAGCACCTGTTAGTATTAAAGCGTTGTCTTGGTCATTAGAAGTACCTGCTACATCACCATCTACAAGGTCGTTAAGACCATCGTTGTCTGTATCTACAAAACCATCTGCTAAACCATCACCGTTTGCATCTGTACCACCAGCTTCTACAACATCAGGAATACCATCATTATCTGCATCTAGATCTTGCGTATTTGGTATACCATCTCCATCTGAATCTGGGTTTGCAATAGCATTACCATTAGGACCACCTGTAACATCAGTATCATAACGATCATCTAAACCATCGTTATCTACATCATTTACCAAGGTTCCATCAGCTTTAATAGCATCTATTTTACCATTACCATCAGTATCTACACCACCAGCTTCTACTAAATCTGGAATACCATCATTGTCTGAGTCTAAATCGAAATGATTAGGAATGCCATCACCATCTGTATCATATACATCTGGAATACCATTATTGTCACTGTCTGTGTAGTCTGTTGTGCTACCGTCTCCAGTACCATTATTGTCTGTAGTGTCTAAATAATTAGGGATACCATCACCATCTTCATCACCCTCTGCATTGTTACCACCATTTTCTATAGTATCAGGAATACCATCATTATCATCATCTAAATCGATGTTATCTGCAATACCATCTTGGTCGTTATCTTTAATGTCTCTATAATCAAGATCACCTGTACCAGGATTAAAGTCGTTGTCTTCATCACCAAAAGAATTTTCTAAAGAGGTAAGGTCTGTTACTTTATTATTAGAGTTTAGACCATCATTTACAGTAGCTCCTGCTATTGTTGCATCGTTATTATCATCAAAAGCATCGTCTAAACCATCGTTGTCAGAATCAGTTCCTGATACAACATTTGCTGTATGTCCGTTTTCTGCAATATCTAAAATACCATCATTGTCTGAATCTGTATCTAAATAATCTGGTATTGCATCATTAGAAATATCAGTATTTGCTGGAATTATTGTTATTTCTCCTGTTGATAAATTTTCGTAAACATCATCTACACCATTGTTGTTGGTATCTGCAATTGTAGTTCCTGTAGGAGCAATATAACCACTTGTAGTTTGTGCTTCTATATTATCTGGAATACCATCATTATCTGCATCGATGTCTAAAAAGTTAGGTTTTCCATCAGTATCTGCATCACCTTTTACATAAGAATTTGGTTTACCATCTAAAGTGGTGTCTGTAGTGTCTGAATCTGTACCTGTAAGTACTAAAACATTTGCAATATTATTAGAAGTACCATCATTGTTGGTATCTCCATCTACAGCATCATCAAAACCATCCTTGTCAGCATCGGTTGTAGTGTCTTGTTTACCATCTTTATCACTGTCTGTACCACCTGCTTCTAGAACATCTGTAATACCATCGTTGTCTGAATCTAAGTCTAAATAATCTCTTATTCCGTCTCCATCCGTATCACCAGTTGTAATTGTATAAGGTTTACCATCTGCAACGTCTGAAGAGTTTGCTGGGTCTTTATCTGTAGCAGTAACTAGTAACGGATTTGTGTTTGCAACTAAAGAATCGTCTGCAATAGCTAAAGAGTTTGTTGGGTCTCCATCTACAACATCATTAAAACCATCCTTATCAGCGTCTACAAAGTTATCTGCAAAACCATCTCCATTTGCATCTGTACCACCTGCTTCTATAACATCTGGAATACCATCGTTATCTGCATCTAAATCTAAGAAATCTCTTATTCCGTCTCCATCCGTATCACCTGTTGGTATTGTGTCTGGAGTACCATTATTGTCATTGTCTATTCCTGTTACTAGTAACGGATTTGTGTTTGCAACTAAAGAATCATCTGCGATAGCTAAAGAATTTGTTGGGTCTCCATCTACAACATCATTAAAACCATCATTATCAGCATCTATAAAGCCATCTGCTTTACCATCTCCATTGCTGTCTACACCACCTGCTTCTATAACATCTGGAATACCATCGTTATCTGCATCTAAATCTACATAATTAGGTAGCCCATCTTTATCTGTGTCTCCGTTAGGATATGAGTTTGGTTTACCATCATTATCTGTATCGCTACCTGTTACAACTAAAGCGTTGGCAGTGTTTTCTGAAGTGCCATCTTGCCCAACATCACCATCTACTACATCGTTAAAACCGTCATTATCAGTGTCTACAAAATTATCTGCAATACCGTTTCCGTTTGCATCTGTACCACCTGCTTCTATAACATCTGGAATACCATCATTATCTGCATCTAGATCTTGCGTATTTGGTATACCATCTCCATCTGTATCTGGATTTTCAATAGCTGTTCCTCCATTGTCTACGTCGTAACGATCGTCTAAACCATTACCATTTGTATCCTTTACTAAAGTACCATCAGCTTTAATAGCATCTACTTTACCATTACCATCAGTATCAACTCCACCAGCTTCTACTAAATCTGGAATACCATCATTATCTGAATCTAAATCGAAAGCATTAGGAATACCATCGCCATCTGTATCTGCACAATTATTAGCAAAAACACTTACAAGGTCTAATGCAGCACCTGCACCTAAAGATCCGTCAGTAGGAGGGGTTGCTTTAAAAGATATTGTTGTTTGTGTATCACTAGCAACAAAAACAGTGCTAAATCGGTACCATTTTTTAGCACCAATAATTCCGTTTACATTTCCTTCTGCGGTTGCTGTTAAGGTTTTATTAACAATATTTGGGTTGGTATTATCTTTAACATTTAAATTTAAAGTAACTGTTTCTCCTGTTATATGTCCAATATCCTCTCCCCAATAAAAACTAAGAGTATACGTTGTACCTGGTATAGTAGCAATGGTTTGTGAAAGTATATTACTTACGCCTCCAGTTTTATCGTTGTTACCAAGAACATCTAAGTATTGTTTTCCGCTATAAGCATCTGCAAAAGTACTAGTAGACCAAGTTGGAGATTCACCACCAACCCATCCGTCTAGGTTTTGAGTATAATTCCATCCTTTTAATGTATTTGTATTAAAATTGGTTCCTATAAACGTACCAGAAGGATTTGTATCACTGTTTGGAAATTCTGTTGTACTTGCAAAATCTTGACCTTCAAAATCTCCATTTATAATTAAGTTACCACAACCTTCATCAGTATCTAAAATACCATCATTATCATCATCTAAATCGTAGTAATCTGCAATACCGTCTTTATCATTATCTTTAAGATCTCTATAATCTACATCTCCAGTACCTGGAAAGTTATTGTCTTCATCGCCAAAGGCAGTATCTATTTCACTTGAGTTTGTAACTTTTTGTTGACTACTAGAACCATCGTTTACAGTAGCACCTGTTGTACCAGAATCATCATTATCATCAAAAACATCATTTAAACCATCGTTGTCTTTGTCTGCATTAATGTCTACAATTTCATTATCGGCATCTCCGTTTTCAATAATATCGGCAATACCATCATTATCTGCATCTGAGTCTAAATAATCTGGAGAATCATCATTATCTGTATCAACAGGGGTTAAACCTGTATTGTTGTTTTCGTAAACATCATCAATACCGTTATGATTGGTGTCATCCATGTTAGATCCAATACCACTTGGTGCAATGTAGTTGGTTGTTGTTTGTGCTTCGATATTATCTGGAATACCATCATTATCTGCATCAATATCTATAAAATCAGGAAAACGATCTCCATCTGTGTTTGCAGGTGTATTTCCTGTATTTGCAGAACTAGGAATACCTAAGGTTGTTGTTGTATTACCTACATTTCCGTCAGCAATTCCGTCTTTGTTATTATCCTTACCGCCAGATTCTACAACGTCAGTAATACCATCGTTGTCTGAGTCTAAATCTAAATGGTTTGGAATACCATCTCCGTCTGAATCTAAAATAGTAATACTATCTGGATTTATAAAATTACTAATACATTTAAATTCTACTTGATGTTGTCTGCCCGTTGCAATCACTCCATTTTTTCTGGCTACAGCTCCTAATCTAATAATATAAGAAGATGAAGCACCGTGTTCTGTAGAGTAGTTTACTTGTGGGAAATTATTTGTAACAGAAGGATATTCATTATAACCAGCTGTACCAACAATCCATGAAGTTGGTTGGGTTATTGTTAATTCTGTAGGATTATTTACAACATAATCTACAGGTATTTGAGACCAGTTTTGTTCTCCGTAATTGCCATTACCATCTACATCGTTAAAATTTACAAAAAATTTATTTACAATAGTAGGAGTAGTTGTATTTGTTATAACAAAGTCGAACTTATATTCTGTCCATGCTTGGTCTCCAATGTTTGCTATGCTAAATGAAGATTGTGGTTGAAAAGCATTGTTGTTTCCTGCACTATTGTCATCTAACTTAGGTAAAGTAGTTATGTTTTTAAAACCTACAATAGTAACCAAAGCATCTATACCATCTGCTACATTTGGAAACCTAAAGACTTCTCCTTGTAAAAAAGTAGCACTATTTCCATCTCCTGATTCTTCTATATAAGTATTATTAAAATTTAAAATAGTTTCACCGTCGCAAGCAGGTTTACCAGGAGTTCTAGAATAGCCTTCATCAGTATCTAAAATACCATCGTTGTCATCATCTAAATCGGTAATGTCTGGTACACCATCTTTATCGCTATCTAATAATACAGTAAGTTCTAAGGTACCGTTATTAGAACTAGCGCCATAGGCGTCTTTTACTCTAAATAAAACGCTAGCGTCTCCTATATAATCTGTTATTGGTGTAAAGGTTACTATACCAACATTATTAACTTTATATTCTCCTACACCAGGTATTACTAATGGGTTTCCATTGCTACCTTGGTTGCTAGGGTTGTTAGGATCTGTTAATGTTACTGTATTTTTATCTAAATCACCGTCAGGGTCGCTAGAGCCAGTAAGTACATTCTTAGAGAATGTATTATTAGCAATAATGGTATTGTTTAAACTATTTACCACTACTGGTGGACTATTAACTACTACAACAGTTGGGTTGCTAAAAACAACTTCTCCTAAAAAGCCAACAGAAATATTTCTAAGAGTACTAGGAACGTTGTTATTTCTACCTAAAGCAAAGTCTAGAATACCAACATTCTCGAAATTTAGTTTTACAATAGATCTTGTATTTGCTATTGATACACTTTCATCTGTTGTATTCGTTTCACTATTAAAACGAGTTGAGTTTATTGTTCCTGGACTTGCCGTAATAATTGTAGTGGCTGCTAGTTCGTAACTATTAGGTGATACTTCTACCCATTCTCCTGCATCTAAATCTATAACTTCTAAAGTATAAGATTCTAAAGGAAAAGTTATTGCATCATTTAAATTAGAGTCTGCAGATCCTGCTATAATAAACTCTATTTGCCAATGTACAGCTTCACCAGGAGTATCATATGTAATAATTGGTTCAAATCTATCTTCTACAAATTGAGTTTGATCAATATTAGAGATAACTGGTGTACCTGTAAATGATATAATCTTTAAAAGAGCATCTACATTGATGTCACTTCCGTTAGCAGCAATTTGTACATCCTCAATTAAATAAATGGCTCCCGGTTGTTTGTCTAAGCCTTGTTTTAATATTTGAGTATTCGGAAAAATCGGATGATTTTGTCCAGATACATTCTGAAATGCTAATAAAAAAAGTGTTGATATTATAAGGTAATGAGCCTTATTTAGTTTTATTGTCGATGCTGTTTTAAAATTTAGCAAGGCACAATTGGCAGGGTTAAATACATTAAAACGAAATATTCCCCCAAATATTTTCGTTTTTTTTAGATATTTAAACATAAAAAAAATTTTTAAAGGCACAAAAGTACTTCTTATTATTTACTTAGCACCAGTTTTTAGACACTTCTAAATAATTAAAGTCACCTTTTTTAATTATATTTTTCATTCTTTTTAAGATTAGCTTTTATTCTTTTTTCTGATAAGCAACTAGTTTTCTTATAGTCAGGTTTTTACAGGGGGGTAAAATAAAATGAGTTAATTTCTTTAAGTTATTTATCTATTTTGAGGTTTCTAAGAATATTAATTTGATATTATAATTAAGTATTAGAGCAAAAGGTTTATTACTATTTTTATTTATAATCTAGATAAAGTAAGCTAGATGAAAACAATAACGTTATGTTTTATAAATTTATCATAAAAAATAAAACCCCAATTAAAAGAAATAATATTCTCTTAATTGGGGTTTTTAAATGACTTTAATTGAGTGTTTCCTCAATTTGAAAAACGAAAGTATTTACTAATTAATACTCAACCATAATTTTTTTATTAACAGTTCCTTTATCCGTTTTCATTTTAACAATGTAAATACCAGTTGGTATTTGTTTTTTGATGTTTAATTGGTAGGTTTCTTTTTGTTCTTTGATATCCCAAAGACTTATTTCTTTACCAAGTATATCAAATAATGTTACCTTATTAATGTTTACTTCTTTATTTTTAATAATGATAATAGCCTGATTATCGTTATCAGCAAAAATGCTTGTCTTTTGGGCAAGTAGTTCATCTTCTATATTAAGAGATGTGTCTGCTGGCACAAAAGCTAACACAAACCTGTCTGTATAAGTACCTGTTTGTAATTGATAACTAGCACTAGCATTATTTATTTGTTGTGTTTTTCCGGTAATTTTATCTTTAATGTAGATGTTTCTACTGATGTTTTTTATATCATCAGCAACAATGGTAATAACACTGTTTTTGTTAACTACTACTTCTAAAGGTACTTCTAAATTATCAGATATTTCTTGTACACCCGCAATTACATAGTTATTGTCGTCGTTAGGAAATTTCCAGTAGAAGTCTGTTGCATTAACATCATACATCTGAGAGTCAAAACCGTTTTCGTAGGCAAAAGAGTTTGCTTTATCAAAAGAGATGGCAATTTGACGATGAAAATTATTACCAATAGTATTGGCATAGTTCATTCCTAATTTTAAAATAGGTAACTCGTTAACAGTCGATTTTTTTAGAGTTTTCTTTTCACTTTTAAAAAGAACAGACTCACCAGATTCTTCTGTAACATATGCTCTTTGGCTATTGTTAAAAACAATTTTATCTTTAGTGTCTCCTCCTATAACAAAGAAACCTTGGCCAACTGCAATGTAAGGTTGTGGGTCATCATATTTAGATGCATCATTACCAACACCAGAACAAGCAATGTAACCATCTTCATCTTCAAATACTACTTGGTCTATTTTAATACTATTTCCATCATCGGTAGAAGTTAGAATAATAGTGCTACCAGATTGTACACATAAATTAATTGTTTTTTCTATGTAATTATTGCTTGTACCTGTAAAAGTAATCTCACCTCTGCTTTCATTATTAACTGTAATTTTTAAATTTTTATCAGCGAGAGATGCATAGGTTATTTTTAAGACATCTACACCGCTAGAAATATTAGAAAATTTAATATAATCAGTTTGGTTTAATGAGACTCCTGAATTTGGTTCAAGTGGAGTAGGCTCTCCTGTATATTCTGCATCTTCAGCCTGAAGTGTATATTGCACAGCTCCTGTAGGATTTGAAGCATACGCATTTGTTGATGTAATTTTATTTTGAGAAGCATAACCACCAATATACCCAGCAAAGTTATGACCAGCAGTTCCTTGTCCATTATTTTCGCCTACGTGTTGCCAGAAATATAGGGTTCCGGTAGTGGCGTCTATATTATCGTCTATAAATTTTCTAGCATTTATTGCAGAAGGGAATGGGTTACCAATTAAATAAGATTCTCCGGTGTCAATTTCATTTTCTGAAGTAAAACTACCATCATTAGGTGTACCAACAAAAGTATAGTTTTGTATTTTACCAGGACCTTTAAAAATAAAACCATCACCTTTTTTAATTGCACCACTTCTGTATTTGTGCACCCAATTAGATCTTCCGTTACTTCCAGGAGCATAAGTGTACACCCAGTAATCTGCTAGTTTAAGAATCCCGCTTGCATAAGAACCATCATACCCTGTAACAAAAGTAATATCTTTTGGATCGTTAGGTGTAGTACCATCTTTAAGTACTTCTTTTAGAGTGAAGTAATCTTTGTAAGTAATAGGAGCTGTAGCAGTAGGAGTGTTTGTAACTGGAGAGCTCATATAGTTGTAACGATATAGATTAGGTACTCTAGATTCTTGGTCTATAAATAGTTGACCGGTTCCGGTAACCGTACTAGAGTTAGCGTGTGTTTGAACTAATTGAGTAGTTGCACCTGATAATCGAATGTTTCCATCTAAGACAATGCTATTTGTAACCACTAATAAATTATCTGTTACTCTTAATTCTTTACCTGAGTTAACTTCTAATTTTCTAGCGCTTAGTCTGCTGCCTGTATGATTGTAGTATTGGTCTATAACAACATAACGAGACCTGTCTGGAAAACCATTATTCCAATCATCATTTTCTCTAATTGTTTTATTAATTCGATGTAAACCTAATAGTGTATTAGCTTGTTTATCAGAATTTTTTATTTCAGAGATTAATGGATCTTGAGGGTGTCTTTTAGTAGCTGTATCATCTCCTCCATATCCAGATTGATAAGGAGCTATTGCATCATCAATAAATACAACCCATTCAATTGCGTCATAATTTTTGTTAGGTGTTAACGTCTCATCAATTCTTACAACTGAAGTATTGTTAGCTACGCTAGAAACGATGTCATATCTATTTTCCCATGAAAAACTTCCTTCTGCTGTTGAAAGTGTAATAATATCATCACCTCCATTAATATCTGTTAATGCATCATTTATTACAGTTGTTGCATCAGCTGCTATTTCTGAATTTAAAATTATTGAATTACTAGAATTTTTAAATAAAACAGAATTACCAGCTTCTAGTATGGTACCAACTGTATAAGAAACATCTGGAGCAATACCTGTTTGATCTCCTGATTTATCTTTGTACAATTGTACTTTAATGGTATTTGCAGGGATATCTGTTATACCTATATTGGTGATTTCAATCCATCTTTCCTTAACCACATCAGTATCAGCACCAAATTGATATACTTGGGTAATCATTGCGTTTGCTGGAGAAGGTACATCTCTATAGTCAAGATCTCCGGTGCCGGGGAAGTCATTATCTTCATCGCCAAAAGCATCTTCTAAAGAGGTATCTAAAATACCAGTATTTGTTACTTTATCACCATTTCCTAAACCATCGTTTACTGTTGATCCATTAGTGCTAGAATCATCATTATCATCAAAGGCATCGTCTAAACCATCTTTGTCTGCATCATTCCCAGATGCAACATTTTGTGGGTCTCCATTTTCAGCAATATCTAAAACACCGTCGTTGTCTGAATCTGCGTCTAAATAATCTGGTAAATCGGTACCGTCTGTGTTTTCTGGGACAAAACCAATTCCACTTGTTTCATAATTATCATCTACACCATTATTATTTGTGTCTGCCATAGCAGTACCAACGCCACTTGGAGTTATGTAACCACTAGTAGTTTGTCCCTCAATATTATCAGGGATTCCATCGTTATCTGCATCAATGTCTAAAAAGTTAGGGAAATTATCAGTGTCTGCGTTACCTTTTGTGTATGAGTCTGCGATCCCATCACTATTCGTATCGGCATCCGTTGTGATTAAAGGCGTTCCTATAGAACCATCTACAGCATCTGCAAAACCATCGTTGTCTGCATCAGTAATGGTATCTACTTTACCATCTTTGTTGGTGTCTGTTCCGCCTGCTTCAATAAGATCTACAATACCATCGTTGTCAGAATCTAGGTCTAAATGATTCGGAATTCCGTCTCCATCGGTATCAACAGTATTACTATTACCACCAATCATTTGACCAGTACCGTCTGTTTTTACAAGTGCATTACCATTTGTAGTACCATCTGGTCCAGGACCATCTGTTGTGTCTGTATCAAACACATCTGCAAAACCATCTTCGTCTGCATCTGTATTTGCATCTACACGTCCGTCTCCGTTGTTATCTACACCACCTGCTTCAATTAAGTCTGGAATACCATCGTTGTCTGCATCTAAGTCTAAATGATCTGCAATTCCGTCACCATCGGTGTCAATAGAATTACCAGCGCCATCTAGCATATTACCAGCGGCATCAGTTTCTACCAAGGCTGTACCATTTGTACCATCAGGACCTGGACCGTCTGTTGCGTTTTCATCATAAATATCTGCCAAACCATCTTTGTCTGCATCCGTATTTGTGTCTACACGTCCGTCACCATTAGTATCAATTCCACCTGCTTCCACAAGATCTGGAATACCATCGTTGTCTGCATCTAAGTCTAAATGATCTGCAATTCCATCAGAATCACTATCAATAGAATTACCAGCGCCATCTAGCTTATTACCAGCGGCATCAGTTTCTACCAAGGCTGTACCATTTGTACCGTCAGGACCTGGACCGTCTGTTGCGTTTTCATCATAAATATCTGCCAAACCATCTTTGTCTGCATCTGTGTTTGTGTCTACACGTCCGTCACCATTGGTGTCAATACCACCTGCTTCCACAAGATCTGGAATACCATCGTTGTCTGCATCTAAGTCTGTACTATCTAAAAGACCATCTCCGTCTGTATCTCCATTCGGGTAATTGTCTGGAATACCATCGCTATTACCATCTGTACCTGTAATAATTAGTGCTTTTGTTGGGACTGTAGTTCCGTTTATATCACCATCTACAAGATCATTAAAACCATCATTGTCTATATCTACAAAATTATCAGCTCTACCATCTCCATTAGCATCTGTTCCGCCTGCTTCTACCACATCTGGAATACCATCGTTGTCTGAGTCTAAGTCTTGTGCATCTGAAATACCATCTCCATCTGAATCTGGATTAGAAATAGGAGTTCCTGCAGACCAACCAGTAGAACTTCCTGCGGTGTCTGTATCGTCATAAGTGTTTGCTAAACCGTCACCATCAAGATCTACCATTGTTGTAGGGTCTCCAGGAGTTGGGTAATCTATTACACCATCTCCATTGGTATCTACACCACCTGCTTCTACAATATCTGGAATGCCATCGTTGTCTGTATCCAAATCTAAATGATTAGGAATACCATCGCCATCTGCATCATATACATCCGGAATACCATCGTTATTAGAATCTGTATAGTCCGTTGTACTACCATCTCCAGTACCACCTGCAGTATCTGCAGTATCTTTATAGTTTGGTATGCCGTCTCCATCTGCATCGCCATCTGCAAAATTCACTCCATTTTCTGCAGTATCAGGAATACCATCATTATCATCATCTAAATCTACGCTATCTGGAATACCGTCTTTATCATTATCCTGTACATCTCTATAATCTACATCTCCACCAGTACTTACATCACCATCGGTGTCTGTAAAGTTATCCGCTTGTGTATTGTCATACTCTCCATTTACATCAGTATAACCTAGGTCTGTGTCGCTGGTTTCTATAGCATCTACTAATCCGTTAGTGCCTACAGCACCTGTTACAACACCACTTCCATCATTGGCTAATCCACTTCCAGATTCAATAATATCAAAAATGCCATCATTATCTGCATCTAAATCTAAATAATCTGCAGTATCAGCACCGTCTGTATTTACGGGTACAATAAGAGTTCCGGTAACACCAGAACAATTTGCGCCGGTACAATCTGGGTCATACGCATCATCTAAACCATCCTTATCGGTATCTACCCCTGTTGGAGCCACATAGCCTAAAGTAGTTTGTGCTTCTATATTATCTGGAATTCCATCATTATCTGCATCTAAGTCTAAGTAATCTAGAATACCATCACCATCTGAACTTGTTGGCATAAGACCTGTATTTGCTGATGTAGGTATACCATTTGAACCTGTATTATTTACATTGTTATCATCATCATCTGCTCTTCCATCATTGTTTGAATCTGTTCCTCCTGCTTCTGTTACATCTGGAATACCATCGTTATCTGAGTCTAAATCTAAATGATTTGGAATACCATCATTATCCGTATCTAAAGCCGCACAATATTTAAGTTCAAATAATTGTGTTGTAGCATTACTATTGTCTCCATTTTCTTTACCTACTACAATAATAATTTCATTTAAAGGCCCTTGAGAAGATATTAAAACCCCATTAGATGGAGCATTTGCTCCGATAGCATTACTTACAAGAGATTGTCCTGTAATTTTATAGCTTCCCGAAGCTAGTGTACTATTGCTAATTGTTAAAGGAGTATTTGAACCGTTTAAATTGGCTAAAAAATCAGTTCTGTCAGAATGATCAGAACCCCCCCATTTAAATTCTACATTAAATACTGGTTGTGTAAAAGTTATTTTATACACTGCAGCACTAATAGTTGCTGCATTTGCAGGATAAAAAGAACCTGAAGGGAAATTAGTAAAATTGGGTTGCGTATTTATATAGTTACCATCTACACCAACCGTAGGCCCTTTACTTGACACACCCGCTACCCATTGAGCAGCATTTATTAATTCATAACTAAAAGTAGCACTTGTACCTCCAAAAGAATAAATGTTTGCAACATTACCAGAAGCATTTCCTCCATTTGTATTTGTTGAAGTGTTTGTAAAAGCTTGTCCTAAATCTATGTAAGAAGTAGAAGGACAACTAAAGCCTTCATCAGTATCTAAGATACCATCATTGTCATCATCTAAATCTACGCTATCTGGCACACCATCTTTATCATTGTCATTCTCTTGAGCATCTCTATAATCTACATCTCCACCGGTATTTACATCCTTATCTGTATCTGTAAAATTATCTGCTTGAGTATTGTCATACTCTCCATTTACATCCGTATATCCTTGGTCTGAATCGCCTGTTTCTATTGCATCTACTAATCCGTTAGTACCTACAGCACCAGTTACAACGCCATTACCATCATTTGCCAATCCACTTCCTGATTCAATAACATCAAAAATACCATCGTTATCAGAATCTAAATCTATATAATCTGCAGTATCGGTATTGTCTGAGTTTATAGGGTTGATAATTGCTCCGCTTACACCAGAACAATTTGCGCCAGTACAATCTGGATCATAAGCATCATCAAAACCATCATTATCGGTGTCTGCTCCTGAAGGTGCTACATAACCTGTTGTAGTTTGTCCTTCTATATTATCAGGAATTCCATCATTATCTGCATCTAAATCTAAGTAATCTGGAACACTATCTCCATCTGTACTTGTTGGTGTAAGACCTGTACCTGCTGAGGTGGGAATACCATTTGAACCTGTGTTATCTGCATTGTTATCATCGTCATCTGCTCTTCCATCATTATTAAGGTCTATTCCTCCTGCTTCTGTTACATCTGGAATACCATCATTGTCTGCATCTAAGTCTAAGTAATCTGGAATACTATCTCCATCTGTACTTGTTGGTGTAAGACCTGTACTAGCTGAAGTTGGAATACCATTTGAACCTGTATTGTCTGCATTATTATCATCATCATCTGCTCTTCCATCATTGTTTGCATCTGTACCTCCTGCTTCTATAACATCTGGAATACCATCGTTATCTGAATCTAAATCATAAATGTTTAAAACACCATCTTTATCTGTATCTCCAGAACATGTACCTCTTAAAATACTAAATGCATCTAAAGCAATATCTGCCCCTAATTCTTCAGGACTAGTTTGCACTAAAACAATATCTATATTTTTTGTTACTGATGCAACAAAATCTGTTTCGTTTAACTGCCAATTTTGATTGCCCTGTGTAATATTATTTAAACTAAAATTAGGGATTCCTGCAGGTGTACTTGTACCAGCATTATAAAATTCAAATGAATAAGAACTTACATAAGGGTTTGTATTTGTAACTTCTGCTGCATAAACTGCTACAGAATACGCTACACCTGCCACTACAGTTACGTTATCAATACTAATAATTTCTCCAAACCTACCATTTCCATTATAATCTATACCAAGTTCTCTACAAACATTAGTATTTGTATTTGCTGCAAATGCATTAAAAACAGCAGCTTTACCCGATGGTACCGGATGCAAGCCTTTAGTAGCCTCTACAACACCGGTTGTTGGTTGCCAACATGTTATTGTTGAAGGATCTAAAAGAGTAATACCCCCACCTTTAGGCACATTACAACCCGTAATTGCACAAGCAGCGTCATCAACACCAGCATCTGTAACAAAACCAGCTGCCTCAAAATTTTGTGTAACAACAGGAACAGAATACACGATACCCATACATTCATCAGTATCTAAAATACCATCATTATCATCATCTTCATCTGCTCCGTCTGGTACACCATCATTATCATTATCATCACAAGTATTAACTACATTATTTAAATAATATGCATTTGGTGTACTGTAAGAAGCTGCAGTAACTCTACCTGTTGTAGGGTTTACAGCCGGTGTGCCTGAGCCATAATACCCGTTGTTGTCTGCGTCTGCATCTGGGTTAGCTCCTGCAACATAATAGGCTTCGTCTGTATCAGAACAACCATCGTTATCTGAGTCTGAATCTAGGTGATTAGGGATGCCGTCTCTATCTGTATCTATGTTTTCGTAGAATAGAGGAGTTGTAGACCAATTAATAGTAGGTAAACATGGGCTCATCGATACTGAATGGTAAGAGGTGTTAGATCTAGCGTCTCCAAATCTGATGCTTACAGATGAACTAAGTGCATAGATACTTGTTATTTGATATTCTGGTTTATCTGCTGCTATATCTGCTCCAAGAGTACCATCACTTATATATCCTTTACTAAAACCTCCTACATTAGCTGGTTGACCAGTATAAGTATTTAGTTTATTTGGTGTGTCTGTTTGTAAATTATCAGAATAGCCATCTTTATAGGTTACAAATTCATTTAAATCATTATCTATAGTTGTTACTATATATGTTGTTTCGGGTGCAGGAATATTAGTGTCTGCAACAACAAAATCTATTTTAAACTCTGTAAAGCTAGTGGGACTAGCATGCTGAATTTGTGGTTGAAAATTATTATCTACACCTGCTGTAGTTCCTGGTACATCTAACATTACTATTGATGTATCTGTAGATGAAACAATTGTTACAATAGCATCTACTCCAGTATAAACATCATTATATATAAATTGATCTCCAACTGTTGGAGTCGCAACATTAGATCCGTTGTAAGAAAATGGTCCATTAATTACTCCAAATGAAGGTGAAACTTTAGTAGTACAATCTACTTGATTGCGTTCTTCTTCATCAGAAATACCATCGTTATCATCATCTTCATCACATATATCTGAAATGTTATCTCCATCTGTATCTACATTTCCAGAGTTTGGTGCATCACACTGATCAAAAGCTTCTATATAATTAACAGTTATTTTCCATGTGTTGTTATCTACTTTAGTATATGTAGTATCACACCCACCAATGTTAGAATTTCTACGAGGAACAATTAAAAAGGTTAATACTCCTGTACTGCTCACTCCGTTAGCAATATTTATTGTTCTGTTGTAGTTTTGAGTACCTCCTGTAATGCCTTGTCCTAATGCGTAAAAAGGTTCTGATGTGTTTGTTTCTTGATGATAGATATAAGAATACTGTTGCGCTTTAGTACTTCCATTTAGAGATGTCATGTTGTAGGAAACATTTGTACTTGTTACAGTTGCTCCTGCAGGTATAAATAACTGTAGATAACTATAACTAGCACAATCTGTAACGCTTAAACGAGACGTTGGTATATCTCCACTAGTATAGGTTACAGAAGATGATTGTTGTCCTAGCGCATTTTGAAATGCTAGAAGTAAGAGAATGGGTAGTAAAAGGCGCGAAACTTTTTTTAATTTTAATATTGATGCTATTTTACAAAATAGCAAGTAAAAGCCAAGGCCTACTAATTTGAAACGAATTATTTCCCCAAATAATTTCGTTTCTTTTAGATGTTTCATCATGTAAGAAAATTTTAAGAATGCAAAAGTAGTAATTATTATTTACTAAACAACTATATGTAGGTATCTGTAAATGAGTAATATAACTTTTGTTTGACTAATTTAATAAAAAAAAATGATTTTTCCTATTTTTTTATTTAGTTTTCTATTTTTAGAAATCGATATTCGAATAGGTGTATTATTTTATTTTTTAACACATATAAGGTGTTGTATATTAGTTTTTTAGTATATTTTTTTGATATTTATTTTAGTCTTCTTTTTTTAGAATCTAAAAATTGAATGAATCGATTGTGTCAGTTTCTAATTATTTAACTCTTTAAAGGATAGGAACAACAATTTTATGTTAAGATTTACGTTGTCGTTTTTTTTTTTTTTTTTGAATGGATTGATTGAGTTTTAATGGTAAAAAAAGAAATCCCCAATTATAAGAATTAAATTTCTTTTAATTGGGGATAAGTAGTTTTTTATCTAGGAACCTATTTGTTTATAATAACGGAGGTTTGTAATGTACATTATTCAACCATAATTTTTTTATTAACAGTTCCTTTATCCGTTTTCATTTTAACAATGTAAATACCAGTTGGTATTTGTTTTTTGATGTTTAATTGGTAGGTTTCTTTTTGTTCTTTGATATCCCAAAGACTTATTTCTTTACCAAGTATATCAAATAATGTTACCTTATTAATGTTTACTTCTTTATTTTTAATAATGATAATAGTCTGATTATCGTTATCAGCAAAAATGCTTGTCTTTTGGGCAAGTAGTTCATCTTCTATATTAAGAGATGTGTCTGCTGGCACAAAAGCTAACACAAACCTGTTTGTATAAGTACCTGTTTGTAATTGATAACTAGCACTAGCATTATTTATTTGTTGTGTTTTTCCGGTAATTTTATCTTTAATGTAGATGTTTCTACTGATGTTTTTTATATCATCAGCAACAATGGTAATAACACTGTTTTTGTTAACTACTACTTCTAAAGGTACTTCTAAATTATCAGATATTTCTTGTACACCCGCAATTACATAGTTATTGTCGTCGTTAGGAAATTTCCAGTAGAAGTCTGTTGCATTAACATCATACATCTGAGAGTCAAAACCGTTTTCGTAGGCAAAAGAGTTTGCTTTATCAAAAGAGATGGCAATTTGACGATGAAAATTATTACCAATAGTATTGGCATAGTTCATTCCTAATTTTAAAATAGGTAACTCTTTAACAGTCGATTTTTTTAGAGTTTTCTTTTCGCTCTTAAAAAACACTGATTCTCCAGACTCTTCTGTAATGTATGCTCTTTGGCTATTGTTAAAAACAATTTTATCTTTAGTGTCTCCTCCTATAACAAAGAAACCTTGGCCAACTGCAATGTAAGGTTGTGGGTCATCATATTTAGATGCATCATTACCAACACCAGAACAAGAAATATTACCATCGTCGTCTTCAAATACTATTTGGTCAATTATAATACTATTTCCATCATCGGTAGAGGTTAGTGTAATAGTACTACCAGATTGTACACATAAATTAATTGTTTTTTCTATGTAATTATTGCTTGTACCTGTAAAAGTAATCTCACCTCTGATTTCATTATTAACTGTAATTTTTAAATTTTTATCAGCGAGAGATGCATAGGTTATTTTTAGAATTTCTACACCACTAGAAATGTTTTCGAATTTAACATAATCAGTTTCGTTTAATGAGATTCCTATAGTTGGACCAGAACTATTTGGAATTCCTGTATACTCTGCATCTTCAGCCTGAAGCGTATATAATACGGCTCCTGTAGGGTTTGATGCATAGGCATTTGTAGTTGTAATTTTATTTTGAGAAGCATAACCGCCAATGTATCCAGCAAAGTTATGACCAGCGGTTCCTTGGTCATTATTTTCACCTACATGTTGCCAGAAATATAGGGTTCCGGTAGTAGCGTTTATATTATCGTTTATAAATTTTCTAGCATTCATTGCAGAAGGAAACGGATTACCAATTAAATAAGACTCTCCGGTGTCAATTTCATTTTCTGTTGTAAAACTACCATCATTAGGTGTGCCAACAAAAGTATAATTTTGTTCTTGTCCAGGGCCTTTAAAAATAAAACCATCACCTCTTTTTATGGTGCCTCTTCGGTATTTGTGTTCCCAATTAGATCTTCCGTTGCTGGCTGTAGCATAGGTGTAGATCCAGAAATCTGCTAGTTTAAGAACTCCGCCTGCATAAGAACCATCATACCCTGTAACAAAAGTAATGTCTTTTGGGGCGTTAGGCGTAGTGCCATCTTTAAAAACAGTGATAAGAGAATAGTTATCTGCATTTGGATTGGTAACAGGTGAGCTCATATAGTTGTAACGATATAAACTAGGTATTTCTGAATTTTGATCTATAAACAATTTACCGGGCGTACCTGAATTTGTAACTTTACTAGTACTTGTGTGTGTTTGTATTAGTTGAGCAGTGGCTCCTGTTAATCTAATATTTCCATCTAATAGAATACCATTTGTAACCACTAAAACATTATCTGTAACTCTTAATTCTTTAGAGGTATTTACATCTAATTTACGAGCACTAAATCTACTGCCAGTATGATTGTAATCTTCATCTATAACAACGTAACGTGACCTATCTGGATACCCATTGTCCCAAGTGTTATTTGCATTTGTAGTTGTTTCTTCAATTTGATGTAAACCTAACAAAGTATTTGCTTGCGTATTTGAATCTTCTATTTCAGAAATTAACGGGTCTTGAGGGTGTCTTTTAGTGCTAGAAATATCTCCTCCATATCCAGCTTGATAAGCATCGATGTTATCGTCTATAAATGCAACCCATTCATTAGTGGTGTAAGTGGTATTGGGTGCTGTTGTTTCATCAATTCTAACATAAGAGGTGTTGTCTGTAAATGCTTCTATAATGTCATATCTATGTTTATATGAATTAGCATCATTACTAGATGATAATGTAATAATATCGTCTGCACCTGCAAAATTTGTGATGTTTGTATCATTTAAACGAAGGGCACTACTGTTGATGTTTGTAATTACATTATTTAAATTACCTAGTAAAACAGATTGTCCTGGGGTTAAAACAGTATTAACGGTATAAGTGGAGTTAGGAGAAACTCCTGTTTGATCTCCTGATTTTGAATTGTATAATTGTACTTTTATGCTGTTGGCAGCGATATTATTTGTGTTATGGATATTGGTGATTTCTATCCATTTATCTGAACCAGATTGATATACTTGAGTAATCATTGCGATTCCGTCTTCTGTAAGATCTCTATAGTCTACATCTCCAAATGTTAAAGCGTCACTATCTATATCAGTAAAATTGTCGGTTTGGGTGCTGTCAAAACTACCATTAACATCGGTGTAGTTATCTCCATTATCTAAGGTGTTTTCTAGTCCGTTTGTGCCTACAATTCCATCTGTTCTACCTGCAGTGTTTGTAAGTACAGAACCCGATTCTACAATATCAAAAATAGTGTCACCATCAGAATCTAAATCTAAATAATCTGGTACAGTATCCGCTCCGGTTGTTGCAGTAGCATCTGTATTTAAAGGTGTTATTCCAAAAGAATTTGCACTACCGCTTAAATTATCGTCGTAAGCATCATCTAAACCGTCGTTGTCAACATCATCTCCAGAAGGTTCTAGGTAATCTCTTGTAGTTTGCCCTTCAATGTTATCTGGAATTCCGTCGTTGTCTGAGTCTAAATCTAATGAGTTTGGTATATTATCTCCGTCACTATCACAATTACCTGGAGATAAATTGCTAAACGGAATGGGTACTCTTGATGGTGAAGAAGTGCTTGCGTATTCAACAATTAAAGAATGTTGGCCGAAATTTTCGAAAAAGAGCACTTTAATGGTATGAGCACCTGCATTTAGTAAAACAGGAGTTCCTGCTATAGGGCCTCTTGCTGCATGTGGTCCGTCGTAATCTGCTACTTCGTTTCCATCAATATATATTTTAGAACCATCATCTGAGTTTAAGTAAAAAGTGTAAGTGTCTGTTGTTGGTATTTTTATAAAACCAGTGTATCTTATGCTGTAGGTATTGGCATCAGTAGGAGTAACAATAGTCTGTAATGCTGTTACGTCAAAATCTGAAACTGTACCCACGCCAGTTACTCCCGTTGTAGGTATGTTGTCTACAGTATTAGAAGCAGGAGATGCATTATAAAATTCATAATTTAAACTACCGGTACATTCTATGTTTTCTTCTGTGTCTAAAATACCATCATTATCATCATCTATATCAATAGAATCTGTAATACCATCATTATCTATATCTGTTATATCTGTAATTGTTACACTACCATTATTTCCGTTTGTTTGGTTTGCTCCAGAAGCAGCACCATTTGCTCCTGCTGCAATTGTACTAGTAACGTAGCCTGTAAAAGTAGTGTTAACAAAAGAACCACCACCACCAGCAGAACCAGCGCCACCAGCAGCACCTCCACCAGAGTAACCTCCACCAGCAGCAGCGTAAAAATCACCAGCACCACCACCTCCAGTAAGACCTCGTCCACCAGCTCCGTTTCCAGAAATTGCAGTACCTCCTAGAGCTAGAGTAAAATCTACTTTAGCTGCTTCACCACCAAGACCAGAAGAGCCATTACCACCAGCAGAGTTAATACCACCACCACCACCAGAATCTGAATTAGAAGCACCTCCATTACCATTAGTACCACCAATACTACTGTTTGAAAAACCTAAATTAGCGGTTCCATTGTCTCCATTTGTAGTGTTATTAGCGCCAAACCCAACAGCATTGACTGAGTTATCACCACCACCACCACCACCAGCAACTAAAATTAAAGTATTGTTAATATAAATACCTGTACTACCACCTCCACCAGCTTCTGAGCCACCGAAGCCTCCTTCTGCTACTAGATATCTAATAACGTCTCCGTTGTTTAGGTTGTAGGTTGCGTTAATGGTAGCTCCGTTACCTCCAAAAGTATTGGTTCCATTTCCTCCATTACCTCCAGTAATAACAAAAGAAATTTGTTTTGGTCCACCAGAAATTGTGTAAGTGCTAGATTCTACTGTGGTAGTTGCAACTACCGTTTGACTCATTATTTTTGTGGTAGAAAGACAGATAAAACTAAAAATTAGTATTAATTTAAAATAGGTGGTAAGGGGTTTCATAATTTATTAATTTATAATTCATAATTATTTTAGAACAAACTAATTATGAGGGTCTTCTTGTTTTGGGACACCTTAATTTATTAGAAGTCACATGGTTATTAATAAAAGTTATCTCAATTATGTTTCTTAATATTTTACTTTTTATATCAATTCTATAGTTTTAATGATAAATTATTAATAGTTAATTTTTAACTAAATAGCTATTAATTGCTATTGTTTTAAATTTAGAGTTGTATAGAAAAAGTATCTAGGTCTAATAATTGTTTTCTCGAGTACAAAAATAATGCATTTTAATTTGAAAGAGACTTATTTAATGTTAATCAATAAATTAAGTTGACTTTTCTGTTTGGTATATATACCAAACCATTAGCTATTTTTATTTTTGTATTTCGCGTATTCTATTGCTTTTCCTTAAAGATAAGTTAAATTTTTGTAAAACTGACATAAGTCATCTTTTAGAGTGTGTTTTATTTAGAAATTTGTACTACGATTATAAAACTCCATATTATGAGAAGAGACGAACCGATATCAACAATTATGGCAACTAATTTAGTTACTTTAAGTGTTGATGGTGATTTAGTAACTGCGGAAAAATTATTTATTGAGAATAAAATAAAACATATTCCTGTAGTTCGTGGTAAAGAAATTATTGGAATGTTAAGTTACTCTGATTTACAGAAAGTGAGTGATTCTAGTTTAAGTGAAGATAAAACGTCTGTTAATAGTTTTGTACATAATACATTTACTATAAACCAGGTTATGGATAAAAATATTACGGCAATTCCGCCTTACACATCTATTAAAGATGCCGCAGAATTGCTTACAAAAAAAGGATTTCACGCTTTACCAGTAATTGAAGATTCTGAGTTAGTAGGAATAGTTACTACAAGGGATTTAGTAAAGTATTTGGTAGCGAAATTATAGTGGTTTTTATATTGGTTGGTTAGTAAGAAAGAGGCTTTTTTTTAGGCCTCTTTTTTATTTAAGAAACTAGATATTATCCGTTGAATATCTCGATTATCTTTTTTAGGTGTTACAAAAAATTGGTAATCTTCTGGGTTTTCTAATTGTTTAGATTGATGAAAATCTACATACCCAAAACCTTGGTAAATACCATCTAAAATTAGCGCAAAACCAATTTCATCTTTAGTTCTTCCTTTTTCTTTGATAACTAAATTTTCTGCACCAATTCCTACAGATCTAATAGCTTCTTTTACACGAACATTATAATCTTGTACAGCTTCTTTACCAGAACAAACACCTTTACATTCTTTTAATTGATAATGAAAACAACTAGAAACATTGGTTTGTAAATGACAATATTTAGGGCATAATTCAAACTCTTTACAAAGAATTTCTAAGTGATTTCTTACTTCTGCAACAGAATAATATTTCATTATTGGGTTTGGTGCCAATTTTAAACGATTATAAGCCAGATGTATTATTCCTTTTTGATCTTCGTAAGAAAACAAGCCAATTGCTTCGCTAGATCGTCTTTGTGCTCTATTAAATTTTGGATATAGATGTTTTATTTCTGCCGATTCATGTAAAAGAGCTAGCAATTCGCTGCCGGTTTTTGTAAAAGAAATATCGGCGGTTTCTAAGCACATGGTTTGCTCTTTTTTCTTTTTGTCGTAAAAATGGCTAATTACACGCTGCTTAATATTATTAGCTTTACCAACATAAATAATTTCTTTATCTAAATTTTTAAAGTAGTAAACACCAAAAGTTTCAGGTAAATTATCTACTACTTTTTTGTCTAAAAGGGGGGGTAAGGTTGCTTGTCTAGATTTTGGGTTTAAAAAGGAGTTAATTGTAAAATTATTATCTCTTTCTAAGAGTCTTTTAAATAATTCTGTAGTTGCTTCTGCATCACCTTTAGCTCGGTGTCTTCCGTTTATAGGAATGTTTTCTATGGTACAAATGTTTCCTAAGCTATAAGAACTTAAACCGGGAATAATTTTTCTTGATAAACGTACGGTACAGAGTTTTTTTCTTTTAAAATTGAATCCTAAGTTTTTAAATTCTTCTTGAATAATGTTGTAATCGAAGTTTACATTATGCGCAACAAAAATAGTGTCTTTGGTTATTTCGGCTACTTTTTTTGCAATTTCGTAAAACTTAGGTGCGTTTCTTACCATAGCATTTGTAATACCTGTAAGATTGGTTATAAATGCAGGAATATTTTGTTCTGGGTTTACCAAAGTAGTAAACTCATCTACAATTACTTTTCCATCAAAAACAAAAATGGATATTTCGGTTATTTTAGAACCTTTATATCCATTTCCTGTGGTTTCTATGTCTACAACTGTATATAACAATTATTCAATCGTCTTTTTTAAGTCCGCAATAGTTTGTGTAGGGTTTTCAGAGCCAAAAACAAAGCTCCCAGCAACTAAAACATTTGCTCCGGCTTCTATTAATGCATTTGCATTGTAAGAAGTAACTCCTCCGTCTATTTCTATTTGGCATTCAGATTCTGTAAAATCTATTAAGTGTTTTAATTGACTTACTTTTTTGTAGGTGTTTTCTATAAATGATTGTCCGCCAAAACCTGGGTTTACGCTCATAATACACACAACGTCTAAATCTTCTATAATGTCTTCTAAAACGGCAATTGGTGTGTGTGGGTTTAAAGCAACTCCGGCTTTCATTCCTGCTGCTTTTATGGCTTGTACGGTTCTGTGTAAGTGTGTACAAGCTTCATAATGTACAGTTAAAATATCTGCGCCTAAATCTGCAAATGTTTGTATGTATTGGTCTGGGTTTACAATCATTAAATGTACATCAATCGTTTTTTTAGCGTGTTTAGTAATCGCTTTTAAAACAGGCATTCCAAAAGAAATGTTTGGTACAAAAACACCGTCCATAATATCAATATGAAACCAATCTGCTTCACTATTGTTTACCATTTCTATGTCTCTTTGTAGGTTAGCAAAATCTGCTGCTAAAATTGAAGGTGCAAGTAAATTACTCATTTATTTGTTGTTGTGTTGTTATTTAATTTTGCAAAGGTAATTAAATTGTCATTGCGAGGTACGAAGCAATCTCTTAAAAATATAACAATAATTTATTATAAAATTCGACCACATAGTTACATAGAAAATATAGAATTTGTGGTAAAAAGAAAAGCATATAAATAGGTTTAGCCCTTATTAAACGGCATCCTTTTTTGTGTTAAATTTAATTGATGATTACGATAAATAAAAAAATCTGTATGTTTATTTTATCCCTTTTTCTTTTCCATTGATGAATACTGAATCAAGTTCAGCACAAGCTTCAACAAAAATCTAGACTGATTTAAAGTAATAAATTAGGCAAACAAGGTTAGCCCCGATTGAAGTGGCATCCTTTTTATTGCTTCTATAAAAAGACGTCATTGCGAGGTACGAAGCAATCTGTTTCTAATGATGAGCTTGCTACAGTTTATAAAAAAGTGAGCTTTGAAAGAAAGTAATAAAAAGATATAACGGAAAGCGGGAAATAGCTTCAAAAAAAATGAAGTAGCTTTATGTGATTTCTCCTTCGTCGAAAAGACAAGATTGTGCCTTGTAATGACGTGTATAAAAAAACTCCCAAAAATAAATTTGAGAGTTTTTGTAAAAATATTTAGGCTTTTAATTCAGCCTGAGTAAGATACTTAAAATGGTTTGTGACCATTAACCTAAGTACGTCATTAAAATTTTAGATCTAGAAGTGTGTTTTAATCTTCTAATTGCTTTTTCTTTAATTTGACGAACACGCTCACGAGTTAAATCGAAAGTTTCACCAATTTCTTCTAAAGTCATTGGTTGGTGTTCACCTAAACCAAAGTATAATTTTACAACATCTGCTTCACGTGGCGTTAGCGTTTCTAAAGCTCTGTTTATCTCTATACGTAAAGATTCGTGTAATAATTTTCTATCTGGGTTTGGAGATTCTCCTGAGTTTAATACATCGTATAAGTTAGAATCTTCACCTTCAATTAAAGGAGCGTCCATAGATACGTGACGTCCAGAATTTTTCATAGATTCTTTTACGTCATTAACAGTCATGTCTAATTTCTTAGCAATTTCTTCAGCACTTGGTGGGCGCTCATTTTCTTGCTCTAAGAAAGCGTACATTTTGTTAATTTTATTGATAGAACCAATTTTATTTAACGGTAAACGTACAATTCTAGATTGTTCTGCTAAGGCTTGTAAGATTGATTGACGAATCCACCAAACGGCATAAGAAATAAATTTAAAACCACGAGTTTCATCAAAACGTTTTGCAGCTTTAATTAAACCTAAGTTTCCTTCGTTTATTAAATCTGGTAATGTTAATCCTTGATTTTGGTATTGTTTTGCAACAGATACAACAAATCTTAAATTGGCTTTTGTTAATTTTTCTAAAGCTCTTTGGTCTCCAGCTTTAATAAGTTGTGCCAATTCTACTTCTTCATCAGCGGTAATTAAATCTACCTTACCTATTTCTTGTAAATATTTATCTAATGATGCAGTTTCTCTATTAGTAACCTGCTTGGTAATTTTAAGTTGTCTCATCTAATTCTCTATGACTTTTTAAAGGATTAATGTATTGCTACAATTTATTATACGTAAGAACATTATAAAATGTTACAAAAAGAATTGTTTTTTTTATGATTTTAATTTTTTTTAGGGTTTGTAAATCTTAAATATATAATTATTGGTCTCGTTAAAAGGTAATTAGATGGGTTGGTATTCTTAAGATTTATGAGTAAGAAAAATATTAATTTATTATTAAGAATTGTTTACCTGTGTGTTTAAACAATTTTTTACAACTATTTTTAGAGTATAAGAATTACTTTTAATTAGGGTGTTTTTTTTAAAAGAAGGTTTCTTACCGTTCATCGATATAAAAGAACGTGTCATCTTTTTATTTATTTTAATTGTGACTTATAAAGTTTCTTTGTGTCATAAAAATAACTGAGTTGAAAGCGATAGATGTAAAAAATTTAAGTGACGAGGAGCTAGTCTTTAAAATAGTAGAAACAAACAATACACATTTGTTTGCTGTTTTATATGACAGGTTTTCTAAAGTTGTTTATAATAAGTGTTATGGTTTTTCTAAAAATAAGGAAGAAGCAGAAGATTTAACACATGACGTTTTTATCAGGTTATTTGTAAAAATAAAGACCTTTAAAGGTAACTCTAAGTTTTCTACTTGGTTGTATTCTTTTACGTATAATTTCTGTGTAAATTATGTACAAAGAAACGATTTTAAGAAGAAAGAAAAAGTTACGGTTGTTACAGATAATATAAAAGAAGATGATGGTTTGCAAGAAATTGATGATGCAACTCTATTTGAGTTAAAATCAGAAAAATTGGCAAAAGCATTAACTTTAATTGATCCAGTAGAAAAGATGATTCTTTTAATGAAATATCAAGATGATATGACCATTAAAGAAATTAAAGAATCTTTAAATATTGGTGAAAGCGCTGTTAAAATGAGAATTAAAAGAGCGAAACAAAAACTTGTAAGAACGTATGAAGAGTTATAAATATGAGCAATCCTTTTAAAAGAATTATACACCACCATAGTGTGCCTGAAGTTCTTAAAGAAAAAGTTTTAAGTGATATTGGTATGATTAAACTTACCTTAGATATTGCAGATTTATTTTTAGTCAAATATCCGAATACAATTGGAGACTTGTTGAACAACGGTAACAATAACTCGAATCATAAAAGCTAAAATAAATGACAAATAAACTACTACTAGCACTGCAATCTGACATAGATCTTAGTTTTTTAGAAAAACTTTGGAATAACTTTTTAGATTTTTTACCACAATTATTAAAAGGAATTGGTTTTTTAATAATTGGTTGGTTATTGATAAAATTACTACTGTATATTATTAAAAAAGCATTAGGATTTACTAAAATAGATAGCTTACCAGAGAAATTAAATGTTGATGAAATTTTTGGAGAATCTTCATTAAAAATTCAACCTACAAAAATAATTATAACTGCTATTAAGTGGGTTTTAATCCTCGTTTTTATAATTGTTGGATCTGAGTTATTAGGTTTAAGAATGGTGTCTGAACAATTAAGTGGTTTAATAGCATATTTACCAAAACTAATTAGTGCACTTATCATTTTTGCAATAGGTATTTATGTTGCTAACTTGGTAAAGAAAGCCCTATTTTCTATGTTTAAATCGTTAGACTTAACAGGAGGAAATTTGGTGGGTAATGTTGCTTTTTATTTAATTGCAATTGTAGTTACTGTAACGGCTTTAAACCAAGCTGGTGTTAATACAGATTTAATTACAAGTAATTTATCTATAATTTTGGGAGCCATTTTAGCATCGTTTACTATTGCTTTTGGTCTAGGGTCTAGAGATGTTATAAAAAGATTATTATTTGGTTATTATACAAGAAAAAATATACAAGAAGGAGATAAGGTTATTGTAAATGGTATAGAAGGTGTTGTTGCGGTAATAGACAATATTTGTGTTATACTAATTACAAAGAAAGGAAAAGTAATATTACCAATAAAAGATATAGTTGACAATCAAATAGAGATTGTTAATTGATTTTTTTAAAACCTTGATAGAATGTTGGGGGACAATCTATCATCTGTGATTTTTTTATCACAAAAAGAAAGAGACCGTGAAAACGGTCTCTTTTATTTTTTAACAAAAATGATATTTTTAAAATAACCCATTTATTTGAGCATCTATTCTGTCTATAATATAGCCTAAATCTTCTTGGTTGTCTACAAAATCAAGATTATCAACATCAATTATTAATAATTTTCCTTTTGTATACGTAGATATCCAAGCTTCGTAACGTTCATTTAATCTACTTAAATAATCGATGCTAATAGAGTTTTCATAATCTCTACCGCGTTTATGAATTTGACCTACCAAGGTAGAAATGTCTGCACGTAAATAAATTAATAAGTCTGGTGGTGTTACCAAATTTTCCATTAATTCAAATAAAGAACTATAATTGCCATAGTCTCTATTGGTCATTAACCCCATGGCATGCAAATTCGGAGCAAAAATATGGGCGTCTTCATAAATCGTTCTATCCTGAATAATATTTTTACCAGATTCTCTCAGTTCTAAAATCTGACGAAAACGACTATTTAAAAAATAGACTTGTAAATTAAAAGACCAACGTTCCATTTCTGTGTAAAAATCATCTAAATACGGATTTTCATCAACAGACTCAAAGTGAGGTTTCCATTTAAAATGTTTGGCTAATAATTTGGTTAGTGTGGTTTTACCAGCACCAATGTTTCCTGCAATTGCAACGTGCATAAATTAAATTCTAATAAGATTAAAAGTGGTGCTAAAATAGTGAAAATAATAAATAGAATGTATCTAAGACTCTAATTTAAAATCAAAAAAAAGCATCTTAACACTTTATATTGTCCATAAATATTTTTTATTTTTTTTTGAAATTAAACTTTCAGGTTTTTTATTAGTCATAAATAGGTATAAAACAGATTTATTTACAGAAAACTAAACATAAATACATGAAAACACTATTTACATTTATTCTAACACTTGTTTCAATAATTACTTTTGGGCAGCAAGATTTTCAAGGAAAAGCAATTTATATGTCTAAAACATCTATAGATTTAAACAACTTTGCTAGAGGTGGACAACAACTTACTGAAGCACGAAAAAAACAGATTCAAGACAGAATGAAATCTCAGTTAGAGAAAACATTTATTTTAAGTTTTGATAAAAGTTCATCTCTTTACAAAGAAGATGCAAAATTAGCAGCACCAACTACCAGAGGTGATAGAGGACCAAGGTTTGGTGGTTTTTCTAGCGGAGGAACAAAATATAAAAACACAAAAGATAAAGTTGCTTTAGAAGCTACTGAGTTTTTTGGAAAAAAGTTTTTAGTATCTGATGAGATGGAACAACCACAATGGGAATTGGCTGCAGAAACAAAGCAAATTGGTAATTACCTTTGTTATAAAGCAACCTTAATTAAAGATGCAAATCCTTTAGACTTTTCTAACTTTAGAAGACCTAGAAAAGAGGACGATAAAAAAGAGCAAGAAGATACAGAAAAGAAAAAAGAAGTAAAACAAGTTTTAGTAACTGCTTGGTATACACCACAAATACCTGTTAGTAACGGACCTGGAGAATATTGGGGGTTACCTGGCTTAATTTTAGAAATAAATGAAGGAACTACTACTGTTTTATGTACAGAAATTGTATTAAATCCTTCAGAAAAAGCAGCTATAGAAGCGCCGTCTAAAGGTAAAAAAATTACGAGAGAAAAATATACTAAAACCGTAACTAAGAAAATGGAAGAATTAAGACAGAATTTTCAAAATAGAGGTAGAGGTGGTAATCGTGGAGGAGGACGTTTCTAAATAAAAAAACTAACTGTATCTTAATTATAACAAATGAAAAAAATAGTACTACTCGCCATTTTTATGGTTACACTTTGTGTAAATGCTCAAGTAAAATTAACGGGTGTTGTTAAAGACAGTATTGGTGAACCTTTAGAAATGGCAAATGTATTAGCTATAGATAAAGTTACCAATAAAATAGCATCTTACGGTTTTACAGATCCTACAGGTTATTATAAGTTAAATGTAGAAAAAAACACCACTATTTTACTAAAAATAAGTTATGTTGGTATGAAATCTGCCGACTTTACAATAGAAACAAAAACTGCGGATATTGTAACCAATGTACTGCTTGCTTATGATAATGCTTTAGATGGAATTAATATTGTGTCTAAAATGCCTGTTACTGTAAAAGGAGATACCATTGTATATAATGCAGATTCTTTTCAAAATGGATCGGAAAGAAAACTAGAAGATGTTTTAAAAAAATTACCAGGTGTAGAAATTAATGATGATGGAGAAATTGAAGTTGAAGGAAAAACGGTAGAAAAAATAATGGTTGATGGTAAAGATTTTTTTGATGGAGATACAAAACTTGCTACCAAAAATATACCTTCTAATGCTTTAGATAAAATAGAGGTTTTAAGAAATTATGCAGATGTTAGTCAATTAAGTGGTGTGCAAAACAACCAAGATAGAGTTGCCATAAATATTAAATTAAAAGAAGGGAAAAAGAATTTTTGGTTTGGAGACATTACAGCAGGTGGTGGAGATGCACCAGATGAAACGCTTTACCTTTTACAACCTAAACTTTTCTATTACTCACCAAAATATACCATTAACGTTATTGGTGATGTAAATAATATGGGAGAAGTTGTTTTAGATAGAGGAGATATTAGAAACTTTAGTGGAGGGTTTAGAAGTCAAAGTCCATCTAACGGAACCAACTTAAGTTTGGCAAGTGCTGGTATTGGTTTTTTAACAGCAAATGCAAGAAATGCCAACAGAATAGAAACAAAACTTACGGCCTTAAATTTTAGTTATTCACCGAATAAGAAATTAGATTTAAGTGGGTTTTTAATCTTTTCTAGTAATAGCAACGGACAACAAAATAATGTAACAAGCGATTATGTAGATCCTGCAACACCAGATGATTATACCCAAAGTTTAACAGACCAAACAAGTAACACAGGGTTGTTTAAGTTTAGCGGTAACTACAAGCAAAACGAAAGAAAACAATTTAATTATGATGTTATTGGTCGTTTTTCAAACGAGTTTAGAACAGATGATGTAAACTCGTTGGTTTTAAGCGATATTTCAGAAAACGAAAGATCTACACCTTATAAAATTAACCAAAATTTCAGTTATTTTTATACGGCAGATGAAAAAAATATTTTTGCATTAGAAGCACAACATTTAATACAAGATGAAGATCCTTTTTATGTAGCTTCTTTAGAAAATGATCCTTCTAACAATGACGATGTTAATAATGATGGTTTTGATGATGCAGCAAAAACATTAGGCTTAAATACCAGTAATATATTTTATACATTAGAGCAAGACAGACGCGTAAAATCTAACCAGTTAGATGTAAAATTAGATTATTACAATATTTTAAATGATAAAAGTAATTTAAACTTTGTGGTGGGAACCATACAAAGTGTACAAAATTTTGACTCTAAGTTTTTTCAGATACTAGACAATGGTACTGCATTTACCCCAACACCTACAATCCCAGGAAACTTAGATCCACAAACAACAAATGATACAGAATATGGTTTTTCTGACATTTATGCAGGATTAAGATATCGATTAAAAGCGGGTATTTTTACCTTTACTCCAGGTGTTACTTTACATGCTTACAATGTAAAAAACACGCAATATCAAACAGAAATATTTAAAGATCAATTTCAAAAGGTATTTCCAGAACTTTCTATTATTGCACAATTTAAACAAAGCGAATCTTTACGATTTTCTTACAAACAAGAAGTTAATTTTACCGATGTTAATAAGCTTGCAAGAGGTATTGTAGCTAATAGTTATAACTCTTTTTATTATGGTTATGAAGAATTAAAGAATGCACATTTACACAATGTAAATTTAAATTATTCTAGTTTTAATTTATTTAATTATACCAATGTGTTTGCCAGAATTAATTATAAGAAAACAATAGATCAAATTAACTCTATTGTAAATTTCGAAAACAATTCTGTAGTTTCTAGTAGTACATCTTTAAACTCACCTTATGATAATGAAAGTTTTACTGCTTCTGGTAGAGTTGGTAAAACATTTAATAAAATTAAAACTTCTTTAAGTGCTAATTATAATTATAGCAAAACATATCAATTTTTGGGTGATGATGAAAACACAAATAAATTATTTGCTCAAAGTTATAGAGCGAGTGTAAGTACTAATTTTACAAAAGCACCCAATGTAACATTAGGATATAATTTAAGTTTATCAGATCAAGATAACAGCTCTAGAGATGCAGTTGTAAAAGGAGTTACCAACGCACCTTCTTTAGGGTTTGATGCTTATATTTGGAACTCATTAACAGTACGTTCTGATTTTTCTTATAGCGAGGTAAAACAAGACGGAGTTGTAGCGAATTCTTTTAAAATTTTAGACGCTTCTTTTTCTTACAGAAAGGATAAAGACGCAAAATGGGAATATGAATTAGTAGGTAGCAATCTTCTAGCTTCTGGTTCTAGATCTACAGTAAGAACAAGTAATATTGCATTTACAGTAAATGAAACGTTTATTTTGCCAAGGTTTATAAGTCTTAGGGTAAAATATCAACTATAAATTTAAAGACATTTTCATTAAAAAAAAGGTGCAATTCATTGCGCCTTTTTTTATGTTCTAAATTTAAAATAAGAAACAATATATTTGTAAAAAAATAACATTCTATGATTTTTGATGTAGCTATAATAGGTTCAGGGCCAGCAGGGGCTTCAGCAGCTTTTAAATTAGCAGAAAAAGGAATTTCAACCGTTATAATAGAAAAAGAAACCCTACCAAGATACAAAACTTGTGGAGGTGCTTTTGGTTTGGCCGGAAGAAAAATAATGCCTTTTGATATTACAGAAGTTGTAGAAAAAGAATGTTTTAATATTGATGTTTTTTTTGATAAAATTGATAAAAAATTTACCATTCAAAAAGACGAGCCTATCATTACTATGGTGATGCGCGCAGATTTCGATAATTTTATTGTTAAAAAAGCACAAGAATTAGGAGTTACATTATTAGAAAATCATAAACTTACAGATATTACTTTTAAAGATGATATCATTTTACATACTTCTAAAGGAGAAATAAAAACCAAATTTGTAATTGCTGCCGATGGTGCTTTAGGTAAAACTGCAAAATTTGCAGGATGGAAAGAAACACGTTTGTTAATACCTGCATTAGAATATGAAGTTGAGGTAAATGATGATGACTTTAAAAGACTGTCTAAAACCGTTCGCTTAGATTTTGATGCCATTCCTATGGGATATGGTTGGTGTTTTCCAAAGAAAAACCACTTATCTATAGGAGTTGGGGCTTTACGAAAAGTAAAAGTAGATTTTAAACAGTGTTACAGAGATTATTTAGTGAATACTCTAAAGGTAACGGAAATCATTAGTGAAGAAATGCATGGTTTTCAAGTACCAGTTTCTTTAAGAAAAGATGGTTTTGTAAGAAATAATGTTTTTTTAGTGGGAGATGCTGCTGGTTTTGCAGACCCGTTATCTGCAGAAGGAATTACAAATGCTATCCTTTCTGGTAATATGGCAGCAGAATCAATCATTGAAAGTAAATTGAATGGTGAATTAGCCGAAAATTTATACAATGAAAAGTTAGAAGAGCATCTTTTGCCTGCACTAAGATCTGCCTTTAAATTATCTAAGTTGTTTTATGAAAACGGTACTATGAGAAACCTTTTGATTAAAAAATATGGAGAAAGAATCTGTGAAAAAATGATTCAGATTATGATGGGAGAAAGTACCTATCCAACTGATATTATGAAAACGATAAAAAGGAAACTAAAAAACGCTATTTTTTCATAGAAGTATGAGTGTATCAACTACAAAAACTTTTTTGCCTGCATTTTTAAAAACTTTAGGAATTTTATTTCTCTATATCTTTCTAGGATTATTTTTAGATAGTGTTAATGTAGCAGAAAGCTATCAAGACTTACAATGGTTGGCTAATTTAATTATGCTTGTCATTTTTTCAATTACACTTTTTAAAGTAAACCCAAGAATTAGGGAGCAAATGATATATGCGGTACTTATTGCTATTGCCGGTGAGTACGGTTTTTCTTTAGGGATGGGCATGTACACGTATCGCTTAGAAAACATACCACATTATATTCCTATGGGACATGCTCTAGTGTATGCAGGGGTATTGTATTTTACAAAAACAGCGTATGCAAAAAATAATGTAAAATTATTAGAAAAGGTTTTTACTGTTCTTGTAATTGTATATACAACTGCCTTTTTAATTTTAAAAAATGATGTTTTTGGTTTTGTACTATCTGCTTTAATGTTATATTTTTTAAGAAAAAGACCAAGAGAACGGTTGTTTTATTTGACCATGTTTTTAGCTGTTGCTTATTTAGAAATTATAGGTACTAGTTATGAATGTTGGTGGTGGCCAACAACAGCTTGGAATAAAATATCATTTTTACCAAGTGCAAATCCGCCAAGTGGCATTAGTTTTTTCTATTTTGGCTTAGATTTAGGTTGTTTGTATTTTTATAAAAAGCGACATAAAATAGCATGGTCTCGAATGAAAAATGTTAGGAAAATTAGACAAATTAAAGGTGTTGTAGCAAACTAAAAAACGAATTTTTTCGTTTTTAACTTAAATCAAATTACATTTGTAAGATGTCTATAAAAGTAACATCCGTTTCTAAAATTTATAAAACGCAAAAAGCATTAAACAATGTTTCTTTTTCTGCGGATAAAGGCCAAATAATTGGGTTTTTAGGTCCAAATGGAGCAGGGAAATCTACGATGATGAAAATCTTAACTGGTTTTATTCAGCCAAATGAAGGTGCGGTTTTAGTGGATGAAATAGATGTGTTACAAAATGCAATAGAAGCACAAAAAATTATTGGTTATTTGCCAGAACACAATCCTCTGTATACAGAAATGTATGTGCGAGAATATTTACAGTTTCAAGCAGCAATTTTTAAGATTGATAAAAACCAAATAGAAATTTGCATAGAAAAAGTAGGCTTAACTTCTGAGGCACATAAAAAAATCAATCAATTATCTAAAGGATATCAGCAAAGAGTTGGTTTGGCAGCAGCTATTTTACACAATCCAAAAGTGTTAATTTTAGATGAGCCTACAACAGGTTTAGATCCTAATCAATTGGTAGAAATTAGAGAGCTCATTAAAGAATTAGGAAAAGAAAAAACGGTGCTGTTTTCTACACATATTATGCAAGAAGTAGAAGCGGTTTGCGATCGTGTAATTATCATTAAAAAAGGAGAAATTCTAATTGATAAAAAACTAGCAGATCTAAAAGAAAACAATCAACAAGTAATAGAAGTTACTTTTGATTATAAGATTGAGGAGCAGTTTATTAAACGATTAGAAAAGGTTGTTTCTTATAAAAATAATTACGACAATACTTGGTTCATCACTTTTGAAAGTGAAGAAGATATGCGCCCTAAAGTTTTTGATTTTGCGCAAGAAAATGGTCTAAAAATCTTAAGCTTAAATACACAGAATAAAAACTTAGAAACGCTTTTTAGAGAGGTAACGGCTTAGGTTTTTAAGTGCTATATATAGATAAAGTATAAGATTTGTCACTTCGAAGTTATGAGAAGTAACATAACAGTAATCATACAAAACTTAGTGTTTTATGAGATTTCTCTCTCCGGTCAAAATGACAAACTGTACTTAGAACTTTTAAACTTGTTACTTTTTTGAAAGTTACCTAATTCTAAAAAGAGTATTTTGTCAAATACTCATAAGCTTCCAACAAAGTTGGAAAAACTAAAATACTTCCTGCTTCCTTTAGTTCTTCATCAGTATATTGTGTGGTAATTCCAATCGGAACCATACCTGCTGATTTTGCTGCTTTTGTACCTGTTAAACTATCTTCAAAAACCCAAATATCTTTAAAATCACCTTCTTTAAAACCTAAAGTTTCTGCTAATAAAATATAGGCTTCAGGTGCTGGTTTTGGTTTCACGTAATCTTGCACACCAAATACTGTTGGAAAATTTAAATTTAAGTGATGAACACTGTTTTTTAAAAACTGTTTTGTAGCGTTACTTGCTATTCCGTAAGGTATTTTTTCTTTGGTTAAAAGTTCGGTAAATTCTCTAACTCCAGGTAATAATTTAGGTACTGTAAAGTATTTGTCTAAATGTTTATCCTTTAGAAAAAACAATTCTTCTGTACGTTTTTCTTCTCCAATTACGCTGCAATAATATTCTGCAATAATCATTGGCGATTTTCCTGCATGAGTTTTTGGAAACGGAGCTATTTCTTTGTTGAATAATTCTTTAAAAGCAGAAGCCCAAGCAGAACCATGACTTTCAAAACTATTTACAACTACGCCATCAAAATCAAATAAAAAACCTTTTGCTAACACCATTAATTGGTTGTTTTTTCGTTGAATATTTCCGCTAAATACGGATTTAAAAATTTATTTGTTGGATCTAGTTCTCTTCTTAAAAATTTAAAATCTTCCCATTTAGTATAGACTTTAGAAAGCGCTTCATCTTTTGCTATAAAACGTTTTGCCCAATGAGGTTTTCCTCCGTATTTTAAAAATATTTTTTCAATACTTTTAAAAGCTTCATAGGTGTCTGCAGTAGCAGCATTTCTAGAAACGCATCCCATGGTTACGGTATCTTTACTATAAGCATAGCTTAACCAAGTTTTATCTTTATACACAAAGCGAACATCCATAGGAATATGAATAAACGATTTGTTGCTCCATTTATTTATTTCTGCTTTTAATTCTTCAAAAACTGTTGGAAACACATCTAAACCAATGGTCCATTCTGCTAATTCTAAAGTAGAACCTCTAGATTTTGTAACGGTTGCTTGGTACAAAGACCCTTTGTGTTCTTTGGTAGAGCTAAAAAAACCTCGGTATAAAAGTTTGTTAGCGATGGCCGTTATCCAAGGGAAAACATGAGAGTATTTATACAATATTTTAGAAGCAGTTCTTCTATGTTTTAAATATTTTGGGCCTAAATCTTCAGTGACTTCTGTATTGGGATCTATTTTATCGCCCGTAATTACATAGCCTTTATCTGTATGAGGTAACCATAAAATTCTTAGAAAATCGTGTTTTTGTAAACGTTCTTTAATTTTAGGTAACCAAACGCTATCGTCTTCAGGACCTTCTTTTACATGTAAAGTATAAATAGGTTCACATTTAAATGTAATTTCAGAAAAAACACCAAGAACACCCAAAGAAACTCTTACGGCATCAATTAAATCGTCTTTTTCTGTTACTACTTTAACGGAACCATCGGCTAAAATAAGATTACATTTTGTAATGTATTCTGATAATAATTTTCCGCTTGTACCGTGTGTTCCTGTTGCTAAAGCGCCACCAATAGTAATGGTGTTGATGTCTGGCAAACAAGGTATACACCAGCCTTTTGCTTCTACCGCTTCTATTAAATCTCCTAAAATAATACCAGACTGAACCGTAATTGTTTGCTCTGAATCATTGTAAGATAAAATTTTGTTATACTCTTTAATATCAATTAAAGTTTCTGTACCAGAAGCAATATTAGATGAAGATTGTTTATTACCAAAAATTCTTATTTTTTTTGATTTTTTTACAACTTCTTGTAATTCCTCTTCGGAAGAAATTTTATAAAGAGATTTGTAGTTATAACTTATGTTTTCGTTCCAGCTTACCCAGACTCCGTTTTTACTTTGTTTCATTTATTTTTTAAAAGATTAAACAAAATTAAGCAATAATATTTCTTTATGACGCCTCTTTTTTGTTTTATTCTGTTAATTATAATTAATTTAACTTATAAGCAATCTGTTGCTTATCTAAAGTAGCCAATAATTCATTGCTAATATGAACCTTGGTATTTCTACTAGGTAAACTAATTTCTAATTTTTCTTTTTCATCCCAAATAGTAAAGTTTAAACTTTGTTTACCTGGAGTGTTTTTTAAAATAGATTCTAAATTTAAGATTGTATCTTCTTTAATTTCGTTTAAAGGAATTTGAATGGTTACTTTTTTACAGAGTTCATCCATAATATCATGCAACAATTTCATTTCTGTAAACTTTAGTCTTGGTTCTCCAGCAACACCTGTTTCTTTATTAGTCCAACCTGGCTGAACCGTAGATCTTATAAATAGAAATTGATTAGGCACCAAGAAGTGTTGCATTCTTAGGTAATCTTCCCCAAAAATTCTAAACTCATGGCTATCTCCATAATCTTCTACTGTAAACATAGCCCAACCTTTTCCCGCTTTAGAAACTCGGTGTTGCACATCTGTAACGATACCTGCAAAGGCTAAATTCATATTTACAAATCTTGCTAAATCGCCTTTAAAGTGTTTTAAAGCAGCGTTACAAAATTTTAATTCATTTTTAAAATCATCTAGCGGATGCGCAGAAATATAAATTCCGATAACCTCTTTTTCTTGTTGTAGTAACTCCATAGTTCCCCAAGTTTCACATTGCGGAATGTCTGGTTCCGGAAACTGAACGTTAGAAGCTTCTCCAAACATAGAAACTTGTGCAGAATTTTCGTTTTCTTGATATTTACTACCAAATTTCATGGCGCGTTCTAAAAAGGTCATTCCTTTTTCATCGGTATCAAAGTATTGCGCTCTGTGCGTGTCTGTAAAAGAATCGAAAGCGCCTGCTTTAATTAAACTGTCAAAAGATTTTTTGTTGGCAGCTCTTAAATCTACACGTTTAGCAAGGTCAAAAATAGAACTGTAATTTCCGTTTTCTTCTCTTTCTTTAATAATGGCTCTAACTGCACTGGCACCTACACCTTTAACAGCAGCCATACCAAAACGAACAGCACCTTCATTATTTACAGAGAATTTTAAATACGATTCATTTAAATCTGGTCCAAGAACTTGTAATTCCATTCGTTTACATTCTTCCATAAAGAACGAAACCGATTTAATATCATTCATATTATTGGAAAGAACAGATGCCATATATTCTGCCGGATAATGCGCTTTTAAGTAGGCTGTTTGATAGGCGATCCACGCATAACAAGTAGAGTGAGATTTGTTAAAGGCGTAACTTGCAAAGGCCTCCCAGTCTTTCCATATTTTTTCTAATTTTTCTGGATCATGACCTTTTGCAGCTGCTTGTTCTACAAATTTCGGCTTCATTTTATCTAGTACCGCAATTTGTTTTTTACCCATTGCTTTACGTAAAACATCGGCTTCACCTTTGGTAAAGTCTGCTAACTTTTGCGATAAAAGCATTACTTGCTCTTGGTATACTGTAATTCCGTAGGTTTCTGCCAAATACTCTTCCATGGCAGGTAAATCGTACTCAATATCTTCCGTACCGTGTTTTCTATTAATAAAAGACGGAATATATTCCATTGGTCCAGGTCTGTACAAGGCATTCATGGCAATTAAATCTGCAAAAACCGTTGGTTTTAAAGAACGCATGTGTTTTTGCATTCCTGGAGATTCATATTGAAAAACACCTACGGTTTCTCCTTTTTGGAAAAGTTCGTATGTTTTTTCATCTTCTAAAGAAAAATTTTCTGGATCTAAAGTGATACCATGTCTTGCTTTTACAATTTTAACGGTGTCTTTAATTAAAGTCAGCGTTTTTAAACCTAAGAAGTCCATTTTTAATAAACCTGCAGTTTCTACAACAGAGTTATCAAATTGGGTAACATACATGTCAGAATCTTTAGCCAGAGCCACAGGTACATAATTGGTAATATCACCAGGAGTAATAATAACCCCACAGGCATGAATACCGGTATTTCTAACAGAGCCTTCTAAAATAGTGGCTTTGTTTATTGTTTCGGAAACCAAATCGTTTCCGTAAGACATTTGTTTTAGTTCTTCTACTAGTTGTTTTTCTTCTGCACGTAAACCATCAACTTTACCTTTACTTTTAGCATCATCACCAAAAATATTTTTTAGTTTAATTCCTGGAATTAATTTTGCAATTCTATCGGCCTCAAAAAGTGGTAAGTCTAAAACTCTGGCAGTATCTCTAATAGAAGATTTAGCTGCCATGGTACCATAAGTAATAATTTGTGCTACTTGGTTTGCACCATATTTATCAATTACATAATCCATAACACGACCACGACCTTCATCATCAAAATCAATATCAATATCGGGCATGGATACACGTTCTGGATTTAAGAAACGCTCAAAAAGTAAATCGTATTTAATGGGGTCTATATTCGTAATCCAAAGACAATAGGCAACTACAGAACCTGCAGCAGAACCACGCCCAGGACCTACGGCAACGTCCATTTTTCTTGCAGCTCTAATAAAATCTTCTACAATTAAGAAATACCCAGGATATCCTGTTTTTTCAATAACTTCTAATTCAAAATCTAAACGTTCTTTAATCGATTCTGTAATTTCTCCATATCGTTTTTTAGCACCTTCAAAAGTTAAGTGTTTTAGAAAGTTATTCTCTCCACGTTTTCCGTTATCTTTTTCATCTTCCGGATCTTTAAATTCATCACCAATATTAAAAGCGGGCAAAAGTACATCTCTTGCAAGGGTAAAAATTTCTACCTTATCTACAATTTCTTGTATGTTACTAATGGCTTCTGGAATGTCTGCAAACAACGTTTTCATTTCGTCTGTAGACTTAAAATAGTACTCGTCGTTTGGTAAGCCGTATCTGTAACCACGACCTTTACCAATTGGGGTAGCTTGTTTTTCACCATCTTTTACGCATAATAAAATATCATGTGCGTTGGCGTCTTTTTTTTCTAAATAAAAGGTGTTGTTGGTGGCAACAATTTTAACATCGTGCTTTTTAGAAAACTTTAATAAAGTTTCATTTACAATATTTTCATCTTGTTGATTGTGACGCATCAACTCAATATATAAATCGTCTTTAAATTGCTCTTTCCACCAAATTAAGGCTTCCTCAGCTTGTTTTTCACCAAGGTTTAAAATTTTACTCGGTACTTCTCCGTATAAGTTACCGGTTAAAACTATAATGTCTTCTTTGTATTTTTCTACAAGTGCTCTATCTATTCTTGGTACATAGTAAAAACCATCTACAAAGGCAGCAGAAGACATTTTTGCTAAGTTGTGGTATCCATTTTTATTTTTTGCTAATAAAACAACCTGATACCCATTGTCTTTTTGCGATTTATTTTTATGATCTTCACAGATATTAAACTCACAACCAATAATTGGTTTCATAGGAGTTTCTGCTGTTTTATTATGACTTAAAACGGCGTTTACAAAGTGAAAGGCCCCCATCATATTTGCAGTATCTGTCATGGCAACTGCCGGCATATTGTCTTTTGCGGCAGCTTTTACAATATTACCCAATTGCATGGTAGATTGTAAAACAGAATATTGTGTATGATTGTGTAAATGCGAAAATTGAACATTTTCTAATTCTGCTAAACCATCTGAAGTAGATTTTGTTTCGGCAGTATTTTTTAATTTATCTAAACGTTGGCGAATTAGATCGCTTTCTTTTTTAAGGTTGATGTGTTTTAAACCAATTACCTGAATAGGTTTTGGGTTTGCTTCAGAGAAATTGGTAAAATAATCATCATCAACATCTAATTGTTCTTTAGTATATTCTCTTAAACGAATTAACTCTAAAAAACAACGTGTGGTTGCCTCAACATCGGCAGTTGCGTTGTGTGCTTCACCAAAACCAACACCAAATAAATGATTGTGTAATTCGGTTAAGGTTGGTAATTTAAATTTTCCTCCACGACCACCAGGAATTTGACACATGGTAGCTGTTTTTTCTGTACAAGTATCTAAAACAGGTAGGGAAAGCATTTTGTTTTCTACACCTAATCTATGGAATTCACAACCCATAATATTAAGGTCGAAATTTACATTCTGACCAACAATAAATTTTGTTTTTTCTAGAGCTTCATTAAATAAAGCCAAACCTTCGCTTAAAGAAATACCTTGTTCTGCAGCTAATTCTGTAGAAATACCGTGAATTCTTTCGGCATCGTAAGGAATGTTAAAGTTGTCTGGTTTTATTAGAAAATCGTTGTGTTCTAAAACATTACCCATTTCATCATGCAATTGCCATGCAATTTGAATACACCTTGGCCAGTTGTCTGTATCGGTAATTGGAGCATTCCAACTTTTAGGTAAACCGGTGGTTTCTGTATCAAAAATTAAGTACATAAATGATTTTTTGTATAATGAGTTATTGGTGATTTACGGACTGTAAAATTAAAGGTTTGTTATTTAAAAATAATGAAATACGGAGATCTTTTTATCAACATACAAAATTAATTGAATAGAAAGGAATTAGATTGTTAGTTGTTGTTATTCTTTGTTTTAAGGGTTTTACAATTTAAATAAAAGTGATGAGGATTGGCTTTTTGAATATTAACAAAGGTTTAAATTAAGATTAAATCTGTATCAATGTTAATATTTAACATAGGTAGCTGAGTCTCCAAGTCTAGTTTTGGTACTTATTAAAACTAACATATCTTATGAAATTATCAGTAGTAAAAATTCGTACAACCATTTGTTTAATGATGGCTTTTGGTTTATTTTTTTTAAATGCTCATGAGTCTTTTGGGCAAGCAACCAATGCTTCTATAAGAGGTATTATAAAAGATAGTAGCGGAGAGCCACTAATGGGGGCTACTATTATTGTTAAAAATATTTCAACAGGGTTTAGCTCAGGTACAATAACAAATGAATCTGGAAGTTATAAAATTCAGCAATTACCTTTAGGTGGGCCTTATAATGTAACAGCCAAATACCTTGGGTTTCAAGATGTGGTTAAAAAAGGCTTTACTTTAAACTTAAGTGATGTAATTACAATAGATTTTTTGTTACAAGAATCTGCTACTTCTTTAGATGAAATTGTTGTTTCTTCTAATAGTATTGTAAAACGTATTCAACAAATGGGGGCTTCTACAAAAATAGGTGCTGGACAAATTAAAAATTTACCATCAGAAGGAAGAAATTTTACCAGACTTACAAGTTTATCGCCCTTACAAGGAGCCGGAAGTCTTAATTTAGGAGGACAAAGAAGAACTTCTACAAATGTAACTATTGATGGTGTTAATTTTAGAAATACACTTACAGCAGGAGAAATTGGTAGAGGACCTTACACAATTTCTCAAGAAGCGATTAGAGAGTTTGAGGTGTCTACAAATGATTATGATGTAACACAAGGACGCCAAGGAGGAGGATCTATTACTTCGGTAACAAAATCTGGAACAAATGAATTTGAAGGAAGTGCTTTTTTTTATCATAGAGCAGACAATCTTCAGAGTCAATATACTATTCAAGGACAAGAAAGAGATGCCGATTTTTATAACTCTCAATCAGGATTAAGTATTGGAGGACCTTTAATTAAAGATAAATTACATTTTTTCTTAGTGTACGAAAGACAAGATGCAGGAGATCCACAGTTTATTGCAAATATTCAAAATGATGATGATGCCAATCGTTTACGAATTTCAGAAAATAGTTTAAATCGTTTTTTACAAATTGGTAGAGACAAATATGGTTTAAGCAATTCTAAGCAAGTAGGTCAATTTGATAGAGTTACTGAGGCTAATAATTTGTTTTTAAGATTAGATTGGCAAATTAATGACAAACATAGGTTAACATTTAGAAATCTTTATAATAAATGGGACAACCCTTTTAGTGTAAGTGATAATTCTAATATAGAAGTAGCAGAATCTTATTCAGATTTTGTGTCTCATGAAAATAGTATGTTTCTTTCTTTACGTTCTAATTTTTCATCAAGCGTAACTAATGAGTTTAAAGTGCAATATCAAAGAGCAGAACGTATTTTTAGTCCAAATTCAGAATTGCCGTCACAAAATATTCCAAGAGCAATTGTACAAGTAACCTCTGTATTACCAAATGGTAATAATAGTACTAGAAGTGTACAGTTAGGAGGACAGCGTTTTACACCAGAAACCAATTTAGAAAATCAGGTACAAATTTCTAATACTACCTATGTTAGTTCAGGTAAGTTTAATTTTACTTTTGGTACAGATAACTTAATAACTTCTTTAGAAACACAATTGTCTAATGAACAAAATGGTCGTTTTTTCTTTGATTCTTTAGATGATTTTGATAATTTAAACCCATCTAGATATGCTCGTGAAGTGCCTTTACAGGGATCTACTTTAGTAAAACAAACTGTTTTAGATTTATCAGTTTTCGGTCAGGTAGAGTTTGATATTAATCCAAATTTAAACTTTGTAGGTGGTATACGTTATGATGCAACTGCATTTGTAGATGCAGCAGAATTTAATCCTTTGGTGTATCAAGAATTAGGAATTCGTACAGATGAAAAACCAGAAGATTTTGATAATATTCAACCTAGATTTCAATTAACGTGGAATATCAAAGGAAATGATACTGATATTTTAAAAATAGGTGGAGGTGTATTTACATCACAACCACATTATTATGCACAAGTAAATAACATTCAAAATAGCGGAACTTTAATAGGTGCTATTGATGTTACAGGGGCAAATGTTCCTACTCCAGATTTTATTGGTTATAGAAATGATCCAAGTACTGTACCAGGTGTACCAGCGGGAGTTACTCCTTTTTCTACAATAAATGCTGTGAGCCCAGATTTTGAAGTGCCTACCATCTACAAAGCAAATATTAATTACACGCACTTTTTTGGAGATAGATATAGTTTGGGGGTTAATGCTGTTTTTAGTCATACTAAAAATAACTACGTGTATCAAGAAACCAATTTAGTGGCAGAACCTTATTTTGTAACGCTACAAGGTAGAGAGGTTTTTGTACCAGCAAATACTATTGCAGAGAATGGTCGTGCAGATTGGACAAAATCTAGAGTTTCTGATTTAGTAGGTAGAACATTGGTTTTAAATTCTGATGGTATTTTAGATAACCTTGCATTAGTTATAGAGGGTTCTGCTAAAATAGGTGAAGATGGTTATGTAAACGCAAGTTTTACGGTAAATCAATCAAAAGACAACTCATCATACAATTGTTGTGTTGCAAATACGTCTACATTTCTTCCTGTTTCAGGAGATCCAAGAGATTTAAATTATGGATATTCAGACAATCATTTTGATACTAAAATTGTAGTAAATGGTGCGAGTCCAACTTGGAAAGGGTTTACCTTAGGAGCAACAATTGTAGGTACTGGTGGTACAAGGTATTCTTTAAAATCTGGAGGAGGTAGAAGCGCAAACGGAGATTTTAATTTAAGTAATGAAATTGCATATATTTTTGATCCAAGTGATGCAAATACGCCACAATACATTAAAGATAGTTATAACGAGGTTTTAAATGATCCAGAAACATCAGAAGGATTTAAAGAGTATTTAAAAGAAAGCTTTGGTAGTTTTGCAGAAAGAAATGGAGGGAAAAATCCTTTTAGTGCAACCGTAGACCTTCGTCTTCAGAAAAAGTTTAATTTATCTAATGATAAACATTCTTTAGAGCTTTCTGCAGATGTTTTTAATTTTATGAATTTATTAAACAAAGAATGGGGGCGTAGTCATAATCTAGGGAATAGAGATTTTATGAATATCAATGGTTTTGATCAGGCAACAAATAGTTATCAGTATAACGTGCAAACAGGTGCTGGTACAGAGCCTATTAACGGTACTCCTTGGAGATTGCAACTTGGTGTAAGATATTCCTTTAATTAAAATAAGAATTGTTTCATTTTTATGGGGTTTGGTATTTCTCTATCAGGCCCCTTTTTATTTATAGCGTATGAAAAATAGTATTTATAGTATTGTATTTTTAATTTTAACAGGATGCGTTGGGTCTAAAAATTTAATAGAAAAAGATTCCTTTTTTTCTAAAGAAAATTACATAGCCAAGCATCATGGAGAAGTAATTCCTGTTGGATATCAATATCCTAAAAAAGATAGTTTTAAAGTGCTTTCTTGGAATGTAGAGCATTTTGTAGATTCTTTTGATGATCCGTATATAGATTCTAATAGAGAAAATAAACCAGATTCTTTAATGGCAAATAAGGTTGCTTATTTAGTTGCCTCTTTAAAGGAAATAGATGCAGATGTTGTTGTTTTACAAGAATTTGAGAGTGCCAAATTTTTAAGAAGTATTGCTAATAATCGTTTGCAAAATATGGGGTATACATACTTTGCAGATGTACCCAGTCATGGTTGGTATATGAATGTGGTTGTTATGAGTAAATTTCCATTAGGCATTATTTATGGTTATGGAAATGTAACGACTCCAGTTCTTGAATATAGAAATGATGAAGGAGCTCCAGAGACTCAAAACACGTTAAATACTAGAATGTGGTCTGTTGAGGTGTATCCTAATCCGGATTATAATTTTTTACTTACCGGCGTCCATTTAAAAGCGGGTAGAGGAGAAAGAAATATAGCTATGAGAAAGGGGCAGATTAATTTTTTAAAACAACAATTTAAGCGCTTTTTAAAAGAGGATAAAAACAAGAATATTTTAGTGGTTGGAGATTTTAATAGTGTACAAGGTAGCGAGGAGATTAATCTATTTCTAAATGAAAAAGTAAAGAGAGAAAAATTTATCGATCCATTACCAGAAACGGTAATGACACATACTTCTGATGATCCTAAACGTAGGTTAGATTATATGTTGATGAATACCAATATGTACAAAGAATATAAAGAGAATTCTGCGAATGTTCCTCAACTTTTTAAGCCAAAAAAAATGAGAGAAATTAGCGATCACTTACCAGTTACTTCAACATTTATCATTAAATAAAAAATAGAAAACATGAAAAAAATTATTATAGTACTTGTAGTTTTTACAGTTTTGTCTTGTAAAACAACTTCTAAATCAAGTAAAAATAAAGCTTATTTGAAGCAGTCAACAAAAGAAAAAACAGCTGACTTTGTACTTGCTTTTGGTTCTTGTAATAAACCTGATCAAACAAATCTGTTATGGGATGATATTGTTGGATTAAATCCAGATGTATGGTTATGGGGAGGAGATATTATTTATGCGGACACAGAGGATATGGATAAAATGGAAGCAGATTATAATCTTCAAAAAAAGCAAAAAGGATATGCAAACCTTTTAAAAGAAACGAAGGTTTTGGGAACTTGGGATGATCATGATTTTGGAGCCAATGATGCAGGAATAGAATATCCTAAAAAAGAAAAAAGTCAGGAACTATTGTTGAATTTTTTGGGAGTTGATAAAAATTCTCCGAGAAGAAAAAAAGAAGGGGTATATCATTCTGAAGTTATAGAAACAGCTAAAGGATCTGTAAAAATTATTTTGTTAGATACTCGTTATTTTAGAACAAGTATAAACAAAGAAAGTGTAAATGGTGTTCAAGAGAGTCGTACTATTTTAGGAGAACAACAATGGGCTTGGTTAGAAAGTGAGTTGGTTAATTCATCTGCAAAATTTAATATCATTTTAAGTAGTGTCCAGGTAATTGCAGAAAAACATCCTTATGAAAAGTGGGCAAACTTTCCGTTAGAACGTAAAAAACTACTTGATGTAATTGTATCTTCAAAAGCTAATAATGTTATTTTATTGTCTGGAGATCGTCATATATCGGAGTTTTCTAAAGAAGAAGTAAATGGCTTAAGCTATCCTTTAATTGATTTTACATCTAGTGGAATGACACACGCAAGTGAGAACTTTACTAAAGAATACAATCCTGCAAGAGTAGGTAGCGTTGTTTCTACAAAAAGTTTTGGGGTGTTAAAAATTAATTTTGATAAAAAAAAGGTTGTGATGGAAATGCGTGGAGACGACACGTTACAACAAAAAATAGAACAAATTTATCCTTTATAATAATTTATAAAGGTTTCACAAGTAATATGCCCTTTGCATACAACTCTTAAAATTAGAGTTTTTTTATGTAGAACACGAAATATATTGTGTTACTTAAACTTAATTTTAAGGCTAAAGAAAGGGTTTTATGTTCAGGGATTTTAAAAGACTAATTGTTTTTCTAGTATAGAAGCAACAGTTTGACGGGTGACCCCAATAAGGTCACCCATATCTTTTTTAGATAATACATTAAAAAGAAGAAAAGGAGTTCCTTTTGTATCTATGATTTCGATATTCAATTGTTTTTGAAGAGCGGTTATTCTTTCTTCAATTTGCTTTTCTTTAATGTTTTTTAACTTTAATTCTGCAGAACACCACCTTTTTACAAGGTAAGAAATAAACCAATTGGTAATAATTGGGTTTGTTACTATAATTGTTTTAAAAAAATCTAAATTGTACAATCTAATTTTACTATCTACTAAGGCTTTTGCATATTCTTGAAACTGTCCATTTAAATATTTTAAGTTGCCAAAGAATTCCATAGAAGGTAAAATTTCGTAAACATAACTATCTCCATTCTCAGAATATCCACCTAGTTTTACCGCTCCAGTTAATACTTCATAAATGTAATTGTCTTTATTTGGTGGTAAATAAATATATCCATTCTTTTTTACATCTATTTCTAGAATATGTTCTTTGTCGTACTGTATACCTAAACTCTTTAGCTGTGAGAAAAGATCAAATTCTTCAAATTCTTTATTAACAGGTCGAATTGTATTCTTCATGATGAAAGGGGTTAATAAGTAAAAGTAGCTGATTGAAATAGGTTTGATGTTAAGCAATCATTATTTAACAATTTAATTGAGCTCATTTTTTTAATTATGATGTTTTACTGTTTGTTAAGTTTAAAGATGTTTTTTGTTGTTTCTCGACTTTAATAAAATCAACAAAAAAGTCAACCCTGTTAAGGATTGACTTTTTTAAGTGTTTTGTGATCTATAATTAGATGTAAGACTACTTCTATTTTATGATTAGGCTAACTCTTCTTTTACCATTAATAAATTAATGGCAGATTGAATTTTCTGATGTTGCATTTCTATCATTTTTCTAGTTGATGGAGCAAATTCATCATCTTTTTCTAGAATTTCGGCATATTCGTCTAAACTTGTTTTTTCACCTCTAAGGGCTTCTTCTAAAATAGCCTCTTCATCATTTGCGCTAAATAAAGATTTTAGTGTCATCCAATTTCTGTGCACTGTTCCTTTAAAAGTACCATCATCTTCTGGTATTTGTCCGTGAGATAAAATCTCTGTTCTAAGTTCTTTTGCAAATTGACTTCTTTCTGATGCTCTATTTTTAAAGAAGATTTTTAATTTTGGACTCTCTACATTTTCTGCAGCGTTTAAATACCCTTTTTCGGCATCATAATTTTTCTCTAATAATTCGTTTAATTTGTTCGAAATTTTTTCTGTGTACTTCATGTTGTCATTTTCATTTTAAAATTCCAATAGCTTGTTTTAAGATGTGTATTGTTTCACATCTGATACAAAATTATAAAAGAAGAGGCTTTGTTATTAGTTCATAAGATTTTGATTTTAACTCATTTGATTTTAAAACTTTTTTCTTCGTTTTTTTTATCGTTTTGGTTACTTACTAACGTTATTTGCGTTAGGGATTAAACGGTTTGTTTGAGCTCTTTTTGAGGTACGAAAAAAAGCGAGTAGTGAAAGCCCGCTCGAACGCCCTAAAAAATATTGATATTTAGCAGTTTAGTTTAAAAAAGGTTTTGTATTTTTGCGCCCACTTACTACGAGATGGTAAGATTTTTAATAATCAAGGTCGAGAACCTTAACAAATTAACAAATTATGTCTGTAAAGATTAGATTACAAAGACACGGTAAAAAAGGGAAACCATTCTATTGGATCGTTGCCGCTGATGCTCGTGCAAAAAGAGATGGTAAATACTTAGAAAAAATAGGTACTTACAATCCAAACGTTAACCCTGCAGTTATTGACTTAAATGTTGATGGAGCAGTAAAATGGTTACAAAATGGTGCACAACCAACTGACACTGCAAAAAACATTTTATCTTACAAAGGTGCAATGTTAAAAAACCATTTACTTGGTGGTGTTAGAAAAGGTGCTTTAACACAAGAACAAGCAGATGCTAAATTTGCAGCTTGGGTAGAAGCTAAAGAAGCTAAAATTTCTGACAAACAAGCTGGTTTATCTAAAGCAGAATCTGAAGCTAAAGCAGCAGCATTTGCAGCAGAAAAAGCAGTAAATGAAGCTAGAATTGAAGCAGCTAAACCAGTTGTTGAAGAGGTAGCAGAAGAAGTAGTAGCTGAGGCTGAAGAAGCTCCAGAAACTATTGATGATGCACAAGCAAAAGCAGCTGAATAAATTATAAATTTATACGAAGATGCGTAAAGAAGATTGTTTTTATTTAGGCAAAATCGTTACAAAATATAGTTTTAAAGGTGAAGTTATTATCAAATTAGATACTGACGAACCTGAGTTGTACACAGAAATGGAATCAGTTTATGTCGAATTTGGCACAAACTTGGTTCCATTTTTTATTGATAAAAGCTCACTACATAAAGGAAATCAGTTGCGTGTTCAGTTTGAAGACGTGTATTCTGAAGAAGAAGCAGATTCTATTTTAAAATGTGGTGTTTATTTACCAACAACGATGTTGCCAGAATTAACTGGCGATAAATTCTACTATCATGAAGTAATCGGTTTTACTGTTGTGGATGCTAATTTTGGAGAAGTTGGGCAAATTGTTCATATTAATGACAAAGCAGCACAACCTCTTTTTGAAATTGATAGAGACGGAAAAGAAATTTTTATTCCGATGGTAGATGATTTTATTAAGAAAGTAGATAGAGAAAACAATACAATAGAAGTTGATACTCCAGAAGGATTGATAGAATTGTACTTGTAATAAAAGGCATGTTGAATTTAAATATCAATAGATATTTTATAAAATTTGACATATAGAAAGGTGTCTGAGTGGTCGAAAGAGCTACCTTGGAAAGGTAGTGTACTGGCAACGGTACCGAGGGTTCGAATCCCTTCCTTTCTACAAGAAAGTATTTAAATTAAAAGTATAAAATTTAAAAAGTTCTGTGTTTAACAGAACTTTTTTTAATTAATAACATCTCGATATAAATTTGATAAAAAATCAAATTAACTCGATGAGACAGAAGGAAAATATAATGTCTAAACCATTTAAATTTAAAGAGTTTACAATCCATCAAGATAAAACGGCCATGAAAGTGGGTACAGATGGTGTCTTATTAGGTGCTTGGTGTTCTGTTGCAGACTATCCGGATACAATTTTAGATGTTGGTGCTGGCACAGGCGTAATTTCTTTAATGATTGCACAACGTTCTGACGCCATGACAATAGATGCTGTTGAGGTTGATGAAAATGCATACGAGCAAACAGTTGCCAATTTTGAAGAATCTGATTGGGGAGATCGGTTGTATTGTTACAATGCTACTTTTACTGAATTTGCAGATGAAATTGCTGAGGAAGAAGAAACCTATGATTTAGTTGTTTCTAATCCACCATTTTATACAGATGCGTTTGAGTCTGATGATAAGGCTAGAAACAAAGCACGTTTTACGTCTTCACTTTCTTTTGAAGAATTACTTGTTGGGGTTTCTAAAATTTTATCAAAAAAAGGAAAGTTTGCTGTGGTTATCCCTTTTAAAGAGGAGGAAGCTTTTATCGCTTTAGCGGAAGAGAATAATTTGTTTTTACATAGAGTTTGTAGGGTAAAAGGAAATGAAACTTCAGAAATTAAAAGATGTTTAATGGAGTTTTCTTTTGATGTAACCGAAGTGCAAGAAGAAAGCCTAATTATAGAACTAAAGCGCCATCAATATACAGAAGCGTATATGAATCTAACAAAGGACTTTTATTTAAAAATGTAATGTGTTTTATATCATTGAGAGAAACGAAGCAACCTTTAAATAAATAAGCTACTTCGTCATTCTCTCTCATGATACTATTATTTTATCCAAATACATGATTAGGATTATATCCTAAATAAGGTACTTCTTTTTCTAAAAATTTTATGCCGTAATTTTCTAATTCTTTTAAAATAGGTTCATACACTTCTTTGGTTATTGGGCGTTGTACTCCAGGAGTTTTAATTGCTCCTTTTAAAATTTTTAATGCAGCAATACCTACGGGTAAACCTACTGTTTTAGCCATTGCAGTATAGGTTTGGTTTTCTCCTGTAACGGTTAAACTACTTTCTATTTGATGTTTTTCTCCGTTTATTTCATACCCAAAAAGATGTTGCATTACTATCATGTCTTTATCATGCTCTTTCAAAGTCCAAGAATCTTCTAATATTTTTTGAAGTATTTGAGCAGGAGTAGCGTTTTTAAGTCCAATTTTTTTCTTGGCGTTAAAAATATCCAACTCAATTAATTTTTCCCACATTACATCATCCTGATCAATTTTTAAATAAGAACGTAACTTTAATTCTACAGAATCAGAAGGAGAATAGGCTAAAAATAAGTTTACAAAATCTCTATAACTCATGTTTTCAGAATCTTCAATGGTGTACGTATCATCTGTCATACCTAATTGCACAAAAATATTCCAAGCTCTAGAAAAGCCTACTTTTCTAATGGTTCCTCTGTACATCGTTGGTATATTGTCTAAGCCGTAAATACTTCTGTATTTTAAAGAATCTCTATTTGCGTAGGCTTCGTATTTAGAGTTGTTAATTTTTAAAAACTCGGTTCTTCTAAATAATTTATGATACGGAATGTACTTGTAAGTATGTTCTTGAATAAACATTGCAGCGCCTCCTTGACCTGATAAAACCACGTTTCTAGGGTTCCAAGTAAACTTATAATTCCATAAGTTGTTGTCACTTTCAGGAGCCACCAATCCTCCACAAAAAGATTCGAATAATAACATTTTTGCACCTTTGTTTCTTATATTATCTAGTACTTGCATGGCACTCATGTGGTCTATTCCTGGGTCTAAGCCAATCTCATTCATAAACACTAGGTTTTTAGCTTTTACAGCTTCATCTAAAACTTTTATTTCTTCGGATATGTAAGAAGCTGTAACTAGGTGTTTGCTAAAAAGAATACAATCTTTTGCAACTTCTATATGAAACCTTGCGGGTAACATAGAAATAACAAGGTCATTTTTTTTAATAAGTTCTTGGCGTTGTTTAGTCTTAAAGATATCTAAAACAACACTTTTGGCATTTTTATGATTGTTAATCAGCTTTTCGGCATTTTTGGTAGTAATATCTCCAATAATTATTCGTAAGTTTTCTTCATCAGATTTTTCTAGTAAATATTTTATTAGAAAAGAACTTGATTTTCCTGCACCAATAATTAGAATGTTTTTCATGAATAAAACCTATTTTTGTGTTCTTACGAAGATACTAATTTTGTTTAAAATTTAACAAAAACAAATAAATATGTTTAAAAATTTAATTATTACTTCTGTTTTAGGAATGTTAGCGATTGTTTTAGGGGCTTTTGGTGCACATGCTTTAAAAGATATTTTATCCGTGGCAGAATTGTCTAGCTTTGAAACAGGTGTACGCTATCAAATGTTTCATGTAATTGTATTGTTATTTGTAAATATTTACGAAGGGTTTAGTGTTTCTCAAAAAAATAAGATTAGTTATCTCTTTTTCTTGGGAATTCTACTTTTTTCAGGTTCTATTTACGCGATTCATTTAACATCAATTACTGCAAAATCTATTTGGTTTGTTACTCCCTTAGGAGGATTGACCTTAATTATTGGCTGGATTTCTATGATTACCATATTCGTAAAAAAGAGCTTAAATAATAACAAATAACTAATTTTAGTTTAAAAAATAATGTCATTTAAAAATAATGTGTAATTTTGCAGGTAATTAATCTATAAATAATTAAAAATATTGATATGGTAGATACAAATACGAAATCGATTTCGTTAAATAATCTAGGAATCAAGAATGCAACAGTTCGTTATCAATTAACTTCGGATGAGTTACATGATTTAACTGTTAAAAAAGGGCAAGGTGTTGTTTCTTCTTTAGGAGCAATTGCTGTAAATACAGGAGAGTTTACAGGGAGATCTCCAAAAGATCGATTTATTGTAAAAGATGAAGTTACCAAAGATGAGGTTTGGTGGAGTGATATAAACATTCCTTTTGAATCTGAAAAATTTGATGCTTTGTATGATAAAGTAGTTAATTATTTATCAGAAAAAGAAATTTTTGTAAGAGATAGTTATGCGTGTGCCGACCAAAATTACAGATTAAATATTAGAGTTGTTAATGAGCATCCGTGGACTAATATGTTTGCATATAATATGTTTTTACGTCCTACAGAAAATGAGTTAGAAACTTTTTCTCCGGAATGGACCATCATTAATGCGCCTGGTTTTATGGCAGATGCAGCAGTAGATGGTACACGTCAACATAATTTTGCTATTTTAAATTTTAGCAAAAAAATAGCATTGATAGGAGGAACAGGTTATACAGGAGAAATTAAAAAAGGAATTTTCTCTGCCTTAAATTTTATTTTACCAGTGTACAAAAATACTTTACCAATGCATTGTTCTGCAAATGTGGGTAAAAATGGCGATACTGCAATTTTCTTTGGATTATCTGGTACCGGTAAGACAACCTTATCTACAGACCCAGAAAGAAGCTTAATAGGTGATGATGAGCACGGTTGGACCGCAGAAAATACCATATTTAATTTTGAAGGCGGTTGTTATGCAAAAGTGATTAATTTATCAAAAGAACAAGAACCAGAAATTTTTGCAGCGATTAAAAAAGGTGCAATTTTAGAAAATGTAGTTTTAGATGATAAAGGTGCTGTAGATTTTGCAGATACTTCTATTACACAAAATACAAGAGTTAGTTATCCTATTTATCATATAGATAATATACAAGAACCATCCATAGGTAAAAATCCTAAGAATATTTTCTTTTTAACAGCAGATGCTTTTGGTGTTTTGCCTCCAATATCTAAATTAACGCCTAACCAAGCGGCTTATCATTTTATATCTGGTTATACCGCAAAAGTTGCAGGAACAGAAGCAGGAGTTACAGAGCCAACACCAAGTTTTTCTGCTTGTTTTGGTGCGCCGTTTATGCCTTTGCATCCAGCAAGATATGCAGAAATACTAAGTAAAAAGATGAAAGATGCAGGAGTAAATGTTTGGTTGATTAATACCGGTTGGTCTGGTGGTCAGTATGGAGTAGGTAGAAGAATGCCTTTAAAATATACTAGAGCAATGATTAATGCAGTTTTAAATGGTGATTTAGGTAGTTATACTTATGAAGATTATCATATTCATTCTGTTTTTGGCGTTGCACAACCAAGATCTTGCCCAGGAGTACCAACAGAATTGTTAAGCCCTAGAGCAACTTGGAACAATGATGAAGCTTATTACAAAACCGCTTTTAAATTGTCTAATGCTTTTAGAAATAATTTTAAGCAATTTGAACAAGTTGCCAATGAAGATATCCGTAGGGGAGGACCTCAACGGTATGCACTTTAGTGATTTTTTGTTTTTTAGGAAAACACCTCATTTTGAGGTGTTTTTTTTGTTTGCGTTAATAATAGAACTTATAGAGTTAAAGTTAGAGTTATTAATAGTGTAATTTTGAACTAGTGAAACACACATAATTAGTTTAACATTAAAAAATATAAAAACATGAGCAATAGTAGCAATACAGTAGTAGGTTTATTAGCAGGAACAGTAATAGGTGCCACTTTAGGAATTTTATTTGCACCTGCAAAAGGTAAAAAAACTAGAAAAAGAATATCTGATGAAGCTTTGGCGGCAAAAGAAAAGTTGGTAGAAACAGCAAGTGATTTAACAGAAAAGGTTTCATCAACAGTTTCTACAAAAAAAGAAACCTTAGATGAGCAAATAGAAGAGGTAGTCTCTAATGTTAGTCATAAAGCAGAAGATGTTATTTCTACACTAGAAAAAAAATTAAAAGAGTTGAAAGAGCAAAATAAGAAATTACAAAAATCTGCCTAATAAATGAGCATATTCGATAATTTACAAAATTCTGCAGATAAAGGCACCAACATTGGTAAAGAGTATGCTTCTAAAACTTTAGAGCATACAAAATTAAAAGCTTTTCAGGTTACAGCCTTAACCATAAGCATGATTGTTAAACTTTTTTTTATAGGAAGTTTGGCTGTTTTAGGGTTTGTTTTTTTGGCAGTTTCTAGTGCAATTGCACTGGGAGACTATCTAGAAAATATAGCATTGGGCTATTTATTTGTAGGATTATTTTTTTTAGTTATTGCTATAATAATTTATCTTTTTAGAAAATATTTTGATAAAAAAGTAATTTATAAAATATCTAAAATATTTTTTGATTAGTAATTGTAACTTAAAAAAACAAAATGAAAAGATATCAAAGTTTTGAAGAAATTGATAGGGATTTAAAGAGATTATCCCTAGAAAAACAAATTGCTTTAGAAGAACTGAAAATGGTTAAAAACGATTTTCAAGAAATTCTAAAGCCAATGAGTCTTGTAAGCAACGCGCTTAGTGCTTTTGGTAAGTTTGGGACTTTTATGTTTATTAAGAAAATGTTTAAATAATATTTTATTTAAACAAAAGTTAATAATTTTTTCTTAAATCCGTTTGGGGTAATGCCATACTTTTCCCTAAAAATTTTAGAAAAGTAGCTTCTGCTACTAAACCCAATTGTGTACACAATCTGAGAGATATTTAAATCTGTATTTTTTAATAGATCTCTTGCAGACTCTAAACGAATATGTCTTATATATTCTGTAACAGTTCTATTGTATAAAAACTTAAAGCCATCTTGTAATTTAGCTTGGGTTAATCCAGTGTCTAAAGAAAGCTCTTCTAGCGTATAATTTTTAGCAGGATTTTTTACAATTTGTTTTCCTAATTTACGTACTATTTTTAATTCCTCTTTAACAAGAGATGTTGGCAATGGTACACCTTCTAAAAGACGATTATGTTGCTGTATGTGTAAGGATAAGATTTCGTAAACACGAGCCTCAATTTTAAGAATACGTAACATTCCTTTTCCTTTTACATTCTTTATTTGCGATATGATGTCTGCCATTTTTAAATTCAGCGTTCCATAATTTGCAAAACGATAATCATGATCTGTATCTACAAAAACTTCGTATAGTTTTTCATTTAAAGTAGAAACGTTAGTGGTTCTTTTCTTTAAAAATTTCTTTCTAACAATTTCTATAAGATTAATTTCTAGAGTTTCATTTTTAGGAAAATGGAGGTAATTATAACCCCCTGTTTTATTGGTGAAAATTAACGATTGAAATTGTTCTATTTTACTTTCTTTGTTATCAACACCAAATCGATGTTTAAAAGAACCAATTGATGGATAAATAAAGCGTAACGGATTAAATTCTGGAACTGCCTGAATTTTAAAAATAAATTCTTTGTGTAGTTTAATATCAAAATCTAACAAATTTACGCCCCAATCAAAAGGGATAAACCTAATTTTTCCAATACCATTTTCATTATTAATGGTAAGTATACTTTCGCTCCAATTACTTGTAACAGAACCTCCTATTTTTTCAGCAATCTGCTCAAGTAAGTCTTTGTCACTATCCGCAATTATTTCTATTTCAATCATAGTGATAAAATCATTTAAACAAACTGTTAATATGCGCTCCGAATAAAAAATTAAAAATAGTTTAAATTTTTTATAAATAGGTTAATAATTATACGAATAGAATCATAAAAATAAAGGAGGCTAATTATGGTGCTGATAATCTTTGTCTAACAAGAAATTTAAATGAGTTAAACATTCGATTATATGCATTCATTAGAATCTTAAAACAGCCATATTTTTGTGTAACAGAAAGTTGTTACCTAATAATTAATTACAATTTTTTTGTTAAAGATGTACATCGTTTGACATCTATAAAGGAAACAAACGTTCATATAAAATACTTATCATTATGACGTATACAGAACAAGTAGGAGAAAAACTAAATGTAATTTTAGAAAAAACCTTTGATGCTGAAAAAGGATTTAATAAAGCCGCTGAAAACATAGAAAACAAGGCGCTAAAAAATTATTTTAAAGCAAAATCTCAAGAAAGAAATATTTTTGGGCACGAATTAAAAGAAGAAATTAAAAGCTTTAATCAAGAAATAGATAAAGGTGGTAGTGTTGCAGGTGCTGCTCATAGGGCTTGGATGGATATAAAAACTCTTTTTTCTTTAGATGATGAAGAATCGATGTTAGAAGAAGCAATTAGAGGAGAAAAAACAGCGGTAAAGGAATACGAAGATGTAATTAATGAAACCCAATTGCCTTCTAGCACAAAATCTTTATTAGTGTCACAAAAAAATAAAATTGAAAATGGGTTATATAGTATTAAAACTTTAGAAGATATAAGTTAATAGTTTTAGTTTAGTTAATTGGTTGTAGGTTGTCTGAAAAGGCAACCTTTTTTTTATATAATGATTTTGTTTGAGTTCAAATGTAATGTATAAGAGTTAACTGCTAGTTGATAAGTGTTTTACATTTGTAGTGTAGGAAATAATTAACCAAATTATTTAATTTATTAACCATTAAAACTTAAAAATATGTTACGTTGGACAGTCACTTTTATAATAATAGCATTAATTGCAGGTGTTCTAGGATTTGGAGGAATTGCAGGAGCTGCAGCCGGAATTGCTAAAATAATTTTTATAATCTTTATTATTCTTTTTTTATTATCTCTAATTACCGGTAGAAAAAAAGTATAATGAATTACACTATAATTTTATTTAGATTAGATTTTAGATAATTCATAAAATAAAAAAAGCATCCAAATTTGGATGCTTTTTTATGTATTAGCTAAAAAAGTACTAGTTTGTTTTTTCTGCAATAACTTCGATGTTTTTAGCGATTTCTTTTTTTATCACATTTACAGAAACAATGTTTCCTGTTTCTTTAGCTTTTTGTTCAATTTCTTCTATGGTTCCTTCTATTTTTAGAACCTCTTCAGTTACAACACCGTTCATAATTTTTGTAGTTGTAATAGTTGCTGCTGCTAAATCTCCAGTAGTTTGTGTAATTTCTACTCTAACATCTTTTTTAGAATTGTTGTAATCAGAAACGGCATTACTATTTAAAGCAATACTCGGTGCAATTACAAGTGCAACAACAGACATTAATTTTAAAAGAATGTTTAAAGAAGGTCCAGAAGTATCTTTAAAAGGATCTCCAACAGTATCACCTACAACAGCAGCCTTGTGAGCATCTGTTCCTTTTTTACCTTGCTCTTCAATTGTTTTTTTAGCATTATCCCAAGCACCACCTGCGTTAGATTGAAAAATAGCCATTAAAACACCACAAGTAGTTACACCCGCTAATACACCACCTAACATTTCTGCGCCACCAATAAAACCAACAGCTACAGGTACAGCAATTGCTAGTAAACCTGGTAATACCATTTCTCTAATAGATGCTTTTGTAGAAATATCAATACATTTTCCATAATCTGCAACACCATCTGCGTCGTCAAAAATAGCTCTGTCTTCTTTAGAAGCTTTTGTCATATCAGAATCATACTTACGCATTACTTCTAAGGCAGCTTTTAATTTAGGAATATCTCTAAACTGGCGTCTAACTTCTTCTATCATAGCCATTGCAGCTCTACCTACGGCATTCATAGATAATGCAGAAAATACAAAAGGTAACATACCACCAATTAATAAACCTGCCATAATTTTAGGCTGAGAAACATCAATAGCAATTACATTTGCAGTTTTCATAAAAGCAGCAAATAACGCTAAAGCAGTTAAAGCTGCAGAAGCAATAGCAAATCCTTTACCAACTGCTGCCGTTGTATTACCCACTGCATCTAACTTATCTGTACGTTCTCTAACTTCACTTGGTAATTCTGCCATTTCAGCAATACCACCTGCGTTATCACATATTGGTCCGTAAGCATCTACTGCTAATTGAATACCTGTATTTGCTAACATACCTACTGCTGCAATAGCAATACCGTATAAACCTGCAAAATGATGAGATACTATAATTGCTGCTGCAATTAAAAGAATAGGAATCATTGTAGACATCATACCAACACCTAAACCAGCAATAATATTTGTAGCGGCTCCTGTTTCTGATTGTTTTACAATAGACATTACTGGTTTTTTACCTGTAGCTGTATAATATTCGGTTATTTTACCTACACCTAAACCAGCAACTAAACCAGCAATTGTTGCCCAAAACACACCCATTGCTCCAGAAGGTAAACCTTCTATAGATTCCGGAATTAAAGCGTTAATAATAAAGTAAGATGCTACAACCATTAAGCCAGCAGAACCAAATTCACCAATATTTAAAGCCGTTTGTGGGTTTCCACCGTCTTTTACTCTTACAAAAAAAGTACCTAAAATAGACATTAATATACCTACAGCACCCAAAACTAAAGGTAAATAAACGGCACCTAAGCCATCAAAACTAGGTGTTATAATAAAAGCTCCTAAAACCATGGTACCAATTATAGAACCTACATATGACTCAAATAAATCGGCTCCCATACCAGCAACATCACCAACATTATCACCTACATTATCTGCAATTGTAGCAGGATTTAAGGGGTGATCTTCTGGAATACCAGCTTCTACCTTACCAACTAAATCGGCACCAACATCAGCTGCTTTTGTATAAATACCACCACCAACACGTGCAAATAAAGCTATAGATGAAGCTCCTAATGAGAAACCAGAAAGAATATTTAATACCATTGCTAAATTTTCTGCTCCGGGCCACATGTTTTGATAAAGCATAAATAAGCCGCTTAAACCTAAGATACCTAAACCTACAACGCCTAAGCCCATTACAGCGCCACCTGCAAAAGCAACTTCTAAGGCACGGCCTAATGATGTTCTTGCTGCTTCTGTAGTTCTAACATTTGCTTTAGTTGCTACTTTCATACCAATAAAACCTGCGAGTGCAGAGCAAATTGCTCCTATAATAAATGATACTGCTACCATTCCGTTAGAGCCTACTTCATTTGTACCCTTAAAGAATAGTAGAATGGCTACAGCAATTACAAAAATTGCTAAAACTTTGTATTCTGCTTTTAAGAATGCCATTGCTCCATCTGCAATGTTTTTTGCTATTCGAGACATTTTTTCGTCACCAACTGCCTGTTTAGAAACCCAACCGCTTTTTAGAAAAACGAAGATTAATGCTACCACACCAAAAAGGGGGAGAAATTTTACGATTACTTCCATATTTATTAATTTGTAGTTTGATTTATTTTTTCTTAATAAGCTAAAGTAAGAAAATATATCTCACAAAAAAAACCGATGTAAATTAAAGATATCGTATTTTAGGGTGGTAAAAATTATATTATCCATACTATGACTTATGTCAGTTTTGTTTAGATATCTAATTGAATTTTGATATTACAAACAAATAACGGATAACTATAATCGATAATAAAACAAAAAAACCATCTTAATTTTAAGATGGTTTTTGTTTTACGCTGTAGTTTGCTATTATATAGTAAACGTTCTCTTTTTCTTGTGTTCGCTATCGTCATAACGTTTAACACATTCATCATATATTTTAATTGCAGCAGCTGCATCTCCCCAACCACCAGTATCAACTTTTTTCTTTTCTAAGTCTTTATAAACTTGAAAAAAGTGTTCAATCTCTTTTAATCTGTGAGGATTTAAATCTGCAATATCTTCTTTTTTACTCCAAATTGGATCAGAAACAGGTACACAAATTATTTTTTCATCCGGACCTTTTTCATCTGTCATATAGAAAACTCCAATAGGTCTAACTTCCATAACTACCATTGGGTAGGTTGGTTGATGTCCTAAAACTAATACATCTAATGGATCTGCATCTAATGCTAAAGTTTCTGGAATAAACCCGTAATCACCAGGGTACATCATAGATGAAAATAACATTCTGTCGAATCTAATTTTGTGTAATGTAAAATCATATTCATATTTATTTCTACTTCCTTTAGGTATCTCTATAAGTACATCAAAAGTTACTTGTTTTTTCTCTTCTTTACTCATTGGTTTTGGTTCTTTCATTATTTGGATTTACACAAAAATAGTTATAAATTAAATTTTATTTTAGCTTTTAGGGCGTAAATTTACGCAAAGGTTTTCGAATAGGTTAAATATCAGAATAAAAAAACCATCACTTTTATTATTTTAAAAATTAAATCTTAAACCTGCGGTTATACCAAATTTTCTTGCTTCTGGATTATCTAAGTAGTTTCCTCTAAAATTAAAGTCTACTCGTAATATTTTAAAAATGTTGGCAACTCCCACGCTGTATTCATAATAGGGGTCTTTAGAAGGAGCTCTTAAAAGTATTTCATTACTATTGCCTGTTGTATTAAGTGCTATATTTTTGTCTGAAATATTTCCTATAAAAGTCTTAAATCCTATTACTGTTCTTAATTTTGTCTTTTTTAACAAAGGTATCCTAGAAAATATTCTTCCATTAAAATTATGCTCTAAATGAAAAGAAGCGTATTTATCTGTTGTAAATTCGTAAAAATTTAACAGGTTAAATGTGTTGTTAAATATAAAATAGGTTTGGTTTCCAGGAGCAACACTTAACAAACCTAAAGGTACTTCACCAAATGTTTTACCTGTTTCTAGAGATGTTTTTAATCTACCTAAACCTCCAATTTCCCATAATTTAAAAAATGAAAATTGAACCTTTGTATAATTAAAGTCGCTATCAAAAATATTTTTACTACCTCGAGTTATTTGTGTAAAGTATTGTGTAAAATCTGTGTTTGCGGCATCTCTTTGAACTCCAAAACCAGACATTTTTCTTTTAGGATAATAGCCTGCAGAAAAAACAGTTTCTAATTGTCTTATTTTTGATGAAATACCTGTTGTAGCGTCAGCATCATTATAATCTAAACTAAAAGTGTCTGAAGCAGAACTAAGTGTTTTGTAATTTGCAGAAAGTTTTAATATTAGGTTTGGTGTTGGTTCAATTTCTCCTGTAAGGGTGGTAATATTAATTTTAGTTAGTTTATCATTTGTACCAGTTCCTATTAAAGAAGAGGATCCGTCGCTTCTACCTAATACGTCTGTAGTAGCAGTTAAAGTTGCTCCAATTTGTTCTATATCATTCTTTTTACCGCCCGTAATTATAAATCTGTTTTTTTTGTTGACGAGCCATTTTGCCTGAAAACCATATTTTAGGTTTTTATCTTTAAAACCATAAGCGGTGTAAGCTTCTAATCTAAATAAATCGTTTGTAGATTTATAGGTTCGTCCTCCAACTCTTACCCGCAATCCTTCTACGTCGTTAAAACCAAAAGTAGAAAAGATGGGGCCATAATCTATATTTAAAGCATCGATTTCAAAATATCCAGAATAGGCTGTTTGAACTGCTTTGTTAATGTTTTTAAACTTTTTAACGGTTTTTAAGGTGTCTATTAGTTTATAAATTCCTTTTTCGTTTTCATTTAACTCCTCTAATCTGTTCTCATTCCAAAACTCTTTAGGTTTACTATAGGAATCTTCATTGGCCGTAAAAACTTTTTTATCGTAAAAACGTTCATCTTTTAAAGGTTTATTAAAAACATAATCTTTATAGATGGTTGTTTTTTTACCGTACACTCCTCTAGATTTGTCTTTTTTACTAAGCGCAAAATCAGATAATAAATAATCTCGCTTTAAGACAAAAATAGAGTCGTTAAGTAACTCAAATTCTTGTTCTATATAAACGTCTTTAACCCAGTTTATATTGGCGTTTTTTACTACTTGTAAGTTAATTTCTTTTACGGCAAAGGTAGAATCGTTTACCCAAAAGTTTCCTTTAAAAGTAAGTTCGTTTTTTCTTCTAGGGTAATAAATAATATTATAACACCATTTTTTACCAATATAGGTGCTGTCTGCTAAAACATAATTGTAATTATTTATTCCTGTTTTAGATAATGGGCTAACAAAGCTTTTATCAAAAATTTTTAAATAATTATCATAGATATTGTATTCAGAATATAAATCATCAATATAATTTATAAGTTGTTGGTCTTTGTTAAAACCAGAGTTTTGATTGGCTATTAAAACTTCTTTTTCTTTTTTTAAAATATTATCACCATACACTTCAGAGAGTCCTTCGTTTAAAAATACAGGTAAAAAAGTTTTTCCTGTTACGCTAGAAGTATCAATATCTTTAAAAACAAACTCTAGGCCTTTAAATATTTTTTTCTGTTGTAGTTTCTTATCGATTGTATTTAAATCGAATTCTACTTTTGTATATTTCTTATATTGATATTGATTAAAATGACTTAATCCATTTTTACGCTTCTGTGCCCAAATTTTTCTAAGAATATCAATTGCAGGATTATTTTTTTTAGGTTGTTTACCTGTTACTATTATTATTTCTTTTAGCGCATCTGTTTCTTCTTCTAACGTAAATTTTAGATTGTAGTTAATTTTTGCTGCTAAAGGAATAATTAAAGTTTTAAAACCAATGAAAGATATTTTTAGTTCTTTCCAATCTTCTTTAGATTCTAAATAAAAGCCACCGTTTTCATTGCTTGTTGTTCCTTCTGTAGATCCATTAAATTGTATGCTACAATAAGGTATTGGTATGTTATCTATGTCTGTGATAATACCTTTTACTTTGGTTTGTGCTACTAAAGAGATGGCACAAAAAAGGATGCTAATTAGAGTTAATTTTATTTTCATGATTAATAAATAATCCTGGTTATATTTTGTAAAGCTTTAAATAATGTGTTTGTTAATGTATTATTCTTAAGTCGATATTTATTTATTTTATTACACGATAAAAAAAAGAATACAAAAAATATTTAAGAAAGTTAAAGTGTTTAAAATCTTAATCATTTAAACAACAAAAAGGCTTTTAAATTGAGATTTAAAAGCCTTTTTTGTTTTAGATATGTTGTTGTATTTATTTTAAATACATTACTTCTTTAACAGCAGCAATTACATCTTTATAATTTGGTATCCATTTCTCTAATAATACAGGAGAATAAGGAGCAGGAGTATCTGCCGTTGTAATTCTTTTAATAGGTGCATCTAAAAAGTCAAATGCTTCTTGTTGAACTCTATATGTAATTTCTGTAGAAATACTAGCAAATGGCCAAGATTCTTCTAAAATTACTAATCTATTAGTCTTTTTTACTGATGTGATAATAGCAGCATGATCCATAGGACGTACTGTTCTTAAATCAATAATTTCAACAGAAATATTTTCTTTTGCTAACTCATCTGCAGCAGTGTATGCTTCCTTAATAATTTTTCCAAAAGAAACAATAGTTACATCTGTTCCTGCTCTTTTAATGTCTGCAACTCCAATAGGGATAATGTATTCTCCTTCTGGGATTTCCATTTTGTCTCCATACATTTGCTCAGACTCCATAAAAATTACTGGATCATCATCTCTAATAGCAGCTTTTAATAACCCTTTTGCATCATACGGGTTAGAAGGTACAATAACCTTTAAACCAGGTGTATTTGCAAACCAGTTTTCAAATGCTTGTGAGTGCGTTGCACCTAATTGACCTGCAGAACCTGTTGGTCCTCTAAAAACGATTGGGCAATTAAACTGTCCACCAGACATTTGTCTAATCTTTGCAGCATTATTTATAATTTGATCAATTCCAACTAAAGAGAAATTAAAAGTCATATACTCTACAATTGGCCTAAGACCATTCATAGCAGAACCTACTGCAACTCCTGCAAAACCAAGTTCAGCAATTGGTGTATCTATAACACGTTTAGCACCAAACTCATCTAACATACCTTTAGATGCTTTGTAAGCACCATTATATTCTGCAACTTCTTCTCCCATTAAATAAATGCTTTCATCTCTGCGCATTTCTTCACTCATGGCTTCACAAATTGCCTCTCTGAACTGAACTGTTTTCATTGAATTTAAATTATTGTTTGTTTTCGATACGCAAAAGTAAGGAATTTATGAGTAAAAAAACTGTACTTTTATCTCAAAAATAGAAGAAGTTTATATTTTGAGCAAGTTTCCTTATTTTGTTAGTAATCAAAAAATATTTTTAACTTTATATTTAGTTATAAATTCACTTTTTGTTTTAAAGTATTCAGAAAGAATAAAGTTATTACCAAGCTTTATGTTTGTACTATTTTATAATGTTATGGTACTCTCTGTTTTTATGCTATATAAGAGATTATTGTCTTTTTTAAATTCAATTAGAAATCTAAATATATTTCTTTTAGGGGGCTCTCTTATTTTCTTTTGTTTGTTACTATTCATCAATTTTAAGATCGATGGATTGAGCTTAAATTCAGATAGATGGTCTGCCTTAGAGGTTTTAATAAAAAGTATTTTAGAAGGGAAGTATCCTTATGCCGTTTTAGATCATTTAGATAATACAACCTCTAATTTACCAGGGTTATTTTTTATTGGTTTACCCTTTTATTTGCTTGGAAGCGTTGATCTATTGCAGCCGTTTACGTTTTTGTTTCTATCTCTATTTGTTATATATTCTAAAATTAAAAATGATGAAAAGGTTTTTATATTCTTACTAATTTTAATGGCACCTTCTTATTTTTGGGAAATAATAGCTAAAAGCGATTTAATGAGTAATTGTATATTATTACTTATTTTTATTTCTTTTTGGCAGAAAAAATATAAAAACGACCTTTTTAAGAATAAAAGTTTACTTGCTTTCCTTTTAGCTCTTTTTGTATTAACAAGAGGTATTGTTGTAATTCCGTTAACTATTTTTTTATTCGCAGATTTTCTAAAGATCACTTTAAAAAAGAAATTAGTGCTATCAGGTTATTTTTTGCTTTTTATAGGGTTAATTTCATTGCCCGTTTTTATAGATTTACCAAGTACAGAGTTTATAAAAGAACACAATCCCTTTAATCACCAGACAAGTTATGCACCTAAAAGTTTAATAATTGTATCCTTATTATTACCATTTCTATTTTCATTTAAAGTAAAAGTAAGTAGTGATGTTTTTTTGTATACGATCTATGTATTAGCTAGTTTAATGGTTGTTACGTTTGTTTTAAATTGCTTAGAAGAAGGGTTTTACGAAAATATTTACGGTAACTTGTTCGATATTTCATACTTGTCTATGGTGTTGCCTTTTATCGTGTTTTATTTTTTAGAAAAGTTTAAAAATCAAAACAATAGTTTCCTTGAAAATAATAAATAATTAAAAAATTTACTATGCATGCATAGTAAATTTAAAAATAAATACGTAATTTCGTCAACAAGAAAAGAATATAAAATTATAATTTATGAAAATATTAGTTTGTATTAGTCACGTTCCTGATACCACGTCTAAGATTAATTTTACAGAAAATGATACAAAGTTCGATACCAACGGAGTTCAGTTTGTAATTAATCCTTACGATGAGTTTTGCTTAACAAGAGCAATGTGGTTTAAAGAAAAACAAGGAGCAACTGTAACCATTGTAAATGTTGGTGGAGCAGAAACAGAACCAACATTACGTAAAGCTTTAGCTATTGGTGCAGATAATGCAATTCGTGTAAATGTAAACCCAACAGACGGGTTACAAGTAGCAAAAGAATTAGCTGCAGTTGTTAAAAATGGTGGATACGATTTAGTATTGGCAGGAAAAGAATCTGCAGATTATAACGGACAAATGGTTCCTGGAATGTTAGCCTCTTTAACAGATTTTAATTTTATAAATGGTTGTGTGGGCATAGAAGTAGACGGTAGAAGCGTTTCTGCAACAAGAGAAATTGATGGAGGTAATGAAACCTTATCATCAAACCTACCTTTAGTTATAGGAGGTCAAAAAGGAGTTGTAGAAGAAAAAGACTTACGCATACCAAATATGCGTGGTATTATGATGGCACGTAAAAAACCTTTACAAGTTATAGAAGGAGTAGGTGCAACAGCAGCTACAAGTGTTCAGTCTTTTGAAAAACCAGCACCAAAAGGAGCCGTAAAATTAGTAGATGCAGACAATGTAGATGAGTTAATTAGCTTATTACATAACGAAGCAAAAGTAATATAAAGAGGTGTAATTGGTGAATTGTTGAATCGTGTAATTGTTATAACGATTACCCAACAATTACACAGTTAAACAATTACACATTTACACAATTTAAAAAAATAAATATATGTCTGTTTTAGTTTTTGCCGAATCATCGGAAGGAAAATTTAAGAAAACTGCTTTTGAAGTAGTTTCATATGGAAAAAAAGTTGCAGAACAATTAGGTACTAATGTTGTTGCATTAACAATAAACGCTAACGATTCATCAGAATTATATACATACGGAGCAGAAAAAGTAGTAACAGTATCTAACGATGCTTTAAATACTTTTAATGCAAAACAATATGCCGCTATAGTTACAGAAGTAGCAAAAGCCCAAAGTGCAACGGTTGTTGTTGTAGACTCTAGTATAGATGGTTTGTATTTAGCACCACTAGTAGCTGTAGATTTAGAAGCAGGTTGTGTATCTAACGTAGTAGCTGCACCATCAAGCACAAGCCCGTTTACAGTAAAAAGAAAAACATTTTCTAACAAAACATTTTCTAACACTGTAATCTCTACAGATCATAAAGTAATCGGAGTCGCTAAAAACTCTTACGGAGTTCATGAGAATCCTGTTGCCGGATCTACAGAAGCTTTTGAACCTGCCATTGCAGCATCTGGAGTAACATCAGAAAAAGTAGAAAGAGTTACCGGTAAAGTTACCATTGCAGATGCAGACATTGTAGTTTCTGCAGGTAGAGGTTTAAAAGGACCAGAAAATTGGGGTATGATAGAAGAATTGGCAGACGTTTTAGGTGCTGCAAGTGCTTGTTCTAAACCCGTTTCAGATTTAGGATGGCGTCCACATTCAGAACACGTAGGGCAAACAGGTAAGCCTGTAGCTGCAAACCTATATATTGCCATCGGAATTTCTGGTGCAATTCAGCATTTAGCAGGTATCAATGCCTCTAAAGTAAAAGTAGTTATCAACACAGATCCAGAAGCACCTTTCTTTAAGGCGGCAGATTACGGAATTGTTGGCGATGCTTTTGAAGTTGTGCCAAAATTAATCGAAAAATTAAAAGCATTTAAAGCTTCTTAAGATCTTTTGGGCGTGCCCAAATTATTTGACAACATCATATTTAAAAAACCTATCAACTATAAAATTTGATAGGTTTTTATGTATCTATATTTATAAGATTTAAATCAAATAATTTCGTCAGGCTTTTCGCACTCGCTTTTTTATTTAGAAAAAAAATAAAAAGAGCTCAAACAGTTGCTTCAATCCTTCACGCAAGAGCAATCTTCACTTTTTAAAGAAATATCAGTTTTTAAGCTATTATTTTTATTAAATTGTGCCCTCTAAAAAGGTTGTAGAAATCAACTCTAAAATTTTACAAACCATTTTTTAGATTTACGTAAATAAATTTATGAGTTTAATACAACTAACTATAAAAGGTATTTCTTACAGTCAAACTCAAAGCGGTGCTTATGCATTGGTTTTAAGTGAAATGGAAGGAACAAGAACCTTACCTATTATTATAGGAGCTTTCGAAGCACAATCTATTGCCATTGCTTTAGAAGCAGAAATTAAGCCACCAAGACCACTTACACACGATTTGTTTAAATCATTTTCAGACCGTTTTTCTATCACGGTAAAAGAAGTAATTATTCATAAATTAGTAGACGGAGTCTTCTTTTCTAGTTTAATTTGTGAAAGAGATGGGGTAGAAGAAACAATAGATGCTAGAACTTCAGACGCAATTGCAATTGCAGTTCGTTTTCAAGCCCCAATTTATACCTATGAAAATATCCTAGAAAAAGCAGGTATTTTTCTTAAAATAGAAGAAGAATTTGGTATAGAAGATGAAACTTCAGAATCAGATGAAGTTTCATTAGAGCTAGAAGATTTGGTTGTTAAAAAAGACACCCCTTTTTCTGGAGTATCTTTAGAAGAACTACACAATCAATTAAATAATGCTGTTAGTGATGAAAATTACGAATTAGCAGCAAAAATTAGAGACGAAATTAGCAAACGCTCTTAATATTATAATAAGTATACATTATGAAAAAAATATTCATTGTCGTTTTTTGTTTGTGCTCAATTTCAATGTTTTCTCAAAATACAGAAACCGTTTCTGCTGTTACAGAAATAATACCTAGTCAAGGTTTTTCAATAGGTAGTTTGTGGAGAGGAGTTTTAGGAATGTTTGCGTTAATTACCATTGCTTTTTTATTTAGTGCCAACAAAAAAGCAATCGACTGGAAAAAAGTTGCTATTGGTTTAGCATTACAATTATTAATAGCTATAGGTGTTTTAAAAGTAGAATTTATTCAATCTATTTTCGAATTTGTTGGAGGAATTTTTATAGAAATATTAGCCTACACAAAAGCAGGTAGTGAGTTTCTATTTGCAGGTATTGTAGGAGATATGAATAAGTTTGGTTACATATTTGCTTTTCAGGTATTACCAACAATTATATTCTTTTCTGCCTTAACATCTTTATTATTCTATTTAGGTATTATTCAAAAAGTAGTAAAAGTTTTAGCTATTGTTTTATCAAAATTTTTAGGTATTTCTGGTATGGAAAGCCTTTCTGTAGCAGGTAATATCTTTTTAGGACAAACAGAAGCTCCACTTTTAATAAAAGCTTATTTAGAAAAAATGAATAAGTCAGAAATGTTACTGGTAATGATTGGTGGTATGGCCACTGTTGCAGGTGCAGTTTTGGCAGCATATATTGGTTTTTTAGGTGGTGGAGACAAAGCATTAGAGTTAGTATTTGCTAAACATTTATTAGCAGCTTCTGTAATGGCAGCTCCAGGAGCTATTGTGATTTCTAAAATATTATACCCGCAAACGGAGGAAGTAAATACAGATGTAGCTGTTTCTCAAGAAAAAATAGGGGCCAATATTTTAGATGCTATTGCAAACGGTACTACAGAGGGTTTACGTTTAGCAGTAAATGTAGGGGCTATGCTTTTAGTTTTTGTAGCTATTATTGCAATGTTAAATGGTATTTTAGGTGCAGTTGCTTCTTTTGATGGTTTTACAATAGAGTATTTAAATTTAGAATGGCGTTTTACTTCTGTTAACCAATTAATAGCAGAAAACACGCTTTATGATGGACTTTCTTTAGAGTTTATTTTAGGATATATATTTGCTCCTCTAATGTGGCTTATTGGAGTTGCTAAAGAAGATATGGCACTAATGGGGCAATTACTTGGAATTAAATTAGCTGCAAGTGAGTTTGTAGGATATATACAATTAGCCGAATTAAAAAATGTAGCAAGTGCAACGCATTTAACTTATAATAAATCTGTAATTATGGCAACTTATATGTTGTGTGGTTTTGCAAATTTTGCTTCTATAGGTATTCAAATTGGAGGTATTGGTTCTTTAGCTCCTGGGCAACGTAAAGTCTTGTCAGAATTTGGTATAAAAGCTTTAATAGGTGGTACCATTGCTTCTTTAATGTCTGCAACAATTGCAGGTATGATTATAGGATAGTGGAGAATCGCCACAGATAATCATAAAATGTTATCTTCAATCCGTTAATAACTTTTATACAATATTTAAAAAGCATCAAGAAAAATTATTGATGCTTTTTCTATTTTTACAGAAGTTTATTATTGACGCTTACACAAATAAACAATAAAACGCTTACACATTATAATGAAACAATATCACGACTTAGTACAACACGTTTTAGAAAACGGAAACGAAAAAGGAGACAGAACAGGTACAGGAACAAAAAGTGTTTTTGGCTATCAAATGCGTTTTGATTTAAGTGAGGGTTTCCCAATGGTAACAACCAAAAAATTGCACTTAAAATCTATTATTTATGAACTGTTATGGTTTATAAAAGGAGATACAAATATTAAGTATTTACAAGAAAATGGCGTAAGAATCTGGAATGATTGGGCAGATGAAAATGGAGATTTAGGTCCGGTTTATGGACATCAATGGCGTAATTGGAATAGTGATGAGGTAGATCAATTAAAGGAGGTGATTACTTCTTTAAAAAACAATCCTAACTCAAGAAGAATGTTGGTTTCTGCTTGGAATCCTTCGGTTCTTCCAGATACTTCAGTTTCATTTTCAGAAAATGTAGCCAACGGAAAAGCAGCGTTACCACCTTGTCATGCTTTTTTTCAATTTTATGTTGCAGACGGTAAATTATCTTGTCAGTTATATCAACGCAGTGCAGATATCTTTTTAGGTGTTCCTTTTAATATTGCTTCTTATGCGTTATTTACCATGATGATAGCTCAAGTTTGTGGTTATGAAGCAGGAGAGTTTATACATACTTTTGGAGATGCTCATATTTATAACAATCATAAAGAGCAATTAGAGTTGCAATTATCTAGAGATATTAGACCGCTACCAAAAATGAAAATAAATACAGCGATTAAAGATATCGAAGATTTTACTTTCGAAGATTTTGAGTTGTTAAATTACAATCCTCATCCTCATATTAAAGGAAAGGTTGCTGTTTAAATATTACCTTCAATTACATCCGTAAAATTATACCCTAAAATAAATTTAGAGATATAATACAAAGTAGGTGCTTACTAAAAAATGTAGTAAAGAAAAAACAAAAAAGAGCTTTCAATTAATTAGAAAGCTCTTTTTTTATATTCCATTTACAATATTCTTTTATAAGCTTAATACGCTATTTTCTGCATTTGCATAATCACTCCATGCAAATCCGTCTGCCTCTTCTTCGTTTAAATAAGCACCATCTATTAAATATTTAAACTCATAAGATTTTCCTGTTTCTAAATCTACAGTACCTTTGAATGAACCATTTTTCAATTTCTTTAAAGGAGCAGCGTCTTCATTCCACTCATTAAAGCTTCCTACAACTACTACTTTTTTAGCCTCTGCAGCAGGTACAGTAAAAGTTACTTTACAAACTGGTTTACTCTTTAAAAATTGTTTTTTTATTGCCATAATTCTTGTATTCAAAATTTTAAGTAAATGTAAATAAGAACCATCTTAAAACAAACAATATGGGGTAAGAATATTAAAGAATTATGAGTTTTGTAAAATGAATATATAAATTATTGATAATTCCAAATAAAAGGGAATCTAAATTGAGTTTAATTGAAAACAAGGTAGCTTTCTTTGAGCTTGATTTTCAGGTGTTTTAGGTTAAAAACGTGTTTGAAAGCCTTAAAAAATATTTTAAAATCTTGTTAAAACGTAAAAATTTCGGGGAATTACTTTAATTTTGTTAAAATAAAAAAGGACTCTATGGTTACAATAATAGCGGCAATTGCAAAGGATAATGCTTTAGGTAAAGACAATGATTTAATTTGGCATCTACCTGCAGATTTAAAAAGATTTAAAAAGGTTACTTCTGGTCATCATATATTAATGGGCAGAAATACTTTTGAGTCTATAGGAAAACCTTTACCAAATAGAACCACTATTATTATCACTAGAAATAAAAATTATTTTAAAGAGGGATGTTTAATAGCGCATAGTTTAGAGGAAGCAATAGCTTTGGTAGAAAATGATGATGCTATTTATATAATTGGTGGTGCACAAATTTATAAGGAGGCCATTAAAAAGGATTTAGTAGATCAACTAGACATAACTAAGGTTCATCATCATTTTGAAGCAGATGTTTTTTTTCCAGAAATAGATTTAAATATTTGGAAAGAAACAAATAGAGAAGATTTTAAAGCCGACGAAAAAAATAAATTTGATTATAGTTTTCTAAGTTTTCAAAAGAAAGCTATCTAATTCTACCAGATCTAAACCCGCCACCTAAATTCATTTTATATTTTTGTTGCGCAAATAAAAAGTAATTAAACAGTTTGTAATTTACTTCATAACCATAATCTATGTTTGGTTGATAATCAATGATGTTTTCATAAATGTTAGCATTAAATTGATTAGGATTTCTAGCTCTATTATTCCATGTAGTTACCCAAAACTGGTTTCTAGTTTCTAGATATTGCTGAGAATAATATCCTTCTGGCTGCGCTACAGAATTTAAGAATAAATTAAAACCAGGATCAATTATTATAACCTGGTATTCTAAACTATCATTTGCAATAATTACAGGTTTTTCTTCTTGCGAATTATTGTTTTTTAAGTTTGATGAACCACAAGCCCAAAAAAAGATTGCAAGAGAAAATAATAAAAGTATTTGTTTAAAAAGTTTCATAATATTTAAAGGTATTAAATTTATATAAGTTTTCCTTGTTTGTAAATGAATATTTATTCATTTGCTAATGCTGTTGTTCAAATTTAGTTTAGTTCACACACTTTAAAAAACTAAAATGAGGGAATGCAATCATTTATTGAGTAAACGAGTATGGTACATACAAACTTATTTTAATAAGTATTGATTATCAATTTGAATAAGCTTATTTTTCAAACTTAAAAATAAAAACATGAAACAAAGATGCTTTTGGGTAACAGACAGTGAGTTGTATAAAAAATACCACGATTGCGAGTGGGGAACACCTGTTTATGATGATGAAACCTTGTTTGAGTTTTTAATTTTAGAAACCTTTCAGGCGGGTTTAAGTTGGATAACAATTTTAAATAAAAGAGAAAACTTTAGAAAAGCTTTTGATAATTTCGATTATAAGAAAATTGCAACTTATTCCGAAAGTAAATACGAGTCTTTATTACTAGATGCTGGTATTATCCGTAATAAGCTTAAAATAAGAAGTGCCATTACCAATGCCAAATTATTTATGGAGATTCAAAAAGAATTTGGTTCATTTTCTAAGTTTATTTGGGGGTATGTAAATGAAAAACCGATTCTTAATAAGTTTAAAAAAAGAGCAGACGTACCTGCTACAACAGACTTATCCGATAAGATTTCTAAAGATTTAAAAAAGAGAGGATTTAAGTTTGTGGGTTCCACGGTAGTATATGCATATATGCAAGCAGTTGGTATGGTAAATGATCATACTACAGATTGTTTTAGGTATCCGAAATAAAGGAAATAATTAGTGTTAGTACTGTAAAATATCTGCAAAATTCACACTTAAAATTTGTACATTTATACTTCAATTACAAATTAAATATAATGAATATAAAACAGATAATTTATGCTTTTTCGGCAGCTGTACTACTAGTTTCTTGTACGGCAGAATCGAAAAAAGAAACAAAAGATGAAACCGTAAAAGTAGCGGGTGAATTTAATTATTTTGTAGAGCAATTTGCAGATATTAAAGTATTACGTTACAAAATACCCGGTTTCGAAGAACTTACCTTAAAAGAAAAAGAACTTGTGTATTATTTAACACAAGCAGGTTTGTCTGGTAGAGATATAATGTGGGATCAAAACTATCGCTACAATTTAAGTATTAGAAAGGCTTTAGAAAGTATCAACAAAAACTATAAGGGCGATAGAGAAAGTAAAGATTTTAAATTGTTTAAAACCTATTTAAAAAGAGTTTGGTTTTCTAACGGAATTCATCATCATTATTCTAATGATAAAATTAAACCAGAGTTTACAGAAGCCTATTTTACAAACGATTTATTAAAAAACTCAAATACAGAATTGTCATCAGAAATTGTTGCTATTTTATTTAATGATGTTGATGATAAAAAGGTGACTAAAAAAGCAGGAATTGATAATATTTTATCTTCTGCAATTAACTTTTATCAATCTGATATTACAGATAAAGAAGTAGCAGATTTTTATAAAACAGCATACAAAGGGCCAAAAGATCAGCCAATTGAAGCAGGTTTAAATTCTAAATTAGTTCGTGAAAACGGAAAATTAGTAGAAAAAGTATGGAAATCTGGCGGAATGTATGGTACTGCCATTGACCATGTTATTGGTTGGTTAGAAAAAGCAAAAGCTGTAGCAGAAAACAACAAGCAAGCAAATGCTTTAGGTTTGTTAATTGAGTATTATAAAACGGGTAGTTTAGATGTTTGGGATCAATATTGTATTGCTTGGGCAACATCAACAGAAGGAAATATCGATTGGATTAATGGTTTTATAGAAGTGTATAACGATCCAAAAGGATATAGAGGTTCTTATGAAACGGTGGTTCAAATAAAAGATTTTGACATGTCTCGTAAAATGAAAGTTTTGTCTGAAAACGCACAATGGTTTGAAGATAATGCGCCTTTAGATCCAACGCATAAAAAAGAAAATGTGGTTGGAGTTTCTTACAAAACAGTAAATGTAGCAGGAGAAGCAGGTGATGCATCACCTAGTACACCAATTGGAGTAAATTTACCTAATAATAATTGGATTCGTCAACAACATGGTTCTAAGTCCGTTTCTTTAGGAAACATTATTGGAGCTTATAATAATGCAGGCGGAACAGGACGTTTAAAAGAATTTGCAAATGATGAAGAAGAAATTAAGTTAGAAGAAAAGTACGGACAAATTGCAGATAAATTACATACTGCTTTGCATGAAGTTGTTGGTCATGCTTCTGGTAAAATAAACGAAGGCATTGGTCAACCTAAAGAAACGCTTCAAAATTATGCTTCTACTATGGAGGAAGGACGTGCAGATTTAGTTGGTTTGTATTATTTAATGGATCCTAAAATTGAAGAATTAGGTTTAACGGATAATTGGAAAGAAACAGGAATGGCTGCTTACGATGGTTATATTAGAAACGGATTAATGACACAATTGGTTAGAATTGATTTAGGAAATGATATTGAAGAAGACCACATGGTTAACAGACAATGGGTTTCTGCTTGGGCATTTGAGCAAGGTAAAAAAGACAATGTAATAGAGAAGATTGTAAGGGATGGTAAAACATATTTTAATATAAATGATTATAGTAAATTAAGAGAAATTTTTGGAAGACTTTTAAAAGAAGCACAACGTATAAAATCTGAAGGAGATTTTGAAGCAGCCAAAAATTTAGTAGAGGGGTATGGTGTAAAAGTAGATCAGCAAATACATAAAGAGGTTATTGAAAGAAATAAACAATTTACATCTGCACCTTATAGTGGTTTTGTAAACCCTGTTTTAGTGCCTGCATTAGATGAAAATGAAAACATTATAGATGTTAAGGTAACGCAACCTAAAAGTTTTGAAGAGCAAATGTTATTTTACTCTAAAAATTATAACTTTTTAGGAACAGAAAATTAATTTTTAAAATATTCTTTCTATAAAAATAAAAAACCGATTCTAATAAGAGTCGGTTTTTTTATGTTTAAGATATTGGTTTGTAAAATTGTATTTTAAAAATAACAACGATTATGGTATAACCAATGTGAGTTTCTTTTTAGGTCGAAATCAAAGGTTAGTATAATTTCATGAGAACTTAAATTACTACCGTAATTAGCCAACTTATAATCATAAGAATAACCAACTCTATATTTTTTATTGAAGATAATAGCAAATAATGCGCTTACAGAGTTTTCATAACGATAAGATACGCCTGCTTCAAACTTATCTTTATAAATTAAATTAGAATTGATGTCTATAGAAACAGGTAAACTAGGGGAGTATTTTATAATTGTTGATGGTTTAAATTTATAATCTTGAGATAAATCGAAAATCATTCCTGTTGCTAAAAAGTAATTATGATTATTTATACCGTAATTATTATCAACATTATCTACTGTTTTAAATTGAGTTGATTTTAATAAGTTAGGTATTGATAATCCTATAAAAAAGGTATCATCATAATACAATCCTCCAAAACCTATGTTTGGAAATCTACCTTTGGTAGAGGCATAAGATTCGTTATCTGGTGTTATTGCATTTGCTAAGTTATTATTAAAAAAGGTTAAACCTCCTTTTAATCCAAAAGACAAGCGTCCGTATCTAGAAGTAGGAATGGTGTAAGAAGCATCTATATTTATGTTGGTGCTATTTGTTAAGCCTAATTTGTCGTTTATAACTGTTGCTCCAAAACCAAAACCATTTATAGATCTAGCATTTATAGAAAAAGTTTGAGTTTCTGGCGCTCCTTCATAACCTACCCATTGTTGACGAGATAGAAAAGAGATGTTTAAATCTGATCTAGAACCAACAAAAGCAGGGTTTAAAATCTGCATATTGTACATATATTGTGTGTAATGCGGAGCTTGCTGAGCGTATGTAATTGCGTTAAATAAAATAACAAATAGCACAACAATAAAGTGCTGCCTATATAGGTATTCAATTTTTAAATTACTTAGGGGGTTTTTGTATATCATCTTATTAATTGAATAAAACTTCTTTTTGGGTTTGTAATACCATCATTAAAATTTATAGTGTAATAGTACACTCCTTCGGTAACCGGTGTTCCATTATTTGTGCCATCCCACCATTGTGGGTTTGTATTACCATTATTATTGTAACTATATACTTCACTTCCCCAACGATCCATTATAGTAATTTTAAAATAAGGAAACTTAGACATTCCGTCTATCTCAAAAACATCACTTTTTCCGTCGCCATTTGGCGAAAATAGGTTAGGAACATCGTTGTCTTGTATGGTTCCAATACCATATAATACAGGTGTAACGTTAGAAATATCTGTAGATGTTATTGTGGCTTGTAATAGCATTGTTTCTGTATCTTCATTTAAAATATCATCTATGGTTAGTATGGGTTGTGTTATAGATGTTGTGTATGCAGGTATTGAGGAAGTGGTTGTTAAGTTTTTAAAATCTTGCAAATCACTAGCAGTTTCGTTAACCGATTTTAATTTAAAATTAATAGGCAGCGAGTTTTGCATTGGTTCTTCTGAATTAGGGTTTACAAGCGAAATTGTAAAAACTAGTGTGGTGCCTTCTATAACCGTTACGTCGTTTATAACTACTTTAGGTTCTGGGTTAATATCTATGATGATTCCTGTTTTTGTTAAATCTTGTGCACCTACATTTGTTGATGCTGCTACGCCTAAAACATTTAAAAACTCATTAGGTTCATTTAAATCATCAATTTTGGTTGGAATGTTAAATGAGGTTTCTGTATTTGGATTACTAGGATTTGTAGTTTCTTCTATAGTTAAGGTTGTATAAAAAGAATTGTAATCATCAGGGCTTATTGCCGATCCATTTGTGGTGTTAATGTCTATGTAAATTGGTCTTGATGATGGATTGCTGATTGTAACGGTGTGTTCTAAATCTTCTCCTTCATTACTTATTGCGTTGTTCATTGTAATTGAAGGAACCTCATCATCATCTAAAATAGTAGCAAACCCACTTATTTCTGTGTTAATGGTGTTGTTAGAGGTTATTTTTCCGTTTAAAGTAAATAACTCATCTAATTCATTAATAAGATCGTTAAAAGTAGCAACTGTAAAATTACCTACCTCTGTAAAAGGAGGTATTGTTAAAGTAGCAGAAGTTGTTTTATTATAATCAAAAGGGGCTATTGCTATATTATACTTGTCTGTGGTAGCTGTACCATCTTCTGTGGTAAAACTAATTTGAATTGGCGTTGCGCTTTGAATTTGTTTAGTAGGCTCATTTTTTTTAACTAACGAAATGGTAAAAATTGCATCTTCACTTTCATTGACTGTAACATTATCAATACGTACAACAATGGCTATAATTTCTCTCCAATCTCTGTCTATATCATGGGCATCACCATCAGGAGTGTCTACATTTGGAAAATCTGTAGGCACTTGACCATTTGTTGGGTTTAAAATGGTGTTGTTTGTGTCAAAAGCATTATCTAAACCGTCATTATCGCTGTCTAAATTTAAAGGTATTGTTTCTGCAATTCCATCATTGTTAAAATCCCAACCTTCAATGGCATCATTACGGATGTCGTTATCAGAATTGATATCAACATAATCTGGTGTAGCATCCCGATCTGTATCTGTTGGTGTAATTCCGTTTGGATAGGCTGTGTCTATACCTAAATCGGTTATAATTCCGTTTGGTGCTTTGTAGTTGGTTGTTGTTTGTCCCTCTATATTATCAACAATTCCGTCTCCATCAGCATCAATATCTATAAAATTAGGAGTGTTGCTTCTGTCTGTATTCGGAATTGTATAATTCGTTGAAGTTGTAAGAGAATCGTTATTTTCAACAGTGTTGTCAAGTCCGTTTGTACCAACACTTTTATTTGTTCTACCAGTACGATTGGTGTCTGAGGCTTTATTACCTGCCTCTACAATATCTAAAATACCATCATTATCACTATCTAAATCAAAATGATTTGGGACACCATCATTATCAAAATCAAAAAGATCTACAATACCATCATTATTGGCATCAACACCATAATCGGTATCTCTGTAGTTGGGTGTTAAATCGCCATCATGATCATCTAAAGGATTTAATCCGTTATATTCATCAATATCTCGTATGGTATCATTATCATCGTCAATATCGGTAACATTTGTAATTCCGTCATTATCAGTATCTGTAGATGCGTTTATACCAACAGAACCAGAAGAACTTATTACTCTGTTTAAAGGATCTGTTGCAGAAAATACCGAAGTATTGGTGCCTAAACAATCTTCATTTAAAATTACAGAAAACTGAACTGTAATTGATTCTCCTTTCATTAATATACCCGATGTTCCATTAAAAAATTCAATATCAGAAGTACCGTTATACTCAGGATTTAATGTTGGGTTTGTTGTTGCGGTAGAACTTTCTATAAAAGGAGTGCTCACAGAAACAATGTTTCCAGAACAAATATTCTTTAAGTTGTCTTGTAATTGTAGATTTTCTAATTGTACAATATTACTAGTATTTTTTATGGTAAGTTGAAACGTAATTTCTTGGTGTTCTAAAATTCCATTAGGAATTTTCTCTACCTTAGAAATTGTTTTTTGGTTGCTTGTTAAAGAACTAAATAAAAAGACCATACTAGATGAAGAACAGCTACATTGTAATGAAGAAGATACTGGGTCTACAGGAGAACTAGTAGGATAATACCTGTCTAAATGTTTACCTAAACTATCTGACCAATTTACAAAAGAGTAGTTTTTATTATTTGATGAAGTTGTTTCATCAAATCCATCCAAGCCACCTTGTGTTTGAGAAAGTTCTAATTGCTTAAAATGATTAATTTGCGAAGAAGAAAAAGGAGCTGTTAGATAAAAGATTTCTAAAATGATAGTTTCTCCTGCTGCAAGAGAATTATTAGGCATTAATAATTGTGTATTTGTGTTTCCGTTATAAGCGTTGTTAACGGTAACAGGAGGTCCTGCAATTTGTGTAACTTTAAGTTCATTAAAAACAATTCTTTTATCTAAGAAATTTCCTAACCCCATGTTGTAATTAATATTTTGGGCAGTAGCAGTTCCTTCATTTGTTAAAATAACTCTGTTGGTGTAATCGAAAGTTCCGTCTGGATTTACAGTTGGTTTTGGTACAGGTATATATAACCCACCTGCTAAAATAGCCTCTGTAGTATGAAAATCTTTAAGTAAAAGATCTGTAGAATGGCTTCCTATTGTTGATGTAACTTCTAATACATGGTTAAAATTTATGCCAGAACCAGAAGGAGTAGGGGTTGGTCTACCATTACAAAAAGGGTTTACAATAACACAAAACTCAATATTAATAGATTGTCTTGGGTATAGTGTAAAATTATTTATGGCATTTTGATTAAAAATAGAATTTGATGTAGCGTTTAAAAAATCATCATTGATGGCATCATTATTAAACTCTAAAGGATACGGGCTGCCAACGTAGTCTTTAACAGCAGTAGTATTAATTGAAACACCTTCTATTTGAGTAACACATCCATTTCCATAAATAGCGTTTAAATCATTTGTTAAATCTATTTTTTTAATAAGGTTTGTAGCGTGGTAATCTCTTGCGGTACTTGTGTTTGTTAAGGTTGTATAGTATTTAATTTTATACATTCCGTCTACAGTATATCCTTGGTTACAACTAGATAAAGACTTAATTTCTATTAGATTTGTAATGTGTTCTACAGTTAAAAACAAATTAGCAGCAGCGGTAAAAGTTCCATCAGAAATTATATATTTAATTACAGGAACATTACCTGTATAATCTTTAGCAGGAATAAAAGTATAACTACCATCTGCTTTAAAAGTAATACTTCCTTCTAAAAAGGTAGCCGTTTGCCCAATGTTGTACGTTTTTTCGTTTACAATAAATTGGATAACAGATAAGGCGTTGTTATCTTGGTCTTTATCATTAATTAAAACACCTGGTGCATCTACTTTTAGAGTGGTGTTTATCTCTGCGGTATCATAATTATCTTTCGCCTCTGGCGGATATAAATTAATAATTTTAATATTTAAATTAGCAGAATCTGTAAAAGTTCCGTCTGTTACTGTATAGTTAATTGTACGAATTTTATTATTATAATCAGTAGCAGGAGTAAAGAAAAAACTACCATCAGCATTTATAGAAATAGAACCTTCAGAAAAAACTGCTTTTTCGCCAACTGTGTAGCTTACTGTATCTATTTTAAAGGCTGTAATTGATAACGTATTTTCATCTTTATCTGCGTCGTTGTCTAGTAAACCTGGAGCATAAATATTTAGATCTGCGTTTGTTTCTGTTGTATAAATATCATTTTTTGCTTCTGGCGAATTTACATTAGTAATGCTAAGAGTTAAATCGGTAGAGTCTGTATATGTTCCATCAGAAATAGTATAGTTAACAATAAGAGTAATGTCATTATAATCTACAGCAGGAGAATAGTTAAAACCACCATTGGCTTTTATAGAAATAGTTCCTTCAGGTAAATTAGCAGTGTCTCCAGGAGAGTACGTTTTACCGTTTGCAGAAAAGGCCGTAACCTTTAGCAGATCTCCATCGAGATCTTTGTCATTAGCTAATACACCAAGAGAATCAATTTTTAGTGCCGTGTTTGTTTTGGTTTCGTAACTATCTGGTTCTGCGCTTGGTGCTGTTTGAGCCGCTATAACTTGATAGAATAGTAGAAAGAATATAAGTAGCTTATATTTATTTTTTTTAGGGGTTATCATTTTTTTAGGGGATAAATGATTTTAATAAGAAAATATGAAAAGGCGTAATTATTTTTTAAATATAACCGGGTAAACTAGAAGTTTGCAAAATAAAATAGTTAGAGCTCTGCCACGAAATTTGAGTAAACTGAAAATTATTTACAACCAAACTTGAGTTGCTGGCAAGCAAGTCTAAGTAAATATTTTTGTGTGTAGTGTTGTTTTGGGTAATAGAATTACCTTTTTGTGTTTCTGGATCAGCTATTGCAAATTTATTGAATAATAAATAAAATAGGAGAAATAATAATAGAAGAGATACGGAATACAATACAAATGTTTTGTATTTACTTTTTTTAGGGGATATCATTCTTTTGGGGGTTAAATGATTGTTTATATATCCATAAAAGTAAATAAAAATATTTTAAATTCGGATTAATTTTTTAAAAATGTTAAATTTTTTTAAAAAAGTAACTAAATTATACAACTATATAGAATTTTAATTTATTGGCCAAACAAGATTCTGATAGCTATAAAGATAGCAATTATAAGACCTCCATAGAGTAGCACTTTTTTGCCAGCACCTTTATAATAACGCTCATGGTTTTTAATGTCTTTTCTATAGCTATAAATCATTAAGGCGATAAAAGAGATGATAAAGAAAATCATAAAAATAATTCTTCCTGTTGTAAAATAAGCACCTAAAAACATCCTTTAAATTTTTTATACGTTTTGATTTAATAGCAGAAAAGAAGCTTTTATTTTATCAGAAAGTTTCTATATATTGTCTAACTAAAATAACCAGATTTTTATTTTGCAAAATTACAAATTAAAAGAAGAATACCAGTGTTTTTGTACTAACTTCTAGTATTATAAATCTATAGCTTTAAAAAAATAATTATAAACATTTCTATAAATAATGAAGAATAAAATAGCAGCAGTAACGCAATTTCACACCGCTTTTAAATTAAACATGAATCAAAAACCTATTGTAGATATAGGTGAAGATAGAAAAAAACTTCGATTTGATTTAATGAAAGAAGAAAATGAAGAGTATTTAGAAGCTGCAGAAAATAACGATTTGGTGGAGGTGGCAGATGCCTTAGGTGATATGTTGTATATTTTATGTGGTACTATTATAGAGCACGGTATGCAAGATAAAATAGAAGAAGTCTTTAATGAAATACAACGCAGTAATATGAGTAAATTAGGTGAAGATGGTAAACCTATTTACAGAGAAGATGGCAAAGTATTAAAGGGACCTAATTATTTTAAACCTAATATTTTAAAAATTTTAGAAAAATAAAAACTTATAAGTATCTATTGTACCAGCTTTCTTCAATAGGGATTTCCCAATTGTTTTCAAAGTCTACTTTTGTGGTAATTAAATTATCAAAAATGATGCTTTTTGCTGTTACAGCTTTGTTTTTAAGTAGTTTTTTAAAGTCTTTTAGTTCTTTGTATTGTACAAATTCTCCTTGTTTAAAACAAGCATTCATTTTGTCTAATAATTCTACTTCGTATTCTTGTTGTAGCCCTAAGATAAAAGAAACAGATGCGTCAATATCTGCATTTGATAAAGTAGAATTTTCATCATCAGCAAAAAGAACAATAAATCTGTTGTATAGAAATTTGTAGGACGCTTTAAAATTTTCGTCATCAGATTTCCAGCTTTCAATAAAGGTTTTTACTTTATTTTCTATTCCTTCAATTTCATTAGGATAAAATTTTCTGCTAGAAGGGTACACCCAAACTTTAGCATCTTCAGTAATTATGGAATAATCTACAAACATTTTTATATAATTTTCGATGCAAATATACAGAAAAGAAAAACCGCAAATCAATTTATTAATTTGCGGTTTTAAAACTATTTTTGATTTTTAATTAGAGTTCTGTTGCAAAAGACTTTTTAAAAAGTTTTATAAAGTCATCTTGTACGCTTTGTCCTTTGTTTTTATTATACCAAACTTGTAGATCTTGTTTAAACTCAGCGTCTAATGCACCGTGTTTTGCTTTGTAATCGGCCACCATTTGAGTGGCAACAGTTGGTCTTGGTCCCCAAGTGTCAATTACGTTATGCTCTTTATCTAAAGCAATTAATTTAGGAATTGCTTTACCTCCATTGGTTAAAAATAAGTTCATTAAATCTTCGTTATCATCTCTTAAAACTAATTTTAAATCAATTAGTTTGTTTGCTTCTGCAATTTTAGCAATTACAGGTAGGTTTTGTGCAGCATCTCCACACCATCCTTCAGCAATAACCAACCATGTTTGTGGTTCTTTTACTTCTTGTATTTCTGCAATTGTGTTCTCAGAAATTTTTATGGTTTTATCTAGTCGTTTCATTCTTCTGTCGTTTAACATACTATAATTTGTTAAATCTTCAGATTGATTATGACCTGTAGCTTTTCCTTCTGCTAATAAATTGCTTACTAAAGCTCTAAATTCTTGATATGATAATGCGTTTTCTAAACTTTTTTTAATAATATTTTTCATCTCCTAATATTTTATGCAAAGGTATTTGTATTGATTAAATTATTCTGCAACCTTTGTTACAAAGTACGTGACTTTTTAATCATTTATATAGACGAAAAAATGGAGGCACCTTACAAATTATTTTAAAGTAGTTCTTTTTGTAAGTTGGTAAGAATATCTTTTGTCATTGTAGATAAATTAAATTTGTGCTGCCAATTCCAATCGGATCTTGCTTCAGAATCATCTATAGATGCTGGCCAGCTATCTGCAATTTGCTGTCTAAAATCTGGTTGATAAGAAATTTTAAATTCAGGAATGTGTTTTTTTATTTCTGATGCAATTTCTTCTGGTGTAAAACTCATAGCCGCTAAATTATAACCCGTTCTATTTTTTATATTTTTAACATCCGTTTGCATTAATTGTATGGTTGCATTAACAGCATCCTCCATATACATCATTGGTAGGCGTGTGTTTTTAGCTAAAAAACATTGGTAAGATCCTTTTTCTATAGCGTTAAAATAAATGTCTACTGCATAATCTGTTGTTCCTCCACCAGGTTTAGAGTTCCAAGAAATAATACCCGGATAACGTAAACTTCTAACATCTACACCAAATTTTTCGTGGTAATAATTACACCAAAATTCGCCTGCAACTTTACTAATTCCGTAAACTGTAGAAGGCTGCATTACTGTATTTTGTGGTGTGTTAATTTTTGGTGTATTCGGTCCAAAAACGGCAATAGAACTTGGCCAATATACTTGTTTAATATGTTTTTCTTTAGCTAAATCTAAAACAGCTAGTAATGAGTTCATATTTAAGTCCCATGCTTTTTGTGGGTGTTGTTCTGCAGTTGCAGATAATATGGCAGCTAATAAATAAACCTGGGTAACTTTGTGTTGTTTTATGGTTGCAAGTATTGTTTCTTTGTCAGTAGCATCAATAATTTCAAATGGACCAGAAGCCATCATTTTTTTATTGCCTTCTCTAATGTCTGAAGCAATTACATGGTTGTTGCCATATAAAACGCGGAGTTTTTGTGTCAATTCATTTCCTATTTGACCACTAGCTCCTAAAACCAAAATTATTTCACCCATACCTCTAAATATGATTTTAATAATAACAAAGGTACTTAATTTTATTATTCGTAAAATAAATTACTTAAAATAATTATTCAATAATTTAAAAACTATAAACAGCCCTGTTGTTACAATTTTCTTAAATAGACAATAGATGCTCTTAAAATGTGTATTTTTACCACTTATTATATATGATCGTGAAACAATTAATGTACTTATTACTGTTTTTAGTTTTATTTTCTTGCGGAAATGATAAGAAAGAAACTACTACAACGGTTCAAGAAAAGCCTAAGCGAAGCATTGTAAAACAACATGTTGCTTTGGTAAATGTAAAATCTACTTATAAAAAGGAAGTAGAAAATTGGCAAGAATTAAAATCGGTAAACTCGTTTATAAAAAAATTCGAAAAAGTATCTCCTAACGAGGCTTTAAGCAATGCATTAGAATTAAGAGATTTGGTTGTAAGTTTAAAAGATAGTGTAAAACCAACGCTTTTTGATAATCAGCCTTTTGAAACAAGAATAAATGTGTTACATAATGAAGTGCTTCGTTTGGCAGATTTAACGTTTATACCTGCAATTACATCAGAAGAAGTTAATTTGCAAATAGATAAAACAATAGCAGCTTTTTCATCCGTAAATGAAAAAATAAACAGCATACTAGCTAAAAAGTCTTTTGAAGATGCCATAGATATCGAAATCGATTATATTGGAATAGATTCTACAAAAATAGATAGCATTTCTAAGAAATCTATCAATCTAAAAAGGAAAGAGAACAACTTAAAAAAGAGTGAACTAAATAGCGATTTACTTCATGAAATTAAACCAATAACAAGAGAGTAGAAATGAAAAATATCTTCTTCCTTTTAGTGGTGATTATTTCTTTTTTTGGCTGTAGTCAAACAAAACAAATTACAACAACTCAAAGCATATCAGCCATAAAAACGGATGTAAAAACCTTATTAGATAATTGGCATAAGGCAGCTTCGGATGCAGATTACAAAGGTTATTTTGGTGCAATGGATAGTGTTTCTGTTCTTATAGGGACAGATGCTACAGAAAATTGGAATAAAATGCAATTTGCAAGTTTTAGTAAACCTTTTTTTGACAAAGGTAAAGCTTGGTCTTTTAAACCTCTAGAAAGAAATGTTTACGTAAGTGAGCAAAGAAATTTTGTATGGTTTGATGAATTGTTAGATACTTGGATGGGAACTTGCAGAGGTTCTGGTGTTTTAGAGAAGAAGCAGAATACTTGGAAAATTAAACACTATGTTTTATCTGTAGAAATACCTAATAATAATGTTCAGGCGGTGATTAAAGCAAAGAAAAAAAGTGATTCTATATTTTTAACTAGGTTTAATAAGTAGTATTAGAAGCTATTTCCTGCTTTCGCTACTCGCTTTTTTTAGTTTATTCTCGATACAAATTTTTCATTCTTCAAAATTCACTCGAAATAACCTAAAAAAGAGCTCAAACATGCCGCTCTATCAGGGCTAGATTTGTTTGCTGGCTTTTAGAAATTACTTTAAACCAATAGAATATTAAGAAACTACTTCGGCAACTACTTTAAAAATCAACTCATTTTCAAATCCTTTTCGCATTAAAAAATCAATTAGCTTTTTCTTTCTCTTGTAGTTATCAGTTTCAGAAATTACCTCATTTCTATTCTCTGTAATTCTATAAATAGTTTTTAAATACTCATCTTCGTCAATTTCTTTTAAAGCTGTTTTTATGTTGTATGCAGAAATGTCTCTAAACTTTAATTCTCTAACAATACGTTGTTTTCCCCAAGATTTAATTCTAAATTTTCCACGGGCAAAACTTTTAGCAAAACGTTCTTCATTTAAAAAATTATCTTTCATTAAGCTTAAAAGAATCATTTCTTTAGCCTCCGGAATTAAATTGTATTCATACATTTTTTGCTCCACTTCTTTGTGGCTTCTATCTTGGTAAACGCAGTAGTTTTCTAACTTACGTTTTATTTCATCAACCGTAAAAGACTTCTTTTTTATCATTGGTTTAAAAATACAAAAAGAGATGAAATTATATAAATTTCATCTCTTTTATTATAAAAATATAGGTTTAAAACTTAGATTTGGTTTTTCTCATCGATTCTTTGATCGGTATTAAAGACCTCTTCTGTAATTAGTTTTTTAGGAGATATTTTACTCTTTAGCCACATTTTAAATAATGTTATTAAGTAAAATAAAACAGGTACTAAAATTAATGTTAAAAAGGTAGCTATTAATAAACCGTAAATAACGGTCCATGCTAAGGGCCCCCAGAAAGCAACATTGTCTCCTCCAAAATAAATATGAGGGTTGTATTCTGTAAATAAACTAAAGAAGTTTATGTTTAAACCAATAGCTAACGGAATTAAACCTAAAATAGTGGTAATTGCAGTTAATAAAACGGGTCTTAAACGTGCTCCACCAGCTCTTACTATGGCTTCGAACAAGGTTTCTTTGTCTAAATAATCTTCATGATCTAAACCTAATTCTCCTTTTTTTCTGTCAATTAATAATTGTGCATAATCTAAAAGTACAACTCCGTTGTTTACCACAATTCCTGCCAGCGAAATAATTCCCATCATGGTCATCATAATCACAAAAGAACTTCCAGAAATAACAATTCCTCCAAAAACCCCAATAAAGCTTAAGAAAATAGCAATCATTATAATTCCTGGTTTAGAAACCGAATTAAATTGAAAAATTAAAATAAAGAAAATTAATGCCAAACCTGTAAAAAATGCACCCACTAAGAATAACATTTGTTTGTTTTGTTCTTCAATTTGACCTGTATAATCAATTTTAATTCCTTTTGGTAAATTCTTAAAATCTTTCATTTCATTTTGAATTTTACCAACTACGGCTGCAGCATCTGTTTCTCCTGGAGCTAATGCAGAATAAACAGTAACTACTCTTTTAATGTCTTTGTGTTTAATAGCACTAAAACCAGAATTGTTTTTTTGTGTTGCTACGGTAGAAACCGGAATTTCTTTTATTTTACCAGAAGCCATGTCTCTAAAGATAATGTTCTGATTAAATAAAGCGCTTGTGTTATATCTGTCTGCTTTATTAAAACGAACATAAATATCATAATCGTCTCCATCTTCTTTATAAACACCTGCTTTGTTTCCAAAAATAGAAGCTCTTAATTGAGAGCCAACTTGACCTGTAGAAACGCCTAACTCACCGGCTTTTTTTCTATCCACTAAAACTTCCATTCCTGGTTTGTCTCTGTTTACATCGATCTTTAATTCATCTATACCAGCAATACTTTTTGTGTTGATAAAGTCTCGCATTCTTTGAGCTGTATGAATTAACTCTGCGTAATCATCACCTTCAATTTCAATATTTATAGGAGATCCAACAGGTGGTCCATTAGCATCTTTTTCTACAGAAATTAAAACTCCAGGATAAATACCAACCAAAGCAGTTTGTAATTTCTGACGCATTAATTCACTATCTAAACCTCTTCTATATTTGTATTCTCTCATGGAAGCCGTTACTTTTCCTTTGTGTGGCATTTCTGCAGCAGAACCTCCATCTGTTTGAGGGTTTCCTGCGCCTTCACCAACCTGAGAAACTAAACTTTCTACCATAAAGTTATAGTCGCCATCCATATATTCATCACTATATAAAACGGTTTCTACTTTTGCTTCGATTAGTTTGGTAATCTCATTTGTTTTTTGAATATCTGTTCCTTCAGGATATTCTATATAAACAATAATTTGATTTGGTTTATTATCCGGAAAAAATTCTACTTTAGTTCTTTGTGTTTTTAAAGACCATCCGAAGGCCATAAACGAAGCAAATAATAAAATGGTGGTTCCAATTACTAAAAAGTAAGGTCTTTTGCCTGTTAAGGCTTTTCTTAAACTGTTTTCGTACCAACCTTCTAATATTGGTAATACTTTGTTTTGAAAGCTATTAGCCCATCCTCTTAAAAATAAACGATATACCCAAAGCATAATTGCGGTAAAAATCATTAAAGAACCAAGCGCACTGTATGTGCCTCCTATTAGTAAAACAATAATTCCTACAAAAGTCATTATACTTGTAAGAATGGCTATTTTTTTAATTGGCATATCTACATCTTCTACACTCATAAATTGAGAAACCAATACAGAGTTAAAGAAAATAGCAACTAATAATGATGAACCTAAAACGGTAGATAAAGTAATTGGTAATAACACCATAAAATCTCCCATAACCCCAGGCCAAAGACCAAGCGGAATAAATGCAGCAACAGTGGTTGCGGTAGAAATAATAATAGGATATGCAATTTCGCTAATTCCTTTTTTTGCAGCTTCAATTCTGCCCATTCCTTCTTCATCCATTAAACGATATACGTTTTCTACCACTACAATTCCGTTGTCTACCAGCATTCCTAGTCCCATAATTAACCCAAAAAGAATCATGGTATTCATGGTGTAGCCTAATAAGTTTAAGATCATTAAAGACATAAACATAGACATTGGTATTGCAAACCCAACAAATACAGCGTTTTTAAATCCTAAGAAAAACATTAAGACGGTTACCACTAAGATTACTCCAAAAATAATATTGTTTACTAAATCATCTACTTGTCCAATGGTTTTAGAAGATTGATCGTTAGTAATTGTTACTTTTAAATCTTTTGGAAAATAATTTTCTATAGCTTCGGCAACAATTACTTGAATTTGTTCTGATGCCGCTACCATGTTTTTACCCGCTCTTTTTTTAACATCGAGCATAACAACCTCTTTACCTCTTTCTCTGGCAAAAGTGGTTTTGTCTTTGTCTTTAAAAGCAACAGTGGCTACGTCTTTTAAATAAATAGGATTGTTAAATTCAGATTTTATTACAAAATCTTCTAAAGCAGCAGGTTTTTCAATTTCACCAATAATTCTAACCGTTCTTCTTTGTCCGCTTGTAATAAAATTACCAGCAGACATGGTTACGTTTCCGTTGCTAATGGCAGAAGTAATATCATTAAAACTTACTTTTGCCGCCATCATTTTAAAGATATCTACGGCAACTTCAACTTCTTTTTCTTGAGCACCACGAATATCAACTTTTTTAATTTCGGCTAAATCTTCTATTTCATCTTGTAAATATTCACCAAATTCTTTTAGTTTATATACAGGATAATCACCAGAAATATTAATGTTTAAAATGGCAATTTCTTCCGATAAACTTAAATCAAAAACATTAGGTTCTATTTTAGCTCCGTTAAAAGTAGGCCAATCTTCACTAGCTGTTTCTGTAGCTATTTCGTCTTTAATTTTTTGTTTAGCAAGTTCTACTGAAATGTTTTCATCAAACTCAACAACCACCATCGAGTAGTCTTCTTGAGACGTTGAAGTAACTTCTACAACATTACTAATAGTTTTTACTTCATCCTCTAGAGGGTCTGTAATTAATTTTTCTATATCTTCTGCGGTGTTTCCTGGGTAAATAGTACTAATGTATATTTTAGTTTCCTTAACCTCCGGAAAATTTTCTCGGGCCATGCTTAAATAAGCTGTAATTCCGTAGAAAAATAGCACAGCCATTAATACGTAAATGGTTGTTTTATTATGAATTGCCCAAGCAGATAACTTAAATTCTTTATCTACTTGTTTTTTTTGTTTTGTCATCTCTAGTGTTTTTATTTATTGATAACTTTTACAGTCTGTCCGTTGTTTACACTACGTGCACCTTCTTTAATAATTTCTGTACCAACGGTTAAGTTTTCTAATACTTCAATAAAATTTCCTTGTGTTTTTCCTGTCTTAATAACTACTCTTTCTGCGATTGCTTCGTTATCAGAATTTTTATCTTTGATGGCATACACAAATTGTTCTCCATTAGCGTTTTCAGAAATAATACTTTGCGGTATTAAAATAGCTTTAGCATCTGTATAATCATTAATTTGAAGTTTAGCGGTTAAATTTGGTTTTACATTTCCGCTTTTATTAGCAACCGGAACTTCAATTTTAAAAGATCTATTATTAGGGTTGATAAAACTACCAACTTGTCTAATAGAGCTATTTAAGCTTGTGCCAAGTACTGGGAATTCTATTTTTACTTCTTTATTTTTTTGAATACTTGTAATGTATCTTTCTGGTACTTCTGCCTCTACATACATGTTGTTAAGGTTTACAATTCTAAAAACTTCAGATCCTTGACCAGGAGCAATAACAGTTCCTGTTTCTTTTATGACATCATCTATAACACCAGAAAATGGCGCTCTAATAGATGATTTAGATTGTTGACTTTTAAGTTGTTTTAAAGAGTTTCTTTGAGCTTCGTAACTTGTTTTTGCTTGAAGAAACTGAATTTCTGAACCTATTTTCTGCTCCCACAAACGTTTTTGACGCTCAAAAGTAGTTTTTGCCAATTGTGTAGTTGCTTCTAATTGTGCTACTTGATTGCCTAAACCGCCATCATCTATAGTTGCTAATAATTGTCCTTTAGAAACTTTTTGTCCTTCTTTAACATAAACTGTTTTTAAAATACCTGCCATTTCTGGGTAAATTAAAATGTTTTGTTTTGTTTTTACATTTCCTTGAATTTCTAAATAGTGGTTAAAAACTTCTTCTTTTACCTTTATTGTAGTAATTAAAGGAAGTTTTTTTATGGTGTCTTTTTTAGAAATAGCCTCGTTTATAGCTTCTAAATCGGTATTTATAGCTTCTATTTTTGCTGTAATTTCTTTCTTTTTAGCGGTTAATTCTTTTAAATTGCCTGTGGCAACTAAATCTGCCACGGAAGTTGTTTTTTCCTCTCCACAAGAAATTAAAACAAGTGTAATTACTAATAATGAATATATTTTTCTCATCGTTTGGTTATTATTTAATTGGTAGGTTTAATGCGTTTTCTAATGTTGCTTTTTTAGCAATAACATCTAACATAGATTGAATGTAGTTTTGTTGTTGCGTGTATAATTGGTTCTGAGCTTGTAGTAAATCGAAACTAGAAGAAATTCCTTCAAAGAACTTAATACGTTGTTTTTTTTCTATTCTTTCTGCTAAACCAACGTTTTTCTTTGCTGTAGCATAGTTTTCTATAGTTAATTGGTAGTCGCTTTTTGCTTTTTCTGCCAATAAACTTAAACGTTGTTTGGTTTCTTCTAATCTAATATCTGCTGTTTCTAAAGCTATTTTTGCTTGTGCTGTTCTAGAACTTCTTTGTAAACTACTAAAAATAGGGATGTTTAAACTAACACCAAGTAAAGAAGAATTAAACCAGTTTTGTTCTTTTTTAAAGAATGAAAAATCACTTGAGTATGCTTGTGCTCCGTAGTTTACATAAGCAGATAAAGTTGGTAACGCTTTGCTTTTTTCTAACTTTACAAGTAATCGTTTAGACTCTCTGTCGTTTTCTGCAATTTTAAAGTCTATATGGTCATTTACATTAAATTCATCAGCAATTAAGCCTAAGTTAATGTTTTTCTCCGCTAAAGAATCTAAGTTGTCTGTTAGTATAAGTTTTGTTTCAATAGGGCTACCCAAAGAAAGATTTAACATTTTATAAGCAATGTCTTTTAGTCTTTTAACACTATTTAGTTGACTTTTTAGATTTCCTAATGTAATTTCTAACTGTTCAACATCTTCCTCTTCGTTAAATCCATTTTCATAGATTTTTTTAGCATCGTGTAGGTTCTTTTCTAAAATTTTAATATTTCCATTAAAAATTAAGATACTATTTTCTGCCACTAATACATTTCCGTAAGCGTTAATAACAGCTTCTCTGGTTAAGAGTTCTGTTTTTTCATTTGCTTGTTTAGAAATTTTTAAATAGGTTTTAGAGGCTTGTAATCCAACTAAATAAGATCCATCAAATAATAACTGTTTTAAGGTTACAGAGGCGCTTGTGTTTTGTTTAGGGCTAAAAGTTACCGGTTCAAAAGTACCTGGAGTTCCGCCAACTAATTCTGCCGGCAACAAAGAAACTTGTTGTTTTAACCAATTGGTATAATCTATGGTTCCGCTAATTTGAGGTAAACCAGTTGCGGTTGTTTCCCAAACTTTTTTGCTTGCAGATGTAATATCATTTTTAGATGCTTTTGTGTTGTAGCTATTTTTAAGAGCAAAGTTTATCGCTTCATTTAGCGATAATTCCATTGTTTTTTCTTGAGCGTTGGTTATCAAGAAAAAGCAAGTGCTTATACATGCTAGAATTAAGTTTTTCATGTGGTTATTATTTCAGTTTTAATTGGTTTTCTAATTGTTGTATTCCTTTTTCGGTACAAATTCCTCGTAAATGATATTCTAAATAGTAGTTCATTAATGTGTTCATAGAGTATTTTGTTAACGGAAACAAATCTTTATCTTTTATACCTATCATTCCGTTAAAGTAAATTCTAGAAATAAACTCTAAATCTATAGTATCTCTATATAGTTTATTTTCAATCCCTTTTTTTAAGTTTTCTATTACGCAATCTTGCATCACGTGAAACTGTTTCTGTTTTAAGGAAGCGTATATTTTAGGGTAATACTTTTGAAGTTGATACTGAGGTGAAGATTTTTCGTCCTTTAAATTCTCTAAAATTAATCTTTTTATAGAAAAAAGTTCGTTAATAGGGTTTAGGTTTAACTCGCAAATACCATCAATACCACAACAAATACTATTAAATATATGCAAAGCAACAGCGTCTATAAGTTCTGTTTTATTTTTAAAGTACTTGTAAATGGTTTTTTTTGATACACCTAAAGAACTGGCAATTTCATCCATAGTAACACTCTTAAAGCCTAGGTTTAAGAAGAGTTCGTTCGATTTTTCTAATATTTTGTCTCTCATAATTCGGGGACAAATGTACGAACGGAAACTTTAGAAACCAATTAAGTTTCCAAAGTTTTAATTATTTTTTAACATTGGAATTATAAAGTAAAATTTCTTTACGTTATTTTTACAAAAAATTACAGATTTGGACATTTTACATTATCAGAAAGATTTTATTAACTATTTAGAATCTAAAAAGTGGGTTAATGAACCTAAAAATCTATACGAACCTATAGATTATATTATAAAATTAGGAGGTAAGAGGATGCGACCTATTTTAACACTTATGGCCGCAGATATTTTTTCAGGAACTTACGAGAAAGCAATGCCAGCAGCTTTGGCAGTTGAGGTTTTTCATAATTTTACTTTGATTCATGATGATATTATGGATGATGCTCCTCTTAGAAGAGGTAAAGTTACTGTTCATGAAAAATGGGATATTAATACGGGTATTCTTTCGGGAGACGCAATGTTAATTTTAGCGTATCAATATTTTGAAAACTACGAACCTATTGTTTTTCAGAAATTAGCAAAGTTATTTAGTAAAACGGCTTTAGAGGTTTGTGATGGGCAACAATTAGATGTAGATTTTGAAACTAGAAATGATGTAACTATAGATGAATATATTAATATGATTCGTTTAAAAACATCTGTTTTAGTTGCAGCTGCATTAAAAATGGGTGCTATTGTGGCGGAAACTAGTGATGAAAATGCAAATTTAATTTATGAATTTGGTTTAAATTTAGGGATTGCGTTTCAATTACAAGATGATTATTTAGATACTTTTGGAGATCCGAAAACTTTTGGAAAGCAAATAGGTGGAGATATTATAGAGAATAAGAAAACGTACTTGTATTTAAAATCATTAGAGGTTGCAGAGGAAGAAGATAGGGGTAGATTGCATCTACTTTATAATCAAAAATCAAAAGATAATTCGGTTAAAATTAGTGAAGTAACTCAAATTTTTATACAAAATAATATTCCTGCTTTCATAAAGGAGCAAATTCAAAATTATACAGAGAAATCTTTTAAAACTTTAGCAGCTATGAATGTCTCAGAAGAAAGTAAAAAAGGGCTAAAGAATTTCGGACTTTGGCTAATGAATAGATCTGTGTAAATTTTTTTTAAAAAAAATATAAATTATTCAAAATAAGTATTACATTTGCAGCCAAATTAATCGGTCCCATAGCTCAGTTGGTTAGAGCATCTGACTCATAATCAGAGGGTCCTTGGTTCGAGCCCAAGTGGGACCACTATAGTTTTTTATTGCTTTTATTATTAAAAGTTTTTTATATTTGTTTAATGATAAGCGTAATTAATAATAAATTTTTAATCTGGGGGGATATAAAATGAAAAACAAAAAGCATTTTGCATTATTTATAATGCTAGTAATTACAAGTATGGCCATTGTTGGTCAAGTACCAACACCAGGACCACCGTCGCCACCGGGGCTTCCAATAGATGGCGGTTTAATCTTTTTAGTTGTTTCTGGAGTTTTATACGGGGTAAAAAAGAAGATTAAGAATTAGTTAATCTACTAACGTATTTTCCAATAACATCAAATTCTAAATTAACACAATCATTAAGTTTAAGATGCTTAAAGTTTGTGTTTTCTTTTGTGTACGGTATAATGGCAACGCTAAACTCATTTTGCTTAGAGTTTACAACCGTTAAACTTACTCCGTTTACAGTAATAGAGCCTTTTTCTATTGTAATGTTTTTGTTAGATGAATCATATTCGAAAGTGTAAACCGTACTTCCGTTTTCATTTTTAATAGCTGTGCAAGTTGCTGTTTGGTCTACATGACCTTGTACAATATGACCATCTAAACGGTCTCCTAATTTCATTCCGCGTTCTAAATTCACTAAATCTTTTTCAACTAAATTGCCAATATTAGTTTTATTTAAAGTTTCTTTAATAGCAGTAACAGTGTAATTGTTATTGTCTATTGCAACAACGGTTAGGCAAACACCATTGTGCGCAACGCTTTGATCTATTTTTAATTCATTTGTAAAATTACTACTTATAGTTAAATGAATATTATCTTGATCTTTAGTGATGTTTGTAATTGTACCAAGTGTTTCTATTATTCCGGTAAACATATTTGTAAAATTTAGTTACTTTTGTAGTATTCAAAAATAGGAATAATAGAAGAGTTACTATGAATAAATCTGATAAAATTATAGTTGGTATTTCAATAGGAGATTTAAATGGAATAGGTTTAGAGGTAATTCTAAAAACTTTTCAAGATAAAAGGATGTTAGATTTTTGTACTCCAGTTCTTTTTGGAAGCACAAAAGTAGTTTCTTATCATAAAAAAGCTCTAAAATCTGAAACTCCAGTTCACGGAATAACTTCATTAAGTCAGTTGAATCATAATAAAATTAATGTTTTAAATATTTGGAAAGAGGATGTAGCTGTAGAATTAGGAAAAGCTACAAAAGAATCTGGTGAATATGCGGCCAAATCATTAGAAATAGCCGTTGCCCATTTAAAAGATAAAACAATAGATGTTTTATTAACTGCACCTATTAATAAGGAAACCATACAATCGGATACTTTTAATTTTCCTGGACATACAGAATATTTAGAAGACAAGCTTGATGGTAAAAGTTTAATGATTTTAATGACTGATGCCTTAAGGATAGGTTTAATAACAGGTCATATTCCTATTTCAAAAGTAGCAGAAGCTGTTACACCAGCGTTAATTAAAGAAAAAGTAGCTACAATGTATACTTCTTTAGTGCAAGATTTTGGAATTAATAAACCTAAAATTGCTGTATTATCTTTAAATCCTCATTGTGGAGATAAAGGAGTTATTGGTGTAGAAGATGATGAAATAATAAAACCTACTATAGATGAAATTAAGGCGTCTGGTAAGTTAGTTTTTGGCCCTTATGCTGCCGATGGATTTTTTGGATCTGAAACTTATAAGCAATTTGATGGTGTTTTAGCAACTTATCACGATCAAGGGTTAGCGCCTTTTAAAGCATTGTCTTTTGGTAATGGTGTTAATTTTACTGCAGGATTAAGTGAAGTTAGAACTTCTCCCGATCATGGTACAGGCTTTGATATTGCTGGAAAAAACGTAGCAAACCCTTCTTCTTTTAAAGAAGCTTTGTTTACTGGAATTCAAATTTATAAGACAAGAAAAGAATATAAAGAGCTTTCAAAAAACCCTCTTTTAGTAAAGTAAAAAACTTTTGATAGAAAAGAGTGTAAAATAATAAATTTTTATATCTTTGCACGCTCAATTGATATTTGGAAATGAAATACTTAAAGGAATTCAACATACCGTTTGTAGGATTAAAAGAAGGAATTCATTTGTTTGAATACGAAATTGATAACACGTTCTTTAAAGCTTTTAATTATGATGAATTTGAAAGTTCATCTGTTAAAATAACATTAAATTTTATAAAGAAAAGTACATTGTTCGAGTTAACATTTACTGCAAATGGATATGTAGAGGTGCCTTGCGATGTTTCTAATGAACTTTATAAACAAGACGTTAAAGCTGTTTTACCTTTAGTGGTAAATTTTGGGCCAGAATTTAATGATGATAATGAGGAGATTTTAATTTTGCCTCACGAAGCGTATGAATTTAATGTTGCTCAATATATATATGAACTAATAGTATTATCAGTTCCTAATAAAAGAGTTCATCCCAAAGTGTTAGACGGAACCATGGATTCTGAAGCATTAGATAAGTTAAGAGAGTTAGAAATAAAAGAAGTAAAGACTGTTGAAGAAACAGACCCAAGGTGGGATAAATTAAAGAATTTAATAACAGAAAAAAAGACATAAAATGGCACATCCTAAAAGAAAGATATCTAAAACCAGAAGAGACAAAAGGAGAACGCATTATAAAGCAGCTTCTCAGCAAATAGCAACAGATCCAACAACAGGAGAGTCGCATTTATACCACAGAGCTCATTGGCACGAAGGTAAATTATACTACAGAGGACAAGTAGTATTAGAATCTGCATCTGCAATAGAAGCATAAAAAAATCAAAAGTTTTTCTAAAAACCCTCATTAATTGAGGGTTTTTTTGCGTTTTTCAAGTAGAAATTGTCTTTTTAGACAATTATTACTTTAAAAAGTGAAATAAAATTCACTACTTTTGATTTTCCTAACCACATGGAAAACAACTAAAAATATGACAAAAATCACTGCAGCAATTACAGCAGTAGGGAAGTATGTTCCTGAATATGTTCTGACTAATAAAGAGTTAGAAACCATGGTAGAAACTAATGATGAATGGATAACCACTAGAACAGGCATCAAAGAAAGAAGAGTTTTAAAAGGAGAAGGTTTAGGTACTTCATATATGGCTATAAAAGCCGCAGAAGAATTGTTACAAAAATCAAACATTAACCCTCAAGAAATCGATTTAATAATAGTAGGAACAGCTACACCAGATTTACCAATTGCTTCAACAGCAGCCTATGTTGCGTCAGAAATAGGAGCAACAAATGCTTTTGGTTACGATTTACAAGCAGCGTGTTCTAGTTTTTTATTTGGTATGTCTACTGCAGCAGCTTATATAGAATCTGGTAGATATAAAAAAGTATTATTAATTGGAGCCGATAAAATGTCTTCAATTATAGATTATAATGACAGAGCAACTTGTATTATTTTTGGTGATGGAGCAGGTGCTGCTTTATTTGAACCAAATTATGAAGGCTTAGGTTTGCAAGATGAATATTTAAGAAGTGATGGTATTGGTAGAGACTTTTTAAGAATAGAGGCAGGTGGGTCTTTAATGCCAACAACCCCAGAAACGGTAGCACAAAATAAACATTTTGTATATCAAGAAGGAAAAACGGTTTTTAAATATGCAGTTTCTAGTATGGCAGATGTTGCAGAACGCATGTTAACCAGAAATAATCTTACAGAAAAAGATATCCAATGGTTAGCGGCACATCAAGCTAATAAAAGAATTATTGAAGCAACAGCCAAAAGAGTAGGGGTACCATCAGAAAAAGTGATGATGAATATTCAGAATTACGGAAACACTACATCTGCAACCTTACCACTTTTATTGGCAGATTATGAAAGTCAATTAAAAAAAGGAGATAACTTAATTTTTGCGGCATTTGGTGGCGGTTTCACATGGGGAGCAGCTTACGTAAAATGGGCATATAATTCATAAATACAACAACTAAATAATTATGAGTATGGATATTAAAGAAATTCAAAATCTTATAAAATTTGTAGCTAAATCTGGCGCTAGCGAGGTAAAGTTAGAGATGGAAGATGTAAAAATTACAATTAGAACTGGTTCTGGTAAAACAGAAACAACAATTGTGCAAGCAGCTCCTATGGCTGGTGTGCCTCAAGTTGCAGCTACTGTTGCTGCTCAACCTGTTGCATCTACAGAAGCAGCAGCACCACAAGCAGAAACTGAAAACTCTAAATATATTACTGTAAAGTCTCCTATTATTGGTACTTTTTATAGAAAACCATCTCCTGATAAACCTAATTTTGTAGAAGTAGGATCTGAAATTTCTATAGGTGATACAGTTTGTGTTATTGAAGCAATGAAATTATTTAATGAGATAGAATCTGAAATTTCAGGTAAAATTGTTAAAATATTAGTTGATGATTCTTCTCCTGTAGAGTTTGATCAACCATTATTTTTAGTAGATCCATCATAGTATAAATCATAATTTCTAATTTATAAATTCTATAAAAATAGTTTAGAATTTGTTTTTTGAATATTGAAAATTTAAGACTTTATGTTTAAAAAAATATTAATTGCCAATAGAGGAGAAATAGCACTTCGTGTTATTAGAACCTGTAGAGAAATGGGCATTAAAACTGTTGCAGTTTATTCTACTGCAGATGCAGAAAGTTTGCACGTTAGATTTGCAGATGAAGCAGTTTGTATTGGTCCTCCTTCAAGTTCAGAATCATATTTAAAAATGTCTAACATTATTGCTGCTGCAGAAATTACCAATGCAGATGCAATTCATCCAGGTTATGGATTTTTATCAGAAAACGCTAAATTTTCAAGATTATGTGAAGAGCATAATATTAAATTTATTGGAGCAACAGGAGAAATGATAGACCAAATGGGAGATAAGGCAAATGCCAAGTCTACTATGATTGCTGCAGGTGTGCCTTGTGTACCAGGTAGTGAAGGTGTTATTAAAGATTTTGACGATTGTGAGAAGATTGCAATTGAAACAGGCTACCCAGTAATGTTAAAAGCTTCTGCGGGAGGTGGAGGAAAAGGAATGCGTGCTGTTTGGAAACCAGAAGATTTAAAAGACGCTTGGGATTCTGCTAGACATGAATCTAAAGCTGCCTTTGGAAATGATGATATGTATATGGAAAAGCTAATAGAAGAGCCAAGACATATCGAAATTCAAATTGTAGGAGATTCTTATGGTAAAGCCTGTCATTTATCAGAAAGAGATTGTTCTGTACAACGTCGTCATCAAAAGTTAACGGAAGAAACTCCTTCTCCTTTTATGACTGATGCTTTAAGAAAAAAGATGGGAACTGCAGCTGTTAAAGCAGCAGAATTTATAAAGTACGAAGGTGCTGGAACTGTAGAGTTTTTAGTAGATAAGCATAGAAACTTCTTTTTTATGGAGATGAATACTCGTATACAAGTAGAGCACCCTATTACAGAAGAAGTTGTAAACTACGATTTAATTAGAGAGCAGATTTTAGTTGCTGCAGGTGTGCCAATTTCAGGGAAAAATTATTATCCTCAAATGCACTCTATAGAATGTAGAATTAATGCAGAAGATCCTTACAATAATTTTAGACCTGCACCAGGAAAGATATCAACTTTTCATGCACCAGGAGGTCACGGAGTAAGAATTGATACCCATGTGTATGCGGGTTATATGATTCCGCCAAATTACGATTCTATGATTGCTAAATTAATTACTACAGCTCAAACAAGAGAAGAGGCAATTAATAAAATGAAGCGAGCATTAGATGAGTTTGTGATAGAGGGGGTTAAAACAACAATTCCTTTCCATAGACAATTAATGGATCATCCAGATTATGTTGCAGGAAATTATACAACTAAGTTTATGGAAGATTTTGAAATGAAATAAAAAAATAAAATTTAGATTAAATTTAATAGAAAAATAGAGAACGCAATTTGTGTTCTCTATTTTTTTTTATCTTTATAGTTAAAGATTGAAAGATGAAAATAGACGGAATAGATAAAAAAATTATTAGAAGCTTAATAAAAGATGCTAGAACCCCTATTTTAAGTATTGCAAGAGATGTTGGTATTTCTGGTGCTGCAATTCATCAAAGATTGAGAAAATTAGAGAAATCAGAACTAATAGATGGTTATCAAATGATGATAAACCCCAAAACATTGGGATATAATACCATTGCTTTTGTAGGTCTGTTTTTAGAAAACACAGCTGTTTTATCATCAATAATAAAAAGACTTAAAGAGGTTTCTGAGGTAGTAGAATGCCATTATACAACAGGTAATTTTACAATTTTTATTAAAGTATTATGTAAAAATAATGAAGATTTAATGAGGGTTTTAGAAACTAAAATAAAAGAAATAAAAGGAGTTGTTAGGTTTGATACATTTACATCTTTAAATAAACAAATAGATAGGCAAGTACACGTTTAGAAAGTAAGCCGAACATTAAAAATTTACCATTTAACGAGTTTTTGAAACAGATAAACTAACAATTTTTTTTTAAGTATTTTTTTACACCACTTTTGTGTCAATTAAAAAAATTATATGAAATCCCTCTCCATTTTACTTATTGACGATGATGAATTAGAAAGAATGAAATTTAAAAAAGTATGTAAAGATATTCGTTTTCCTTGCGCTATTACAGAAGCAGTAGATGGAGAGCAGGCTTTAAATATTTTAAATATATCTAAAAACACATTTGATATTATTATTTTAGATTTACATATGCCTAAAATGTGTGGGCTTCAACTTTTAGAGGTTCTAAAATCAACCATAACTTTTAAATATATTCCTATAATTATTATGTCTAATTCAGAAGATGGCACTGAGTTAAAAAGATGTTATGAGTTAGGAGTTTCGGGATATTTTACAAAACCCGTAGATTATACTAAATATTTTAAAAAAGTAAAATCATTATTAAACTATTGGAAACGTAATGAACTTATTGATTAATACTTCTATTTCTAAAAAACGATATTAATATATGGAAACTCCAAATTTAAATTATGTAAAAGAACTTTCTGGAGGAGATCTAGAATTTGAGGAAAGTATGCTTAAGGTTTTGAAAAAAGAATTCCCCGAAGAACAATTACTTTTTAATAAAAATTTTGAAGAAACAAATTATTTAGAAGCAGCAAATAATGTACATAAAATAAAGCATAAAATTAGTATTCTAGGTCTAAAAGAAGGCTTAGAATTGGCTTCTAGATTTGAAAAAGATTTAAAAATAGGAGACACAAAACTATATGGAGATTTTATAAAGATTTTAAACAAAATTCATGTATATTTATTGGTCTAATAATTTTTAGAAATAGTATGATTTGTATAGTGATAGATGATGATTCCACAGCGAGGTTAATTATTAAGCAATTATGTAGTACATCTAAAGAAGTTTCTGTTATAGAAGAGTTTAGTTCTGCTATAGAAGCAATTAAATATCTTAACTCTAATGATGTAGATTTAATTTTTTTAGATATACATATGCCTACATTTTCTGGCTTTGATTTTATGGAAACCTTAAAATCTCCGCCAAAAATAATTTTAACTACTTCTGATAAAGACTTTGCTTTACAGGCATTTGAATATGAATGTGTTGTTGATTATCTTGTAAAGCCAATTGCAAAAGAAAGGTTTGATAAATCGTTACTTAAATTAGCTGGTTTAAAACAAGCTAAAAACGCTATTGAAATAGCAAATACATTAAATGATAATTCTGATTTTATTTACGTAAGTGTAGATAGAAGACTTGTTAAAATTAATATTACTGATATTTATTTTGTAGAAGCAAAAGGTGATTATATTAGTATAAAAACAGAAAATAAAAATTATCTAGTACACTCTACACTTAAGAAAATTGAAGATAAATTACCAACTTCTTTATTTCTTAGAATTCATAGGTCTTTTATAATAAATGTTTCTGAGATTGTAGATATCGAAGATAATAGCGTTCTTATTCAAAAAAGTGTTATACCTATTAGTAGGTCTAATAAAAGTGAATTAATGAGAAGGTTAAATTTACTTTAATAGTGTTTATTTTATCTTAATTGCTTTTTTATTAAGCGAATTTATATTTCTATTAACTTTTTAATTTAATTAAGTTGTTTGTATCAAAGAGATTGCAAACAATGTAATGGAATTTCAATTCCTTTTTTAAACATATTATTTTAAGTAGAGATTAAGCTGCTTATATTCTCTGCAATAACCTAATTGGCATTCGTCAACAAAAAAAGTTTTTCGTAATATTTTGTAGACAACCTATTTTTATTTTGTAAATAAATTTTATGTAAAAACAATAATTAATAAGAGGGAATACAAATTAAAAGCTATTCCTTTATAGATATAGTTTTATGTTAGTGGTTATATTTTTAAAGCTGTAATTAATTTTTAACTAGATATTTACAGATGGGCTTGAATAGTTTCATCATTTTATAGTTTAAAAAAAAATCTGAAGTATTGGCTACATAATCTCGGTTAACTAAAAAATATTGTTATTAAAACCCTAAAAAGAAAAAACCCTATAAACATTGGGTTTACAGGGTTTTTAAGTGGTACCTCCAGGAATCGAACCAGGGACACAAGGATTTTCAGTCCTTTGCTCTACCAACTGAGCTAAGGTACCGTGCCTTAGCGGCTGCAAATATAACACCTTTTTTGAGTTCTCCAAATAAAAAATAAAAAAAAATGCATTTTTTTTTAAAAAATATTTAAATTTGAATAATGAATATAGCTATTGATATAGGTAATACAAGAGTTAAGTCTGCTGTTTTTGAAGAAGATAAGCTCGTAGAATTGTATGTTTTTGATAAAGAAAATATAATTTCAGAAATTAAAAAAATTTTAGAAAAAAATATAATTTCTAAAGGAGTTATTTCAAATGTGGCATCTGTATCAGATAAAATGATGGAAGAGTTGAAAGCAATAGTAAATCTTCAAGTGGTTTCAGCTTCATCTAAAGTTCCTTTTATTAATTTATATAAAACTCCAAAAACCTTAGGGGTAGACAGAATTGCATTAGTTGCAGGTGCTGTATTTGAATACCCACAAAAAAACGTATTAATAATTGATGCTGGTACTTGTATTACTTTTGATTTTGTAAATAAAAAATCAGAGTATTTAGGAGGTGCCATATCTCCAGGAATAAAAATGAGATTTGCTGCCTTAAACCATTTTACTGCAAATTTACCTTTATTAGAAAAAGAAGAAGTTGTTAGTTTTATAGGAGGTAATACAAATGAGAGTATGAATTCTGGTGTTGTAAATGGTGTAATTCAAGAAATAGAAGGTGTAATTAATCAATATAAAAAGAAATATATAGATTTAACAGTGGTTTTAACAGGAGGAGACACAAATTTCTTGTCAAAGCAATTAAAAAGTAGCATATTTGCCAATCAAAATTTTGTCCTTCAAGGATTAAATAGAATATTGATATTTAATATAGACAAATGATTAGAAACATCTTATTAGTTTTTCTACTAATAGCTTCTTTAGCTACAACTGCTCAAAGAACAAATTCATCACCTTATTCTTTTTTTGGTATTGGAGATGAATTTAACCCGGTTACTGTAGAGCAAAGTGCAATGGGAGGTATTGGTGTTGCATATAGCCACTATAAATATTTAAACTTTACAAACCCTGCTGCTTATGCTAGCTTAAGGTATACAACGTATTCTTTTGGGCTGTTAAATAATAAGTTAACGATAGATAACGAAGGTGAGAAACAGATTTCTAACTCTACCAGTTTAAGTTATTTTACGTTAGCATTTCCTATAGGAACTAAAGCGGGTATGGGTTTTGGTATACAACCTGTATCGTCTGTTGGTTACTCGTTGTCTGATTTTGATGAGGATGCTTCAGAACTAACTCTTTTTTCTGGAGACGGAGGTGTTAGTAGAGTTTATGGTAGTTTTGGTATAAAAGTATATAAAGAACTATCTATAGGTATTGAAGCTGATTATAAATTTGGGACTATTGATAACAGTATTACTTCTCAGAGAGCAGATGTTTCTTTAGCAACAAAATATAAAGAGGCTACTATAGTTAGAGGAGGTTCTGTAACACTTGGAGCTCAGTATAAAAAAGCACTTAAAGACAACCTTATTTTAAGTGGTGGAGCCACTTTTAAAATGGGAAATGATTTAGATGTAACTGGAGATGATTATCTTTATTCTCTTAGTTTTACTGGTACAGGTGCAGAATTTGGAAGAGATACAATTTCTCAATCTTCAATTAATGGAAAATATAAATTGCCTTTAAAAACAATTTTAGGAGCAGGTTTAGGGAAAATAGATAAATGGTATGTAGGTTTAGAATATGCAAATCAGGATGCAATACAAACTTCTGGTTTTCTAAACAATTCATCTAATAACGCATATAAATACGGTAAATCAAATAGAATTTCTTTAGGTGGGTATTATTTGCCTAAAATTAATTCAATATCTAGTTATTGGCAAAGGGTTACTTATAGAGCCGGTGTTCGTTTAGAAAAGACGGGATTATTAGTAGATGGAGCTGCTCCATATAACAATTTTTCTTCTGTAGACGACTTTGGCATATCTTTTGGTTTAGGTTTACCAATGAAACAATTATCCTCAGTAAATATGGGGTTTGAATTTGGTAAAAGAGGTAAAACTTCTAATAATTTAATTAAAGAAAATTATTTTAATTTTAGATTAAGTTTATCTTTGACAGATACAAATTGGTTCCAAAAAAGAAAGATAGATTAATAAAAAAACTAACAAAATGAAGAAAATTACGTTTTTACTAGCTGCAATGTTATTATTAGCCTCAGCAAAAACAAATGCGCAAGATGATGCAAAAAGAGAATGTACCATTAAATATAATCTTTTTAAAGGAGATTATCAATCCAAAAAATATGAAGAAGCATATAAAAATTGGATTTTTTTAATGGACAATTGTAAAGATTTATCTGTAAATATTTATAAATTAGGTTCTACACTAGCAGAAGATGTTAGAAAAGACCCTGTTTTAGCAAAAAGAGTTTACGAACAAAGATTACAATACTTCCCAAAATCTAATCCTGCAAAATTACATAGTGATTATGCTACTTATTTGTTAGATAATAAATTAGCTTCTGATGATGAGGTGTTTTCAATTTTAGAAAAAGGATATAATATAGATCCAACTAAAATGGGTGTAAAAAACTTGTATATTTATTTTCAGGGAGTTACAGATAGAAATAAGGATACTAATCCTCAAAAAGTTTTTGATACTTATGATGATGTTTTAGAATCTGTAAGCTCTAAATTAGAAGGCTATGCAGCTAAACTTAAAGAACTTTCTAAAGATTCTGTAGCTAATAAAAAATTGATACATGCATATTCTACAAACTCTAGAGCTTTAGGTACTGTAGAAGGAGGTTTAGATAATATTATATCTGAAATAGCAACTTGTGAAAGATTAATACCAATTTACAAAAGAGATTTTGAAGAAAATAAAAACAATGCAATTTGGTTAAAAAGATCAGTTTCTAGAATGTTTAATAAAGACTGTCAAGAAGATCCTTTATACCAAAAATTAGTAAGAGCTTATGCAGAGGCTTCTCCTTCACCAGAAGCATATTCTTTCTTAGCTAGTGTTTTAGAAGATAATGGAGATACTGCAGGAGCAAATTCAATGAGACAAAAATCTTTTGATTTAGAAACAGACCCGTTAAAGAAAGCAAAATATAAATTAAAATTTGCTCACGCAGCTAAAGTTAGAGGCCAGTTTAGTAAGGCAAGAAGTTTAGCAAGAGAGGCATTAAGTTATAACCCTAACTTTGGTAAAGCTTATTTATTTATTGGAAGTTTATATGCATCTAGTGTAAATAATTGTGGAGAAAACGAGTTCGAAAAGAGAATGGTATATGTTGCAGCTTTAAGACAAGCACAAAGAGCAGCAGCTGTAGATCCAAGTATTTCTTCGGCAGCAGGAAAATATATTAGAAGTTATAGAGGAAATGTACCAAGTAAAAAAGTTGTTTTTACTGCAGGTGTAAATCCTGGTAGTAGTTATACTATAAAATGTTGGATAGGAGAAACAGTAAGTGTTCCTAATTAATATTTTGTGAATAACTATAAAAAAATATTACATAAAAGCATTGCTGTACTTTCTGTTACAGTAATGCTTTTTTCTTGCTCTAACAATACAAAAGAAGTTAGAGATTTTTTGGCTTCAAAAAATTTGCCAATAGCGGTTGCTAAAGATGCTTTTCATGTATACAAAGATTCAGGTAGAATAACATCAAAATTATTTGCACCTGTTATGTATGATTTTAGTAATAGAAAACAACAACCTTATAATGAGTTTCCTAAAGGAATTAAAATTATAAATTTTGATGGAAAAGATTCTGTCACCATTACAGGTAATTATGCATTGTCTTATTCTAATACGCTAATTTCTGAAATTAAAGGAAATGTAATTGTAGTTAATCCTAAAGAAAACTCTAAGTTAGAAACAGAACAATTATTTTGGGATCAAAATACCAAATATTTTTTCTCAGAAAAACCATTTACTTTAACAACTTTAAAGGATACTATTTATGGTATTGGTTTTGAGTGTAAAGAAGACTTAAGCAAGCATTTAGCAAAGAAAACAACAGGAAAGTTACTAACATCAGAAGAATAATAATATGAATACAGTTTGGAAATTTTTTCAGTATGGCTATTTGGTAGTCGCTTTAATCTGTTTAGTAGAAGGTATTGTTAGGTGGAGTGAAGAGAGAGAAAAGGCCTATATGTTTCTTGGAGCTTCTATTTTTATTACCTTAGTGTTTTTCTTTAAAAGACATTTTAGAAAAAAAGTTGAAAAACGTAACAATCAAAATCAATAGATTATAAATTTCTTAATGGAAATTGAAGTCATAATTATTCTAATCTCAATTATCCTTTCCGCATTTTTTTCGGGAATGGAAATTGCATTTGTTTCGGCAAATAAACTTCATATAGAATTAGAGAAGAAAAGAGAGGGTTTTATTCCTAATATTCTTAATAAAATCACCCAGAAATCATCAAAATTTATTACCACAATGTTAGTTGGTAACAACATAGCTTTGGTAATTTATAGTTATTATATGGGGCGTTTTTTACTTAGGTTGCTGCCAATAAATACGTTTAATGATTTTTCTATTCTTCTTTTACAAACCATTGTTTCTACCATAGTAATTTTAATTACTGCAGAATTTTTGCCAAAAGCTATTTTTAGAATTTATGCAAATGAGGTTTTAAAATTGTTTGCGGTACCCGCGTATGTTTTTTATGTTTTGTTTCATTTCTTTTCTGAATTTATCACGCATATCTCAGATTTTTTTCTGCGTGTTTTTTTTAAAACAAATGCAGAAGAACAGCAAACGGAGTTTAGTAAAGAAGAATTAGGTTATTATATTACAGAACAATTAGAAACAGGTAATATTGATGATGAAGTAGATTCTGAAATTCAAATATTTCAAAATGCACTAGATTTTCATAATGTAAAGGCTAGAGAAGTAATGGTGCCTAGAACCGAAATTGTAGCTGTAGAACTTCATGAAAAAGTAACCAACCTAAAAAATATATTTATAGACTCTGGTTTGTCTAAAATACTGGTTTATAAATCTTCTTTAGACGATGTAATTGGTTATATAAATGCATTCGAATTATTTAAGAAACCTAAAACTATAAAATCTATTTTATTACCAGTAGAGATTGTACCAGAATCTATGATGATAAATCATATTTTAAATAGTTTAATGAAAAAACGTAAAAGCGTTGCTGTTGTTGTTGATGAATATGGTGGTACTTCTGGGATGATTACTGTAGAAGATATTGTAGAAGAATTATTTGGAGAAATAGAAGATGAACACGATAATCAAGAGTTTTTAGAAAAGAAAATATCTGAAACAGAGTTTAATTTTTCTGCAAGATTAGAAGTAGATTATTTAAATGAAGAGTATAATTTAAACATACCAAAGGCAGAAGCATACGAAACTTTAGGAGGTTTTATTATAGAACATACAGAAAATATTCCGGAAGAAAATGAAGTGGTTGATATTGAGGATTTTGAAATTAAAATCTTAAAAATGAGTAGTGCAAAAATAGAAGAAGTCCGTCTAAAAATAGTGGATGAAGATGCTTAAAAACATCTAAATTATTTATAACTACCTAGCAGCCTATATACTTGCTACTAATAAGTATAAAATCGGTTGCAATATTAAAAGCCAAATCGTATATTCGCCAACTGAAATAAAATAAATTACTTATGGCAATTTTATCAAAAATTAGAGAACGTTCAATGTTCTTAATCATTATAATTGGTTTAGCACTTTTTGCTTTTGTATTAGATCCATCTACATTAGGTGATTTTTTCAATTCAAGTAAAGTAAATCAAGTAGGTGAAATAAATGGTGAGTCTATCTCAAGACAAGAATTTTCTGCAGAATTAGAAGCCTACAAACAACAAGCAGGAAACGGAGTTTCTGAAATGCAAGCATCTAAAAATGTATGGGATAATATTGTTAGAAAAAAAATCTACCAAAATCAATTATCAGAAGCAGGAATTACTGTGGGTGAAGCAGATGTTTGGAATGAAGTTATAAATGCTCCTTCAGTAAAAGATAATCCTCAGTTTCTAAACGAAGCTGGTTTATTTGATGAAGCAAAATTCAAGCAATTTTTAGCAGACACAAAAGAGAACAATCCAGATATGTGGAGAGCTTGGTCTAATTATATGACTCAAATTAGAGATAATGGTGAGAGAAATACATATAACAACCTTGTTACTGCTGGTCTTGGCGCTTCTTTAAAAGAAGGAGAGGCTCAATATTTTACAGATAATACAAAGTTAACCACTCAATTTGTTTTTGTACCTTATACTTCTATTTCAGATAGTTTAGTTAAGGTTTCTAAAGGAGAAATTGAATCTTATATTAAAGCTCATGAGAATGACTTTAAAGTAGAAGCGTCTAGAGATATTTCTTATGTAAAATTTGATATCAAAGCAACTCCTGAGGATGAAAATAATATTAAAGCTAGTGTTGCCGAATTAATTGAAGATTTTAAAACGAGCACAAATGAAAGAGAATTTTTAAGTGAAAATGATTCTGATACAAGTATCGATGATAGCTTTAAATTTGAAAGAGAAGTAAATGTTAGTGTAGCTTCAGAAATTTTTAAAGGAGCTAAAGGAGATGTTTTTGGACCATATAAAGACCAAGGATATTTTAAAATATCAAAAATTACTGACGTAACTCAAATGCCAGATTCAGCTAGAGCTAGTCATATTTTAATTCCTTTTCTTGGTGCTCAAAGAGTATCTCCAGAAGTTACAAGAACAGAAGAGGAAGCAAAGGTTTTAGCCGATAGTATTTTAACAGTAGTAAAAAGAAATAAAAATAAATTTGCAGACTTAGCAAAAGAACTTTCTTCTGATAAAGGTTCTGGAGCAAAAGGAGGAGATTTAGATTGGTTTACTTATAATAGAATGACACCTGCTTTTAGAGATTTTGTTTTTGATGGAAGTATTGGTGATATTGGTGTTGTAGAAACGCCATTTGGTTACCATGTTATTAAAATTGATGGACAAAAGAACAAGCAAACAGCTTTAAAATTAGCTACATTTGGTAGACAAATAATAGCTTCTGAAGCAACAGAAAATGCTGTTTTTCAAAAGTCAGAACAATTTGCTTTGGCAACATCAAAAGATAAAAAGTTTTTTGAAATTGCTAAAGAAAATAAATATACAACTAGACCTGCTATTGGTTTAAAAGTTTTAGATGAAAATGTACCTGGTTTAGGAAATCAAAGACAAATTATTACTTGGGCTTTTGGTAAAGAAACAAAACCTGGAGATTTTAAACGTTTTGATTTAGAAGGAAGCCATGTAGTTGCTTTTGTAACGGCTAAAACTAAAAAAGGATTAATGTCTGCTGCTAAAGCTACAAATAGAGTAAAACCTATTTTAGTAAATCAAAAGAAAGCAAAATTAATTGCAGAAAAGTTTAACGGAAGCACTTTAGCTGATATTGCAAAAGATAATAGTACTAATGTTAGAAATGCAAGTGGTGTTAACTTAAAAAGTCCAACATTATCTGGTGCAGGTTCTGAGCCTAAAGTAGTAGGTGCAATGTTTAATGCAGAATTAAATAAAGTATATAAAAATATAGAAGGTAATAGAGGTGTGTATGCTTTTGCTGTAACTAATAAAGAGTTACCAACTGCGTTACCTAATTACGAAACTACAAGAAAAAGTATTGCAGAAGCAAGAAAAAGAAAAACTTTTGCAATTTACGAAGCTATTAAAAAAGCTTCTGACGTAGAAGATAATAGATCTAATTTATACGTAGGAAACTAGGTTAAGTTTTACTAAAATATTTAAACCGTTCAATTTTTTTGAACGGTTTTTTTATGCATTAGATTTAGTATCTGGTACTTATTTATTAAGATTGTAATGCTTGCTATTTAATATTAACTAAAAATGGCAAGTGTGTAGCCCTGATTGAAACGGCATCCTTTTTATAGCGTTTATAAATAAGTGTTATTGCGAGGCACGAAGCAATCTGTTTCTAATTATGAGATTACCTTAATTTACAATAAGTGAACTTTGCAATAATAATATAAAAAGATATAGTGGAAAGCAGGAAATAGCTTCTAATAAAAAAAACCTTCTTGATTGCTCAAAAAGGTTTTTATATATTAAATAAAAAGGTTACATCTAACCATTCATTGAGATTAAAAATTCGTCATTATTTTTAGAAAACTTAATTTTATCATTGATGAATTCCATAGCCTCTATAGGGTTCATATCTGCAAGATACTTACGTAAAACCCACATTCTTTGTACTGTTTTGGCATCTAATAATAAATCATCTCGTCTTGTAGAAGATTTAATTAAATCGATAGCTGGGTAAATTCTTCTGTTAGAAATATTTCTATCTAACTGAAGTTCCATATTACCTGTTCCTTTAAATTCTTCGAAGATTACTTCGTCCATTTTAGAACCTGTTTCTGTAAGTGCTGTAGCAATAATGGTTAAAGAACCACCGTTTTCTATGTTTCTAGCGGCACCAAAGAAACGTTTTGGTTTGTGCAATGCGTTAGCATCGATACCTCCAGAAAGTATTTTACCAGACGCCGGTGCTACGGTATTGTATGCTCTTGCCAAACGTGTAATTGAATCTAAAAGGATAACAACATCGTGTCCGCATTCTACCAAACGTTTTGCTTTTTCTAAAACAATGTTTGCTACTTTTACGTGTTTGTCTGCAGGTTCATCAAAAGTAGAAGCAACAACTTCTCCTCTAACATTACGTTTCATGTCTGTAACTTCTTCCGGACGCTCATCAATTAATAATACAATTTGATAAACTTCTGGGTGATTGGCTGCAATTGCATTGGCTACATCCTTTAATAACATGGTTTTACCAGTTTTAGGTTGCGCTACAATCATACCACGTTGTCCTTTTCCTAAAGGAGAAAATAAATCGATAATTCTAGTTGATAAAGAGCTACCTCTTTCTGCTAAATTAAATTTTTCTTGAGGGAATAAAGGGGTTAAGTGCTCAAAAGAAACACGATCTCTAACTAAGTTAGGGTTTAATCCGTTTATTTTAGAGACTCTAATTAATGGAAAATATTTTTCACCTTCTTTTGGTGGGCGAACATTTCCTCTAACGGTATCACCTGTTTTTAAGCCAAATAATTTAATTTGAGATTGAGAAACATAAATATCATCTGGTGATGATAAATAATTATAATCAGAAGAACGTAAAAAACCATATCCGTCTGGCATCATTTCTAAAACACCTTCGCTTTCTATAATTCCATCAAATTCAAAATCAGGATCTTTATAACGATTTCCAGATTTGTTTCCATTACTTCTATTAGAGTTATTTTTATCTCTATTTTGGTTTGGATTTTTCTTAGGAAGTGGTTTGTTTGCTTGTGGTTTATTCTGATTGTTAGCAGGTTTTTGTTCCTGTTTTTCTACCTTCTTAACAACTCTTTCTTTAGGTGCTTCCGTTTTAGTCTCTGTTTTTTCAAGAACTTTTTTGGGTGCAGCTTTTCTAAGAGTTGGTTTGCGTAAAGGTAGTTTTTCTTGTTTTGGTTTTTCTACTATTTTTTCAGTAGTAGTTTCTGTAGTTATTTTTGAATCTTTTTCTGTAGTTTCGTCTACGTTAGTAGCTTTAGCAGGGGTAGTTACTTTAGAAACTCGTTTTCTTTTAGGTTTTTCAGTCTTTTGCTTTACTTCAGTTTTTGTAGAAGTTGAAATTGAAGTTTCTACAGGGTTTGCAGCTTGTGTGTCTAAAATTTGATATACTAAATCTAATTTTTTAAGTTGACTCGTCTTTGATAGACCAATAGATTTTGCAATTACCTGTAAATCAGCAAGCGTTTTTGCTTTTAGTTCTGAGATTTCGAACATTCGTTATGTGTTAAGTTAAAATGTAAATCTTATGTATGTAAGATTGATTATAATATTTTTTTTGAGTTTATGTATTGTATATAGTACTATACAATATTCAATGAGTAGTTATTATATTACAAATATATACTTTTTTTTTAAGATTTAGGTTTTCTTTTTAAAAAAGAAAGTCTTACTTTTGTATTGTTAGTTTTTAAGATGATTCAAAGAATACAAAGTATATATTTATTAATAGCAACTGCCGTTTCTGGTGGTTTAATTTTTGTATTTGATCTTTGGAATAATCTTAAAGAAGAAGTTTATGCATTGGATTTGTTTTCTAAAGACACTGTTCTTTTAAAAATTATCCCTTTGTTGTTTTTGCTTTCTGCTGTTGTTTCTTTTTTAGATATCTTTTTATTTAAAAATAGAAAATTACAATTTGTAGTTGGGCGTTTAGTTATTTTGATCAATCTCTTTTTACTAGGATTATTGATTTATGTATCTCTAACTTTACCTGGAGAAATTTCGATTTCGGAGAATGGTATTGGGATGTTCTTACCAATTTTGGTTGTTTTGCTTATTGTTTTGGCAAATAGAGCTATTAAAAAGGATGAAGATCTTGTAAAATCTGTAGATAGATTGCGATAAACCTAACATATTAGTATATTTAGTGCGAAAAAAAAACCGAGAATTTATTTCTCGGTTTTTTGTTTTTATATCTTTCGACGTTTAAATGTTATTTAAATATTTAAATTGTATTTTTAAGCAATAAAAATAATAGAACAATGCTTTTATGTAAATTACTGCAAATGAGTTTGTTGTGTGTTTTATCTCACTGTTTTCAGTGAGGCTTCTCACTGTTTTCAGTGAGGTAAATATTTCACTGAAAATGGGTATTGTGCAGTTCTATTTTGTGTCCTAAATTTGTAATATAATAATGAAAGAAAAGATATACGTTCACGTAGCAGATGATCATAAAATATTAATAGAAGGTATCATCGCTGTTATAAATACTGATAAAGATATTGAAATTAAAGGTTATTCTTTAAGCGGTCAAGAAGTTATTGATTGGTTTCATCAAAAAGAAAATTCTGCAGATGTTTTAATACTAGACATTACCATGCCTGTTTTAGATGGTTTTCAAGTTTTAAAGTATTTTAGAAAAAAAAAGATAGACCAAAAAGTAATAATATTGTCTAGTTATGATGATCTTAAAATAGTACAAGAAGTTTTATCACTTGGTTGTAAAGGTTACATTTCTAAAAACAATGCAGGTGAGCATATTATAGATGCTATAAAAGCAGTTGCTAGAGGAGAACAATATTTTAGTAATGATATTCAAAAGATTTTATTACAATCTTTATCAGGTCAAATAGTACCAAAAGGAGAATTGCCAGATAAGTACTTGTTAGAGAGTTTAACAGAAAGAGAATTAGATGTTTTAAAACTAATAACAAAAGAATATAGTACCATAGAAATGGCAGATTTAATGAACCTAAGTACTAATACAGTAGAAACGTATAGAAAAAGTTTATTAAAAAAATTAAAAGTAAAAAATGCAGTAGGTTTAGCAATGTATGCGGTAAAAAACAATATAGTATAATTCTTATTCCCCCTAAAATAACTATCTATAAACTTTGTTTTATAAAGTAAAACGTCCCCTAAAAGGTTTTATAGTTATCTAAGAAATATTATTTGGCGCATACATTCTAGCCCACTATTTAAATATTAAAATAGCCCTTATTTCTAATTAAATTAATTTATTACTCAATTACCTATGAAAAATTTTAACTTATTTGCAGTATTAGCGTCAGTAGCACTAATTTTTTCTTCTTGTTCAAATAATGAAACACAGTTGCCAGAAGAACAATCTTTAGATTTATTAAAAACATACACCATAAAAAGAGATGCCAGTGGAGCATATTCTGTTGATTTCGATTTAAATGATAACGCCAATACAGAAATGGTAGTTGAAAAAAGTATTAATAATATTTTTTTATATTCGTCGGATAGTGAAACAAGTAGAAAAACTACGCAAAATTTAGTTATTGATAATTCGGAATTAATTGTAGGCTTTGTAGATACAAGTTCAGACAAGTCTCCTAAAATTACCATTAAAGATACTAACATAAGATTGGCAAAAAGTTCTAATGATAAATTAAAAGAATATAGTATTAAGAGTAACGAAGATGGTACTTACAGTTTAGATTTTTCTGTATTTGAAAATGTAAGTGTAGATTTTGTGTTTAATGAGGATATTGAAACATATGAAATTCATTTGGAAGACGGGAAGGAAGGTAAGACCAATTTTTCTAGAGTTTTAGAAAAAGAAGAAGGAAAACCTTTAAAGTTTGATTTTGTGAATCATATTATTACAAATTCTACAGCAAAAAGTAAAGCTCAAGGATATTTAATAGAAAGAAAACCTGAGGTAATTATTGATTAAATCAAAATAGTATTGAAGACATTACGTAAAATAATTTTATTATTATTTTTGGCTATTTTTTTTGAAGCACTATCTAATAAGGAAGAAGTTGTATCTGATACAACTTCTTTTAGCATAAAATTAAATGATAGTATTTTATTTAAAAGGTTTGAAAGTATTAATCAAATTTATAAAGAAAAAAAATTTGATTTAGCTCTTAAAAGTGCTTTTATTTTATTGGATAGTTCTAAAAACTCTAGTAGTGAAATTTTTTTTAGAACTAATTACTTGATAGGTAATATTTTCTATGAAACTTCTAGTTTTAAGGATGGTATAAAATATTTTAGGAGTAATATTAATAATGTTTTAAATGATTCCATTTTTTTGGATGTTAATGTAAAATATTTGAAGAATAAAATATTATTACAAAATTATCTTAGACTAGGGAGTTCTTATCACAAGTTAAATGAAAGAGATAGTTTAAAAATCTATAAGGACAGTACTTTATATTATTATAAAAAAATTATTGATTTTAATGATTTAGATGATAGTTTTGTAAATACTAAGGCAAAAACATATAGTAATTTATCTGCATTGTATATAAATGACAAAGCATATGACCTAGCTAAAGAATTTGCAAAAAAAGCTATTGAGATTAATAAATTAAATAATAATAAAGTAAATGAAGCTGGCGCTTTAGGGAATCTTGCAAGTATCTATTCAATTGAAGAAGATTATCATTTAGCAAAAAAACTTTATTTAGAAGGATTAGAATTAATAGACAATGATAAAAGCCCTAAAGCTATAAGGTTCAAGGCTAGTTTATATGCTAATCTTGCTTGGGTAATGTATAATTTAAAAGATTATAAAGCTTATGAATATCAAGAGTTTTCTTATGATATTAAAGATGAATTAAGGAATAATGAGTTTAAAGGGATTGTTAGAAGAATTAATGCTGAATATGATGTTAATACAGCTAAAAAATTAGTTTTAAAAGAAGCTGAAAATAAACAGCTTAAAAATCAACGGACTTTTTGGTTATTTGGTATTGGTAGTTTTATTGTAATTGTTACTTTATTATATGGTTTGAATTATTATAAACTTCGTCAAAAAAACTTACGCTTACAATTAACACAAACCCAATTAGTACAAAATCAGAATTTAGAGAAAATTAAATCTGAGTCTCAGGTTAGAATTTTAAATGCAACTATAGATGGCAAAGAATCAGAGCGGAAACAAATAGCAGAAACTTTACACGATAGCGTAAGTGCACTGTTGTCTTCAGCAAACCTTCATTTACAGGCTTCTAGAGGTTTATTTAAAGGAGAGACTCCAGTAGAGATTAATAAAACGCAAAAAATTATAATGGAAGCTTCTCAAACTATTAGAGATTTATCTCATACATTAGTTTCTTCGGTGTTGTTAAAGTTTGGGTTAAAATACGCCATAAAAGATATGGCAGATAAATATTCTAATTCTCAAATTAAGATCGATACAAGAATAGGTGAAGTTGTTAGATATGAACAAAACTTTGAAATAAAAGTATATAACATCATTCAAGAATTTATTAATAATATTTTAAAGCATAGTAAAGCAGAAAAAGCTATGATTAAATTAGATGAATCTGGTGGTCTCTTGTATCTAAGAATTTCAGATGATGGAATTGGTTTTGATAAAAATAAGATTATAAATAAAGATGGTCTTGGTTTAAATCAAATTGATGCAAGAATACAAATGATGGAAGGAGAGTTTCATATAGATTCTAGTAAAAAAAATGGAACTGTTATTAAAGTTGTTTTACCTATTTTAGAAAAAGAACCAATTAACCTCGTTTAGCAAGTTCTATAATTTCCATATTTTTTATCTCACCATTTTCTAACTCAAAACGCAACATGGTTCTTACTTTATGAAAACCATGATTTCCTGCAGCTCCTGGGTTTAAGTGTAGTAAGTTTAGTTTTTTATCAAACTGTACTTTTAAAATATGAGAATGCCCCGAAATAAATATTTTAGGCGGATTTTCTTTTATTGCTTCACGAATTCTTAAGTCGTATCTATTTGGGTAACCACCAATATGTGTCATCCAAACAGCTACTTTCTCAACCTCAAATTTAGCGTCTAAAGGAAATTCAGATCTTGCATCTGCACCATCAATATTACCAAAAACAGCACGTAAAGGTTTTATTTTTTTAATAGTATCTGTAACCTCCAAATTACCAATATCTCCTGCATGCCAAACTTCATCTGCCTGTTTTACAAACTTTAAAATTTGAGCATCCATAAAACTATGAGTATCGGATAATAATAATATTTTTTTCATGGAAACAAATAGTAAGAAAAGTTTAACGTCTCTATTTGTTTCAAATGTAATCATAACAAAATAAATTCCGTAATTTTGATGACTACAAAAAGCATATTTTTTTGAGGTATTTTATAGAACTTTCTTATAACGGAAAAAATTATCATGGTTGGCAAATTCAACCAGATGTTATTTCTGTACAAGAAAAATTAAACAAGGCAGTGAGTACTATTTTTCAAGAAAAAATAGAAGTTGTTGGAGCAGGAAGAACAGATACAGGAGTACATGCATCGCAAATGTTTGCGCATTTTGATATAGAAAAATCATTAAAAGGAGACATTCCGCATAAATTAAATTCGCTTTTGCCTTTAGATATCGTCGTGTACAATGTATTTGAGGTTGATGATGAAAAACACGCCCGTTTTGGAGCACTTAGCAGAAGTTACGAATATAAAATATGGTTGGGTAGAAATCCTTTTTTGTTAGATTTTTCTTGGCAAATTCATTCTCAAGATTTAAATGTAGATTTAATGAATGAAGCCGCAAAATTATTATTAGAATATACAGATTTTCAAACGTTTTCTAAGGTAAAGACAGATGTATATACTTACAATTGTAATGTTACAGAAGCTTTGTGGAAACAAGACGGAAAAGAATTGGTTTTTTATATTACTGCAAACCGTTTTTTAAGAAATATGGTCAGAGCCATTGTAGGTACTTTGGTTGATGTTGGTTTGGGCAAAATAACAAAAGACGATTTCAGAAAAATTATAGAGAGTAAAAATAGAGGTAATGCAGGCTTATCAGTTCCTGCAAAAGGATTATTTTTAACACAAATAAAATATTAAATTTTGGCAAATAAAACAGGTAAAGCTTTTGATTTACAAATCTTTTTAAGATTAATGTCTTATGCAAAACGCTATAAATTAAATTTTTTTATAGCAGTTTCTTCTACTATTTTATTAGCCTTTGTAGCTCTGCTTAACCCTTTTTTAATAAAAGAAACTGTAGATAAATATATTACAGAAAAAGACACGCAAGGTCTTATTAATAATATTTTATTAATGTTTGCAGTAATACTTGTAGAGGTGTTATTGCGTTTTACATTTATTTATTTTGCAAATTGGGTTGGTCAGCATATTATTAGAGATATTAGAGCAAAAACGTTTAGACATATTTTACAATTTAAAATGTCTTATTTTGATACCAATTCGGTAGGTAAATTGGTAACAAGAGTAGTTTCTGATATAGAAACCATTGCCGCTTTTTTTGCTACAGGAGTCTTTACTATTGTTAGTGATATTTTACAAATGTTTGCGGTGGCTGCTTTAATGTTTTTCTTAAATTGGAAGTTGGCTTTAATTGCATTAGCCGTTTTACCTATTTTAATTTATGCCACAAGAGTCTTTCAACAAGCTATAAAAGCTACGTTTCAAGAAGTTAGAAACCAAGTAGCAAACCTAAATGGTTTTGTACAAGAAAGAGTTACCGGAATGAAAATTGTACAGCTCTTTAATAGAGAGAAGATTGAGTATAAGAATTTTATGAACATTAATAATAAGCATAAAGAAGCTTATGTAAAAACCATTTGGTATTTTTCAATTTTCTTTCCTATTGCAGAAATATTATCATCAATTGGTATTGGTTTAATCGTTTGGTTTGGTAGCAAACAAATTATTGGAGGTGCAGTTGCTGGTCCTGGAACCGTAATGGCTTTTGTACAAATGGCACAAATGTTATTTAGACCTTTAAGACAAATTGCAGATAAATTTAACCAATTGCAAATGGGTATTGTATCTGGAGAACGTGTTTTTAAAGTATTAGATACCCAAAGTAGTATTGTTAAAAACGGAACAATTAAAGCCGCAAAATTAAAAGGGAATATTAATTTAAAGGATGTTCGGTTTAGTTATGTTAAGGGAGAAGAGGTTTTAAAAGGAATTTCTTTAGATGTAAAAAGCGGACAAACAGTTGCCATTGTTGGGGCAACAGGAGCAGGGAAATCTACAATTATCAACTTAATAAATCGTTTTTACGAAATTGATAGTGGTACTATTTGTGTTGATGATATTTCTATTGATGAATATAATTTAGAAAGTTTAAGAAATCAAGTTGCGGTGGTTTTACAGGATGTTTTCTTGTTTTCTGATTCAATTTTAAATAACATTACGTTAAAGAATAGTAATATTTCTTTTGATGAAGTAGAAAAAGCTGCAAAACAAATAGGTATTCATGATTTTATAATGACACTTCCAGGAGGATATCAATACAATGTAAAAGAACGTGGTGCTATGTTGTCTTCTGGCCAACGACAATTAATTGCTTTTTTAAGAGCTTATGTAAGTAAACCAAGTATTTTAATTTTAGATGAAGCTACTTCTTCTGTAGATTCTCATGCAGAGCAAATGATTCAGTTTGCAACAGAAACCATCACAAAAGGAAGAACTTCTATTGTAATTGCACATCGTTTAGCAACTATAAAACAAGCAGATAAAATTATTGTAATGGATAAAGGCCTTATTGTAGAAGAGGGAACTCATAATGAGTTGTTAGACAGGGAGGAAGGATACTATAAAAATTTGTACGATAAACAATTTAGTTTAGAAAAAGCTTCTTAAAATCATTTTTTTTGATATACATTTGTAGTTCAAACAAACAAATCAAAAAAAATGAAAAAAATCGTATTATCATTATTAGTTGTTGGTTCTTTATTAGCAACGTCTTGTAAAGAAGCAAAAAAAGGAGCAACTGACTTAAAAGATGCAACAGTAGAAACAGCAGGTAAAGCTGCAGACGCAACAACGGAAGCTGCTGGTGCAGTTGCTGAAGGAGCAAAAGAAGCGGCAGGTACTGTTGCTGAAGGAGCAACTGATGCTGCAAATGCAGTTGTAGAAGGTGCTGAAAACGCTGTTGAAGGAGTAAAAGATGCTGTTTCTGACGCAAAAGATTCTGCTTTAGCAGGAATTACAATTCCAAGTTTCTCTAACGAGGCTGTAACAAAAAACTTAACTGAATATGCTGCTTATGCAAAAGATTACATCGCTGCAAATGGTAATTTAGCTAAGATTTCTGCATTAGCGCCTAAAGGTGCTGCTTTATTAGCAAAAGGTAAAGAATTAGCTTCTAAGTTAGATGCTAAAGAAATGGCTAAATACAAAAGTGTATTATCTGCTATTCAATCTAAAATGGCTCCTTCTAAATAAGGAAAGTTGTTTTTAAAAATTAAAAAGGTTCTCTATTTAGAGAACCTTTTTTTGTGTGTTATTTAAAAAAATGTAGTACTACATTAAATCTTTTTTAAGTTTTTCATTAAGATCATTATAATCTACATAGAGTACAAAACCTCCGTCTTTTATATAGGATATTTCTCCTGTTTCCTCAGAAACTAACAAACAAACAGCGTCCGTTTTTTCAGAAACACCTATAGCTGCTCTATGTCTTAAACCAAATCTCGAAGGAATTTTAGTACTGTCTGAAACAGGTAAAATAACTCTGGTTGCCACAATATAATTATCTCTAATAATTAAGGCTCCATCGTGTAGTGGACTATTCTTGTAAAAAATACTTTGTAAAATAGCATCATTTACAACAGCATTCATTCTGTCTCCGGTGTTTATTAAAAAATCTAAACTATTGGTGCGTTCTATAACAATTAAAACACCTGTTTTTGTTTTAGATAAATTTTTACAAGATTCTAATATAATTTCGGTATCCACATCAGAACTAATTTCTGTTTGTAAAAATTTTAGTTGTTTTAAAAAACTACGTTTGTTAGTGAAATTTGTGGTACCAATCATTAATAAAAATTTACGTATTTCTTGTTGAAATACAATAATTAAGGCAATAACTCCTCCAGAAAGTAAATAGCCTAAAATACCACTTAACATTTCCATTTTTAAGGCTTGCGTAATTTTCCAGATTAAGAAAATAAACGCAATACCAATAACAATGTTAATGGCAACGGTACCTTTTAATAATTTATATATGTAATAGAGTAGTGTTGCAACTAATAAAATGTCTAACACATCTAATAAAGAAAATTCAATAAAATCGAACATGAATATTGACTGATTTTAGGCTAAAGTACTAATAAATTAGCAGAATTCAATATCAGATATTAATTTCTGCGTCCGATAATAATAGTGGGTATTTCTCTCGAATCAATTTTATTTTTTCTAGAATATTTTTATCGTTGTTGTTAGATTTGCTTAAGTGGTTTAATAAGCTTTCATAATTTCTGTTGTATAATTTAACAGCCAATTTATTTCTTAAATGTGTGTATGCAGAATTTAAAATATCTAGGGTAGAAATATAAGTTTCGTAATTTGTTAACCGATCTGTTTTTATTGATATAATTGCCTTTGATGGATGGTCTGATGATGATTTATCTCTCTTGCCGTTACACCAATCACAGTTGTTTTTGTTGATGTCTAGTCCGCCGCCATTATCTATAAAGTTGATGGCAATTTGTTTTAGTTCTTTTAATTGAATTATTTTTCCGTCTACAAATAACTGGTTGTTTTTGTTGATGTTTACTTCTAAGATATTCCTTTCATTAATGTCTAAATCTGTGGGGTTTTCTTGTTTCTGCGGAATTTTTCTTGATATACCAGCATCAACACTCATTGTGGTGGTTACTAAAAAAAAGATTAATAATAAAAATGCGATGTCTGCCATAGAGCCAGCGTTAATTTCTGGCGATTCTTTTCTGCTCATAATTTCTAGTTTTTAAAAGTTAATAAATGGGTTTCAGTCCGAATTATTTCGAATTGATTTATTAAAGTTTGACTAGTTGAGTTTTGGCGTTAACATTTCTTTAACAAAAAGAATGCCATAAAAAAGTAAGAGTTGTCATTGCGAAGGAAGAATGAGGAAGAATCTGAGATTTCTCAATCGCTAAAAAGCGCTCATTTAGAAATGACAGCATTAAAGTTAATTGACAAGTTTTAGCCCTGATTGAAATGGCATCCTTTTTTTTAAAACTGCGTCATTGCGAGGAACGAAGCAATCTGTTAATTAATAATGAGATTGCCACAGTTTACAAAAAAGTAAACTTCGCAATGACACGCTACTTTTAGTTTTGGGAGCTTGTTTGCAAACAAGTATAGCCCAGATTGAACGGTTTGTTTGAGCTCTTTTTTACTGTCAGTTCGAGTGAATTTTGAAGAATGAAAAATTTGTATCGAGAACTAGCAGTAAAAAAAGCGAGTAGTGAAAGCTGGAAATAGCTTCTAAAAATTATTAATTGTTAGTTTGATGAAATATTTCTTGGTTCCTCGCAATTACGATTAACGGATCTGATTTACAATTTTTACAGCTTCTACAGCTTCTTTTACATCGTGAACACGTAAAATATTTGCGCCATTTAACAACGCAATGGTGTTTGCAGAAGTAGTAGCATTTAGGGCTTCTTGGGCAGAAATATCTAAGGTTTTGTACAACATAGATTTACGAGAAATTCCTGCTAAAATGGGTGCATCTAAACTTTTAAAAAGTTCTAAATTCTTTAAGATTTCAAAATTATGAGCGTTGGTTTTTCCAAATCCGAAACCAATATCTATAATAATGTCATTTAATTTAAGTTGATGTAATTTGTGTATTTGTTCGGCAAAAAAGGAGATAATTTCTTTGGTTACGTCTGTGTAAACAGGGTTTTTCTGCATGTTTTGTGGAGTACCTAACATGTGCATTAAAATATAAGGAACTTGCAAGTTGGCAACGGTTGCAAACATATTTTCATCCATTTTTCCGCCAGAAATATCATTTACAATTGCTGCACCTGCATTTATGGTTTCTTGTGCTATTTTGCTTCTAAAAGTATCTACAGAAATAATAATTTCAGGGAAATTTTGTACCAATAAATTGATAACAGGCACAATTCTTTGCAGTTCTTCTGCTTCGGAAATATGTTTTGCGCCAGGTCTAGAAGAATACGCGCCAACATCTATAAAAGTGGCGCCATCTAAAAGCATTTTTTCTACTTGAGAAAGAATGTCTGCTTCGTTTTTATATTTACCACCGTCAAAGAAAGAATCTGGTGTTACATTTAAAATTCCCATTACTTTTGGAGATGCTAAATCTACTAAAGTACCTTTGCAATTTATAGTCATGTTAACTTACTACTTTATTAATTACGTGGCTAATTTTTGGCGCTTGGTAAGCGTTCATTTTTTGCATTAAATCTTCTACAGAAGTACCAACAATTAACATATCTCTATTGGTTTGTTTTAAGAAACCTTCTGCAACCATTTTATCTAATTGCAGTAAAACAGCATCAAAAAATCCATTTATATTTAAAATACCTACTGGTTTTTGTTCTATGTGTAATTGCCCTAAAGTAAGAGCTTCAAAAAGTTCATCTAGGGTTCCAAAACCACCAGGAAGCGTAATATAACCATCTACTAATTTGCTGATGATTACTTTGCGTTCGCTCATTTTTTTACAAACAATCATTTCTTCTACTTCAGAATGAACAACTTCTTCTTTTTCTAATAATTGAGGAATTACACCAATAACTTCGCCATTATGAGCTAAAATGGCATCGGCAAGCGCGCCCATCATTCCTATTTTTCCGCCACCATAAACCAAGCCAATATTATGCGCTGCAAAATGATTTCCTAATGTAACGGCAAGTTCTTTATAAATAGGGTTAAAGCCTAAGCTTGATCCGCAAAAAACAGCAATTTTTTTCAAAGTATGGGGTTTTAAAATTCTTTTGTAAAAATAAATGAAAAGCATCTAGTATTTAGTATTTTTGAACAAATACTTTTTAACAAGAGAAAATGCAAGATACCTCGAAACAATACGATGCTGTAATAGAAGAATGCAGAAGTTTATTTATAAAAAAAATGAGTGATTACGGTTCTGCGTGGCGTATTTTACGTTTACCATCATTAACAGATCAGATTTTTATTAAAGCACAAAGAATTCGTCAGTTGCAAGAAAATGAAGTTAGAAAGGTTGATGAAGGTGAAAAATCTGAGTTTATTGGAATCATCAATTATTCTATAATGGCGTTAATTCAGTTAGAGAATGGTGTTGTAGCAAACCCCGATTTAAACACAGAAGAAGCAACTATTTTATACGATAAACATGCTAAAATTACTAAAGAATTAATGATGAATAAAAATCATGATTATGGTGAGGCGTGGAGAGATATGCGTGTTTCTAGTTTAACCGATTTAATTTTGCAGAAATTATTACGTGTTAAACAAATAGAAGATAATAAAGGAAAAACGTTGGTGTCTGAAGGCATTGATGCCAATTACCAAGACATGATTAATTATGCCGTTTTTGCAATGATTCATTTGGCGGAGTAAGTTGCAAAGTAAAATAATTTAGTCATTGCGAGGAACGAAGCAATCTATTTAATTGTATCGAAAGGTTTTTATAATAAATTTATGAAAAAACTAGTTTATTTAATAGCTGTTTTGCTTTTTGTGGGTTGTGCTAAGGAAGAAGCTACAACTTATAAAGAAATGAAGTCTGATGAATCTTTGTCAGAATTTTTTACTGATTCTGAATTACAAGATTTAGCTAAAATTGTCGATTTTTTTGAAAGTGAAATTCGTTTAGATAAAAGTAAGCCTAAAGATGAAGCTTATTTTGAATTCAATAAAAATATCATTGAAGAATACCATAAAGAAATAAAAGGGTTTAAAATACCTTTAAATTACAAACTTCAAGAGGAAGTGTATTCGAAAATTGACACTGCTTTTTTTAAAGAAATTTGGGTGCATAAAACTTTTTATGAGGGATTAGATAGTAAAACAGCAATTGTTGATAAAGCTTATGATTTAAATTTATTTGGAAAATATATTTTGTTTCTGAAGAGTTTAAATAATGAAGATGTTTTATTTAGAGACTTTTATAAGATGTTTAGTCTGACTAATGAGATTTCTTTTGGAGTGCAAGCATCTGCATTTTATCAATTTAAAATGAAAGAATTTAAAGGAATAAAAAGAAGAATGTTTTTTGCCGTTTATTATTTAACAGTAAATGATAAAATGCATAATTATATAAATAGAAAATCATGATATTAAAACTGATTACACAAATTTCAAGAATATTAGTCGGAGCCTTATTTATTTTTTCTGGCTTTGTAAAATTAGTAGATCCTATTGGGTCTCAATATAAGTTTCAAGAATATTTCTCTGCCGACGTTTTAAATATGGAGTTTTTAATTCCGTATGCATTGCCTTTTGCAATTTTATTAATTATTGCAGAAATCTTATTAGGTGTAATGATTTTAATTGGCTACAAACCAAAGTTTACTGTTTTTAGTTTGTTAGCTTTAATGCTTGTTTTTCTATTTTTAACATGGTATTCTGCGTATTATAATAAGGTAACCGACTGTGGTTGTTTTGGTGATGCAGTAAAATTATCTACTTGGGGAACTTTTTACAAGAATGTAGTTTTAATTGCATTAGTTCTTATTTTAGTAGTAGGATTAAAACATATAAAACCCATTTTTACAGGTAAAATTCCAAAAGTGATTACTTTTTTATCTTTAGCAGCTTTCTTATTTATTGTACAGCATGTTTTAACACATTTGCCAATTATAGATTTTAGAGCCTATGCGGTTGGTAAAAGTATTCCGGAAGGAATGCAATATAAAGAAGATGGTGAAATACCGCCTGTACATGATTTTATGCTAGAAGATGAACAAGCAGATTTAGCTCCAGAATTATTAAAGAAAGAAAAAGTAATGTTGGTTATCGTCTATAATTTAGATAAAGTTGATAAAAACGGATTTCCAGCAATTAAAGGAGTTGCTGCTAAAGCGAAAGAAAAAGGGTATACAGTTTACGGAGTTTCAGCGTCTTTTACAGACGATTTAATTCTTACAAAAGAAAAGTATGATTTACCGTTCGATTTTTTATTCTGTGATGAAACAACTTTAAAAACAATGATTAGAGCAAATCCTGGAGTTATCATCTTAGATAAAGGAACAGTGATGCAAAAGAAAAATTGGATTGATGTAGACGAGTTAGAATTGTAACTTATGTACCTTTTAGAAAGTTTTTAAGGACTAATTTTTACTACGTTTGTTATCTACGTCGGTAAGAGTTAGTCCTTTTTCATTGTTAAAAAATACATTTTTAGGGCTTCCAATAATTTGAGCACTGTAAATACCAGAATGTCCAGAAAATAAATAAGAAGTTGTACACGCTAAGGCGATAAAAATTCCAGATTCAATACCAAATAATTCAATACCCATAATAGTACAAGCAATTGGTGTGTTTGTTGCACCTGCAAAAACAGCCACAAAACCCATACCTGCTAACAAAGGCATTGGCAAAGGAATAAACCAAATTAAAACGTTACCTAATGTTGCGCCAATAAAAAATAAAGGTGTTACTTCTCCTCCTTTAAAACCAGCACCTAAGGTAAAAGAGGTAAATAATAGTTTTAGAATAAAATCGTACGAATTTAAGTCGATATTAAAAGCATCTACAATAGTTGGTACACCAAGTCCCATGTATTTTGTTGTTCCAATAAGATACCAAGTAATTGCTAATATAATTCCACCAATTACAGGACGAAGTGGAGGATATTTAATAAATTTTTTAAATGTAATTCCCCAAAAGTGTGTAGATTTAGAAAACAACATGCTTACCAAACCAAAAATAATTCCTGCTAATACAGCCCATAAAATAGTTGCAGGTGTAAGTGCTGCAACTGTAGAGATTGTGTAATGTGTATGATGAGAAATTTGCCAAACATCACAAAAATAGTTGGCAAAAATAGCGGCTAAAAAACTAGGTAAAATGGCATCAAATTTTATGCGACCAATAACCATTACTTCTAGAGCAAAAATGGCACCTGCCAAAGGCGTTCCAAAAACGGAAGCAAAACCTGCACTAATACCTGTTATTAAAACAATTTTTCTATCGGCATCAGAAAGCTTAAAAATTTTGGTAAATTGATCTGCAATGGCACCACCAACTTGTACGGCAGTTCCCTCTCTACCAGCAGAACCTCCAAATAAATGCGTAAGTACGGTTCCTAAAAAAACTAAGGGAGCCATTTTAAAAGGAATTATTTTTTTTGGAGAATGAAATTCTTCTAGCAATAAATTATTTCCTTTAACAACACTCTCACCGTAATAATGATAAGACAAACCAATTATAAGACCTGCAATTGGTAGCAAAGCAACAATCCAAAGGTTTGCTTCTCTGTAATTGGTTGCCCATTCTAAAGACCATAAAAAAACAGCAGAAGTACTACCCGTTAATGCTCCAATTAATAGGCATATAAAAGTCCATTTTAATAAAAATAGTAAAGATAAACTTTGTTCAAATGAAAGAAATAATTTTTTAATTGTATTCATAGAGGTTACTTCCACTTAAAAAAGAAATTGTTAGATTTTATGGTATTCGAAACCACATGTTTTTTTGCTTTCACTGGCAAAAATAAACAAATAATAACTAATAAGTACTCAATTTAGATTTGTTGGCAGGTAGGTTGCGTTAGGGATTGCAGTGAAAATCCTTTTTAAATGTTTTTAGAAATGCGTTATTGCGAGGAACGAAGCAATCTGTTTATCTAAAAGAGATTGCCACATAAAGCAGAAAAAGCTTTTTTTGCAATGACAAATTTAAAAAGATTGTAGCCTTTCGACTCCGCTCAAGATAAATTCCAAGCCCGTCCTGTAAGGAACGCCCAAATAAAATGAATTATGTACCATGTATTGTTGGTGTTGTATTTTTAAATTATATTGTAACTCGATAAAAAAATATACATAAAATGAACGAATTTGTTACATATACATCAGAAGAAAATTATGCTTTAATTACAATTAATAATGGAAAAGCAAATGCGATTTCGCATGAAGTTGTGGCGGGTTTAAATGCTGGTTTAGATAAAGCAGCGGCAGAAAATAAAGTAGTAATTCTTACAGGTCAAAAAGGAATATTATCTGGAGGATTCGATTTAAAAGTGATGACAAAATCTTCAGAAGCAGCTAAAGAATTGGTTACAAAAGGGTCTCAATTATCATTAAAAATGTTGTCTTTTTCGCAACCAATTATTGTTGCATGTTCTGGTCATGCCATTGCAAAAGGAGCTTTTTTACTGCTTTCTGCTGATTATAGAATTGGTACAGAAGGCGATTTTAAAATTGGTTTAAATGAGGTGATGATTGGTATGACGATGCATAATGCCGGAATTGCGATTGCAAAATCTAGATTGTCTGAAGTCTATTTAAATAGAAGTGTAAATAATGCTGAAATTTATAACACTAAAGATGCGGTAAAAGCAGGTTTTTTAGATATGATTGTTCCGGATACTCACTTATTACCAACAGCTATAAAAGTAGCGGGTATGTTTGCCAAACTGAATAAGAAAGCACACGCCGAAACAAAGTTAAAAGTTAGAAAACAACATTTACTAGATTTAGAAAATGCAATTGAATTGGATTTAAAGAGCGATATCTCTATTAATTCTTAATAAAAGCGATGAATTTTTACACTTATTTAAAGGAAATAAACTTTGTTATATTTCTTTTGAATGGTAACTTTGACGCTTAGTGAAAAACTAATTTATAGAATTTTAGGAAATGGATATATTATTAAATGTTGCAGGTAATAAAAAGATTAATGAGAAAATAACAATCTCTGGTTCTAAGAGTGAATCGAATAGATTGTTAATTCTTCAGAATTTATTTCCAGAAATTTCTATAGAAAACTTATCAGATTCAGACGATTCTGTGCACATGCAACATGCACTTTCTACAGATAAGGAAACGGTAGATATTGGTCATGCAGGTACTGCAATGCGTTTTTTAACGTCGTACTTTGCCGTAAAAGAGGGTAGAGAAGTGGTTTTAACAGGTTCTGAAAGAATGCAAAACAGACCGATTGAAATTTTAGTAAATGCTTTAAAAGATTTAGGAGCAACGATTTCTTATGAAGATAAAGTTGGGTATCCGCCAATTAGAATTAAAGGTTCTAAAATTACAACAGATAAAGTTCAGATTAACGGAAACGTAAGTAGTCAGTATATTTCTTCTTTATTATTGATCGCATCAAAACTAGAAAACGGGTTAGAAATAGAGTTATTGGGTAAAATTACTTCGGTACCTTATATAAACATGACGTTGAGTTTGTTGAATCAATTAGGGATTGAAACTAATTTTGAAGGAAACTTCATTAAAGTGAATCCTAAGAAATCAATAGAAAAACAACTTGTTGTTGTAGAATCAGACTGGTCTTCTGCTAGTTATTTTTATTCAATTATAGCATTATCAGATATTGGATCAGAAATTCAATTATCAGCATATAAAAAAGAAAGCTTACAAGGAGATTCTTGTTTGGCAGAAATTTATCAGCATTTTGGAGTAGAAACTATTTTTGGTGAGAATTTTATCACCCTTAAAAAAGTAAAAGAAACGAAGAAAGAAACCTTAGAAATCGACTTAAAAAATGCGCCAGATATTGCACAGACCATTGCAGTAACTTGTTTTGCAGAAAATATTGCCTGTAATTTAAGTGGTTTACACACGTTAAAAATTAAAGAAACTGATAGATTAGTTGCTTTAAATGACGAGTTAACCAATTTAGGAGCCATTATTTCTGTAACAGACAAAAGTCTACATTTAGAAACTTCTGCTACCATAAACTCAAATATTTCTATAAAAACCTATAACGATCATAGAATGGCAATGGCATTTGCGCCTTTGGCATTAAGAGTTCCTATTAAAATTTTAAATGCAGAAGTGGTTACAAAATCGTATCAAAAATTTTGGGACGACATGCAACAAATTGGTATTAAAATAGATAAACTATAAATAAACGGTCAAACACTTGACAACGCCTATTCCGATATCGTATATTTGCGCACTTTATAAGCAAATAGACATATGAAATTATCGCATTTTGAATTTGATTTACCAGATGAGCTTTTAGCTCAATATCCTGCAGAACACAGAGACGAATCTCGTTTAATGGTTCTTAACAGAAAAGACGGTACCATAGAACACAAAGTTTTTAAAGATGTTATAAACTACTTCGAAGAAGGAGATGTTATGATGTTGAATAATACCAAGGTTTTTCCTGCAAGAATGTTTGGTAACAAAGAAAAAACAGGCGCTAGAATAGAAGTTTTCTTATTAAGAGAATTAAACGCAGAAAATAGATTGTGGGATGTTTTAGTAGATCCGGCAAGAAAAATTAGAATCGGTAACAAATTATTTTTCGGAGACGATGATAGTTTAGTAGCAGAGGTAATAGACAACACAACATCTAGAGGAAGAACTTTACGTTTCTTATTTGATGGTTCTTACGAAGAGTTTAGAGCAAAATTATTAGAACTTGGTCAAACACCATTACCAAAAGCAATTGGTAGAGATGTAGAACCTATAGACGATGAGCGTTACCAAACTATTTATGCAAAGCACGAAGGTGCAGTAGCAGTGCCAACAGCAGGTTTACACTTTTCTAAACATTTAATGAAACGTTTAGAAATTAAAGGAGTAGAATTTGCAGAAACTACATTACACGTTGGTTTAGGTACATTTAGCCCTGTAGAAGTAGAAGATTTATCTAAGCATAAAATGGATTCTGAGCAGATTGATATCTCAGAGGCAACTGCAGAAAAAATCAATAAAGCTAAAAAAGAAAAAAGAAGAGTTTGTGCAGTAGGTACAACAGTAATGAGAACGATAGAATCTTCAGTTTCATCTAAAGGTGAGCTAAACGGATTTACAGGTTGGACCAATAAATTCATTTTCCCACCTCACGATTTCAGTATCGCTACCGCAATGATTACAAACTTTCACACACCAAAATCTACATTATTAATGCAAGCAGCCGCTTTTGGTGGTTACGATTTTGTAATGGAAGCATACAAAGAAGCAATTAAAGAAAAATATAGATTTTCTACTTACGGAGACGCTATGTTAATTATATAATTCTTTTAAGAATTTAAAACTTAAAGGCTGATAATTATTTAATTATCAGCCTTTTTTTTATTTGGGCGTTCCCTAAAAAGGTCGCGCTTAGAATTTATCTTGAGCAGAGTCGAAAGGCTATATCTTTTTAAATTTGTCATTGCGAATAAAGCTTTTCTGCTTTATGTGGCAATCTCTTTTAGATAAACAGATTGCTTCGTTCCTCGCAATGACGCATTTCTAAAAACATTTAAAAAAGATGCCATTTCAATCGCTAACGCAACCTACTTGCTAACAAAAGGTATAACCTCAAATTATATACGTATTTTTGCAGCGGTCAATTTTTAATCATTAAACTTTGATTTTTTTAAATAATAATTATTTTGGATAAAAAGAAAGACATAAGAGCCTTAAGTAAAGACCAATTACGTGATTTTTTTGTAGAAAATGGCGATAAAGCTTTTAGAGGAAACCAGGTGTATGAATGGCTTTGGAGTAAGTCTTTACATACTTTTGATGCAATGACAAACATCTCTAAAGAAACTAGAGAAATGTTAGAAGCTAACTTTGTTATCAATCATATCAAAGTAGATTCTATGCAAAAAAGTAAAGATGGAACGATTAAAAACGGAATTAAATTACACGATGGTTTAATTGTAGAGTCTGTTTTAATACCTACAGAAAAAAGAACAACAGCTTGTGTTTCTAGTCAAGTGGGTTGTAGTTTAGATTGTAAATTCTGTGCAACAGCACGATTAAAAAGAATGCGTAATTTAAATCCAGATGAAATTTACGATCAAGTTGTTGTCATAGACCAACAAAGTAGATTGTATTATAATAAAAAACTGACGAACATTGTTTTTATGGGAATGGGAGAACCCTTAATGAACTATAAAAACATGATGAAATCTATAGAGATGATTACTTCTCCAGAAGGTTTAGGCATGTCGTCTAAAAGAATTACGGTTTCTACATCTGGAGTGCCAAAAATGATTAAAATGATGGCAGATGAAGACGCTAAATTTAATTTAGCTGTTTCTTTACACTCTGCAATCGATGAGGTTAGAACTACAATTATGCCTTTTAATACTACTTTTCCATTAAAAGATTTAAAAGAATCTTTAGAATATTGGTACGAAAAAACAGGTAGAGAAATTACTTACGAATATATTGTTTGGGATGGCATTAACGATAAAAAAGAAGATATAAAGGCATTAGTAGCATTTTGTAAAGCAGTGCCATGTAAGGTAAACTTAATAGAATACAACCCTATTGATGATGGCGAGTTTCAACAAGCTAGTTCTTCTGCAATAAATAATTATATTTCTAATTTAGAAATGAATGATATTACTGTAAATGTAAGAAGAAGTAGAGGTAAAGATATTGATGCTGCTTGCGGACAGTTAGCAAATAAATCTTAATAGTTCTATTTAGAAAATTATACACAAAATAAAAAGCGCTCAACAGATTTTAAAATCTATTGAGCGCCTTTTTTATGTTTTAAGACGTTGGTTTAACCTCTTCTTCTTTCTAATAAAACAAACATCATTAAAGAAAGCATCACTCTATCATCATCATCACTATCTAGTTCGCCTATTTTAGAAACCTCAAAGTTTCTACCAAAAAAGGACTTTAATTTTTTAAGTTCAACAACCGTTTTACCTTCATTGTTTTTAACTAGGTAAGTTGGGTTAAAAAGATATCCTGTAAAGAAACTTAAAACAGGAATTTCACCAAGTAAAGAGTCTAATACTTTTACCCAAGGGTTTTTCTCGTTAATTACATATTGTTGTTTTTCATACTGATCAATAATTTCGTAATGCGCATTCCAAAGAGATTTCCATCCTTTTCTAGCCACTTTTCCAAACTCTTTATCCTTCTCATCAAAAAAAGAATAAGCCGTAGAAAAGTCTAACCATTTATCAGCTTTAATTTTATAGTTTAATTTAGATTTGGTATCATTTTCATAAATACTAATATCTTCTTTTAACTTAAACATTTTCTGACGCACATAGGCAATAGGTTTTCCGCTACTATCTTTTGCTGTAAAGTCGTTTGCTAACGTAGATATTTTAAATTGAAAAGTAACGGGAAAATGAATTTCTTGCATAGTAATTTAGTTTGTAAATTTGTTTTTTTAAAGGTTAGAAAGGTAATAGAAAAATTTAATTTGGTGCTAATTTTAATCATTTTATTATTTCTGAATGAGACTTTTTTTTAGAAATCACAGATAATTTTTTTAGTTAAAAAATCAATAATAAATGGCTGTTTAAAAAGATTAAGGTTCCAAGCAAAAGCATCTTAATTTATTTCTTTACTTTTGGTTTTTTATCAGGATAAACAGTCGTTAATGAAACCAGTAGAACTTATAAAACTTCCCATTAAAAACGAAATGGAACTCTTTGAAGAAAAGTTCAAAGAATCTATGTTGTCTAAAGTTCCGCTGTTAAATAGAATTACCTATTATATTGTTCGTAGAAAAGGAAAACAAATGCGACCAATGTTTGTTTTTTTGGTGGCTAAAATGGTTTCTAATGGAGGTTTCGATGAAAGAACCTATCGGGGAGCTTCTGTGGTAGAATTAATTCATACTGCAACTTTGGTACATGATGATGTGGTAGATGATAGTAACAGACGTAGAGGTTTTTTCTCTGTAAATGCACTTTGGAAAAATAAAATTGCAGTTTTAGTAGGTGATTTTTTATTGTCTAAAGGATTGTTATTATCTATAGATAATGAAGATTTTGATTTGCTAAAACTAATTTCTATTGCGGTAAGAGAAATGAGCGAAGGAGAATTACTGCAAATAGAAAAAGCAAGAAAATTAGACATTACAGAAGCGGTCTATTTTGATATTATTAGAAAAAAGACAGCTACCTTAATTGCTGCTTGTTGTGGTATTGGAGCTGCTTCTGTTGGTGCAAATCAAGATTGTGTGCGTAAAATGCGAAAGTTTGGTGAGTATATTGGTATTGCTTTTCAAATTAAAGATGATTTGTTTGATTATACAGAAGCCAATATAGGGAAACCTACAGGGATTGATATTAAAGAGCAAAAAATGACCTTGCCGTTAATTTACACGCTAAATAATTGTTCTAAAAAGGAGAAAGCATGGTTAATTAACTCCGTTAAGAAACACAATAAAAATAAAGAGAGAGTTAAAGAAGTTATTGCTTTTGTAAAAGAAAAAGGAGGTATAGAGTATACAACCACCAAAATGAATGATTACAAAAATAAAGCTTTAGCCATATTAGAAGACTTTCCTACATCGCCATATAAAGATTCTTTATTAACAATGATAGATTACGTTGTAGAACGTAAAATTTAGTTTAAATATTTGCTTTTAAAGAAATTACAAAATTTCTACCAGGAGAAACAATTCCAGAGCTATAAGGTCTGTAACGTTTGTCTGTAATGTTTTCTAAACCTGTTGAGATTAATAAATTATCTGTAAACCTATAAGAAGTTTTTAAATTTAAGGTTACATAAGATGGTGAATATGGGTTTCCATTATCATCAATTGCGTAGATATAATCTTTGGCTTTTTCACTATCAGGTAAATCATCATAAGCAACAGAACCACTGTAATTAGCATACAATTGTGCTTTTAATTTACTTGCATTATACGTAAGGCGTGTTGTACCAAACCAAGGAGCTGCGTGTCTAGAAGGGCTCGTATCTCCGTTGTCTAACTCTTCTTCTCCTTTTTGATAACTCACTGTTGATGAAAATCCAATTCCGTTTCCTAATTCCGCTTCAAAACCTGTTTGAAACCCGTATACATTAGCAACGGCAGCATTTTGTATTGCTTGTATTGTACTTAATTCTCCGTCATACATCATTTCAGTTTCGCCATTTAATGTAAAATCTCTTAATACCATAGCGTCTTTTAAATTGGTGTAAAAACCAGTTACTTCTATTTTTAAATAATCGCCAAAAGTTTTAGCAACAGAAATATCTGTATTGTAAGCGTATTCTGCTTTTAAATCTGGATTAGGAACTACTACAGAACCAGGTTCTGAATCGAAAATTTTACCAACATCATCTACATTAGGTGAACGGAAAGCAGTAGAAAAGTTAGTGCTTAATAACCAATCTTCTTGCGGTCTAAAAATTAAGCCCAAACTACCAGTTAAAGCGCCATCATTTATTTTTGCTTGCGTAAATGGTAAAGGATAAAATGTAGTATCAAACGTAGCGTTTAAACTGTAAAAATTATAACGTAAACCAGATTGTAAAACCCATTTTTTAGAAAAATCATATTGATTAGAAGTATAAATACCTAAAGAAGACCAATTAGAATTAGGGTATCTACTGGCTCCTTTTTCAGAAATATTGGTGTCAATATTTGTATTTATACCTGTAGATTTTACATCATTATAAACATATTCTGCTCCGTAAAATAATTTGCTTTTTCTACTTAAGCTTTTAGAGAAATCTAAGTTAGAAGAGTATGCGTCTACATTTTCTGTTCTTGTTTCTCTTCCGTTATCATTAAAATCTCGGCTAATTCTACTTTCGTCAAATTTTTGATAGGTTATTCTTAAAGTAACATCATCATAAAAAGAACTCGTTCCTTTTTTATTGATTTCAAAATTATTCATCATCCACTTTTGTGGACCATAGCTCCATTCTCCATAACGAGGGTCTCCGTTTTTTGTTCTTAAGTGTCTATCGTATCTAGAGTAGCTAGAAGTTTCAGAGAGATGGAATCCATATTCAAAATTCCAAGTTTCATTAGGTTTAAACCTAACTTTTTGCATTAAGTTGGTTTGTGTATAGCCAGATGGAGTTTGTATTTTAGGGTTTTTATTGGTAATTACAACATCTTGGTTGTTTTGTCTTTCTACATAATAGTTTCTTAAGTATTCATCAGGTCCGTTACTTCCCATTTTTAAATCGCCATAATCATTGTAGCTTAAGCTGGTAACAAATGCCCATTTTTTATAGCCTAAATTAAAATCGGCATGGTATGTTTTTTCTTCATTTGCAGAAGAGAATCTTGTAAAAGCTTTTCCTGTTATTAAGGTTTCATTGTCTAAAGATAAGTTTGCAGATAATGTTTTAAAACTCATTACAGCTCCAATGGCATCACTTCCGTAAATTACAGAACCGGGGCCAAAAATAATTTCTGTTTCTTCGATAGCAAAAGGATCTAAAGAAATTACATTCTGAATATTACCGGCTCTAAAAATGGCATTATTCATTCTAACACCATCAATGGTGTATAGTAATCTATTGGTTGCAAAACCTCTAATCATTGGGCTTCCGCCTCCTTGTTGACTTTTTTGAATAAATACTTTGCCAGAAACCGTTAATAAATCAGCTGCTGTTTGTGTATTCATCAATTCAATAGCTTTAGGTGAAATGGTACTAATTTTAGAAGCTAAATCAGACGTTTTTTGTTTCCATTTGGTAGCAGAAATAACAATCTCATCTATTTTTAAAATAGTTGGTGTTAGTTGCAGTAAAAAATTGCTTTGTTTTAGAGTTTGATAAGTTTTAGTTTGTGTTTTAAAACCAAGAAATCTAATTTTTAAAAGTTCATTTTTTTTAAAACTACTAATATCTACTTGCCCTTTTCCGTTGGTTGTAACGTAATCGTTGGTTTGTAAATTAAAGATGGTAACTTGGTCTAAAGGCTCTTTTGTTTCTTTGTTAATTACGGTAAGTATTTGAGCGCTCGAAGTAAAGTTTAAAAAAAAAAGGAAAAAAATTAGAGTAACTTTTTTAATCATAGTTAGGTTTTTACAAAGATAAAATCTAAGATTATTTATCAATAATCATGCCTATTCAATGAAAATAAAAATAATTTTAAGAGTTTTTTAAGATTAATAATTCTTCTACAAAATCTCTAGAATTAGAAAGTCTTGGTACTTTGTGTTGCCCCCCTAATTTGTTTTTTTTCTTTAACCAAGTGTAGAAGAGGCCTTGCTCTACTTGATGTACTTTTGGGGCCATTAAAGTCATATTTAAATAGCGTTTTGCTTCGTAATCTGAATTTATTGATTTTAAAGCATTGTCTAAAACTTCAGAAAAATAACCAATACATTCTGGTTTTTTGCTAAATTCTAAAATCCACTCATGACCACCTTTTTCTTTGCCTTCCATAAAAATAGGTCCCACAGTATAATCAGAAATGGTGGCTTCTGTTTTTTCGCAAGCTAATTTTAAAGCATCTTCTACATTTTCTATGTTAAGTTCTTCTCCAAAGACATTTATGTAATGTTTTGTACGTCCGGTAATTTTAATTCTGTACGGTTCTAATGATGTAAAACGAATGGTATCACCAATTAAATAACGCCATAAACCCCCATTGGTAGTAATAATTAAAGCATAATCGATGTCTTTTTTTACATCAGCAAGTGTAATGGTTTCAGAACTTTCGCCTTTGTATTCACTCATCGGAATAAATTCATAGAAAATTCCGTAATCTAACATCAACAATAATTCTTTAGAGTTGTTTCTATCCTGAATGGCAAAGAAACCTTCTGAAGCATTGTAAATTTCGTAATACTTAAAACTCTTTTTCGGAATAATTTTTTTGTACTGTTCTCTATAAGGATTAAAGTTTACGCCTCCATGAAAATAGACTTCTAAATTAGGCCAAACTTCTAAAATATGTTCTTTTCCGGTTCTTTCTAAAATACGATTAAGCAATACCAACATCCAACTTGGTACACCTGCTAAACTTGTAATATCTTCATCAATAGTTTCATCAATAATGGCATCCATTTTTGTTTCCCAATCGCTCATTAAAGCTACTTCTTGGCTAGGAGCAGAGCTAAAATCGGCCCAAAAAGGCATGTTTTCTATAATGATAGCAGATAAATCTCCAAAATAAGAATTGTTGTCTTGGTACACATCAGAACTTCCGCCCAAACGCAATCCTTTACCTGTAAAAAGCTGAGTGTCTTCATTATTATTAATGTACAAACACAACATATCTTTACCTGCTTTCATGTGGCAATACTCTAAAGCTTCATCAGAAACAGGTATAAATTTACTTTTTGCATTGGTGGTTCCGCTGCTTTTTGCAAACCATTTAATATCTGTTGGCCAGAATAAATTTTGTTCACCTTTTCTACATCGTTCTATTAAAGGTTCAAAAGTTTCATATTTTTGAATAGGAACATTTTTTGTAAAATCTGTATGGTTTTTTATGCTAGCAAAGTTGTATTCTTTACCAACTTCTGTGTTTTTAGCTGTGTTTACCAGTTTTAAAAGTAATTCGTTCTGAACATCAATAGGGTATTTTAAAAACAGCTCTATTTGATGTTTTCGTTTCTTTAAAAACCAAGAAATTATAGAATTGATAATTTGAAAAGCCATAGAAATTCGTAAGTTTGTTTTGAACGATTTTAGAACAATTATTGTTTTAAAACCGAAGTTTAAAAATACTAAAATTTGTGCGATGATTTACCAAGGAGTTTTAAAAAAAATGATGACTGAAAATGCAGAACAAATTCAGTATTATTTAGACATGAAAACTGATTTTATAAACATGAATCAGTTGTTAAATAAAGATTTAACCATCAATTTTGTTACTTATGAATGTTTAAACTGTCATTTAGAAAAGAAAATTTATAGACAAGGTTTTTGTAAATCTTGTTTTTTCGACACTCCAAATGCAGGCGATTGGATTATGCATCCAGAATTAAGTAAAGCTCATTTAGGGATAGAAGATAGAGATTTAGCCTATGAACAATCCGTGCAATTAAAACCGCATATTGTGTATTTAGCAAATTCTAGTAATGTAAAAGTAGGAGTTACCAGAAAGCAGCAAGTGCCTACACGTTGGATAGATCAAGGAGCGCATGAAGCTATAGAAATAGTAGAAACTCCTAATCGATATTTAGCAGGTATTACCGAAGTTGCTTTAAAAGATTATGTTGCTGATAAAACCAATTGGAGAAAAATGCTAAAGAATGATATTGAAGATGTAGATTTGGTAGCATGGCGAGATAAATTGAAGCAATACATACCAGATGAAGCTTTAGAATATTTTATTGAAAATAATTCGGAAACGCATCTTAATTTTCCGGTTGTAAAATATCCGGCAAAGCCTAAAAGTTTAAATTTAATTAAAACGCCGACTTATACAGGAACTTTAGTTGGAATAAAAGGACAATATTTAATTTTTGAAGACGAAACTGTTTTTAATGTAAGAAGTAACGAAGGTTTGGTGGTTTCAATTGAGGTGTAAAATTAGTATAGTTATAAGAGAAAGATTCACAGAGTAAAATAACAGAGATTCATAGAGAAGGTCTAATTTTCTTCTCCGTGAATCTCTGTGAAATGCTCTAAGTAACTCTGTGAAATAGCTATAGTATTACCTTTTACCAAGCATAGTTTTTTAATTTAGCTTGTCTTTTAATAGCGTTTAGCATGACGTTATTTAATTCGTCTTTTTTGCTACTTTCTTTTTGTTTTTTAGCAATAAAGCTTCTTCTTTTTGCATCTAATTCTTTAATTTTTTGCTGAATTTCTGTTCGTTCTTTAGCTTTTAATTTTACATAACTTTTAATTTCAGTTTCCGATTTATTATGTAATGCTGTAGGTAGTTTTTCTTTTTCAATTTTATTGTAATCTACTTTTTGCTTTTTATCAGCATCTACCAAATCCCAAGAAGAATTGTCGTACAAACGAGAACTTTTACTAACGGCACGTTTAACAATAACCACTTCATCTAAAGATTCTGCATTCATATCTTGTTCTTTCTGAGAAGAAAATTTAGAATATCCATTATTTCCGTAATAAATATAGGTCTTGTTCAATCTTTTGTTTAGAATGATAATGTCATCATCATAAGGAGTTACTACATGCACAATTTTTTTATCTTGATTTATGGTCATATAATCGCCACCACCTAAATCTGCACCATCTTTCCACATTCCAGAAATTCCGGTAGAATAGTTACCACAAAATATCGTATTGATAATTACATCTTTTTCTTTTGCGTCTGTAATAGCATCTTTATAATTGATTTTCCCTTGTGTAAAACGTTCGTTACCTGCAATAAAAATTATTTTTAAATCGTTTTTATTTTCTCCCCAAGAAAGTTCGTTTAAAGATGTTTTTATTACTTGTCCGCAAAACTCATTTCCGCCACTTGTAGTTAAAGAAAATAGTTTTTCGGAGATTTTATCTAAGTCATTACTAAACTGTAAAACCTGTTTAATATACCCTTCTCTAGAAGGCAATCTAGAATTTCCGTATTCATACAAAGCAATTTCTAAATTAGGTTTTTCAATGCCGTATTTAGCATACGAAAGCTCGTTTACAATTTCCCAAAGTTGTGCTTTTGCTTGGTTTATCAATCCGTCCATACTGCTACTTGTGTCTAACAATAAGGCGACTTTAATAGTTTGTTCTTTTGTTTTTTCTGATGATGGCTCGTTTACTGCAAAGTTGTTAATGGAGAAAAATAAGAGTAATACTGATACGACTTTTAATACGAATTTTTTCATAATAGATTGTTTTAAGGTTTTATAAATGATTAAAAGTTTGGTTGTTTTTAATAAGTCAATATTAAGACCAACTTAATTCTTAAAAAACAGCCAATGAGTAAAACCTCCTTTTGGTTGAGTGAAAAGGAATACAAAATGAGTAAACCTTTATTTTTAATAAGTAAAATGGAAACATTAAAAGAAAAGCTATTTTTTTTGATGCTTTTTTGTGTGTATGTTTACAGTATTAAATAGCAAAATGATTTTAAGAAAATACATAACCAGCCTTTTTATATGTCTATTTGTATCAGTTTCTGCTCAAGAAATAAGTGTAGATATTCAAACAAAAATGTTTGATGTAAAAGTGAAGGTTTTAAATAAGAATACCAATGCCCCTATAAAAAATGCAGAGGTTTTTGTAAGTGGTAAGTATTTTGATTATAATGAGATTTATAGTTATTACTTAATAAAGGCAAGAGTAGGCGATCAGTTAAGGGTTTCTCACCCAGATTTTGAAACGGTTTATTATACGATAAAATCGGATGAAGAAATAAAAATTTTGGTAGAAGGGTTTGCTTCAGAAAGAGAGTTTACTGTTAGTAAAAGCTCTCGAAAAATGAAATCGATTCGCAAACCTGATCTTTATCATCAATATTTAGATTCGGCAAATTTTTACAAGAAAAAAGATATCGATTTAAGTTTGTCTTTTGTAGAAAAAGCGTTGCAAGATAACCAGTCTAAACAACGAAATTCGGTTACCTATAAAACCTTAGCTGATGTTTATTTGTATTGGAAACAGTACGATTTAGCTGTAAATAATTATAAACTTTCTATTCAAATAAAAGACAATACAGCCACAAAAATTGCTTTGGCAAATGCACAGTTTTTATTAAATGATTTAAAAGAAAGTAAGCATACGTATACCAATTTATTAAATCAGAAACTAAGTAATTATGAGCGTATTCTTGTTTTAGAAGGTTTGGGAGATGTAGATTTTTCATCAAAAAAATACAACACCGCTAAAACGTATTATAAGGAATCTTTAAAACTCGCAAAAGAGAGCTTGGTTACTGCTAAAATTACAGATTTAAATTCTAAGTTGGCAACTGTTTTTGCTTCTGAAGGAAATGTTGCCAAAGCAAATATTCAGTTTAAAAATTCATTGAACTTAGCGGCTAAAGAAAATATAAATAGAGCTTTAGAAGAAGAAGAAAAAGTAGCTGATTTTTACAATTCTAATCGTCTGTTTGATGATGAAATTAAACTAAGAAAAGAAAGTTTAATTAAAGCTGAGAGCAATAAAACATCTCAAAAGAAATTTAATTTAGAATCAGATTCGATTACTTCTCAAAAAATAAATTACAAAATTGGTAATGCTTATATTTTAAAAGAAGACTATAAAAATGCCATTCCTTTTTTAGAAAAAAGTAAAAAAGATGCTGACGAAAAGAAAGACATTACTATAGAAAAAGATGCTACCAGAAAATTATCTGAAGTTTATGCAACGGTGGGAGAGTATGATAAGGCCTTAAAAAGTTACCAAGATTATGTAAAGTTGGTAGATGCAGCTTACATACAAAAAGAACAAGAAATTCAGCAAGTAAAACGGTTTTCTAAGAAAATATCAGACAATCAAAATAGAATTGCTAGTTTAGAAAAAGACAAAGAATTGGCAGAAAGTAAAATTAGTTTGGCGTACATAGATCAAAAATTATCTGAAGAAAGTAATCAAAGACAACGTTTAATAATTTATAGTTTAGTGGGTGGGTTTCTATTGATGAGTTTGTTGGCGTATTTTATGTTTAGAAACATTAAACAACAAAAGTTAGCCAATAATTTGTTGGCATTAAAATCGATGCGTTCTCAAATGAATCCGCATTTTATTTTTAATGCTTTAAACTCTGTAAACAGCTTTATTGCTGTAAATGATGAACGTAATGCCAACCGATATTTATCTGAATTTTCTGCATTAATGCGTGCTGTTTTAGAAAATTCTGATGAAGATTTTATTCCTTTAACAAAAGAAATTGAATTGCTAGAATTGTATGTAAAGTTAGAGCATAACAGATTTAAAGAGAAGTTTGATTATGTAATTTCTGTGGATGAAAACATCGATTTAAAACAATTTTCTATTCCACCAATGTTGTTGCAACCTTATATAGAAAATGCTATTTGGCACGGATTAAGATACAGAAAAGAGATTGGTAATTTAGCAATTTCAATCGTTAAAAAAGATGATGATACTGTTTCTGTTACCATAACAGACAATGGAATTGGGCGAAAAAAATCGCAAGAATTAAAGACGAAAAATCAGCTAAAACAAAAGTCTAAAGGAATGAATAACATAAAAAATAGAATTGCTATTTTAAATGATATGTATAAAGATAGAGTTTCTGTGGTGGTAACTGATGTTTTAGAAAACGGAGAAGGAACAAAAGTAGCATTGTTGTTGAAGAAAAAGTAGTTGTGACACAGAGATACACAGAGAAGGCGCAGATTTTTACTGAGAATTAATAAAAAAAAACATCCCCATTCGTGAAAACCCGTGATTTCTTTGATGAAAAATTCTAATAAAAAAACCTCTGCGAAATAACCCAAATAAAACAGTAAAAACTCAGTGAATCTCTGCGAAGAAGCTTTGTGTATCTCTGAGTAATAACAAAAAAAAGGATGAAATTAAAAGCAATTATTGTAGAAGACGAACAAATTAGTAGAGATATTTTGCGAAATTATATTGGTAAATATTGCCCTAATGTTTTGTTGTTAGGCGAGGCAAGTAATATTGATGATGGCTACAAATTAATACAAGAAAACAAGTTAGATTTGGTGTTTTTAGATGTAGAAATGCCTTTTGGTAACGCGTTCGATTTATTAGAAAAAGTAGAAAACAGAACCTTTGAAACTATTTTTGTAACCGCCTACGATCATTATGCAATAGAAGCCTTAAACAGTCATGCAAGTTATTATTTACTAAAACCAATTTCTATAGATGAGCTGATAAAAGCGGTAAATATTGTTACAGAAATTAAGGAAAAGGAAAATCAATTACAGCATCAAATATTAGCGCCAAAAACAAATTCGGCAATCGGAAAAATTACCATTCCGCAACAAGATGGTTTTGAAGTTTTAGATATAAATGATATTGTTTTTTGTAAAGCAGATGATAATTATACCGAAATTCACTTGGCAAATTCTAAGAAATTAGTGAGCAAAACCTTAAAGTATTTTGAAGAAGCTTTAACCGAATATACGTTTGCCAGGATTCATAAATCGTACTTGGTAAATGTAAATGCCATAACCAAATATAAAAAGGGAAAAGGAGGGAGCGTACTTGTTTCTAACGGAAAAGAAATTTTGGTTTCTGCTTCTCAAAAAGCGAATTTATTATCATATTTTAAGTAAATTTATAGTTTATTTTTAGAACTTAAATTATGGCAATTATAAAAGAAGTAAGAGGTAATTATCCGCAAATACCAGAAGATTGTTACGTAGCAGAAAATGCAACTATTGTTGGCGAAGTTTCTCTAGGAAAAGAGTGTAGCATTTGGTTTAATGCAGTGCTAAGAGGCGATGTGCATTATATAAAAATTGGTAATAAAGTTAATATTCAAGACGGTGCTATTATCCACGCAACGTATCAAAAATCGCCAACAACCATTGGTAATAATGTGTCTATTGGACATAATGCAATGGTGCATGGTTGTACAATTCACGATAATGTTTTGGTAGGTATGGGATCTATTATTATGGACGATTGTGTGGTAGAATCTAATTCTATTATTGCAGCAGGAGCGGTAGTTACCAAGAATACAAGAATAGAAAGTGGAAGTATTTATGCTGGAGTTCCTGCTAAAAAAGTAAAAGATATTTCGCAAGAATTAATTTCAGGAGAAATCAATAGAATAGCCAATAATTATGTAAAATATTCAAGTTGGTTTAAAGAGTAGGTTTTGGGCGTTACACAAGGTCGGGCTTTCACTACTCGCTTTTTTTAGTTTGTTCTCGATACAATTTTTCTTCCTTGTCAGAAAAACTACTCGAACTGACACTAAAAAAAGGAGCTCAAACAGATAGCCTGTCTTGAGCGGAGTCGAAAGATTCAATATCTAACGCAAAATACCAATTCGTTATAAAAACAAAAACCCGATTTCAATTAAGAAATCGGGTTTTTTCAATCAACTAATCAACCAAAACTAGTTTACTTTCCTTGTTGTGTTCTACTGCCTCTTTGACTTCCTTTGTTATTTTTAGAACCTTTTTTTCCTTTCATTTTATTCATTGCCATTTTGTTTCTACCTTTTTGCATTTTTTCAAACTTTTCAAACTGCTCTTTGTTTAAAATGTCTTTCATTTTGTTTTTCATGTAAATCTTATCATCTAACCTCTTGTTTTGCATGGCATATTTTTCATCTGCAGTAGGTCTTTTTTTATCTGCTCTATTGGCTTTTTTTTGTTCCATCGCAGCTTTTCTTTCTGCCATTTTAGCTGTTAGAAGAGGTTTTATTTCATTTTGTTGCTTCTGAGATAAATCTAAAGCCAATGTCATTTTTTTAACAGCTAAAGTAGCGTGTTGCTCTGGGGTTAAACTAGAACCTTTATCTCTGTTTCCTCCTCTTTTTTGCTGTGCTTGTGTAGTAAATGTAATGGCAAATACTAATACTAAAATGCTTACTAAATTTTTCATATCTATATTGTTTTTTATGTTAATGTGTATACTTCTTTGACAGTTTAAAAAGAGAAAGGTTTAATGTGGTTTTGTGTTTAACAAGTATTTAACATAAAGTAAATATTGTAAAAACAAAAACTCGGTTTCTTTTAGAAACCGAGTTTTTTAATAAACGAATCCACCCAAAACTAGTTTTATTCTTTTTTAATTTTTTTCTTTTTGCCTTTATTTTTAGCATTTTCTTTTCTTTCTTTAGCCAATGCTTCAAATTTTTCTAATTGCTCTTTGTTAAGAATTTTAGCCATTTCTGTGTTAAAAGTAGTTTCTTTAGCTATTCTGTCTTTTCTATCTAGTTGACGCTCTTCTTTAGATGGTTTTTGTCCAGATTCTTTAATTGCTTTTCTTTTTTCCATAGCAGCTTTTCTATCTGCTAATTGTGCCGTTAATAAAGGTTTAATTTCACTTTGTTGAGCCTCTGTTAAACTTAAATCTTTGGTCATTCTTTTAAGCATTTTTTCAGCAGATGGTGCACCTCCTTTTTTTTGCGCTTGTGCAGTAAATGTAAAAGCGAAAATGACAACTAATATGGTTACTATTTTTTTCATTTTTTGTATTGTTATTTATTAATTACTCATCTTTGACACTAAAAAAATGAAAAGGTTTAAATTTGCTTTTTATTTAAATCATTTTAATAAAGTACAGATGAAGAATTTTTTGTGGTTTCTTGTTTTTTTGCCTTTTTTTTCAGTTGCTCAAGATAGTATTCGTGTAGATATGAGTAACCCTCATGCTACCGTGTATACACATTTATATTTTTTACAAACGGACTCTTTTGAACCTAAAAAAGCAGCAAAAACCATATTAGGACTTTCTGAAGAGAAAGCTATTGAAAAAGCCATTAAAATAAAACAAGTTTTAGATGGTAAAGGTTTGTATGTAGATGTAAATAAAATTCCTACCAACCCGAATTATAAAGATACTATTGGGTATTCTTCTTACTATAGATATGTGTTGTTTCCTATAAGAATGCCTCAGATTTATGTAGAAAAAATAGGGGATAATTGGTATTACTCAACAGAAACAATTGCAAAAATAGAAAGTTTATATAAAGAAGTTTATCCTTGGTATGTGCAGAAATTACAGAAATTTGTACCGGTTTCTGGGAGAAAAAAAATACTAAATTTAGAATTGTGGCAAATTGTAGGTTTGTTAATAATGCTAGCTTTAGGGTATCTTATTTTTTTAATTGTAAAAAGATTGGCCTTTTTTATTTTATTAAAACTACAGCATCAAATTACCAAAAACACCAATTTAGAAGTTAACAAAGTAATAAAGAAATTGGCACACCCTATAAGTTTATTAGTTACTTTAACTTTTGTAGACAAAGTTTTTCCATCATTACAATTTGGTTTAACAACAAATACATGGGTGTTTTTGATTTTAAACATTGCAGAAACAGTGTTCTGGATTTACGTTTTCTTAAAACTAGTACAAGTTGTAATGCGCATTTATGCTGAGTTTACAGAAAGAACACATGGCAGGTTAGATGATCAATTAGTACCTATTTTACATAGTTTTCTTACCGGTTTAGTAATTGTAGTCGGTATTTTTAAGCTGTTAGTCCTTTTTGGTGTAGATACCACTACCATGTTGGCGGGAGCAACTATTGGAGGTTTGGCTTTTGCATTAGCGTCTCAAGACACAGTAAAAAACTTAATTGGTACCATCATGATTTTTCTTGATAAACCTTTCCATATAGAAGATTGGATAGAAGCAGGAGAAGTGGTAGGTACTGTAGAAAGAGTTGGTTTTAGATCTACACAGGTTCGTGCTGCAGATACATCAATCTACCAAATACCAAATAGTAAATTGTCTGAATTGGTGATTAATAACAAAGGTTTGCGATTATTTAGACGTTACAATACCAATTTAGGTTTGCGTTATGATACACCTCCAGAATTAATTGAAGCCTTTGTAAAAGGAGTACGAGAAATTATTATTGCGCATCCAGAAACACGATCTGATTCTTATAATGTAGAGTTTACCGGTTTTGGTGATTCTGCATTATTGATTATGGTAAATGTGTATTTTAAAAGTTTAGCTTGGGGTGTAGAGCAATCATCAAAGCATAGATTGCATATTGCTATTGTAAAGTTAGCGAAAGAATTAGGTGTAGATTTTGCTTTCCCTTCTACAACAGTTACGATAGAAAATTTCCCGGAGAAAAAAGGATTAAATCCTAAATATAATATAGATCAAGCAAGAATTGATGCTGTAATTACTAATGTTGTAAGTGATTTTAATAAAGGAAACCCATCAGAAACTAGTTTATAAAGTACTTTAATTTAAAATAGAATATCATTGCGAGTTTACAAAGCAATCTGCTTATAGGTTAAGGAGATTGCTTCGTACCTCGCAATGACGAACTGATTTACCCGTTTTTTGCTTCTTTAAAAATTTCTCTTACGGCAATCTCGTAATTCTTTACGTTGCTTGCTTTTTTAATTTTTTTATACGTTTTCTGAGGATTTGAAAAGCTTTGAGAAAAGTATTCCCAAAAACCAAGCATTTTCATTTTTATAGGAGTTGGCCCAGAAAGTGCGGCGTCATATTCGGTAAAAATACGATCGTGAAATTCATTAAAAATATCAAATCTATTTTTTGGATATTCTGTGGTATCGTTTTTAATCATACTTGGTAAAAAAGGATCTGCAATTAAGCCGCGTCCAATCATCCAATGATCTATTGATGTAAATCGTTCTTGTAGTTTTTTAAATGCAGCAACGGAAGTGATATCACCATTATAATACATTTTATGCTTGCTATTATCTAAACATTTTTGAAATGCCTCTAAATTAGTTCCGCCTTTATATAGTTGTTTTCCTATTCTTGCGTGAATTGCAATATTTTTTAAAGGATAAGTATCTAAAATAGGCAACACCTCTAAAATTTCTTCGGGAGTTTCATAGCCCATTCTCATTTTCATAGAAACTAGAATGTCAGATTCATTATGAATTTTATGAAGAATACTATTTATTTTTTCAGGATCTGCAATTAATCCAGAACCCATTCCGCGTTTGGTAACCATCGGGTAGGGGCAACCTAAATTCCAGTTTAATTCTTTGTAACCTAATTCTCTTACGTATTTAGCAACAAAAAGAAACTCTTCTACATCGTTGGTAATAATTTGCGGAATTACTTCTAACTCTGTATTATTCTCTAAAAGGATATCTTTTTTATAAGAATTTTTAATCACCATTTTACCATTCAAACGAATGTAAGGTGAATAGAATGTGTCTATTCCACCAAAAAAATGATTGAATGCATTTCTAAATTTGTAATCTGTAAAGCCTTGTAAAGGAGAAGATAAAAGTGTCTGACTCATAAAAAATATTGTGCTGCAAATATAGAATACTTTTTAATGCGTTTGATAAACATCATCGCAGATATTATAATAAATACTCACAAATTGTTTATCGACTTTCTTATTTTAGGTTGTGGTAGGGGATGGTTTCGTTATCGTGCTTGTGTTGTGAAAAGTTACGATTAAAATGAACGGCTATTTTCCGTAGGAAAATAGAAGTTTATAGAAATACAGCTAATTTTTATGAAGTTAAAATTAAGCAATTTTTTACAGGGTGTTGTACAACGTATTCTATTTGTTAAATTATTAAATATCAGTTTTTTTCTCTAATAGTTTTCTTAGAAACTTTACCCAGAAATTCCAGTTACTTGATTTTTGTTCTTCAGAATAATTATTCTCAAGTTTATCAAACGCATCTTCTATTAAAGCATTGTGTAATGATCGTATAGCAAAAATCCAAGTTAGTGTTCCTTGTCCTTTTGTATTCATATCAATTGTGTGTTTGATTTGCGTTTTTTGCTTATCCAATTCCTTTATCTCAAACTTATGAATTCCATTAAATCCTTTTGGTTTTAAAAATCGAAATTGGATTATTTCATTTGGGTTATATTTTTCTACGGAATATCTTATTGGTCCGTGTCCTCCTTTCGCTCCAATCTTAATCCCGTCTTTAAATATCATTTTTGGCCATTTTTCTTTTGGCCAAACCCTATCGTTTTTAGTTGATAGTGTTTTTAGTAATTCTACTACTATAATTTTAGGTTGTTTTATTGTACGATAATGAATATTTAAAACTCTCATAGTCTTTTTTTAAAAGCTTTTTTTACCATTTGTTTAACAACTAACCTATGAAATGGTTTTATAATATTCATATAATATTTTCCTGTTTTATTATTAAATTCTACTAATGTTATAACTTTTATGTTATAAGATATAGATGCGTCTTTTTTAACTATTGCTCTAAAATTTAAATGAGAGTCGTCTGCACCCAATATTACTTGACAGTCTGAGATTGAAAATATTTTAAAGAACTTGACATAACCTCCAATTTTAAAAGTTTCATTATAATCTTCAGGTATATTAGTTTTCAAACCGATTATATGAACCAGTTTATTTCTTAAGGTAAATAGTAATTCAAGCCATTTTGGTGAATTGTTAAAAATTAGATTTGTAATCGTTGTAATATCATCTATATGGTTTGTGGTTGAAAATGTGTCTGTAAAATTAACTGTGGTCAATAATCCATATAATTCATCACTTAATTTTTGTTTTTCTTCTTTTACTTTTTTCATTTATCTTTAATTTAGTACAAATGTACTAAAATTATGTAATAGTACATTTGTACTATTTTGTGTATTTTTGAAAATATGAAAAACACTAAAAGTAAGATACTAGAAACGTCCTTAGTTTTGTTTAATAAAAATGGGTTATCAAATATTTCTTTAAGATCTATAGCGGATGAAATGCAAATTAGTGTTGGTAATTTGCAATACCATTTTAAAAAACGAGAAGAGATTATTAATGCTTTGTATTTTTTGTTAGTAGAAAATATTGATAATGCAATTTTGATTAATGAAACAAAACCTTATGGTTTGTTAAAACAGTTTTTTAATATTTCAGAAAATATTTCGAAAGTGTTTTTTAAATATCGATTTTTCTTTTTGGATTTTAATATGATAATTAGAGAACACTCAATAATCAAAAAGCATTATAGAGAATTAACTTCGAGTAGAGAAAAACAGTTTTTTGATTTTATAAAAATGCTTAATAATTCAAATTTGATAAGGGAAGAAGTATTACCCAATGAATACCAAAATTTATTTTTAAGATTTCAAATTACAAGCGATTTTTGGATTTCCTCAGCAAATATTAGTTCTAAAAAAATATCTAAAAATATAATACCTCGATATAGCGATGTATTAAATCAAATGTTGTTTCCATATTTAACTAAAAAAGGAAAAACCGAATATTTAAAATTAACTAAAGTTTAATTTTCGTTTTATATGTTGTACAACTTTATTGATAAGGCGAGTTTTAATTTGATATAGTAGACGATAAAGAAATTAGTGTTTTTTAGGTTTAGAAACAGCCCAAATTACTGTGCATAAAAAAACCTCATCAATTAAGATGAGGTTTTAAATATTTGTAAAATAATGTTTTTATTATTTAGGATCTAAAATTGTACCAATTCTATCTACAACATCTTGTAGGTGATAACGAGTTAGCGTATTGCCTCTGTTAGATGCTGCTTTTGCATCACGTTGTAAACGTTTTAACTCTCCTCTTGCTACAGATTTTACATCAGATTGATTGATTGTAATACCAGTTGTTTTTCTGTAACCGCTATTGCTACCTCTTTGGTCTGATGCTTTATTTAATAGATAATCTAACCTGTCTAAATAAGCTCTTTGTAAGTTTCTTCTGTAGGTGTCAATAGACTTTCCTGTATAAATTTCACTCCAAACTCCTTTTCTTAAATCGCTCATCATGCTAATTAAAGAGTAAGCTTTAGAACCATTAGAGGTTTCATTTTCTATCATACGTGCCATTCTACCAGCATCTAATATATTATTTAAAGTTCTTGCTTGTAAACCTCTAACTCTTTCTACAGAACCAGAAAATTCAGTTTTGCTAAAAATGTTTTGATCTAACATCCAAGTAGGTGTTTTAAATAACTCATCAATAACAAATTGTAAAGCTTCTTTTTGAATTGCTTTATCTACAGGAGTGTACACAGCACCTTCTTGGTCTGTGGTTTTAAAGTTTTCGTAAACCCCACCAACATTTGCTGTTACATGCCCCATATATCTATTAAACTGACTTAAAACTTGTCCGTACATGGTAGATAATTCGTCATAATTTTTACCTTTTTCAGATGTCCATTCCTCTAATCTAGGTAAAATTCTTTGTAAATTTTTAATACCATACATAGAAGCTTTCATAGCGTTATCTCCTAAATCTTCTGTTTGAGAACTAGGATCTACAACTCCAGATGCTTGTTGATGTCCAAACCTGTACATTGGGTCTCCTGCATGCTTTAAAATCCAAGAGTCTAAAATTGGTTTTTCATCAATAGCACTTTTATCTAAAATAGGTCTGTATCCCCAAGAAATTGCATATTTATCGTAGGTACCAATATTTGGCATTAATGCAACACCTTTATCTTCTGGTTGTGCAACGTAATTAAAACGAGCATAATCCATAATAGAAGGTGCTGTTCCGTACTTTTTAGTAAAAGAAGCAGAGCGTAAAGAATCTACTGGATACGCTGTAGAACTCCCCATATTATGAGGTAATCCTAAAGTGTGACCAAGCTCATGAGAAGAAACAAAACGAATTAAACGTCCCATAGTTTCTGTTTTAAAATTGTTACCTCTTGCATCAGGATTTATTGCTGCAGTTTGTATAAAGTACCAATTGTGTAATAAGGTCATTACATTATGGTACCAGTTGATATCTGATTCTAAAATTTCTCCTGATCTTGGGTCACTAACATGAGGACCGTTTGCATTTGGAATAGGAGAAGCTAAATAACGAATTACAGAATAACGAACATCTTCTGGGCTATACTCTGGATCTTCTTCTTTAGTTGGTGCCATTTTACCAACAATTGCATTTTTAAAACCTGCAGCTTCAAAAGCAACTTGCCAATCGTTTACACCCTGTATAATATAAGGAACCCATTCTTTAGGAGTAGCTCTATCTACATAATAAACAATTTGTTTTTTAGGTTCTACTAATTCTCCTCTTTTAAATTTTTCGATATCTTCATCTTTTACCTCTAAACGATATCTATCTAAATAAGTTACGGTTTTACTTTTTTGAGCTTCTAAGCCATAATCTACTTGTCCGCGTGCAAACCATCCTACACGTTCATCAAAATAACGTCTTTTCATAGGTACTTTAGGTAGTAGTATCATAGAGTTACTCATCTCTAAAGTAATAGAACCTAGTGCCTTGTTTGATGGAGCTTTACTTGCAAAATAAGTTTTTACATGTCTAATTTCTATGTTCTGTGGGTAACTACTTACGCGGTCTATATAAGAACGATCTTTATCCATTCTTGTTGCACCATAAGCTTTTCTATAAAAATCTGGAAAACCTAAAGGTTTTATATCTGTTGCAAATAAAGCGGTAGCATCTATAACGGTTGCCGTAGAATCTTTACTGATTGCTTTTATTGGAAAAGAAAATAAAATAGGCTCTAAATTAGAGTTTACAACAGCCTCATGTACGGGTAAAATAGTATCAGCAACTACATCGTAAGAAACAATTCTTAACAGAATTTGTTTCTTTTTCTTTTCCCAGCGTAGTACTTGTGTATTGGTTTTTCCGCCACCAAAACCAATACCATTTGCAGTTTTAGCAATTCTTGTAACCATTAGCATTTCTCTTTTTATAAGAGAATCTGGAATCTCAAAAAGATACTCGTTATCTTTTTTGTGTACTTTAAATAAACCTTCATCAGTTGTGTAGTCTTTGGTAACTACTTTACCGTAAGGTTGAATGTCTCCTTTTTTAGGGGTTGGTTTTTTAGTTTTCTTTGCTGTCTCTTTTTCTTTTTTCTTCCAAAATTGGGCATCCATTTCTGTAGAAAAACCAAGTACAAAAGCTACTAAAAGTAATTTAGTAAAAAGTCTTTTTGTTATCATTAAAGTTATATTTGAATTAAGACACAATTTAGGGAAACTATAAAAAAGGAGTCTTAAAGAAAGCTTAAAGAAATGTTAAAGGAAAGCCTCTTATTTAAATAAAAAATAGACTAAAATGTAAGAAGTGTTTTTATAATTATTTTAGGTGTTTAAGGATGTTTTAGCTAACAATATTAAGCTATAAATTATTTAAAAGTAAGTGTGATAACTTTAGTTTTTAGATGAATATATTAAAAAGAAAAACTCATATACAATTAATTGTATATGAGTTTTTCTTTTTATAAATACTAAAAGAGTTTCTTTTAGTAAGCTCTTTTGTCGCTTCCTTCGTAAAAATTAATAAAGGCTTGGTTTACAACTCTCATTCCTCCCGGAGTAGGATAATTACCAGTAAAATACCAATCACCAAGATTATCAGGACACGCTTTGTGTAAACCTTCTATAGATTGATAAATAACTTCTACACCAGCCTTAATATCTTCTGTTTTTAACATTTCTGCAATTTTAGCAGAAATTTCTTCAGGTTTAAAAGGATTGTAAATTTCTTTAACGTAATTTATAATTTCTGTATCTGCTTTGGCTTGTTGTTCTTTACATTTTTTGTAAACATCGTCTACAATATGATATTGATTGGTATCTTTTAACAATTCTAAAGCTGCCTTAAAAGCAATAAAATCATCAATTCTAGCCATGTCAATTCCGTAACAATCTGGGTAACGAATTTGTGGAGCAGAAGAAACTACAACTATTTTTTTAGGACTTAATCTGTCTAAAATTCTAATAATACTTTTCTTTAAGGTTGTTCCACGAACAATACTATCATCAATAATAACAAGGTTGTCGGTAGGTTTTACAACACCGTAAGTAATATCATATACATGCTCTACCAAATCATCTCTACTGCTATCATCAGCAATAAAAGTTCTTAATTTTGCATCTTTAATTGCTATTTTTTCAAAACGAGGTCTTTCAGATAAAATTTCTGTAACTCTTTGCGCAGATAATTTTGTACCACCTGCTAATATTTTAGCTGTTTTTTGTTGATTTAAAATATCTTCAGCAGCTTCTGTCATTCCGTAAAAAGACGTTTCCGCTGTATTTGGGATAAAAGAAAATACCGTATTAGAAATATCACTGTTAATAGAGTCTAGTACTTTAGGAAACACATATTTTCCTAAATTTTTACGCTCTTCGTAAATAGAAGCATCACTTCCTCTAGAAAAATAAATACGTTCAAAAGAACATGCCTTGTTTTCTCTTGGTTCTAACACCTTTTTTATAGAAGTTTTTCCACTCTTTTTAATAATTAAAGCATGTCCTCTTTTTAATTCTTGAACATCATCAATCTTAACATTAAAAACAGTTTGTATAACAGGTCTTTCTGATGCAACAACAACTACTTCTTCATCTTCATAAAAGTAAGTAGGTCTAATTCCGTTTGGATCTCTCAAAACAAAAGCATCTCCATGTCCAACTAAACCTGCCATTGCATATCCACCATCCCAGTTTTTAGAAGATCTTTTTAATACCTTTTTAAGACTTAAATTTTCTTCGATAAATGGAGAAGCGTTTCTTTTATTAAAACCTTCTTTTTTAGCTTGTTGATATAATTTACCAACTTCATCTTCTAAAAAATGACCAATTTTTTCCATTACAGTTACCGTATCGGTAGACTCTTTTGGGTGCTGACCTAACTCAATTAACTCCTCTAACATTTGTTTAGAGTTTGTCATATTAAAGTTACCAGCAACTATTAAGTTTTTGTGCCTCCAATTACTTTGGCGTAAAAAAGGGTGTACACTTTCTATACTATTTTTACCAAAAGTACCATAACGTACGTGTCCTAAAAACAAATTACCAACATAAGGCATGTTTTCTTCTTGCCATGCAACATCGTCTTTTTTATCTGGATTTTGTTCTAAAATTCCATTTAAACGTTCGTTAATTTGAGCAAAAATATCTTGTATAGGTTGCGATTGGTTAGAGCGCACTCTACTAATATATCTTGTGCCTGGGGCTACATTAAATTTTATGCTAGCAAAACCTGCACCATCTTGACCACGATTGTGCTGTTTTTCCATTAATAAATACATTTTATTGATTCCGTAAAAAGCAGAACCGTATTTGTCTTTATAAAATTGTAAAGGCTTCTTTAATCTAACAAGTGCAATTCCACATTCGTGTTTAATAGCATCACTCATTGGTAGTTATCGTTTTTGTAGGGGTTGTTATAAATAAAAAATCCGCAGCAAAACCTGCGGATTAAAATTAAGATATTTTTATATCAAACTGTGTTAAATCTTTAAAATCTTGTAAGCGAGATTTAACTTCTGCGCCTGTAAGTTCTTGCATTCTATCGGTACCAAATTTCTCTACACAGAAAGAAGCCAAGTTAGAACCATATATAACTGCATTTTTCATGTTGTTAAAAGAGATGTCTTCTGTTTTTGCTAAAAACCCACAAAAACCACCTGCAAAAGTATCTCCTGCTCCCGTTGGATCAAAAACTTCTGCTAACGGTAATGCCGGAGCATAAAACATATTTCCTTCATTAAATAACAAAGCACCATGTTCTCCTTTTTTGATGACCACATATTTTGGTCCCATTTCATGAATCTTTTTAGCCGCATTTACCAAAGAATATTCTCCGGATAATTGACGAGCTTCTTCATCATTAATGGTAATTACATCTACTCTTTTTAAAACGGTATGTAAATCTGCCAAAGCAATATCCATCCAAAAGTTCATCGTATCTAAAACTACTAATTTTGGTCTTTCTGTCATTTGGTCTAAAACAGATGCTTGTGTTAAAGGGTGTAAATTACCTAACATTACAATACCTGCATCTTTAAAACTTTCTGGAACCACAGGGGCAAATGTTTCTAAAACATTTAATTCTGTAATTAAAGTATCTCTAGAGTTCATATCATTATGATACTTACCACTCCAGAAAAAAGTTTTACCTTCTTTGTCAACTTCAATTCCATCGGTATTAATTCCTTTAGAATTCATCATTTCTAGATATGAGGCAGGGAAATCTCCACCAACAACAGAAACAACGCCTGTTTTTACTCCAAATTGACTTGCAGCTAAACCTACATAAGTTCCAGAACCACCTAATATTTTGTCAGTTTTCCCAAAAGGAGTTTCAATAGCATCAAAAGCTACTGTACCAACTGCTAATAATTTACTCATTTCTTAGATTTTATACGTAATTTTGCATTCTAATAAGAATGCTTTTTTAAAAGTGCAAAAATAAGTTTTAAAAATGACTATCAAAGAAATACAAGAAGAAATTATTGATGAGTTTTCTATGTTTGATGATTGGATGGAACGCTATGAGTACATTATAGAGTTAGGAAAATCGTTACCAATGATTGATGATGCACACAAATTAGATGAAAATTTAATAAAAGGTTGTCAGTCTAAAGTATGGTTATATTCAGAATTAGAGAATGATACTATTAAGTTTTCTGCAGATAGTGATGCTATTTTAACCAAAGGAATTGTGGCATTATTATTGAGGGTTTATTCAAATCAAAAACCAGCAGCTATTTTAGCAGCGGATACAGATTTTATTGATGAAATTGGTTTAAAAGAACATTTATCACCCACAAGAGCAAATGGTTTAGTTTCTATGATTAAGTATATAAAAATGTATGCAATTGCGCAACAAACTAAATTATCAAATTAAGATTTTAAAGAATGACAGATAAAGAATTAGAAGTAATAGGTGATAAAATTGTAAATGTTTTAAAAACAATTTATGATCCAGAAATACCAGTAGATATATACGAGTTAGGTTTAATTTATGATGTTTTTGTATCTGAAGAAAACAATGCAAAAATATTAATGACCTTAACTTCACCAAATTGCCCTGTTGCAGAAAGTTTACCTGTAGAGGTAGAAGATAAAGTAAAAACTTTAAAAGAAATTGAAAATTGCGAAGTGGAAATTACGTTCGATCCTACTTGGACACAAGATATGATGAGTGAAGAAGCAAAGCTAGAACTTGGTATGTTGTAAGTAGTTATTAATGTTAAGTTTTGAATGATTAGTTAAAAGTGCAAACTTTAAAACTTTGAAACTTTGAAACTTTGAAACTTTGAAAAATGGCAGAAGAAATTATAAATAGAGTTGCAAATAGTAAACTAAAAACTTTTGATTTAGAAGAAATCTATCCAGAAGGAAAACGGGTTTTATTTGATGTAAAAGATTGGTTGTTTCAAGAGTTAATTTTAAAAGAGAAAGACTTTAGAGAATCTGTAAAAAACCATGATTGGTCTCAGTACAAAAACTCTTTTGTTGCTATTTCTTGTTCTGCAGATGCTATAATTCCTTCTTGGGCTTTTATGTTGGTTGCTTCAGAATTAATACCGTTTGCAAACAAAGTAGTGATAGGTAATTTAGAGTTGTTAGAAACCGTTCTGTATCAAGAACTAATAGGTTTTTTAGATTTTAAAGAATTTACAGATGCACCTGTTATTATAAAAGGATGTGCAAATAAGCCCATCCCAGATTCTGCTTATATATTTTTAATTGAAAAATTACAACCTGTAGCAAGGTCTATCATGTTTGGAGAAGCTTGCTCAACAGTACCTTTATATAAAACTAAAAAATAATTTTAACGTTTTTACAGTTACTATTATTTTTATAATAGCTTATAACCATGAGAAGACTATCACTTCTTTTATTACTTGTTATTTCTACTTCTTTTTATGCACAAAAAAAGAAAAAAGATACGCTGCCTGTTCCTAAATGGAAAATTCTAGGAAGATTTACGTTTGTTTTTAATCAGTCTTCATTTACAAACTGGGTTTCTGGTGGAGAAAATACTGTGGCAGGAGATATTAATGTTCACTACGATTTTAATTACAAAAAAAAGAACATTAACTGGGATACAAGAATATTAACAGGTTATGGTTTAAGTCATTTAAATGGTAAAGGATATCGAAAAACAAATGATAGATTTGAATTAAACTCTTTGTTGGGGGTAAAATCTGGTAAAAATTGGTTCCTTTCTCAATTTCTAAACTTTAAAACACAGTATACAAGAGGTTACAATTACAAAAAAACACCGCCATTACCAGTTTCAGATTTTTTATCACCTGCCTATTTAAGTTTAGGGCCAGGTATGTTATGGAAAAAATCGGATAACTCAAATATAAATATAGCGCCTGCTACTGCAAGGTTAACAATGGTTAGCGATTTTTTTTCAGGGCAATTTGGGGTGGATGAAGGAGATAATACTGCTTTTAGTTTAGGTTTTAACTTAGCCAGTTATTTTAAATTTACGGTGATGGAAAATGTAGAAGTAGAAAATGTTTTAACCGTTTATTCAGATTATCTAGATCAGCCAGAAAATCTAGATATAGAAAATCAAATGAATATTCGTTTTAAAGTGAATAAGCACATGAAAATGCACATGACTTTTCATGGTGTAATGGATGATAATGCTTCTAGCAGAATACAGTTTAGACAATTATTTGGTTTAGGGTTAAATTATAGTTTTCATGAAAAAGTGACTTATTAATTTTTTTATTGTCTAAACAATAAAAGCGTATTTTTGCACGCTTAAAATTAAATATTAAAAAAATTTAAAAATGAAAAAATTATCAATCTTAGTTTTATTGGTATTCGTTAGTTTTTCTGTAAATGGACAAACAGCAGAAGAATTAAAAAAAGAACAAGCTCCTAAAAAAGCACAAATTGCTAAATTACAAGGAGAAGTAAATGCTTTACAAGCAAAAATTGATGCACTTCCAGGATGGAGAAAAGGTGCTTTTGGTACCGTTGGTGGTAGTCTTTCTGGTTTTAATAACTGGTATTCTAAATCTGCTGCAAACTCATCTGCAGGTAACATTGGTATTACTGTAAATGGTTTTGCTAATTTAATTGAAGAAGATTTTTTCTGGAGAAACTCTGGATCTATTAATTTAGGCTGGGTAAAGTTAGATGATAAAGATGACCCAAGTGATAATGGATCTTTTGAAGCTGCTACAGATGTATTTACTATTAGCTCTTTATATGGTAAAAGATTAAACAAAAAGTGGGCACTTTCTGGTTTAGCAGAATACAGAACTACTATTATAGAAAACTTTAATAACCCAGGTTATTTAGACTTTGGTATTGGTGCTACTTGGACACCTACAGACAACTTAGTTGTTGTAATGCACCCAGGAAACTACAATTTCGTTTTTAGTAATGGAGAAAGTGTTTTTGAATCTTCTTTAGGTGCAAAAATTGTTGCAGATTACACTAAAAAATATGGTAAATTAAGTGTAAAATCTAACTTATCTATCTTTCAAAGCTATGAAGATGCAGATTTATCTAACTGGACTTGGACAAACTCTTTTGGTTACACAATCTGGAAAGGAATTGGTGTAGGTTTAGAAGTTGGTTTACGTGATAATAAACAAGAAGCTTTAAACTATTTACAAACAAGAGATATAAATCCGATTCCTTCGGCAACTTTTGACACTGTAGATAATAAGTTACAAACTTACTGGTTATTTGGTATGAGCTATGCTTTTTAATTAGCATCAAAATATATTTTATTAAACCTTAAGAAGAAATTCTTAAGGTTTTTTATTTTCCTTACTTTTACATTCTAAACCTTTATTGATGACATTATTAATAATTTTCGCTACAATCTCTATTTTCTTTTCATTCTTGTGTTCTATTTTAGAAGCGGTGTTGCTTAGTATTACACCAACTTTTATCAACCTTAAAAAAAATGAAGGGCATGCGTTTGCTACTGAATTAGAAATTCTTAAAAAAGACGTAGACAAACCTTTAATTGCAATTTTAACAATTAATACTATTGCACATACAGTTGGGGCAATTTTAGTAGGTGTGCAAGCTAAAGTGGCCTATGCCGAAATGTATGGAACTTCTGTTAAAACTGTTTTTGGAATTAAAATAACAGAAGATGTAATGGTAGGTGTAGTTTCTACAATAATGACAATTTTAATTCTTGTGGCTTCAGAAATTATACCAAAAACAATAGGAGCAACGTATTGGAAGCAATTGTCTAATTTTACTTCTAAAGCTTTAAAAATTATGATTTTTCCACTAAAGTGGACAGGTTTTTTATGGCTATTACAGTTAACTACAAAATTAATAGGAGGTAAAGGTCATGGTAGTGTTTTAAGTAGAGAAGGCTTTTTGGTAATGGCAGATATGGCAGAAAAAGAAGGTGTTTTTCAGAAAAGTGAGAGCAAGGTAATTAGAAACTTACTAGGGTTTAAAGAAATTAAAGTAAGTGATGTAATGACGCCAAGAACTGTTTTAGAAATAGCAGATGAAAGTCAGACTATAAAATCTTTTTTTAAAGAACATAAAAAAATACGTTACTCTAGAATTCCTGTTTTTGCAGAAAATCCAGATCATATTACAGGTTACTTTTTAAAAGATAATTTGTTAGAAGCAATTATTAACGGAAAAGGAGAAGAAAAACTAGAATCTATTAAGAGAACTATTTTAATTACCAATAGAGATTTATCGATTCCCGATTTATTTGATACCTTAATTAAAGAAAAAGAACATATTGCCTTAGTAGTAGATGAATACGGTTCTGTAAGCGGTATTGTTTCTCAAGAAGATGTTATAGAAACATTATTAGGTTTAGAAATTATGGACGAAAGTGATTCTGTTGCAGATTTACAAGCCCATGCAAGAAAATCTTGGAAAGACAGGGCAAAAAGAATGGGGATTATAGACGATAAAAAAGAGGAATAGTTTTATTGTGTAATGTTGTAAACATAAAAAAAAGACAGTGAACATCAATAAAAAACTTGACGAGAAAGAAGAAGTTAATCAAAGCAAAATTGAAACACTTGCTCATGAAGAATTAGAATCAAATTCTTGGATTATTGACAAAGAATATAAATATTTAAAAAATCTGAATTTTTATATTTCAATAATTAGCGACCTAGAATATGTAATAAATTGTATCTCTGAACTACAGATAATTCGAGAAAAAGAAAAACATCAAAAAGAAGAAAGAATTCTAATTAAAAGATCTTTATTTATCAGTGTTATTACTACTTATGGAAGATGCTTTACATGTACAAAAAAAAATGGAAGAATTTGGCTGAACAAAAACCTAATAACTGAATATTTCCCAAAAAACTCAGACATTAATTCAAAGGATTTAATTAAGTTTCATGAATATATTATGAATTTACGTCATAAATATATTGCACACGCTGATGAGAATAATTTTGAATCAACTAGAGCATATATTGAATTTGAATTCGATTATAAATCATTTATCTTAAATTCTAAGATTAAAAATTTTACAGCAGGAATGTATAACTTTGATGAAACTCAAATGAGTAATTTCAAAATTATATCAAATTGTTTTTTAGCAATAGTTGAGATAAAAAAAAGTGAGTTAGTTGAGAAATTGAAAAATGAAATTGGAAATGAAAAACTTAAACAAATAGGAATTCCAATAGCGAAAAGACTAAATATATAAACATTTACTAACACCGTGTAAAAAAAATCGCTTAATTTTAGCTTAATAAAAATTAGTCGCATTTATATAAACTTCTATTTTCCTTCGGAAAATAGCCGTTCATTTTAATCGCAACTTTTCATAACACAAACACGTTAATTGAAAACTAGAAAAGAAAGTTTTTCAGCTTAATTGGTTCTGGTTATAAGTGAGTACTTGTAAAATGATCTATGAAGTTTATGCAATATTTATATTAAATAAATACCCAACCAAAGCAGTTATACCCATGGCGATGGTTCCCCAAAAAGTAATTCTTAGCACTGCTTTTGTAATATTAGAGCCTCCTGCTTTAGCAGCTAATGCTCCTAAAATTATTAAAAAGATAATTGCAGAGCCATAAATAGCATACTCCATACTTTTTAAAGGAAGAAAGATTGTTACTAAAAAAGGTAGTAATCCGCCAACTGTAAAAGCTGCTCCAGAGGCTATTGCCGCCTGAATAGGATTTGCTTTGCTTACCTCGTTTATACCTAACTCGTCTCTAACATGTGCTGCTAATGCATCTTTTTCGGTTAGTTCTTTAGCTACAATTAACGCAGTTTCTTTTTTAAGACCTCTTTGTTCATATATATCTGCCAGCATTTGTAGTTCTAACTCTGGCATTTCTTCTAACTCTATTCTTTCTCTTTCAATATCGGCAGTTTCAATATCTGTTTGAGAACTTACAGAAACATATTCTCCTGCCGCCATAGATAAAGCACCGGCAACCAAACCTGCTAAAGTTGCTAGAATAATGGGCTCTCTTATGTCAGAAGCAGCTGCTACACCTATCGCTAAACTTGCGGTAGATAAAATTCCGTCATTTGCACCAAGTACAGCTGCTCTTAACCAATTACTTCTGTGTATATAATGATTGTCTAAATATTCGTCTAATTCAGCAGGTTTATCATCCATTTTATTTGAAGTTTACTAAAATTATATTCAAATTTTACTCTTCTTCTTTGTATTCATAATACAAAAAGTCATTATAAGGAAAACGTTGAATATGAATTTTCTTTATTTCTTCGTATGCTTTTTCTTTAAAATCTTCTAAATTGTCTTTGTTTAAAGCCGAAATAAAGATAGATTCTACTTCATAATCATTCATCCAAGTTTTTTCCCAATCTTGTAATGTATAATGTTTTTTCTCTCTTTCTGTAACGAGATCATCTTCATCAATGGTTTCATGAGAATAGGCATCAATCTTATTAAAAACCATTAAAGTTGGTTTGTCTGCGCATTTAATATCTGCCAAGATAGTATTTACAGAGGCAATATGATCTTCAAAATTAGGATGAGAAATATCTACAACATGTAATAATAAATCTGCTTCACGTACTTCATCTAAAGTAGATTTAAAAGATTCTACCAATTGCGTTGGTAGCTTTCTAATAAAACCAACGGTATCTGTTAATAAGAAAGGAATGTTTTTAATCACCACTTTTCTAACCGTAGTATCTAAGGTTGCAAATAATTTGTTTTCAGCAAAAACTTCACTTTTACTAATTACATTCATCAAGGTAGATTTACCAACATTGGTGTATCCAACTAAAGCAACTCTAACCATTTTACCGCGGTTTTTACGTTGCACACCCATTTGTTTATCAATGGTTTGTAGCTTCTTTTTTAAGAGTACTATTTTATCACGAATAATACGTCTATCCGTTTCAATTTCGGTTTCACCAGGTCCACGCATTCCAATACCCCCTTTTTGCTTGTCTAGGTGAGTCCAAAGTCTGGTTAAACGTGGTAATAAATATTGACATTGTGCCAATTCTACTTGTGTTTTAGCAGAACTTGTTTGCGCTCTTTGTGCAAAAATATCAAGTATAAGATTGGTTCTATCTAAAATTTTACAATCTAAAACCTTCTCAATATTACGTATTTGAGCAGGAGATAATTCGTCATCAAAAATAGCAGTACCAATATTATTGGCTTCTATATAATTGCTAACTTCCTCTAATTTACCAATACCTAAAAACGTTTTAGGGTTTGGTTTTTCCATTTTTTGAACAAAACGTTTTACGGCAACTCCACCTGCAGTCAACGTTAAAAATTCTAATTCATCTAAATATTCTGTAGATTGAATTTCATCTTGTTGCTGAGAAATAATACCAATTAAAACTGCTTTTTCAGAAATAACTTCGCGTTCGTCTATCATAGATTACAAAAATACAAAGATTTGATTTGTAAAGGCACAAAAAAATCCTCAATAAAGATTAAGGATTTTAATAATTAATTCAAATTCAAATTCAATAATTTTCTTTCTTATAGCAATTGGTTTTTAAGTTTAATATTCATTCAGATTTTAATCATGGCAAATTTATATTAGAAAAAGGTAAGATAATACAGGTTTATGTTAACAAAACATATAATTTAAGTTACGAATAGGAATGGTTTATTTACTTATTTTTACGGTTCACAAAAAAATATATAAATGGGTTCATTTTTTTTATCATCAAAAAAAAGTAAAGATATTTTTACGGTAGGTTTTTATAACGTAGAAAATTTATTTGACACTGTAAATGACCCCAAAACGTTTGATGATGATTTTACAGCAAACGGAAAAAATAATTGGAACCACAAACGCTATCGAGATAAAATTAAAAAACTAGGCTCTGTAATTTCTCAATTGGGTAAAGAGCAATCTTATTATACACCAGCAATTGTTGGGTTGGTAGAGGTAGAAAATGCCAAGGTTGTAAGGGATTTGGTGAATTCTAAAGATTTAAGAAAACATCATTACGGCTTTGTACACTATGATTCTCCGGATGATAGAGGTATTGATGTTGCCCTTTTGTACAATAAGCAATTGTTTGAATTATTAGGGTCAGAGCATTTTCCGTTATATTTAGAGGATGATGAGGGGAAAAGGGATTATACACGAGATGTTTTAGTTGTGTACGGAAACTTAAACGGAGAATTGGTTCATATTTTGGTTAATCATTGGCCTTCTAGAAGAGAAGGAGTAGAAGAATCTGAATACAAACGTGTGGAAGCAGCAAAATTAGCAAGTACTATTGTAGAGGTTATTCAGGCTAGAAATTTTGATGCGAAGATTTTAATTATGGGCGATTTCAATGACGATCCAACCAGTAAAAGTGTAAAAGAATATTTAGTTACAGAAGATTTTTACAACCCAATGGCAAGTATTTTAGACAGAGAAGCAGTTGGTTCTTTAACTTATGAGCGTAAATGGAATTTATTTGATCAAATTATTATTTCTAAAAATTTCTTGGAAAAAAAAGAAGGTAAATTGGTTTTTAAACATGCTGCTGTTTTTAACAAAAAATGGCTAAAAATATTTAAAGGAAAACTAAAAGGAAGTCCGTTTAGAACCTATATTGGTCCATGGTATCAAGGAGGTTTTTCAGACCATTTTCCTGTATATACTTTTTTTAAAAAAGCTAAGTAATGGCTTCTATATTTGGTCATGCAGTTGCCGCCATAGCAATAGGTTCTTCGTTTTCAAAACCTTTTAAATCAATAAAATTTTGGTTAATTTGTATAGGGTGTGCAGTTGTACCAGATTTGGATGTTATTGGTTTTAATTTTGGTATTTCTTACAGTTCTTTTTGGGGGCATCGAGGTTTTTCTCACTCCATCGTTTTTGCACTTCTACTAGGAATTTTCTTTTCACTAATTTTTTATTATCCGCTTTTTAAGGCGGATTACAAAAAAGTTATTTTATTGATTCTTTGTTTCTTTTTATGTACCGTTTCTCATAGTCTTTTAGATGCATTAACTACAGGAGGAAAAGGCGTTGCATTATTTAGTCCTTTTGATAATACACGTTACTTTTTTCCTTGGAAAGTGATTAAAGTATCGCCTATCGGAATTTCGAAATTTTTCTCTCAAAGAGGTGTAAATGTGCTGATAAGCGAATTAAAATGGATTGGAATACCCAGTTTAGTTTATGTTATTGGAATAAAATTATTTAGAAAAAAAGAATAATTACTCTTTACCAAAATCTTTAAAAGCATTTTTTAGTTTTTCATCATTTAAGATGTATTTTTTGTACTTACCATCTCTGTATCTGTAATAAATAAAGAAAGGCATAAACAGAAAAGAAAAGTAAAAAACACCTAAGCCCATAACAATTTGTGCTTTTTCATGTTCTGTATTTACCAAATAGATACCAATTGCCATCCAAATTAAAAAGACAACAAACATTATTTTTAACGTTAACTTCATGCAGCAAAATTACAAAAGTTATATCTTTAATTTCTAATTTATAACCAAATGAAATCAATTTTGTTATTTTTGATTGGATTGCTACTCATTTCTTGCAATCCACCTAAAACAGAAACTCCTATGAATACAAAAATTGTGATTGCACATAGAGGTGCTTCAGGTTATTTACCGGAACATACCATAGAAGCAAAGGCAATGGCGTATGCAATGAATCCAGATTTTATAGAGCAAGATTTGGTGTTAAGTAAAGATGATGTTCCTATTGTTATTCATGATATTTATTTGGATGATGTAACGGATGTTGCTACAAAGTTTCCTGATAAAAAAAGAGAAGACAATCGTTTTTATGTAATTGATTTTACTTTTAATGAGTTACAAACCTTAAAAGTGTCGGAACGTTTTAATCCAGAAACGGGTAAGCAAGTGTATGCAAATCGTTTTCCGAAAGGAAAAGGAAATTTTAAACTGCATTCTTTTAAAGAAGAAATAGCACTGATACAAGGGTTAAATAAATCGACAGGAAAAAATATTGGAATTTATCCAGAAATTAAAGATCCTGCTTTTCATCAAAAAGAAGGAAAAGATTTAACGGCAATTGTATTAAAAACACTTTCTGATTATGGTTACACAACAAAAGCAGACAATTGTATTTTACAGTGTTTTGATGCCAAAGAATTAGAACGAATTCGGAAAGAATTAAAAGCAGACTTGTTTTTAGTTCAGCTGATAGAATTCCCAGAAGAAGCAAAGCAATTAGAATATTTTGCAACTTATGCAGATGGAGTAGGACCTTGGTACAAGCAGATTTTAGATAAAAAAGTAGCTGGTAAATGGCAGTTTACTAGTTTTGTATCTGAGGCACATAAACTTGGTTTAAAGGTACATCCTTACACTTTTAGAGCAGATGCTTTAGATGAATTTACTAGTTTTGATGAAATGATGAAAACCCTTTTAATTGATGCAAATATTGATGGCGCTTTTACAGATTTTCCAGACAAAGTTTCGGCATTCTTAAAAAAGTAAAAATTACATTAAAAAGTGGTAAAAATAAATTGAAATTCTATTTAGTTGCAGTATTTTTATTTTTTAAATCATAATTTATGAGCACAGAAGTTTATTCTATAAAACACGATAATAATACTTTAGATCTTTTTAAAGCAGATAAAAAATTATACAGTTCTAAATGGTTTATGGAGTTTGGTAAATTTGGTTCTGAGCTTTTTAATTATCAAGATAAAATCATTTTTTACATTTCTAAAAAATTTAAATTTTGGAAATGGAAAATGGTATTTACTATAAAAGATGATCATGGAGTTGTTACAGAATTAATTTCTGAGAATGCTAAAAAAACAATATATTCTATTAATTTTAATGATCTTACGTATCAACTAAAAATACATCATCATAAGAAAAAATCAATTTATAAAAATGGTACTAAAATAGCAGAGATAGATGAATCTTTTTTAGATACGGGTTTTAATGATTTTATTAAACTTCAACTTTTAGAAGAGAAAGATTTAAAAATTTCTTTTTTATTATTTTCCTGTTTAAAAATAGGTGAAGTAGATCAAAAGGCGAAAACGATAATTACAAGCCAGAAACAATTAGAACCGAATGAGGAACCTTGGAGTTAATTTTAAAGGTGTTTTAAGGCAAAATTTTTAGCTAATAGGTGTAAGTACTTTTTACTGTTTTGCATGGAGTCGTCTAAATCTTTTGCATAATTGATAACGGTATCTGTATATAAAATTCCAAACTCTTCTAGATGTTTATCATTTAAATCTGTAGCACCACAAAAAGCAGCCACTTTTATTTTTTTAGCTATTGCGGATGCCAATACACCTTTAATTGTTTTTCCAGACATGGTTTGTGTATCTAATTTACCTTCGCCGGTAATAATCCAATCTGCACCTTCAATTTGAGCATCAAAATTAGAGATGTCTTTTATCATTTGAATACCAGGTTCTAAAGTTCCGTTTAAGAATACTTTAGACGCAATTCCCATTCCGCCTGCGGCCCCAGCACCTTTTACGGATTGGACATCAATAGTAAAAACATTGTTTAAAACCTTAGAGAAATCTTGAAGTCCTTTGTCTAACATTATAATATCTTCTTCAGTAGCTCCTTTTTGAGCTCCATAAACATAAGCAGCACCATTTTTTCCATATAAAGGATTGGTAACATCACAAGCAATTTTAAAACGTACGTTGCTTAATAAGGGATGAACCTTGCTAGTATCTATCGCTTTTATAGCAGATAAATTAGCGCCAATGGGTTGCACTATTTTATGGTTTTTATCTAAAAAATGATATCCCAAAGCGGTTGCCATGCCAATTCCACAATCGTTGGTGGCGCTTCCTCCAATACCTATAATAATAGTTTTTGCGCCTTTTTTTAAGGCATCAATAATCATTTCTCCTGTTCCTAAGGTGGTTGCATTTTTACAGTCGAATTGTGCTGGTTGGAGTAACTTAACACCAGAAGCCTCTGCCATTTCTATAAAAGCAGTATGTGTTTTTTCTGAATAGATATAGGATGCATCTATAGTTTTAAAAAAAGGGTTGTTTACTTTTAGGTGTATTGTACTTCCTTTTAAGTAATATTTTACAACATCAATAGTACCATCACCACCATCTGCTAATGGTAATTTAAGAATTTTGGTGTTAGGGGACTCTTCTAAAATTCCTTTTTCAACAATATCACAAAATTCTAAGCCTGTTAAAGAATTTTTAAACTTGTCGGGAGCGATTACTATTTTCATTTATTTTTCTCCTGATTAAAAAATTATATATTCAACAATTGGGGTAATAGCAGTAATAGAATAAGAGCAAGTACAATAAATATAGAGGTAGCTAATGGTTGCCATATTTGTTTTTTTTGGAAGGCTAAGTCTTTTCCTATATGCTTATTCCAAAAATACTCTGTTAAAATTACATAGCCAATAAGGTTGAACAATAGCGTAATAAAAAAGGTTTTAGGTAGATAGTTTAAAATAATAGCAGATAAAATGGTGTAGACAATTCCAAAAGTAAGAGTTTGAATTCTTGCTTTTGGTTTGTTCATTTCTTTTAAATTCTGCATTAATAGAAATGCCCCGAAAATGGTGGAAAAGAAGATGGTAAAACCTTGTATGGCTTTTTTAGAATACAAAAAAGGTAGCTCTAATTCTTCAAAAGGGCTTTCGTTATTTTCTTTTTTTTCTGTAGAAATGACAGCGTTAACTGCATCACTTTTTTTTAAAGTTTCATCAACAGAAATCGCTGTTTTTTCAATTAAGTTTCTGTTTTCTAATTCCCATATTACTGCTTGTATAGCTTCTACGGTATATTTTTCTTTTTCATTAAAAATAGTCTCTAACTCTTTGTTAGATTTTTTTGACATATTTTTTGTGAAACTATTTGTTCTCATTCTTTTTTAGTAAATTTATGCAGTAACTTCTATCAATTTATTTCTATAAGCTGTTAATAGTTTAGATTTAGATATAAAACCAACATATTTTCCGCCTTTAACAACAGGCAAGTTCCAAGCACCACTTTCTTTAAATTTTTGCATAACTTTAGCAGTGCTATCGGCACTTAATATTACTTCTGGTGCACTAGTCATAATATCAGAAACTCTCATTTTATCATACATCGTTTGATCAAACATTACAGGTCTTACATCATCTAATAAAACAATTCCCATAAAATGTTGTTTATCATCTAAAACAGGGTAAATATTTCTGCTAGATTTAGCAACGTTTTCTTTTAGTAATTCTCCTAATGTTTTTTTAGGTTTTGTAGCTATAAAATCTTTTTCAATAAGCGTATCAATATCTAAAAACATTAATACATTTTTATCTTTATTATGGGTTACCAATTCGCCTTTTTTAGCTAATTGTGCCGCATAAATATTATGAGGTATGTAGCGTTTAGTGATGATAAATGAGATAGAACTAACAATCATTAGCGGAATAAACAACTCGTAACCACCAGTAATTTCTGCAATTAAAAAGATAGCGGTTAAAGGTGCCAATAAAACACCTGCCATAAGACCTGCCATACCAACCATGGCAAAATTGATTAACGATAATTTGTGTCCAAAAAAGTTTGTATAGTTTACAAAAAGGGCAAAAACATAACCAGTTAAACTACCTGTAAATAGTGTTGGTGCAAAAATACCACCAATTCCTCCAGCACCAAAAGTTAAAGAGGTTGCTACTATTTTAAAGAGAATTAACCCTAATAAAAATAAAATAACTAGGTAGATATTATCAGAAATAGAATTAAAAATATTATTTTCTACTATTGCTAAGATATTTCCTTTTAATACATTATTGATGGTTTCGTACCCTTCTCCAAATAATGGCGGAATTAAAAAAACCAGTACACCTAAAGTAACACCTCCTACTAATAGTTTTTTATAAGGATTGTCTAATTTTTTAAAAATGTTTGCAATGGCAAAATAGACTTTACTAAAATAAACTGATATTAAAGCCGTAAAAACACCTAATGAAATATAAAATAATACATCATTAAGCTCAAACTTGTCTTGTATGTTAAAGTGTAGTAGTACATCATCTCCTAAAAAGAAATAAGAAGTTAATACAGCCGTAATAGATGCCAATAATAACGGAATCATAGAGGCCAAGGTTAGCTCTAGGCTAAAAATTTCTACAGCAAAAACAATTGCGGCAATTGGCGCTTTAAAAATAGAAGACATTGCTCCGGCTGCAGCCGCACCTATTAATAAGGTTTTGGTTGTTTGGTTTAATCTAAAAAGTTGAGCAAAGTTAGAACCTAATGCGGCACCTGTTGCCACTGTTGGTCCCTCTAAACCAACAGAACCACCAAAACCAACCGTAATTGGTGCGGTAAGAATAGAAGCCCACATTTGATGTTTGGGCATAATCCCTTTTTGTTTTGAGATGGCATATAAGGTAGATGGAATTCCGTGTCCAACCCTTTTCTTTATAATAAACTTTACTAAAAAGAGAACTATGAGTAGCCCAATGATTGGAAAAATAAAATAAAAAGCACTATGAATTTCTGCTATAAATTCCCCCTCTAATAAATGTTGAATTAAGTGGGTTGCATTTTTTAGTGTAACGGCTCCTAAACCGGCTAATAATCCAATAACAGCGCTTGCTATGTTGGTAAATTGTTTGTTAGAAATATTTCTATATTTCCACTTTAGGATTTTTCTATAAATATCTTTTGTTGTTGGCATTTTACTTTGTAATCAAAATATCGGTTCCTAAATATGTATTGTTTTTATTATAGTACCAAGCTCTATTTTTGGGCATTTTAATAGCATTAATGGTTTCTAAACCAGAAAGCAAAATATACTCTCCGCTATCTTTTTTCTCTTTAAAAAATTGGTATACTTCCATGGCATACGTTTTTGGATTAAAATAAAAGTACCAAGTATCTTTGCCTATTTTTTTAGCATAGGTAACTTTTAAAACCAAATATTCTTTTCCTTTAAATTTTTTCTTTTCTACTTTTTGATGAATGATGGTTCCTTGATCTTTTAATTTCATAGGCAAACCGTACAAATAAGTATAATAATTTTTATACATGTTTGCACGTTCAGTATTCAGATTAAAATTCTTTTTAATTTCTTCTGACGGATTTTTATCTTCATTAAAACTAAAACTAGAAATACCTTTATTTACAGTATATTCGGTTGTAATGGTGTCTCTAATTGCTTTTACAGAAAAGTACTCTTCTGGCAAATTGATATAGATTTTACTTTTTCTAGGAGATCGTTTTGGAGTTTCCATTATTACAAAAAGCTCGCCTTTAAATTTCTCCCAATTTCCGTTTGGATCATGAAATTGAATTGCTTTTTCTAACAAATCATTTCCTGTAAGTTCCTGTGAATAAGAAATAAAAGAAACCAAAAGCAATAAAAGTATCATTGCGTTTTTCATTTTCTAAATTTAATAAAAAATCCCGCAAATGCGGGATTTAAAATTTTTATGCTTGTATATCTAAGCGTAAGCTTAATTCTTTTAATTGATCATCGTCTATAAATGCAGGTGCATCTATCATTACATCTCTACCAGAATTATTTTTAGGGAATGCAATAAAATCTCTAATAGTTTCTTGTCCGCCTAAAATAGCAACCAATCTATCTAACCCAAATGCCAAACCACCGTGAGGAGGCGCACCATATTCAAAAGCATCCATTAAGAAACCAAATTGAGCTTTGGCATCTTCTTCAGAAAAACCTAAATGTTTTAACATGGTTGCTTGCATTTGTTTATCGTGAATACGAATAGAACCACCACCAATTTCGTTACCATTTAAAACCAAATCGTACGCATTTGCTTTTACAGCACCAGGATCTGTATCTAACAATTCCATTTGCCCAGGTTTAGGCGAAGTAAATGGGTGATGCATTGCATGATAATGCCCTGTTTCTTCATCTAACTCTAATAATGGGAAATCAATTACCCAAAGAGGTGCAAAAACTTTAGGATCTCTCAAGCCTAAACGCTCTGCTAATTCCATACGTAAAGCAGATAATTGTGCTCTTACTTTATTGGTTTCTCCAGATAAAACACATACTAAATCACCAGGTTTTGCTCCTGTTATTTCTGCCCACTTCGCTAAATCTTCTTGATCGTAGAATTTATCTACAGAAGATTTGAAGGTTCCATCTTCGTTTACACGCGCATAAATCATCCCTAAAGCTCCAACTTGCGGACGCTTTACCCACTTAATAATATTGTCTATTTCTTTTCTTGTATAAGCGTTTCCTCCAGGAACAGCAATACCAACCACCAATTCTGCGCTATTAAAAACTCCAAAATCTTTATGTTGTGTCACTGCGTTTAACTCGCCAAACTCCATTCCAAATCTAATATCTGGTTTGTCATTTCCATACAAACGCATGGCATCGTCATATAACATTCTAGGGAATTTCTCCACTTCAACATTATTTACTTCTTTTAGTAAGTGACGCGTTAAGCCTTCAAAAACATTTAAAATATCTTCTTGCTCCACAAACGCCATTTCACAGTCTATTTGTGTAAATTCTGGCTGTCTGTCTGCACGTAAATCTTCATCTCTAAAACATTTTACAATCTGAAAATATTTATCCATTCCACCAACCATCAACAGTTGTTTAAAGGTTTGTGGAGATTGAGGTAACGCATAAAACTGACCTTCATTCATTCTACTAGGCACCACAAAATCTCTTGCGCCTTCTGGTGTAGATTTAATTAAATAAGGCGTTTCTACTTCTATAAATTCTTGGTCAGAAAGATATTTTCTAACTTCCATTGCCACTTTATGACGGAAAATTAAACTGTCTTTAACCGGATTTCTTCTAATGTCTAAATATCTGTATTTCATACGGATATCTTCTCCACCATCGGTTTTATCTTCAATAGTAAAAGGAGGCGTAACAGATGCGTTTAAGATTTCTAATTTAGAAACCAACACTTCTACATCTCCAGTAGGCATTTTAGCGTTTTTAGCTTCTCTGTCAATTACAGTACCTGTAACCTGTATTACAAACTCTCTACCTAAAGATTTTGCTTTTTCCATCATTTCTTTTGGCGTACGCTCTTCATCAAAAATTAGTTGCGTAATTCCGTATCTATCACGTAAATCTACCCAAACCATAAAACCTTTATCACGAGATTTTTGTACCCAACCTGCTAAGGTTACTTCTGTGTTTATGTGCGATGCTCTTAACTCGCCGCAAGAATGACTTCTATACATTTCTCTTTGTAAATTTGCTTCCGCAAAGCGGAAATCCTTAAAAATTGTTATCCCGAACTTGTTTCGGAATCGAAGCTGCAAAATTAATCATTTTCTATTTAATATGATGTTTTTGGGCGTTCATTTCTAAAGAGAAATGCCCCGCTTTTCGCACTCGCTTTTTTTTAACAAAAAAGAGCTCAAACAAATGCTACAATCGGTAACGCAAAATCCGTTTAATACCTTTAAATATTTGAGTATAGCTATTATTTGTTCTCAGAAAAATAAATAGAAGTTTACAAAAAAGAAGGCTTTAATTTTTCCCTGAAAAAAAAATAGTAATCTAAAACAGACGTTGAGGTGTTAAAAAAAGTTTCTAATAGACTTAACCAAGCTCTAGATTCTAAAATAAAAAGGTATTTTTTTGACTGGATAGCTATCATGTTTGTTAGATTCAAATTCTAAGTACAACTTTTGCAAAAGAAATTTCTATAAAACCTAAGTAAAAAAGTGCAAGAAATAAAAGAATATAGCTTTTTAGTTTTATCTTTGAAAAAACAACTCAGTATGAGACTCTTCTATGTTTTTTTGTGTGTTTTATTGCCTTTTTTCTCACTGTTTTCTCAAAAAAAGAACATTAAAATTGATAGCGCTTATCAAGTACTAAAAAATACACCTAGTTCTATTAAAAAAGTAGATAATTTAATAGATTTATACAAACAATCTATACGTCAAAAAGAAATAAACAAAACTATTTTAGAAGATGCTTTAACTATTTCTAAAAATATATTTTACATTAAAGGGATAGGTGTTTGCTATGATAGAAAGGGAATTAATGCTCGTTACGAGCAAGATTATAGCAGTTCTATAACCAATCACAAAAGAGGATTGTCTTACTTAACTCAAACTACAGATACGTTATTAATATTAATCTGTTTAAATAATTTGGGAGTTACTTACAGAAAAGTGAATTTAGAAAAAGAGGCCTTTAATTATTATTTTGAAGCTTTAAAACTTTCTGAAAAATTTAAAGATAAAAGAAGTGAATCAATTGCTTTAAACGGTATAGGAAATGTTTTTATTGATACGCATCAATATGATAAAGCGCTTTATTATTTAAGAAAAGGAATTCAACTCGAAAAAGAAAGAAATAATAATAAAGGACAAGAATATGGGTATGCCAATTTAGGAGAGATTTTTATAGAAAAACAACGCTACGATTCTGCTTATTTTTATATTGACAAAGCTTTAGATTTAGCAATTAAATACCCAAGAAAAGAAGGTGTTGCTATTAAATACACTTTGTTCGGAAAATTGTATCAAAGAAAAGGAGATTATAAAAAATCTAACGAATATTATTTTAAATCCATACCGCAATTAACCACGTTTAAAAATACCCGGTATTTAAGTAAGAGTTGTTTAAATATTGGTGTTAATAACCTTTATTTAAATGAGTTTAAAGAAGCAAAAATATATATTGATAAAGGATTATTTAAAGCAAAACAAATAAACTCTAAAGAAAATATTTTATTGGGGTATGAAACATTAACGGATTATTATTCTAAAACCAATCAATTTAAAAAAGCGTTAAATGCACAAAAGCAAGTATTGGCTGTTAGAGATAGTATTTTAAATGAAGCATCGCAGAAAAGCTTTATAAGTACTCAAATAAGTTACGAGTCTTCTAAGAAAGATACTAAAATACAGTCTTTAGCAAAAGCAAAAAACGAAAGTGATGATAAAGCAAATTCTAACTTTTGGCTTTTTATAGCAACTGCAATTATTGGGCTAATTAGTATTCTTGTTTTATTTCTATTAAGAAGAAATAAAATATTAGAGTTAGAGCAAAAAAATACAGAGATTAAAAATTATTTACTTCAAATTAAAAAGCTTAAAACAAGCAATCAACAAGAGACTTCTTTCTCTAAAAAGGAACTAAAAGAATTTGAATTATCTAAAAGAGAGGTGGAGGTGCTAAAACATATTTCAAACGGACTAAGTAATGCTCAAATTGCTGAAAAAATGTATGTTTCTAGTAATACCATAAAAACACATATCTCTCATATTTACACTAAATTAGATGTAAAAAATAGAGTACAGGCTATTCAAAAAATTTCTAACTAATTTTTTTACTTTTTTTTTCATAAATCACCCTTTTGGGTGATAGAAATCACCTTTTTTGATGGTCTTTTTTTTCATTTCTACCCCTAAATTTGGGGTATAATTTAAAACTAAATGAAAATGAAAAATGTAAAAAGAGTACTCGTATTATTGTTAACCGTTTTGTTGTTTAATGTTTCTTGTTCAAGCGACAATAATGATGGAGTAGATGGTATTTGTGAAGAATACAGTGCCGAATTTCAAACTACTTTAAAAAAGTATAGTGATGCTTATAAGTTGCAATATGAAAATCCATCAACAGTAAACTGCAACAATGTAAAAAAGGAAGCGCAAAATGTTATTAATTTTCTAGAAAAATTAAAAGAATGCATTCCTGCTTCAGAAAAAGAGAGTGTTAATGAGTTGATAGCAGACTTAAAAGAAACATTAACAGAGTCTTGTGAAGAGAATTAAAAAAGGACTTTTAAAATTGTAGATGTAGCTAAAATAAATCAAATAGCAAATCTTCTAAAAATAATAAAAACTTAACCGTAATATTCATAGGAGATTATAGCAGTGTTAAGGTTGCATATTTTAAAGTAGAAGTTATTGCCGAACTAAATATTATAGCAAACCCGCTTTAGTAAAACTATTGTTTAGGCACTTAATAACATAAAAAAACTATACAAAAAAGGAAATTATCATACTTCCAAATCTTCTAAAAAATGAACATTTAACTAAAGTTCAAATTGTGAGGAGAATTCAAAATCCTTATACGAATACATCAAAAAATGAAAAATAATGAAACAAGTAGTATCAGATGAAAAGATATAAACAGCTTCTAGAGTTATGAAGTTATTACGCAAAAACTAAAATAATTATTAATTTAAAACCTTTATTATTATGGCACTTACTATAAAACACAAACCGGTAAATAAGATGTATAAAGTCTCAAAAATGAGACCAAAACAACTAAAATTAAAAAGTAAATCACCGTCATTAAAAACAAAAGTTGCTCCAAAATTGACGAAAAACCTTGGGAGTTTAACTAAAAAACAAATAAGTTTCTTAAATGAGGTAGAGAGTTCTCAGCCGCAACCAGAGAATACTCATTTGCTACCTGGGCTACATTTTTTAGGGTGTGGTTACAATATTTTTGGTTCATACGCAGATGAAAGCGCAATTTTAGAACGTTTAATTGATCCTAACAAAGTAAAACAATGGGGTACAACACCACAAGGAAGTATTACTTATGCACATTGGCCTTTTGTAAAATTTATGAAGAAATCTAAAGCACTTTCTGAAACTTTTAGCGGTAAAACTTTAGATAGTATGTGTAAAGAAATAACAAAAAAAGCAGGATTGTCTGGCTCTTATTGTGGTTTTCAAGGTTCAGTAAATTTAGATACTTTTAAATCTGTTTCTAAAAGTTACTACCATGAGTGGTTTAGAAAGTTATCAGTAATACAAAAATGGCAACTAACCTTAGATACACCTACTCGAATACGACAATACCTTTATACAGATGTTGCAAATGCTATAAACAATTGGGATCCAATTAAACTTTTTGAAAAATACGGACTCTATTTTACCGATGGCGTTATTTTAGGAGGACGATTTAGTTATACTTCTGCTATTGATACGTATGAGTGGGCTTCAAAAGATGAAATGAATTTAGCAGTTAAAGCTAGCTATCTTTCATTTGTTAGTGCATCTGCAAGTATTTCTAGTTCTACCACACAAAATAAATACGAATCCAGTTCTGAAATTGAAATAGAAACTGTTGGAGGTGATAATTTAATTGGAGGTGATAGTATTTCAAACCGTCAATCATATTTAAATTGGAGAAACTCGGTTACAGATGAAGAAATTACGCTTATCGATTTTCCTAATAATCGAGGCTTAACAGGAATTTGGGAATTAGCTAGTTCTTATAACAGAAGGTCTTTTCTTCATCAAAAAGCCTACGAATATGGAAAACAAATGGAAAAAAAATATGGATACAGCCCATTAGGAGCTAAAAAACTAGTTAATTATGTTATTAAAATAAAAACTGGGAACTCTAAATACGATGATACAGATGCAAAAGTTTTAGCTCGTTTAACAGGTATAGATAGATTAGGAGTAAGACGTGTTGGTATGTGGGAAAATTTAGACACCGTTAAAGATGATAGAGAAAGAGGACATACAGATGAACATCTTATTGATAAACACGAGGACTTGGGAGAATTAAAATACATAGAGCTTTATCATACAGAAAAAAAAGATGCGTGGGTTTGTGAATGGGTAGAGGTTAAGAACAGTACCAATGGAAAAACGTATGCCGCTAGGGTTAATAAAAAATTCAAAAACAATATGTCAAAAATATTGCTAACTGAAGAGTAATTTTAAGTTAAAACTCGCTTAAATAAAATGTTTAAGCGAGTTTAATAAACAAAAATATAGTTACTATGAAAAATTTAAGCATTTTAATCGCAATATTAACTGTAACCATATCTTGCAATAGAAACAGTACTAAATCTGCTGATAATTTATCAATTAAAACAGAGCAACAAGCTCTAAAATTAAAACGATATGAAGTTGAATCGGGAATTATTAAATACAAAATAACCATAAACGGAAGTGTTTTGGGGAGTGAAATTTTGGGAAGCGGAATAGCGTCTTTATATTTTAAAGATTGGGGAAATTTAGAGCTTGTAGAAGAGGAATCTACCAGAACAACAAATACAACTGTTTTTCATAAAAAAAATACAGATATAGTGGCAACACATACCATGTCTAAATTAAATAATGGCGAGAGTTATTCTGTAGATTTTAATAGAAAACAAATTTTTTTAAAACGTGATATGGCCATGGAACTTCATAAAAAATTTGTAAACGGAGACGTTAACAAAGTTGGAGTGAAAATGTTAGAAGGCATTGGGGGAAAATTAGTGGGTAACGAGAAGTTTTTAGGATATAACTGTGAAGCTTGGAATATACACGGTGCTAAACAGTTGATGTATAAAGGTGTTGTGTTAAGATTAGAGATGACCATGATGGGAGTTAAAACGGTTAAAGAAGCCACTAATATTCAAATTAATACCCGTGTTGACGATAGTCATTTTAAATTGCCAAATTTTCCGATTATAAAAGAAGAGGGGTTTATGGACAATGAAGAATATGAAGATGAGGTGGAAAATATGGATGCAAAAATGATAAAACTTAGTAAAATGTCTTTTAAAGAATGGAAAAAAATGGCTTTGGCAGATAAAGATAATGAAGACATACAACAAATGAGTAATCAAGAACTCCGTCAGACTTACAATATGATGCAAAAAGTAATAAAAATGCAACAAGAAAAGTAAAAAATATATATTTTCCTTAAATAGTTTTTTTATTTTTAAGTTGCTGGTTATTTTTGTTTTAGGATAAAATTACTACCTTGTAAAGGAAATAGAAATAGTTGATTTTAAAGAGCTTTAAAGTTTTGTTTTTAAATATATAATAGATTTAAATTGGTGTGTAAAACGGAGTAAGTTCTAAGTTTAATCATTAAAAAAAATTGAATTATGAAAAAGGAAATAATTGTAATTATAATGTTGGTTTGTGGCTTTTCTATAAACGCTCAAAAGTCTAAAATTATCGGAAGTTGGGTAATTACAAAAGTAGAAACACCAAATAAAACGCAAAATCCATATTTGTTGATAGAGTTTGCTAAACGTAGTAAAATGTTGATGAAGGGAAAAGAACTTGCTACTTGGTCTTATAGTAAGAAAAAGAATGAAATTTTGTTAAAATCTGATATGGAAAAAGATTTTAACGGAGTCAATAAAGTTTTAAAACTTACAGATAAAGAACTGGTGTTAGAAAAAGAAGGGGTAAAAGCAACCTACTTAAAACTAGATTTTGATAGAATAGCCAAAGAAAATGCAGCATCAAACTTAATGGGAGAGTGGAAAATAGAAAATGAGTTAGATGAAGTGCAATTGTTAAAAGTAGAGCTTCCAGATACATTTACACTCATCGAAATTTCCTCAGGAGGTAGATCAACCTTAACCTCTAAAGGTACTTGGGTTTATAATGCTAAAGAAAAACATGTTTTATTTATAGGGAGATCAAAATTATTAAACGGAAAAAGCATGATAAAAGAGCTTTTGGAAGATAAATTTGTTTTCGAAAAAGAGGGCGTAAAATTTGTAGCTAATAAAGAAAAAGGACCAACAGAGGTAGCGCATTTAACTTTTAATGTTGCCAGTTTTCCTAATAGACAAAGCGATATTTCTCCTTGGACAGATTTTGATACTTTATTAAAAGGACTAGAAAATGTAACTTATTTAAAATATAGAGAACGTAAATTAATACCAAATACAAAAAGTTTTCAAGACAATATTTTATTATCTAAAGTAGATGTAGATTTAGAAAGGAAGAGTATCAACCTTACTAACTTTAGTGTTTCTAGTAAAGATACTACACAATACTCAGAGAGTTTTAAAGGAGGCTTATTAAATATGCATAACAACTTTTTTCCACAAAAAGAACCAGGGCCATTTAGAATTGTAAAAAAAGAAACGATTAAAGTACCAGCAGGAGAATTTGAATGTAAAGTTGTGGAAGGCTTTGATGGTGAAAGCAAACTTAAATATTGGATGGTAATTAATAAACCAGGTGTGTATGCTAAAATAATTCGTGAAGATTTAGATATTTTTAATCATAAAAAGTATTCGGTAACCGAATTAGAAGAAATAAAATAAGAGCAAAAAGAAGCTACCGTATTTTTTAAAAAAGAATCCTATTTTTTATCAATTCATTTACTAAACTTACAAAAGAGTTTTACACAATTCTTTTGTAAGTTTGTATTTATGAGCGTAATTAATCTTCAAGATAAATTAACATTATTTTCAGATCATTGGTCACCTAAAAAAGTAGGCGAATTAAATGGTCAACAAATTTTATTAGCAAAACTAAAAGGTGAGTTTGTTTTTCATAAACATGATTATGAAGATGAACTTTTTATGGTTTTAAAAGGCTCTTTAGATATTGAGTTGCGCAACAAAACAGTCACTTTAAAAGAAGGTGAATTTTACATTGTACCAAAAGGAGTAGAACATAAACCAATAGCAAAAGAAGAAGTTCATATTGTATTGTTCGAACCTTTAAGCATAAAACATACAGGTGATGTTATTGCAGATATTACTGTAGAAACCTATCCAGCTATTTAACAATAATTAAGTATCAATATTTCAGCAAGCTGATAATTGATAACTGATAACTGAAATAAAATGAGTAAATTATATTTAGTGCCAACACCCATAGGTAATTTAGAAGACATGACTTTTAGAGCTGTACGAATTCTAAAAGAAGTAGATTTTATTTTGGCAGAAGACACGCGTACAAGCGGTAAACTCTTAAAACATTTTGAAATTGCTACTCAAATGCACAGTCACCATATGCACAATGAGCATAAGTCTGTAAAAGGAATTGTGCAAAGAATACAAAACGGAGAAACTTGTGCCTTAATTTCAGATGCTGGTACACCTGCAATTTCAGATCCTGGATTTTTACTCACAAGAGCCTGTGTAGAAAATAATATAGAGGTAGATTGTTTACCAGGGGCTACAGCTTTTGTACCTGCGTTGGTAAATTCTGGTTTACCTAATGATAAGTTTGTTTTTGAAGGGTTTTTACCTGTAAAAAAAGGAAGACAAACTCGGTTTTTATTATTAGCGGAAGAAACAAGAACGATGATTATTTACGAATCTCCACATAAATTAATAAAAACATTGGGGCATTTTGTAGAATATTTTGGAGCAGACAGACAAGTTTCTGTATCTAGAGAATTAACAAAAATGTTTGAAGAAACTATTAGAGGAACTGCAACCGAAGTTTTAGCACATTACACAGCAAAACCCCCAAAAGGTGAAATTGTTGTGATTGTAGAAGGGAAGAAGTAGGTTAATGTAATAATATATCAATTTTAAAATGTAGAAGTGTCTGGAAGAGGGAGTTGAGAATTACATTAACTTAAGAATAAGTACTAAAATGAATTTTGAGATTGTGTTAATTAAATAAATAACAATTTGAACCATAAGTTTAAGATTTATAATTCCTCTTCAATATCAAATAGATATTCTACAGTAACATTAAAAAACCGAGCCATTTTTATAGCTAATGTTACTGATGGATTAAACTTATTGTTTTCGATAGCGTAAATTGTTTGCCTAGAAACTCCTACTTTTTCAGCTAAATCTCCTTGTGTTAAACTATGTCTTGCGCGTTCTACTTTTATTAAGTTTTTCATTTAGTAATTTCTTTTTTTAATAGCAAAAATGATTAAATAAAACATTAAATACAGATTGATGAAATAATCTAAATTTAAATTAAGATTTCCATAGGCGATATAAGATGTTATTGTAATTAATAAGCCAATTAAAGATGTTAATTGAAAAGATTCTAGGCGCAATATATTTATATAATCATCTTCTACCTTTTCTTTAGAAAACATATAAATTACCATTCCAATAATTGCTAATACTTCAAATAAATGCAATACTGATTTAGAACATAAATTTTCAAAAAAATCAAATGTACTTGTATTAGACGTTGATGCCGTTAAGCCGTCCATAAATCCTTTAAAACCTGAAATAATAAATCCTATAAAAAAGACTGCCAATCCTAATTTTTTACACCAATTTGGTAACATTTTAACTTTCATAATGCTATTATTTTTATACAAATGTAAAAAAAACTTTACATTTTAATAATAAAACATAACTATTTATTTTTTTTGACCAAATACTTGATAATAAATTATATTTTTGGTTTAAATAAATAACTTAAATGATCATCCAAGAACTCATAACAAAATTAAAATCAAATCCAACATCAATTAACTTTGCAGATACCATGCAAGTAATAGAGGATAACTACAATTTTACGCCAACTACTTTTACAAACGGAGATATTACAAATAACGCAGGTGAAAATTCTGGTTCTTGTAAATTATTTGCTTTTGCAAAACATCAAAAATTAAGAAAAGAAGAAACGTTATTTTGTTTTGGAGAACATTATAAAAATGTTTTAGAAGATGAAAATGGAGATTCCCATCAAAATATTAGAAACTTTATGAAGTTTGGTTTTGATGGTTTGTCTTTTGATGGTAAAGCTTTAGAATTGAAATCATAAACTTGTTTTAGAATCTGTTTGTCATTTCGAAATGAGCTTTTCGCGATTGAGAAATCTCATGTTAATTTTTTCACACAAATGCTGAAATTTTTAGCAGAACAACAAAAAAAGATCAGTTTTAAAAAATGCAAACCCTTTTATCAGAAATAAAACAATGTACAATTTGTGAACCTTATTTAGATTTGGGCGCAAATCCTGTAGTTAGTGTTCATCAAAAATCTAAAATTATTATTGTTGGGCAAGCGCCTGGTACTAAGGTGCATGTCTCTGGAATTCCTTGGGATGATGCAAGTGGAAAGCAATTAAGAAAATGGCTAAATGTTTCTGATGAGGTTTTTTACGATGTAGAAAATTTTGCCATTGTACCTATGGGATTTTGTTATCCTGGAAAAGGAAAAAGCGGAGACAAGCCACCTAGAAAAGAATGTGCACCAAAATGGCATCAGCAATTATTTGATAAAATGCCAAAACTAAAACTGATTATTTTAATAGGAATGTATGCGCAGAACTATTATTTAAAAGATACCGCAAAAAGGACGCTTACAGAAACAGTAGATAATTATCCGGCGTATTTACCTAAATATTTTACACTTCCGCATCCATCACCAAGAAATCGTTTTTGGTTGACTAAAAATCCTTGGTTTGAGCTGAATGTTATTCCTGAATTACAGAAAAGAGTTGCTGCAATTATTGAATGAAAATTAGACTAATATTTTTATTTTTCGGTTTTCAACCTTTTGGTATAAAATATTGAAGAATTTTTTTCTTTCAACTGCGGCATCACCAGAAAGATTATTAGAAAACTCTAATTGTATTTTTAAATGTTGTTCAATTTGGTTTGTAGTGTTTTCATCACTTACTTTAAAATAACTTAAATTAGTGTAGGGTACAAATACCTTTTTGTGAGTATTTGTTTTCATAAGTACTGTGTTTAGTAATGAAACGAGATTATTATGGTATAAATGATAACTGTTTTCGCTATTATTTCTTTTTTGATTTCCTGCTTGTTTTTCAATTAAAGTTAAAGATTCAATTAAGCTATCTGCAATACGCAATGATTCGTCTTTGGTTGTAAGTCCTATTTCAAAAAAGTACTGAATTTGATTTAAAATATTGTCTATAGTAGAATCACTCCAAATTTCTATTAGAGAAACTTTGTCGTATTTACTTAAAAAAGTAGTATAATTTTTCAGTACTTCTGCAGATGGATTAAAAGAAGAAAATGGAAGTTTTTTTATGTCAACATCACTACTAGACATATTCATTAGAGCATAGATTCTAAATTTAGAAAAATAACCGTTACCAGCATGGTAAAGAGGATAGTCTTTAAGAGAATTAATAATTTGTGCTCCTTTAGAATCTAAAATATTTTCAATTTCTTTTATCGATTTTTTAAAAAAAATATGTAAAAAATTATCTGAAATTATATTGTGTGTTTTTTCTACAATAATTTTTTGAACATCATCTTTTGTTTCAACTAATAAAGTGTTTAAATTTATATTGTAATGATTAGATAGTTTTAAAGTTTCTGTTAAGTTTAAAGGGGTTTTTCCTTTAATTCTTCTATAGGCAGCATCATAATTTAAGTCTAAAACATCAGAAATGTCATCAATAAGTGACACATTTTTAGGGAGTCTTAGTTTTATGAAATTAAATAATTTCTCTTCTACTTTTATCATAAATTTTTTAGTTCTGAAATTATACAAAATTATAAATGAAATTTTGCATAATTTACAATAGTATAACAATCTTATTTTATTATTTTTGATTGTTAAATTTGAAGAGGTTGGGGGACCTTAATAATTTATTTAGCCTTCTCATTTTAAAAGATGAGAAGGTATTTTTTTTATATTAAGACAAGTTACATTTTTTATTTGTGTTTACCAACTTCAAAACCGTGTTTTCCTAAATATTGATTTCCACTTTCTATAGCATCTTCTTCTAGTGTGGTTCCCATAGAGTCATTCCAACGATTTAAGTATCCGAAAAGAGAGATAACCCCCAACATTTCTACAATTTCTCCTTCATCCCAATATTTATATAACTCGTCTTTAATTTTAGAGTCTACAGCATTTGGTACCATAGAAGCAGCTAATGAAAAATCTAATGCAGCTCGTTCTGAATCAGAAAAAGCAGGGTGTGTCTTATATTCCCAAATATTATCTAATTGCTCTTGTTCTGCTCCATATCTTTCTGCAGCTCTAATAGCGTGTGCCTGACAGTATCTACAACCTGTAGCATTACTAGAAACCCAAGCAATCATTCTTTTTAAAGCGGAGGTAACCTTACCTTCATTGGCCATTACAGCTTTGTTTAAGTTAATAAAAGCTTTAGAAATTGCAGGTCTTCGTTGCATTGTTAAAACAGAATTTGGGCAAAAGCCTAATGTTTCATTAAAAAATAGGGCTAATTCTTTTGTTTCTAAATCGTGTTCTGATGATAGTGGTGTAACTAATGGCATATTTTTATTTTGTATAGATTTATTTAATTTTAGACTTAACTTATAAGTGTTTTCTTATTTTTGTAAGAAAGAAGCACAATTTACTATTTCAATTTTAAAAATCTATAATAATATCAACTAATATGGCTACAAATATTGTAACAACTACCTGGAAAGAAAATATGCAATTCGAATCTGATAATCCGAGTGGGTTAAATTTGACGATGGATGCTGGAGAAGAAAGTGGAGGAGAAGGAAAAGGGTACAGACCAAAAGCTTTAATGTTGGCTTCTTTGGCAGGTTGTTCTGGTTTAGATGTAATTTCTTTGTTAAAGAAAATGCATGCGGAAGTGGCCGACTTTAAAATAGATATTACTGCAGAGTTAACAGAAGAGCATCCTAAGTTTTATAAAAAAGTAAAAGTTGATTATCATTTTAGTGATACAGAATTACAACCTAAGAAAATACAAAAAGCAGTAAATTTATCTGTTACAAAGTACTGTGGTGTTATGGAAATGTTCCGTCAATTTGCTGAGGTAGATATCGAAATTCATTTGCATAAAATTGAGCTTTAATTAAAAAAGAGCTATGAGATGGACGTTAAAGCCAAAGCCAGATAAGGAAAAAGTAGAAAAATTAGCAGAAGAGCTTCAGGTTGATAAAACCATAGCAGCTATTCTTTGTCAGAGAAATATTGAAACATTTGAGGACGCTAAAAAGTATTTTCGACCAAGTTTAGATGAGATTCACGATCCTTTTTTAATGAAGGATATGGATCTTGCTGTTGCCAGAATTGAAGCTGCAATTGCGAATGGCGAAAATATTTTAGTCTTTGGTGATTATGATGTAGATGGTACAACGGCTGTGTCTTTAGTTGCGTCTTATTTAAAAACGATTTACCCAAATATTGCAACTTACATTCCAGATAGATATGCCGAAGGTTATGGCGTTTCTTATATGGGAATCGATTTTGCACACGACAATGATTTCTCTTTAATCATTGCGTTAGATTGTGGAATAAAAGCTATCGATAAAGTTGCCTATGCAGCCGAAAAAAATGTCGATTTTATTATCTGCGATCACCATAAACCTGGTGATGAAATACCTAAAGCAGTTGCCGTTTTAAATGCAAAAAGAGAGGATTGTACATATCCTTTTGATGAGCTTTGTGGTTGCGGAGTAGGGTTTAAATTAATTCAGGCATTGGGCGTTTCTAGAAATCAAACGATAAAAGACTTTATTCCGTATCTAGATTTAGTTGCTACTGCAATTGCCGCGGATATTGTACCAATGAATGGAGAAAATAGAGTTTTGGCTTATCATGGTTTACAGGTAATTAACGAAAATCCTAGAAACGGAATTAAAGCCATCATTTATCAAACTAAAAAAACGGAATTAACAATTACCGATGTTGTTTTTACAATTGCACCAAGAATAAATGCTGCAGGTAGAATGAAACATGGTAATTATGCGGTAGAATTACTAACTGAAATGGATTTTGATGCTGCAGTTGATTTTGCTGCTGCCATAGAAATTTTTAATGCCGATAGAAAAGATTTAGATAAGAAAATTACAGACCAAGCATTAATTCAAATTATTGATAATGATGAAGAAAATAGGTTTACTTCTGTAGTTTATCAAGAAGATTGGCACAAAGGTGTTATTGGTATTGTAGCTTCTCGTTTGATAGAAAAATATTACAGACCTACTTTAGTCTTTACCAAGAGTGGCGATAAATTAGCTGCTTCTGCGCGTTCTGTAAAAGGTTTTGATGTGTACAATGCGTTGCATGCATGTGAAGAGTTTATAGAGCAATTTGGTGGTCATAAATATGCTGCAGGTTTAACTTTGTTGCCAGAAAATTACGAGAATTTTAAAAATAAGTTCGAAGAAGTTGTTAGGGAAACTATTGATAAAGATTTGCTAACTCCAGAAATTTCTATAGATGCAGAAATAGATTTGTTAGATATTACACCTAAGTTTTTTAGAATTATTCAGCAAATGGCACCTTTTGGACCAATGAATATGCGACCTACTTTTAAAACAAGTTGTGTTAGAGATAATGGTTACGGAAAACAAGTTGGAGCAGATAAAACACATTTAAAATTAAATGTTTTTCAAGGCGATAATAAACAGACTTTTAATTCAATAGGTTTTGGTTTAGGCGATAAAATGGAGTTTGTTAAAAACGATTTTGACATTGTGTACGCTTTAGATGTAAACGAATGGAATGGTAATACATCGATACAATTGTTGTTGAAGGATTTGAAATAAAACATTTAATGTCATTCCGAAATGCCCTTTTTTTAGGCTATTGAGGAGTTTTATCTTTAATTTTTAGATTCCTCCTCATTCTTCGTTCGGGACATTTGGATGATTATTTATATTTAAGAATATTCAAAGTTTATTACGTTTATAGAATCACAAATCTATATAGCATTTCTCTAACGACTGTCATTTCGACCTTTTGGGAGAAATCTCATAAAATTGCGCTGGTTTATGTTTTCACTGTTATGAGACTTCTCAATACTTCGAAGTGACAAGTTGGGTGGCTATTTACCGTTTTGCTTGTCATTCCTACAGAGAGACGCAGGAACGACGAGGAATCTATAATTTTTACAGTTGTTTTTTCAGATTCCTCAATCACTTAAAAAGGCTTATTTGTGCATGACTTGCTGTGTTTTAATAAAAAACCCACTCCTAAATTAGAAGTGGGAAAATTGCTATGAAAAAGAAAATGATAAGAAAGTATCTTATCATATATCTTTAGACGTATGTTTTTAATAAAACTTTCACTTTATTACAAAAAAAACAAATTAATTTTCCATAGAAAGTAAAACCATTCTTAACTCCATGAAAGTAAATGATTTATCTACTTTTTCTTTTAATTCTGTTAAGCTTTTAAATTTAGTGTTTTCTATAGCGTCTATAATTTTTTTATACTTTTTAACATCTATTAGCTCTAAAATATCAACATCTCCAGAAGGAATATAACTAGCCAAATGACTTTCTATGGTTCCGGTGGTTAAACTTCTCTCTTTAACGATTTCTTTTATAGAAAGACCAGACTTAAATAACTCGAAAGTAATCTGTTTGGTTGGTTTTTTGTCTTCTTTCTTTTGATGATTTTGTTTGTCAATTCCGTTTTTTTTGCAATAATATTCGATGGCTTCTAAAATTTGTTCTCCATATTTTTTAACACGAGTTTTACCCATTCCAACAATTTTTAGCAATTCACTTTCGTTTCTTGGTAAAGTATCACACATTGCGTAAAGCGTTTCTTGTGTAAAAATTTGAAAATGAGGGATTCCTAAATCTTTAGAAATTTCGTCTCTTAACTCTCGTAATTTCAACGCTAAAATTGGGTCGCGTTTAGAGGCAACCGTTTTCTTTTTAATAGGAGCAGATTTTTGTAAAACAGCATTAGCTCTTATTTTTAAATAATCTTGTACTTTAAAACCATTGTTCATTTTTTGAAGCGCAAAAAGTTTTTCCATTAATTTTTCTTGTAAAGAATCAAACTGTGTAGAAAAGTCTTTTTTTACGGCTTTATTATCGGTAGAAAACTGAATAGCATTTAAAGGTTTTAAAATATTTCCTTTTGTTTGTGTCACAAAATAAGCTACCGCTTTTGTAAAACGTTCTTGTACTTGAGAGCTGTTCTCTGGTAAAACGTTGTCTTCAGAAAATTGTGCTAGTTGGTTTTTAAATCCGTTAGAAACTTTCATTAAAGCTACAACACCATCGTCTTTTATGGTTTGTAAATGATCTATAACATCACCTTTTATACTGGTTTGATTTTTATAGAAAATATCAATCATTCTAGAAATAGGGTATAAAAACGGAAGGTAATCGAACAATTCTGCAATTAAGTTTAATTGAAAATTTTTCTCAGATTCGTTTAAAACATGTTCATCTGGGTGATTTTCTTCTACACTTTCATTAAAAACACTTACGGTTCTATCGTTTATAATGGCATTGCTTGTAATTGGCGTTTTTAAAACCAAACCTTCTAAAGAAGTACATCTACTTAGGGCAACATAAGTTTGTCCGTGTGCAAAAGAGGCTTCTGCATCTATAATAGCTTTTTCGAAGGTTAAACCCTGACTTTTATGAATGGTAATTGCCCAAGCCAATCGCAAAGGAATCTGAGAAAAAGAACCAGAAATATCTTCTTTTATTTCTTTTGTTTCTTCGTTAATAGAATAATTAATGTTTTCCCAAGTTTCCTTTTCTGTAACAATCTCATCAATTTCATTAGGACATTGTACGGTTACATTTTGTAGAGAAATATCGGTTATAATTCCTATTTTTCCGTTGTAATATCTTTTTTCTGGTGATGAATCATTTTTGATAAACATTACTTGAGCACCAATTTTTAATTCTAACTTTTCTGCATTCGGATACGAGTTCTCATTAAACTTACCAGAAATTTCAGCTTTAAAAAAGTAGCTTTTGGTATTCAGTTTATTCAGTTCAGAGCTATTAATTAAATTGGCTCTGTTATTATGTGTTGTTAAAGTAATATAACCATCATCTTTAGTAGGAGAGAAGGTAGGGTTGTAGTTTCTATTTAAAATTTCGGCAGATTTTTCTGATAAAGTGTCTGTTCTAATTTCATTTAAAATGGTAATAAAATCTTCGTTTTTCTGACGATAAATATGTTTCAGTTCTATAGAGACAACATTGGCTTCTTGATACGCTTTAGAGCTAAAAAAGTAAACTGTATTATAATGTTGTTGTAATAAACTCCATTCGTTTGGTCTAACAACAGGCGCTAATTGTTGTAAATCTCCAATCATTAAAACTTGAGCACCACCAAAAACTTTATTTCGGTTTTTATAACGACGCATTACTTGGTCTATACCGTCTAATAAATCGGCTCTAACCATAGAAATTTCATCGATAATTATTAAATCTAACGATTTTATAATATCTATTTTGGTTTTATTAAACTTACGTTGTGCATTTGAAGTATTTGCAATTTGGTCGGGTAAAATAGGTCCAAAAGGCATTTGAAAAAAAGAATGAATTGTAACACCTTTTGCATTAATTGCGGCAACACCTGTTGGTGCCACAATAACCATTCTTTTTAATGATTCTTTTTTAATTTGATGTAAAAAAGTAGTTTTTCCTGTACCTGCTTTTCCGGTAACAAAGATATTTCTATCTGTCTTATCAATAAATTGTAGGGCAAGTTCTAGTTCAGGATTTTTTGGCATTTTTACTTTTTGACGCAAGGTACTAATTCGGTTTAAAAGAAATTAGAGTGATTTTATTTTATTTATAATATCTCTTTTGATGGAGTATTTTTAATACAAATATGATGTCATTCTCTATAAAATATAAGAAATTTATTTAACTATATGTAGTAGGTGAAACACTCGTTTACTTACTTTAAATAAAGCAGACAAACAGTTTTAGCCCTGATTGAAACAGCATCCTTTTTATAACATTTAAACAATTGTCATTACGAGGTACGAAGTAATCTCTGTCTTAAAAGAAGATTGCCACAGTTTACAAAAAAGTAAACTTCGCAATGACGATTATAAAAAGATATAGCCTTTCGTCTTCGCTCAAGGTAAACTCCAAGCAGGAAATAGCTACCAATAAAAAATCCCAAGCCTAAGCTCAGGATTTTAATATGTATTAAGCAACATTGTTGCCTACATTTCTAATGCTTTTGCTGGATTGTTGTCCATCAATAATTCTACAGGATTTTCTAAAGCCTCTTTAACAGCTACTAAGAAACCAACAGATTCTCTACCATCTACAATTCTATGATCGTAAGACAAAGCAACGTACATAATTGGCTGAATTACAATTCCGCCATTTACTGCCATTGGTCTGTTTACAATGTTGTGCATCCCTAAAATACCACTCTGAGGAGGGTTTAAGATAGGCGTAGACAACATAGAACCAAATACACCACCGTTAGTGATTGTAAAAGTTCCACCAGTCATTTCATCAATAGTAATCTGACCGTCTCTAGCTCTAATTGCCAAACGTTTTACTTCGCTTTCTACTCCTCTAAAAGATAAGTTTTCTGCATTTCTAATAACAGGTACCATTAAACCTTTTGGTCCAGAAACTGCGATAGAAATATCCTGAAAATCGTTTTTAATTTGGTAATCTCCATCAATCATAGAGTTTACATCTGGAAATAATTTTAAAGCTCTAACAACCGCTAACGTAAAGAAAGACATAAAGCCTAATCCTACACCGTGTTTTGCTTTAAAAGCTTCTTTATATTCTGTACGTAAGTCAAAAATTGGTTGCATGTTTACTTCGTTAAAAGTAGTTAACATAGCTGTTTCACTTTTTACAGCTACCAAACGTTCTGCAACTTTTCTACGTAACATAGACATTTTCTTGCGTTCTGTTCCTCTAGAACCACTAGCAGGTTGCGTTCCCATAGAAGGTACTGCTTTTACAGCATCATCTTTGGTAATTCTACCAGCTTTTCCAGTGCCTGTTACTGCAGAAGGAGCAATTCCTTTTTCTGCTAATACTTTTTTAGCAGCAGGAGAAGTTGTTCCGGTTGCGTAAGTAGCCGCTTTTGGCGCTTCTTTAACTTCAACTTTCTTTTCTTCTTTTGGCGCTTCTGTTTTTGCAGGTGCATCACCTTCTGGTTTTGCAGCACTTGTGTCTATTAAACAAACAACTGCACCAACAGCAACGGCATCACCCTCTTCGGCTTTTAAAGTGATAATTCCACTTTCTTCAGCAGGCAATTCTAAGGTTGCTTTGTCAGAATCTACTTCTGCAATAGGTTGATCTTTTTCAACGTAATCTCCATCTTCGACTAACCACGTTGCAATTTCTACTTCTGTAATCGATTCTCCCGGAGAAGGAACTTTCATTTCTAAAATCATCAGTTCTTGTTTTACTTTATGCTGAACTATTTTCAGCTTTTAATTTTAATTTTTCTTTTATTACTTGGGCGTTTTAACAGGCTTTCCACTATATCTTTTTTCTTCTGTTCTCGATACAAATTTACAAAAAAGTAAATTCACTCGAACTGACAGAAAAAAGGATGCCGTTTCAATCCTTAACGCGCTTACTCGTTGTCAAAAACACTGTCTATAACAGCTTTATGACGTTTTTTAAATCTTGTACTAGAACCAGCTGCAGGTACTGCGTAGTATTTACGAGAACGAACTGTTAGTTTAACTAACTCAAAACGCTCTAACATATAACTCCAAGCTCCCATATTTCTTGGCTCTTCTTGTGCCCATATATATTCTTCTACATTAGGGTATCTATCTATTACTTTCTGAATCTTCTCTAAATGTAGTGGAAATAATTGCTCAATTCTTACTAAAGCAATATCATCTCTCTTTAAATTTTCTCTTTCTTCCAATAAATCGTAATAGAATTTACCCATACAGAAAACAAGTTTCTTTACTTTTTTAGGTGCTAGTGTGTCATCTATAACTTCTTGAAATTCGCTAGTAGCTAAATCTTGAATTGTATTTACTGCTTTTGGGTGACGTAATAAACTTTTAGGCGTAAATACTATTAATGGTTTTCTATACGTACGTTTCATGTGTCTACGCAATAAATGATAGAAATTTGCTGGCGTAGTACAGTTAGCAACGGTCATATTATCTATGGCACATAATTGTAAATAACGTTCTATTCTTGCAGATGAATGTTCAGATCCTTGTCCTTCATAACCGTGAGGTAATAAGACAACAATTCCGTTTTGTAATTTCCATTTATCTTCTGCAGCAGAAATATATTGGTCGAACATTATTTGAGCTCCGTTAGAAAAATCTCCAAACTGCGCTTCCCAAATAGTTAACGTGTTTGGGTTTGCCATGGCGTAACCATAATCAAAACCTAATACACCATATTCAGACAATAACGAGTTATAAATCGTCATTTGTCCTTTGTTATGAGGGTTTGTATTTAGTAAGTTAATACGTTCTTCTGTAATTTCATCACGTAAAATAGCATGTCTGTGAGAAAAAGTTCCTCTTTCTACATCTTGTCCAGAAATACGAACATTATATCCTTCTTCCATCAAACTTCCGTAGGCAAGTGTTTCTGCCATTCCCCAATCTAAATTATTGGTTTCAAAAACCATTTTAGCTCTTCCTGCTAAGATACGTTCTGCTTTTCTAACAAATTTTACATTCTGAGGAACTGTAGAAACTACTTTTGCAATATTTTTTAATTTATCCTCATCGTATTTTGTGTCGTTGGTAAGCAACATGGCATCTAAATCTTCACGCTCATATCCTTCCCAAGTAGATTGCATAAACTCTCTAACAATAGATTTTTCTACTTTCTTAGCTTCTTCAAACTCTTTTTCAAGCATTTGTTTGAATTCTGTAGTAATTTCGTTTACATAAGAATCATCTATAGAGCCTTCTGCAAGTAATTGTGCAGCATAAATATCTTTAGGGTTGTTATGTTTAGAAATTGCTTTGTATAATTTAGGTTGCGTAAAACGAGGTTCATCACCTTCATTATGACCATATTTTCTATAGCCTAATAAATCGATAAAAATATCTTGTTTAAACTTCATTCTAAACTCTAAAGCCATTTCCATTGCATGACAAACAGCTTCTGTGTCATCTGCATTAACGTGTAAAACAGGTGATAAAGTTACTTTTGCAACATCTGTACAGTATGTACTAGAACGCGCATCTAAATAGTTAGTTGTAAAACCAATTTGGTTATTTACCACAATATGAATGGTACCACCCGTTTTATAACCATTTAGTTTTGCCATTTGAGTAACCTCATAAGCAATACCTTGGCCAGCAATAGCAGCATCACCATGAATTATAATTGGTAATATTTTACTAGAGTCTCCATCGTATTTTCTATCAATTTTTGCTCTGGTAATTCCTTCTGCAACTGCGGCAACTGTTTCTAAGTGAGATGGGTTTGGAACTAAATTCATTTTAATTTCGTTACCATCTCTATAGGTTTTACTTAGTGTTAAACCTAAATGGTATTTTACATCACCATCAATATCTTCATCTTCAAAATCTTTCCCTTCAAATTCACTAAATAAATCTCTAACAGGTTTTTTAAAGATGTTTACTAAGGTGTTTAAACGACCTCTATGTGCCATCCCTAAAACACATTCTTTAACTCCGTATATTTCTGCGGCATCTCTTAAAATAACGCTTATACCCGGAATTAAAGTTTCTCCTCCTTCTAAAGAAAAACGTTTTTGACCTACATATTTAGTTTGTAAAAAACTTTCAAAAGTAACAGCTTGATTTAGTTTTCCTAAAATATATTTTTTAGCTTCTATAGAGTAATTAGCGTGGTTGTCATTTTTATTAAAACGATCATGCCACCACTTTAATTTCTCTGGATTACGCATGTACATGTATTCTACACCAATAGAATCACAATAAATGCGCTGTAAGTTTTTTATAATTTCTTTAAGTGTAGTTTTACCTAAACCTAATACTTCTCCTGCAGAAAATTCGGTATCTAAATCGTTTTCGGACAAGCCAAAGTTTTCGATATCTAATGTAGGTTGATACTGTCTTCTATCCCTTACAGGATTTGTTTTGGTAAATAAATGACCACGTGTTCTGTATCCATTGATTAAATCTAAAACAAAAAATTCTTTACGTACTTCATTCGGTATTTCAGAAGAAACTGTTTCTTCTTTTAAAGAATAATTTTCATTTGCTAAATCATAACCTTGAAAGAAGCTTCTCCAACTTGGCTCTACGGCATCTGGGTTTATTAAATATTTATCATATAAATCAGCTATAAAGCCTGTGTGTGCTGCGTTTAAAAACGAAAATTTATCCATATTGTAGTTTGTGCTTTTGTAAAATAAGCTATACGTAATAGCAAAAATACAATTTTTGAAATAAAAGGTTATTTTTTTTTCTTAAATATTCTACAAAATATTTTTTTTATTTTTTTTTCAAAATTGTTGCGAAAGTTTAAAAAAGATGTATATTTGCACTCGCTAATCGCAAATCTTGCGAAGCAAACTCCTCCTTAGCTCAGTTGGTTAGAGCATCTGACTGTTAATCAGAGGGTCCTAGGTTCGAGTCCTAGAGGGGGAGCCAAAAAAGTCTTATCTTAATTGATGAGACTTTTTTTTTGTTGTATCTTTTTTTTTGGTAAAAGGGGATCAAGGATGGATCAAGTCAAAAAGTTGTGGGATTTTAGGATTAGGCAAAAATAGTAGTAAGTCTAAAAAAGGAAGAATTTTAAGTTTTTTAATATTAAGAAAGTGTGTTTTTAAGTTAGTGCATAAATAAGGTGAAAAAAAATATTACAAATTTTATTTTTTTTGCAATAAATTTATAAAAAAGTGTATATTTGCACTCGCTAATCGCAAATTAAGCGAAGCAAACTCCTCCTTAGCTCAGTTGGTTAGAGCATCTGACTGTTAATCAGAGGGTCCTAGGTTCGAGTCCTAGAGGGGGAGCCAAAAAAGTCTTATCTTAATTGATAAGACTTTTTTTTGTTTTAAATAGTGTTATATATGATGTTGAGTCAATATTAAAAGTGTAAATATGGTTTCTGTTGATTTAGTGTGTTTAATTAAATAGGTCTTGTTTCTTATAGTTAACATATTTCAATTATTTTAAAAGCACTGAAGTAAATAGAGGTAAGAGATCTTTAAATAATCATACGTAATTACAATAATCTAGTTGTTTTAATTGAGAAGGATATAGCAAGGTGTGCTAATGTTTGTGAGTAATTGAGTAGTGTAATATGGAATTGTTGTAAAATAAAAAAGCTGAATATTTTAAAAAAATATTCAGCTTTTTGTCGGGGTGGCAGGATTCGAACCTGCGACCTCCTCGTCCCAAACGAGGCGCGATGACCGGGCTACGCTACACCCCGAAAATGATTCCTCATTTAAGGACTGCAAAGATACACTCTTTTTGTAAATAGCAATTGTTTTTTTATGTTTTTTTTGCAAAAATTAATTAATTATATCTTTTTATGTTTCTATTAATAAAATTTATAAACATTCGCTTTTATAAGTATCAAAAAATGATACTTTTACACTTCTAAATTCGATACAGAATATTATGTCAGACACAATAGAAAAAATTAAATGTTTAATTATAGGTTCTGGTCCTGCAGGATACACTGCGGCTATTTATGCAGCAAGAGCAGATATGAAACCTGTAATGTATACAGGGATGCAAATGGGAGGTCAGTTAACAACTACAACAGAAGTTGATAATTTTCCAGGATATCCAGAGGGTACCGATGGTACTGCAATGATGGGAGATTTACAAAAACAAGCAGAACGTTTTGGTACAGATGTTCGTTTTGGGTTAGTAACTAGTGTAGATTTAAGTGATAAAGTTGGCGGAATTCATAAAGTTATTGTGGATGAGTCTAAACATATCGAAGCAGAAACTATTATTATTTGTACAGGAGCAACCGCAAAGTACTTAGGATTAGAAAGTGAACAACGTTTAATTGGTGGTGGAGTTTCTGCATGTGCAACTTGTGATGGATTTTTCTATAAAGGACAAGATGTTGTAGTTGTTGGGGCAGGAGATACAGCAGCAGAAGAAGCTACTTATTTATCAAACATTTGTAGTAAAGTAACAATTTTAGTGCGTAAAGACTTTATGAGAGCTTCTAAAGCGATGCAGCATAGGGTAAATAAAACAAAAAATATTGAAGTACTTTACAATACAGAAATAGATGAGGTTTTAGGATCTAATGTTGTAGAAGGTGTAAGGGCTATCAATAATCAAACAAAAGAAACTACAGATATTGCTGTAACAGGTGTTTTTATTGCTATTGGTCATAAACCAAATTCAGATTTATTTAAAGGAGTTTTAGATATGGATGAAACAGGGTATTTAATTACCAAAGGAAAATCTACAAAAACAAACTTACCAGGAGTTTTTGCTGCTGGCGATATTCAAGATAAAGAATACAGACAAGCTGTTACAGCGGCAGGTACAGGTTGTATGGCTGCTTTAGATGCAGAACGTTATTTAGGAGCTTTAGAATAAGTTTACTTAAATTAGAGCATAAAAAAAGAGATTACATTAATATGTAATCTCTTTTTTGTTATCTATCATTTAAAGAAAGTTCTTAAACTGTAGCAGAAGCTTTCATAGATTTTCTATAAGTAAAAGAATTAAAAATATTTCTTTTACCAAAATTATTCATAGATTTTGCGTTTACAAATTTTCCGAAAAGTATTTTACTAACACCAAAGTATTCGTATTTGTTTCCGTCTGTAAAAGTAACTTCTAATAACATACTTTTATGGTGCCAATCTGCAACCTGAAATTCTGTTATTGTTTTTTTATAAGCCTCTAAATTAGCTTCTTTAGTCTCTGGTGCTATACTAACCAAGAAATGGTACCCATCAATAATTTGCGTACTCATAACATCTGCTTCTTCTTTTTTAGCCTCATCAGTAAACTTATCTGGATGCCATTCCTTTACTAAACCTCTATAAGCCTTTTTTAAATCTTTTAAATCGATAGGGCCTTCTACTTTAAAAAGTTTTTTATATTCTTTAATACGTTTCATTCGTGTGTTTTCAAATTGCGTGCAAAAGTACTGATATTAAATTGATTATGATGCAGTAATTTTTTATTAATTGTAAATTCATTTTTTTCTACATTTTATTCAGGGTACTACTTTTTTGTTTTTAAACTTAAAATTCATTTCTAAATATTTTTAAAAATCAGCTGTTTGCTGATTATTATCATTTTACAACTCATTTTTAATTTGCACCTTTAAAGATATCTAAATCATTTTATTATGAAAACGAGCATTTCTTATTACCAAAACAAAAATGAATTTCGCCTATTTGTAACCAAATCATTTTCTAGTTTAGTAAAACTTAAAGAAGAAGATAATCAGGTTTCTTTTAATGAATTGGTGTTAGAAATTTTACCAGAAATTCGAAAATATGTAAACCAAAGATTTATTTCAGCAATTAAAAAAGGTCATTTTTCTAAAATGAAATACAAATCTGATGACATTATAGATCAACTTTTTATTACTATTTATGATAATATAGAAGAGGTTAAAAGTGAAAATGATTTCTATTTATGGTTGTTTAAAAAAACGAATGAACTATTAGAAGATGTAATTGTTGAAGAAGAATTTAACGAATTGTTTTTTAAAAACATTGATGATTATTCTAAGCCAGAATGGAATGAAATGCAAGAGAAGTTTAGCACAGATGGAGGAGGAGATTTATTAATGATTGAAGAATTAGATGATTTGTCATACAACCATAACGATTATAGTTTAGACCATGTTTTTGTAGAAGATAATGAAAAAGTGTTGGCCGATAAGTTAGATAAAAAAATAGGAGAAGATAAAATTAATGAACATATTGATTTGGTTTTACATAAAATGCCTTCTGGAATGCGTATTGCGTTTTATTTATTTACAAACCAGAAGTTAAGAGTGGATGAAATTGCAGAAATACAAAAGAAAACAATACCTGAAATTGAAAAACTTTTAAGCGATGCTAAAAAAGTAATTCAAAGAAGTTTATTTAATAGATATTCGGTAGATAAATAGTGTGTCTCTTATTTTCTATATGATAAAGATTACTATATATCTAATATAATGTAAAATCACTTTTTAGATATTTGATAAAAACATCAAATTAATAAGAAGTGATTTTTTTTCTGCGGATAGAATCTTTTTGGGCATTAGACCAATTGTATTTACCTTCAAAAATACCTTTTGTTTCCCAGTCTCCGTACATTGGGTTTGGTAACACAATAAATTTGGTGCCAAAAGAAGCTTTTAAGTTATCTGCATTGTTATTTCTTTTTATAGTAGAACTGTTTTCGAATATTGAAGAAAAGTCTGATAAGTTGTCTCCTAAAAGTAATACGATTTCATGTGTTTTTTCAACAATATTTCTTCTGGTTCCTTTTTCGCTACTATTTGTTTTTAAAAGTACATGCGTCTCATCAGCAAAAGGAAATCCTCTTAATTTTAAATTTTTAATAGTTTCTTTTGTTTGTTTTGCATCCCTATTAGAAATATAAAAAACTTGAATATTTTTGCTTTGCGCATAATTAAAAAAAGCTACAGCTCCGGGTATGGACTTTGCATTTTCTTTTTTTACCCATTCTGCCCAACGTAAAGAGGTGTAATTTTCGTCTAGTTCAATTTGTTTACCACTATACGGACTATTATCTAGCACCGTTTCATCTATATCGGTAACAATAGCCATTGGTTTTTGTGCATTATTTTCAGCAATAATTTTATCTAATTGCAATTGTGCTAAATTGTATGCTTGATAAGTGAGTGCTTTATATTCAGATGCATTTTGTTGCCATAATACGGCTTGAATAGCATGCTCTTGAAGAGTTGTTTTACGTATGTTTTTTTGTTTTATAGTTGTAATTTGAGTTTTACATCCTAAAAAGATAAAAACAGTAAAAAGAGAAATAATAATTTTATTTTTCATTATGGAATATTTTTTATGCAAGACTAAAGGATATCAAAATTAATCTAATTTAATTATTTTACTAAGAATTTAAGCATAAAAAAACCATCATATTAAATGATGGTTTTATAACAAACAACTAATTTTAATCTAAGTAAAAAAGATTAATTTTTTAATATTTATATGATTGTCAGTTGAGCTTGAAAAAGAATATGAAAACTTTAACAAACTCAATTTGACATCAAGAGGTTTTAGAAGCAGTATTTATTTTCTGCTTTTACTTTTTCTGCTATTTCGTTACGTAAATCTACGATATCTGGATAGTTTTGGTATTTAGTAAAACGTTTTAAGCCCATTAACATCATACGTTGCTCATCACCTTCGGCAAAAGAAATAATACTTTCTTTACCTTTTTCTTCAATAATATCTACTGCATGATATAAGTATAGTTTAGACATTGCAATCTGTACAGATTGTGCTGCTTCACTAGTACGTTTTACATTTTTTTCTGTTCTTAAGATAGCAGATTCTGCCATATAGATTTCAATTAAAATATCTGAGGCAGCAATTAATAACTGTTGATGTTTCTCTATTTCTGGACCATATTTTTGAAGTGCTGCACCTGCAACCATTAAAAATGTTTTCTTTAATTTAGAAATCATTAATTTTTCTTCAGAAAAAAGTTCAGAAAAATCTGGTGTTTCAAAAGAAGGAATACCCATTAAACTGTTTGCAACTTCTGTTGCAGGGCCTAATAAATCTACATGTCCTTTCATTGCTTTTTTAATTAACATACCTACAGAAAGCATTCTGTTAATTTCATTGGTACCTTCATAGATACGAGCAATTCTTGCATCTCTCCAAGCCGATTCCATAGGAGTTTCTTCAGAGAATCCCATTCCACCAAAAATCTGAATTCCTTCATCAGCACAGTTTTGTACATCTTCAGAAACTGCTACTTTTAAAATAGAACATTCAATAGCATATTCTTCTACACCTTTTAATTCTGCTTCTTGGTGTGTGTTTCCTGCAGCCACTCTTAACGCAATTCTATCTTCGATATCTTTTGCAGATCTATAAGTTGCAGATTCACCAACATAAGCATTGGTAGCCATTTCAGCTAGTTTTACTTTAATTGCTCCAAAATCTGAAATAGGAGTTTTAAATTGTTTACGTTCGTTTGCATAATTTACGGCATGAGAAATAATTCTACGTTGAGAATCTAAACATGCACCCGCTAATTTAATACGACCAACATTTAAAGCGTTCATGGCAATTTTAAAACCTTCGCCACGACCCGCTAACATATTTTCTACAGGAACAACGGTATCGTTAAAAAATACTTGTCTTGTAGAGGAAGCTCTAATTCCTAATTTATGTTCTTCTTCACCCAACGTAATTCCGTTTGGGTTTTCTTTATCAAACTCTACAATAAAACCAGTTATGTTTTTATCACCTTCTATACGGGCAAAAACAATCATTAATTTACAAAAACCTGCGTTTGAAATCCACATTTTTTGACCGTTAATTTTGTATGATTTTCCATCAGCAGACAATTCTGCAGTAGTTTTTCCAGAATTTGCATCAGATCCTGCGCCTGGTTCTGTTAAACAATAAGCACCAAACCATTCTCCAGTAGCCAATTTAGGAACATATTTTTGTTTTTGTTCTTCGGTTCCGTATAATGTAATTGGCATTGTACCTATTCCGGTATGTGCACCAAATGCCGTACTAAAAGAACCTGTTCCACTAGAGATATAATCACAAGTTAATAATGTAGAAACAAATCCCATTCCTAAACCTCCATAAGCTTCAGGAACTGCTACTCCTAAAAATCCTAATTCACCTGCTTTACGCATTACTTCTTCTGTAAGTGCATAATCTTTTGCTTCAAAGCGAGCTTTGTGAGGAATGATCTCTCGATCATTAAATTCCATCACAGCTTCTTTCATCATTTGTTGTTCTTCAGAAAAATCTTCTGGAGTAAATATATCTTCACAGTTTGTTTCTTTTACAAGAAATTGACCACCACGTAGAAGGTCTTTTTTGGATGTTCCCATATTTTTTTTTGACTTATGACGGTAAGACTTATGACTTATAACGATCTTTGAATTACCTTCTTGATTAAATTTTAATTTAGTTTTTATTTTATTAACGGAATTAAGTCATGCGTCTTAAGTCCATTTTGTCTTATGTCTCTATTTAAGACAGAAACTCAAAAACACCTGCAGCACCTTGACCAGTACCTACACACATCGTTACCATTCCGTATTTGTTTTTCATATCGCGCTTGCGCATTTCATCAAATAATTGCACAGATAATTTTGCTCCTGTACAACCCAATGGATGACCTAATGCAATGGCACCACCATTAACATTTACAATATCTTGGTTTAAATCTAACTCACGCATTACAGCTAAAGACTGAGAAGCAAAAGCTTCATTCAATTCAATTAACTCAATATCGTTTTGTTGTAAACCTGCTTGTTTTAAAACTTTAGGTATTGCAGCAACAGGCCCAATTCCCATAATTCTTGGTTCTACACCAGCAGCAGCGTAATTTACTACTCTTGCAATTGGTTCTAGATTTAATTCTTTTACCATTTCTTCGCTCATTACCATAACAAAGGCAGCTCCATCACTCATTTGAGATGAATTACCTGCTGTTACACTTCCTCCAGCAGCAAATACTGCTCTCAGTTTTGTTAAAGCTTCAATGCTAGTTCCTTTTCTAGGACCTTCATCTTTAGTTACAGTATATTTTTTTGTTGCTTTCTTTCCGTTTTCATCTAGATAAGTTTGCTCTACTTCAATAGGAACAATTTGATCTTGAAAACGATTTTCTGCTTGTGCTTTTAAAGCTTTCATATGAGATTTAAAGGCAAATTCATCTTGGTCTTTTCTAGAAACCTTAAACTGATTTGCAACTGCTTCTGCAGTATTTCCCATTCCCCAATAATAATCTGCGTGACCAGATTTTACGGTATCGTAATTTAATTCTGGTTTAAATCCTGTCATTGGTACAGAGCTCATGCTTTCTGCTCCACCAGCAATAATACAACTTGCCATTCCTGCTTGAATTTTAGCTGCTGCCATTGCAATTGTTTCTAGTCCCGAAGAACAGAATCTGTTTACAGTAACACCAGGAACATCCACAGAATTTAATCCTATTAAAGAAATAAAACGTGCCATGTTTAAACCTTGTGCGCCTTCTGGCATTGCGTTACCAACAATTACGTCATCTATACGTTTTACGTCTAAATTTGGTAATTCTTTCATCATGTGCTGAATGGTTTCTGCACCTAATTCATCTGCACGTTTAAAGCGAAAAACACCTTTTGGAGCTTTTGCAACTGCGGTTCTATATGCTTTTACTATATATGCTTGTTTGCTCATATCTTTTATTTTTGACTTATGATGATTTGACGTATGACTTAAGACTTACCCAAGTTTTCCATAAAACGTGTTATCATTCCTTGAATTATTTGAATTTTTCTTTCTAAATGTTTAAAAGTTTCTTCTGAAATATATCCTACTTCAAAAGAAATTATTAATTGTGTTTCCCATTCAAAAGCAGAACCTAATGCTGTTTCTAAATATTGTGTAAAATGTTTATCTGTTCCTTTACTTGTGCCTTCTGCTATATTTGAAGGGATTGAAACAGCACATCGTTGCATTTGACTTGACAAAGCATAAATTTCAGATTTAGGAAACTTTTTGGTTTCAGTATAAGTATCTTTTACAATACTAACCCCGTCTTTCCAAATAGTTAATTTTCTAAAATTATGTCTTGCTGCCATTTTTTACTCGGTTTTTTATTTGACTTATGACGTAATACTTTTCAGGCTGTCTTGCAGTCTTATGTCATCAAGTCTTACGTCTTATTCATCTAGTTACGTAACGGTTTCCCCGTTTTTAACATGTGTTGAATTCTTTCTAATGTTTTACGTTCTGTACAAAGAGATAAAAACGCTTCACGTTCTAAATCTAATAAATACTGTTCTGTAACCAATGTTGGTTCAGATAAATCTCCACCAGCCATAACGTATGCTAGTTTATTGGCAATTTTCATATCATGTTCAGAAATGTATTTAGAATCTTGCATAGAATCTGTACCTACTAAAAACATCCCTAAAGCTTGCTTACCTAAAACTCTAACATCATTACGTTTTACAGGTTGCGTATATCCACTTTCTGCCATTAGTTTAGCATGTGCTTTTGCAGTTGCTATTTGTCTGTCTTTATTAACAACTACCACATCTTTTCCTTGTTGCAGTAAACCTAAATCGAAAGCTTCGTAAGCAGAAGTAGATACTTTTGCCATACCAATAGTTAAAAAGTTTTCTTGTAAAATGTTAAGCTCTACATCTCCTTTCTGAAAAGAATCTGATGCTCTTAAAGCCATTTCTTTAGAACCACCACCACCAGGAATTACACCAACTCCAAATTCTACTAATCCCATATAGGTTTCTGCTGCTGCAACCACTTTATCTGCGTGTAAAGAAATTTCACAACCACCACCTAAAGCCATTCCATGAGGAGCAGAAATAGTTGGTATAGATGAATAACGCATACGCATCATAGTATCTTGAAAATATTTAATAGCATAATTTAATTCATCATATTCTTGCTCTACAGCCATCATAAAAATCATACCAATATTAGCACCTACAGAAAAATTTGCTGCTTGGTTACCAATAACCAAACCTTGAAAATCTTTTTGTGCAATATCAATCCCTTTATTGATACCTGCTAAAACATCACCACCAATGGTGTTCATTTTAGATTGAAATTCTAGATTTAAAATTCCATCTCCAATATCTTCTATTACAACACCAGAATTTTTAAAAACTTCGTTTGATTTTCTAATGTTATCTAAAATGATAAACGATTCTTGACCCGGTTTTTTAGTCTGAGATTTAGAAGGAATATCATAAAAATAAGTTGCGCCTTCTTTAACAGAGTAAAAAGATTTAGAACCAGCAGCTAACATTTCTGTAACCCAAGGTGCAGGTTCTTTACCTTCAGCTTTCATTAATTCGATTCCTGCTTCTACACCAACGGCATCCCAAATTTCGAAAGGACCATTCTCCCAACCAAAACCAGCTTTCATTGCATCATCAATTTTGTAGATTTCATCAGAAATTTCTGGAATTCTATTCTGAACATACGCAAACATTGCCGCAAAGTTCTTTCTATAAAATTCACCAGCTTTATCTTTACCTCCAACTAATACTTTAAATCTATCAATAGGCTTATCAATCGTTTTCGTAAGTTCTAAAGTTGCAAATTTTGCTCTTTTAGAAGCACGATATTCTAAAGTATCTAAGTCTAATGTTAAGATTTCTTTCTTACCATCAACAACTGTCTTTTTGTAAAAACCTTGACCTGTTTTACTTCCTAACCATTTATTTTCCATCATTGTATTGATGAAACCAGGAAGCTTAAATAAATCATGTGCTTCATCATTAGGGCAGTTGTCATAAATTCCATTAGCAACATGTACTAAAGTATCTAAACCAACAACATCAACAGTTCTAAAAGTTGCAGATTTTGGACGACCAATTACTGGCCCCGTCAACTTATCAACTTCTTCAACCGTTAAACCTAATTCTTTTACTTGATGAAATAAAGATTGAATTCCGAAAATTCCAATTCTATTTCCTATAAATGCAGGGGTATCCTTCGCTAAAACAGATGTTTTTCCTAAGAATTTTTCTCCATACATCATTAAAAAATCTGTAACTTCTTGTTTACAATCTGGACCAGGAACAACTTCAAAAAGTTTTAAATATCTAGGAGGATTAAAAAAGTGCGTTACTGCAAAATGTTTTTGAAAGTCTTTACTTCTTCCTTCATTCATAAACTTGATAGGAATACCAGAAGTATTGGAAGAAATAATAGTTCCGGGAGTTCTGTATTTCTCTAGTTTTTCAAAAACGATTTTTTTAATATCTAATCGCTCAACAACCACCTCCATAATCCAATCTACATCAGCAACCTTTGCAATATCATCATCTAAATTACCAGTGGTAATTCTATTTGCAAATTTTTGATTATAAATAGGAGAGGGCTTCGATTTAAGTGAGGCTGTAAGTGCATCATTTACCAAACGATTTCGTACAACTTTGTCTTCGAGCGTTAATCCTTTGGCTTTTTCTTTGTCGTTTAATTCTCTTGGAACAATGTCCAATAATAGAACTTCAACTCCAATGTTTGCAAAATGACACGCAATGCCACTTCCCATAATTCCAGAGCCAACTATTGCTACTTTTTTAATTCTTCTAGTCATTTGTTTTAAAATTATTTGACGTATGATTTAAAAAGACGTAAGACATAAGACTTTTGCATTCAGTCTAATTATCTTATGTCATTTAGTCTTTAGTCATTTTTGTTATACTGCTTTATTGTTGACGTTTTCATAAATTTCTTTATCTGCAATTAATTTATTAATGGTTGATGTTACCTTAAAAAATCCTGCTAAATCTTCTTCAGAAACATGGGCTCTTACCGTGTTATTAAATTGAATAACATGACCTCTGGAGACTTTACGCATTTCTCTACCATAATCTGTTAATTTAATAATAACACTTCTACCATCTTCTGGGTTCTTTTCTCTACAAATAGCACCTTTATCTTCCATCGTTTTTAAAATTCTAGAAAGACTTGTTGGCTCCATACCCATTAAAGGACCTAAAGCCGTAGATGGGGTTCCGTTTTGTTTATCAATATTTAATAAAACAAAAGCAGTTGCCATTGTGCTATCGTGTTTTACTGCCTGTTCATTATACACTTTTGCAACGGCTTGCCACGTTGCTCTAAGCTCATGATCTATTGATTTGTGTTTATCCATTCTGTCAAATATATAAAAATTTATTATGCATGCATAGTAAATTTGAAAAAAGTTATGCGTGCATAGTAAAATTTAACAAAAAATATAGATGTTTTTTTAAAACGTATTCGTGCTTTATGATCGTTTTTTTTCAATATTTATTGGGGTTACAGGAATAATTTAATCTTTAGATTCTTAATTTTTATAAAATGGTTTTTTAAGGCAAGCCTTTAGATAAAAGTAAAAAGAGATTCTTTTAATTTATATTGTAACGTTTTAGTCTCTATGAATACTAATATTATTAAAATATGTAAGTTTGTAGTACCGAGAACTTTTCTGAAAAAAATAATAATACTGAATGAAGAATTTATTAGAAGTTAATAATGTTGTAAAAAATTATGGAGATTTTAGAGCATTAAATGATGTTTCCTTGCACATTCCTAAAGGATGTGTTTTTGGTTTATTAGGACCAAATGGAGCGGGAAAAACATCTTTAATTCGGATTATCAACCAAATTACAATGCCAGATAGTGGTGCTATCATTTTAGATGGAGAAGAATTGGCTCCGCATCATACAGCGCAAATTGGGTATTTACCAGAAGAGCGTGGTTTGTATAAATCGATGAAAGTAGGAGAACAAGCATTGTATTTGGCACAATTAAAAGGATTAAGTAAATCCGAAGCAAAAAAACGGTTAAAATATTGGTTCGATAAATTTGATATTTCTGCTTGGTGGAACAAAAAAATTGAGGAACTGTCTAAAGGAATGGCGCAAAAAGTACAATTTATTGTTACGGTGATGCACAATCCTAAATTATTAATTTTTGATGAACCTTTTTCTGGGTTCGATCCTATTAATGCGCAATTAATTGCTAAAGAAATTTTACAACTTCGTGATGAAGGAGCAACCATTATTTTCTCGACACACAGAATGGAATCGGTAGAAGAAATGTGCGATGAAATTGCTTTGATTGATAAATCTAATAAAATTTTAGACGGAAAGTTAGATGATATCAAACGCGAGTTTAGAACGCACACTTTTCAAGTGGGATTAAATACAGCAAATCCTAAGGAGGTAGAAGCAATGTTAAAAGAGAATTTTGAAGTTTCGCCAGCAAACTTTAAATTATTAAATGATAGTTTAACCCTAAATGTAAAATTAACAGCAGCAAATTCATCTAACGATTTACTATCTTTTTTAACAAGTAGAGGAGAAGTGCAACATTTTGTAGAGTTGATACCAAGTGCAAACGATATTTTTATTCAGGCAATACAAAAAAATAGTTAAGAAAATGAGCAAGTTAAAACTAATTATACAGCGAGAGTTTATTGCAAAGGTTCGTAACAAATCTTTTATAATGATGACTTTTTTAAGTCCGTTATTAATGCTTGGTATGGGAGCCTTAGTTTATTTTCTGATGAAAAAGAATGACGAAAAGGTAAAAGAAATTGTGTATGTAGATAATTCTAAATTGTTTTCTAAAGACGATTTTAAAGACACAGAAACTGTTCATTATTTAGATTATACTGCATTAGGAGTAGATGAAACCAAAAAGAAAGTAGAAGAAGGTAATTATTATGGAGCGTTAATTATACCTAAACAAGATAGTTTAGAGTTGTTGGCACATGCTATAGAGTTTTATTCTAAAGATTCTCCAGGAATGTCTGTTATAGGTTCTCTAGAAAATAAAATAGAAACCAAGATTAGAAATGAAAAACTAAATGATTTTGGTATCGATTTAGAAAAAATTAAAGCATCTAAAATTAATACAGATATAAAAATGTTTAATTTTTCTGGAGAAGAGTCTTCCAAATTAATAAACGGATTAAAAATAGGTATTGGTGCAGTTGCTGGTTACTTATTAATGATGTTTGTTATTATTTACGGTAACTCTGTAATGCGAAGTGTTATAGAAGAGAAAACAAGTAGAATTATAGAAATTATTGTATCGTCTGTAAAACCTTTTCAGTTAATGTTGGGTAAAATTATAGGGAACGCTTCTGCTGGTTTATTACAGTTCTTTATTTGGGGAATTATATTGCTTGTATTAAAAACGGTTGCTTCATCTGTTTTTGGAGTAGATGTGGTAGAAATGCAAACTGCAAGAGTACCAGCAGAACAGATGGAAGCAGTAAAAGCGGCAACCGGAGGTGGAGAAATGCAAATGATAATGCAAGAAGTTTTAAGGCTGCCAATTTTAAAAATGTTTGTCTTATTTATTTTTTACTTTTTAGGAGGGTTTATGCTGTATAGTTCTCTGTTTGCCGCAGTTGGGGCAGCTGTAGATAATGAAACAGATACACAACAATTTATGTTGCCAATAATGTTGCCTTTAATGTTAGGTATTTACGTTGGTTTTGCAACGGTTATGAACGATCCTCATGGATCTATAGCAATATTGTTTTCTTACATTCCGTTTACAAGTCCTATTGTGATGCTAATGAGAGTTCCTTTTGGAGTTTCTTGGTATGAGTTGGCAATTTCTATGGCATTATTATTGGTTACCTTTGTATTTATGGTTTGGTTAGCAGCAAAAATATATAGAGTAGGTATTTTAATGTATGGTAAAAAACCAACCTATAAAGACTTGTATAAGTGGTTAAAGTATAAAGGCTAATTTTTATGGAAAAGCTAAAAGAATTTCTTAATTATTCGTTTAATTTAACAGACGGTATTCATCTTAATGTAAAAACAATTTTGGTGGTAACCATTGTTTTTGTTTTAACAAGTTTATGTATAAATTTGATAAGAAAGTTTGTTAACAAAAGTTTAAATGAAGAAGATAAAGGAAAGTTTAAAGCAGTTTTTTCATTTGTAAAATATATAATCTACACCATTGTTTTAGTCATAGCTTTAGAGTCTTCTGGGATTAAAGTTGGGGTGTTATTAGCTGGTTCTGCTGCATTATTAGTAGGTATTGGTTTAGGGTTACAAACCTTATTTCAAGACATTGTATCTGGTATTTTTATCATTTTAGACAAATCTCTACATGTTAATGATATTATAGAAATTGAAGGGAAAGTTGGAAAAGTGGTAGAAATAAGGTTAAGAACAACAAGAGCAATTACTATAGATGATAAAGTACTTATTGTGCCTAATCATAAATTTTTAACCACTAGTTTATTTAATTGGACACAAAATGGAAGTCAAACAACAGAAAGTGTTGCCATTGGTGTTGCTTATGGTTCGGACGTAGCGCTAGTTAAAAAACTTTTAATAGAGGTAGCAAAAGCACATCCAAGAGTTTTAACATCAAAAGAACCAAGAGTTTTGTTTGATGATTTTGGAGACAGTGCGTTACAATTTAAATTGCTTTTTGTTATCAATAATAGTTACGAACACTTAACCATAAAGAGTGATTTACGTTTTGCTATTGATCAAAAATTTAGAGAAAATAATATTTCAATTCCATTTCCACAAAGAGATGTACACCTTATAAAATAAGAAAAAGATGCCAAAAATATTAATAATAGAAGATGAAGCTGCTATTAGAAGAGTTTTAACAAAAATAATTTCAGAAGAAAATGAAACGTATCATGTAGAAGAGGCAGAAGACGGATTATTAGGAATTGAAATGATTAAAAATAATGATTACGATTTGGTTTTGTGTGATATTAAAATGCCAAAAATGGATGGCGTTGAGGTGTTAGAAAAGGCAAAAAAAATAAAACCAGAAATACCAATTGTTATGATTTCTGGTCATGGAGATTTAGATACAGCAGTAAATACTATGCGTTTAGGTGCTTTCGATTATATTTCTAAACCACCAGATTTAAATAGGCTTTTAAATACAGTAAGAAATGCTTTGGATACAAAAGTGTTGATTGTAGAGAACAAAAGGCTAAAGAAAAAAGTAAGCAAGAACTATGAAATGATTGGTGAAAGCGACGCAATTTCTCACATAAAAGAGATGATTGAAAAAGTAGCACCAACAGATGCAAGAGTTTTAATTACTGGTCCTAATGGAACAGGAAAAGAATTGGTAGCGCATTGGTTGCACGAAAAATCGGATAGAGTAAAAGCACCATTAATTGAAGTAAATTGTGCTGCAATTCCATCAGAATTAATAGAAAGTGAATTATTTGGACATGTAAAAGGTTCTTTTACAGGCGCAAATAAAGATAGAGCAGGTAAGTTTGAAGCAGCAAATGGTGGAACTATTTTTTTGGATGAAATAGGAGACATGAGTTTGTCTGCACAAGCAAAAGTTTTGCGTGCTTTGCAAGAAAATAAAATTCAACGTGTAGGTTCTGATAGAGATATCAAAGTAAATGTTAGAATAGTTGCTGCAACCAATAAAAATCTAAAGGAAGAAATTGCAGAAGGTAGGTTTAGAGAAGATTTGTATCATAGATTAGCTGTTATTTTAATTCAGGTTCCTTCTTTAAATGATCGAAGAGAAGATATTCCTTTATTAGTAGATTTTTTTACGGATAAAATCTCGGTAGAACAAGGAATGCCTAAAAAAGGATTTTCTTCTGCAGCAATTAAATTGTTACAAGAGTACGATTGGACAGGTAATATACGTGAATTAAGAAATGTGGTAGAACGTTTAATTATTCTTGGTGAGAAAGAGGTTTCTGCAAAAGACATTAAACTTTTTGCTTCTAAATAGTGTAAAACTATTGTTAAATCAAGTAACTATAAATAAAGTTGATGGAAATATAAAAAGTTACCATTGACTTTTTTTCTTTTTTAAGGTATTGAATTTTATCTTTGTGGTGTTAAAAAAATAGAATATTAATAATAAAAAAATAAAAAAAATGGCAACAGCAGTAGGGAAAAAATTTCCAGATTTAAATGTAGACGCAATGAATGAAATGGGAGATACATTTAAATTAAATGTATTGGAAGAAGCAATTAATAACAAAAAGAAAGTGTTATTATTTTGGTACCCAAAAGACTTTACATTTGTTTGTCCTACAGAATTACATGCTTTTCAGGCAGCTTTGGGAGAATTTGAAAAAAGAAATACAATTGTAATTGGTGCTTCTTGTGATACTCCAGAGGTGCACTTTGCATGGTTAAGTACTTCTAAAGACAATGGTGGAATTGAAGGTGTTACTTACCCAATTTTAGCAGATTCTAACAGAAACTTATCATCAATTTTAGGTATTTTAGATATTACCAATGAAACTTTTGATGAAGCTTCACAAACAATTCAAGTAGAAGGAGATAACGTAACTTATAGAGCTACTTATTTAATTGATGAAGAAGGAACTGTTTTTCATGAAGGAATTAACCACATGCCAGTTGGTAGAAATGTAAATGAATTTTTACGTTTAATTGATGCTTATGCACACGTTCAATCTCACGGAGAAGTTTGTCCTGCAAACTGGGAAGAAGGTAAAGACGCAATGTCTCCTGATGCAAAAGGAACTGCAGCTTATTTAGCTTCTCACTAATAAAAATTAAGAATAAAGAGTTCGTGTGTGTATCGGGGGATTAATGCGCGGACTACTTTATTTTAAATATTTAATATTATGGTACAAGAATTAAGTGTAGATAATTTAGCAGAAATAGTTTCTGATAATAAAAAGGTAGTTGTACAATATGCAGCAACTTGGTGTGGAAACTGTAGAATTATGAAACCAAAGTTTAAAAAATTATCTTCAGAAAATGAAGATATGGTTTTTGTAATTGCAGATGCAGAAAAATTTCCTGAAAGTAGAAAATTAGCAGACGTTAGTAATTTGCCAACATTTGCTACTTTTGTAGATGGAAAAATAGTGAATCAAACACAAACAAATAAGTTTGAAGTTTTAAAGGATCTAGTAAACGAAGTTGTTTAATTATGAAATTACCTGTAATAAAACACTTAACTAATTTTATCGAAGAAAACGATCAAGATTATGTGCTAGAAACCATAGAAACTTTAGAAGCTTTAACAGAAGTTCCATCTTTAAAAGATGAAGAATTAGACGTTATTGGAGAGTTAATTTCTAATATGTACGGAGCTGTTGAGGTAGATAAAATGATAAAAGAAGGAACACCTAAAAAAGAAGCATTAAATGCTTTTATGAAACGTGTTCTAGGTTCTATTGATAAATAAATAGCGACCTTTATAATGTATAAAAATCTCAAGTGAAAGCTTGAGATTTTTTTTTGATAGCAATGAACCTTTTATTGCTCTTAAGTTTTTTATTAGATAAACCTCATTAACATTTCAATGTTGATGAGGTTTATTTTATCTGTTTTTATTTATAATACAGTTCTTAGTGGTTTTTTATTTCCTCTAATTCCTTTTCTAAAGCCTCTGCTTTTTCTTTAAATTTTTGCATAGCATTTTTAAGCTGACTGACTTTTTTAATGAGCTCATCATTTTGTAAAGCTTCGTAAGTTGTTGCGCCGTTTGTTTCTTTTATTTTTGATTTGCCTCCGCAAGTTGGGCAATTTACTACTGTACTCATTTTATTCATTTTTTTTTAAATGATCTATAATTCCACTTTTAAACACGGTTTTTAAAGGTCTTTCAGCTTTGTTTACATAACCAATGATAATAGAAGTGTGTACTATCATTTTTTCAAAATCTAAAACCACGGTTAAATAATCTTTTTTACCTGTTTCGTGCCAGTTAACGATATAAAGATCATTGCCAATTTTTTTTGAACGATATGGAATGTCTTTATTTCCATTTCCTTTTGCTGGTCCTGCCACCCATTTATATTTGGCTTTACCTTTGTAAAAATCAAAGTGAATGGCAGTACCATTTTGATATTGAAAATTAAAAGAATAGCCGTCTAAATAATGTTCTGGCTCTCCAAATTGAAAGTTGTTTTTTTCTTGTGTTTTGTTTTGTGCTAAACCAAGTCCAACACTAAATAATACTAGATAAATAGATGTGATTAATTTTGTTTTCATAATTTTTGGTTTTAAATAGATTCAATTGCTTTTTTGTTTTCAGTGTTGCTTGTAGTCATAAAAACAACAGTATAACAAGTTGTAAACATTTGTTTTATTGTTGTACAAAGATGAAGCAATTGCAACTTATACAAAAGATAAAAAAGTGACTTAAAATGGTAAAAGTTGGACCAATAGTCTTCTTATATTGATTTTATAAATGATTTTGGGGAAATTATACTTTTTTTTCTCTTTCTAATAAAAACGATCCTTACTTCTTTAATTTTGATTTAATGAAAAGAGCCATTTCTTTTCCCCAAATCTTATAAGTCAGTTCTGAAGGATGAACACCATCACTAAAATATATTTTAGAATTATTATTAGGTAATGCATGTTTTTTACTCCATTGCTCCAAGGTAATTACTTCATTATAGTAAAAAACGTTCTTTTTGTTTTTAGTTAAGAGATCTAACCTTTTGCCAAAAATTTCTACCAAATTACCAATTACAAATTTTATAGCCCTTGTAAAAGCAGGAAACTCTTTTATTGGAGGCATATTTGTAAAGAAAATAGGTGTTCTTGGGAATTTATTTTGAAGTAAATTAATGAGTTCTTCAATGGATTTATGCCAATTTTTAGGAGAATTTAAAGTAAAAGCATCGTTACCACCCATACCAATAATAATGATGTCGGTACTGGTTTCTTCAATTTTCGGAATAATTTTTTTACAAACTCTTTCTGCCGTATAACCACTTCTTGCGTATACTCGCCAATTTATATTTTTTTGTAATTCTGCAGAAAGTGTATCTGCTAAAGCTCCTGTAAAACCGTTTTTATGATAGTCTACGCCAACTCCTGCAATGGTACTTTCTCCGATAGAAAGTATATGTAGTGTTTTGTTAAAATTTCCATTTACCAAACCTTTTGGTTCTTTGGCTTCAGGAAGTGAGGGAACTTTTTTACGAATGTTTTTTCCTTGAAAATATAAAATAGGTAGTAAAGGAATAGAAACAATACTGCCTAGAAAGTATTTTAATTTACTGTTCATCTTTTTTTTCCTCGTTCGCTTTTTTTATAATAGCTTTTAAACGTTCTTTATTAAGTTGTTTTTCTAATTTTACCTTATTGATTTTTTGATTCATCAATTTAGTGTGTTTTGCTTTATTAACGGAATTTTTTGCTTTTCCTTTTCCCTTTTTTGGCATTGTAATAAAATTAAGGGTTAGTTATTTTCTATGAAATAACCACCAATTCATATCTCTTGTTAATTTATATCCTAGTTTTTCATAAAGAGGAATTGCAGGGTTTCCTTTATTAGTATGTAACATTGGTAGTTTATTCTCTTTTAAAATTTGTTTGGTTACATAAGAAACCAATTGTTTGGCAAACCCTTTTCTTGTATAATCAGGATGTGTAACAACGCTACTAAGTTCAATAAAATCATCAGTTTGCATTCTTTGTCCTGTAAGAGCAACTAGTTTATTGTTTTTAAAAATACCATAATAATTACCCATTTTAAACCCTCCTCTTTGATAAAAACCAGGCATTACCAACCAAATTAAATCATAAACTTCATCAATGTATTCTTCACCTAATAAAACAATATCTTCTGTTATTTCTAGTTCTACATGTCTTTCTAAAACCATTTGACAACCATTAATTTTTTTATCAAGAATAACATGCTTTGTATCTATTGTAGGTGTTTTTTCTTCTACAACTAAAAAGAATCTTTCAGCTATTTTAGAGTGTGCAGTTAATGCTTTTGCTGTTTTTGAAGCATCCTCAAAGGCTCCAAAAGAACAAATTTCTGGTTGGTAGAACTCTACACCATCATATTGTATTAAAAATTGATGATGTGTGTCCTTTAACGAATACCAAACTGGGTTTTTTAGTTTTTCTTCTAAAGTTTTCATAGAGAATAAATATATAAAAAAAGCTCGCAAATTGCGAGCTTTTTACAGGTTGATTTCTTACAACTTTATAATTCCTTTTTAGATAAAACAGAAGATCCCGTAAAGTTTGTTATAATTATTTTAGGGGTTCCATATACTTCTGTTTTACTTTTGTCTGATGCGTCTATTGTTATTTTTTCTGATGTTTGAATTGTAAAATTGGCACTTTCTTTAACGGTAGTGTTGCAATTAGTAACAATCAATTCTTCTCCTTTAAAAGTAGAATCTTCAAGAGTTAATGCGTTTAAAGAAATAGCAGAACCTTTAATATTTACAATAGCATTTCTCATCATTCTTGTACTTAAGCTATCTGTTTTAATAGTTATTTCTGTGTTACTAGATTCGCTTAAATCTAAATTAACCTCTTTACTAGTAATGTCTATTTTAGATTTAGAACGTAATTGAAACCTAGATTTATTATTATTAATAAGATTAAACTTGTTAGATTCTACAGATAAGTTTGCAATTGTATAGTCATTTATCTGAAGCAACATAGAAGGAGTTTCTATTGCGTTTAACGATTCTATTTCTGCATCATTATTTAATACGATTTCTTGTAGAGGGTTGTTATAGTATACAGTAATATTTAGACGTTTTGCTCTTAATTTGGCTGTAGTAGAAATGGTTAGTATAGAATCTAGAACGCTTATTTCGATAGCATCATGTAAATTTTCATCAGTTTCCACTTCTACGAATGAGTTTGCTGATTTATATAAAACAACTTTAAAATCATTATTAACAGATATCTTGTTAAACGAATTTAAATCTGTTTTAACTCTTGTAACAACTTTATTTCCTTTTATTTTTTCTTGGCTAAAGCTTGTAGTTGAGACTGTTATCGATAGTAGTAACAGTAATAAAATTTTATTTTTCATGATTTTTTGTTCTTTTTTTTTAGCAGAAAAAAACCATTCCAAAGTTTGAAATGGTTTTTTATTATAAAATAAAGAAAACAATTACGCTAACATGGTAACTGGATTTTCTATAAATGTTTTTAATGTTTGTAAAAACTGAGCTCCAACAGCGCCATCAACAGTTCTATGATCGCAAGTTAAAGTTAAGTTCATTGTGTTACCAACAACTATTTGTCCGTCTTTAACAACAGGTTTTTGTACAATTGCACCAACAGATAAAATTGCTGAGTTAGGCTGATTGATAATAGAAGTAAAGTTTTCTATACCAAACATACCTAAATTAGAAACAGTAAAAGTACTTCCTTGCATTTCTGTAGGAGCTAGTTTTTTGTTTCTTGCTTTACCTGCTAAATCTCTAACACCTGCACCAATTTGAGTTAAACTTAACTCATCTGTGTGTTTAATAACGGGTACTAATAAACCATCATCTACAGCTACAGCAACACCTACGTGTATATGACTGTGGTAAATAGTATTTGTATCTGTCCAAGAAGTGTTTACTTGTGGATGTTTTTTCAAAGCCATTGCACATGCTTTTACTACCATATCATTAAATGATACTTTAACATCTGGAATTGCATTTATGGTTTTTCTAGAAGCCATTGCATTGTCCATATCAACTTCAATATTTAAACTGAAATCTGGAGCAGTAAATTTAGAGTTACCTAAAGATTTTGCAATTGCTTTACGCATTTGAGAATTCTTAACTTCTTCTGAGTTTTCTACACCAGTAGCTGGTGCATTTGCAACTGCAGGAGCAGCTGCAACTTTAGCAGCAGGAGTATAGTTTTCTACATCTTTTTTAATGATTCTTCCGTTTTCACCAGAACCATTAACATCTGCTAAATTAATTCCTTTATCAGAAGCAATTTTCTTAGCTAAAGGAGATGCAAATACGCGTCCGTTAGAAGTATTGTTTGATACAGCAACAGGTTTTGCTTCTTCTACTTTAGCAGCTGGTTTTGCTGTAGTTTTTTCTGGAGCTTTAGCGGCAGGAGCGTCAGTTTTTTCAGCAGGAGCTGATGCAGCTGCGCCACCGTTAGCAACTAATGCAGAGACATCAGTTCCGGCAGGACCAATAATGGTTAATAAACTATCTACAGGAGCAGTTTCTCCTTCTTGTACACCTATGTATAAGATGGTTCCTTCATAGAAACACTCAAATTCCATAGTTGCTTTATCTGTTTCAATTTCTGCAAGCATATCTCCTTCAGAAACACTATCACCAACTTTTTTTAACCATGTAGCCACAGTTCCGTCAGTCATTGTATCACTTAAACGAGGCATTGTAATTACCTGAACTCCTTCAGGAATAGCAACACTATCAGTTGTATCTGCTTTTGCAGTTGTTTCTTCTTTAACTTCTTCTGTAGCAGCTTCTTCTTTAGCAGGTGCTGCACTTCCGTTAATAATAGCAGAAATATCTTCACCTTCTTCACCAATAACGGCTAATAAAACATCTACAGGAGAAGTTTCTCCTTCTTGAATACCGATGTATAATAGAGTTCCTTCGTAGAAAGATTCAAACTCCATTGTAGCTTTGTCTGTTTCAATTTCAGCTAAAATGTCACCTTCTTCAATTTTATCTCCAACATTTTTTAACCATTTTGCCACAACACCTTCTTCCATGGTGTCACTTAATCTGGGCATATTTATAATTGTAGCCATATCTTAACTTATAAAAGGGTAATCTTCTTGTTCATAAACCATATCGTACATTTGCTGAGGTTCTGGATACGGAGAGTCTTCTGCGAATTTCTCACATTCTTTTACCTTTGCTTTTACTTCTTTATCTATAGCAGCTAATTCTTCTGCAGTAGCATATTCTTTTTCTAAAATAATATCTTTTACTTGCGTAATAGGATCTATTTTTTTGTATTCTTCTACTTCATCCTTAGTTCTGTAGTGTTGTGCATCAGACATTGAGTGACCTCTATATCTATATGTTTTCATTTCTAAGAAAGTTGGTCCATCACCACGTCTTGCTCTATCTAAAGCTTCATCAATAGCTTCAGCAACCTTTATAGGATTCATAGCATCTACTGGTCCACAAGGCATTTCATACCCTAAACCAAGTTTCCATATATCTGTATGGTTTGCTGTTCTTTCTACAGAAGTTCCCATTGCGTAACCATTGTTTTCACAAATAAAGATTACAGGTAATTTCCATAACATTGCTAGGTTAAATGCTTCGTGTAAAGAACCTTGTCTTGCAGCACCATCTCCAAAACATGTTAAGGTAACACCACCTGTGTTGTTATATTTATCACCAAAAGCAAGTCCTGCACCTAAAGGAATTTGACCTCCAACAATACCGTGACCACCATAAAAACGAAATTCTTTAGAAAAAATATGCATAGAACCACCCATTCCATGAGATGTTCCTGTAACTTTTCCATACAATTCTGCCATTACACGCTTAGGATCTTCTCCCATACCAATAGGCTGTACGTGGTTTCTATAAGCAGTAATCATTTTGTCTTTAGATAAATCCATTGCATGCAATGCACCTGCTAAAATTGCTTCTTGACCATTATATAAATGTAAGAAACCTCTAACTTTTTGTTGAATGTAAACAGAAGCAAGTTTGTCTTCGAACTTACGCCAAAAAAGCATGTTTTGATACCAATCTAGATAGGTTTGTTTGGTGATTTTTTTCATTTTAGTGATATTGTTTATTTTTTAAGACCATCAAAGTATTCTTTTGAATAATCAATGACAAAAATAACTGTTTTAGATAGAATAAAAAAACAAGATGACTTTAAAATAAAACAAAATATTTTAAGGGTGTTATTTGTCTTTAGCTATGACTATAGTAGCCTTAGCGCCTGTTGCTAAGTTCCATTCATTAGAAGAGAGTAGTGCGCCTTCATTATTATAGACCTTAAAAGCGGCTGTATTAGGTCCAGAAGTGCCTTGGTTAAGTGCTTTAAATGCAATTTTATTTAGACCAACTTCTAAAGGTATATTAAATTTCTGATAACTTTGTTTAAGGGTAATGTTAATTATAACAGGAATATCATTAACTAAGATGGTAACCATATCTCCATCTGGGTATTGAAAATCTCTACAAATTATGTTTACACTTTTAGAATTTGTTCTAAAACTTCCTAAATCTTGATCGATTTTAGGGTAAATATATTGACCATTTATTTTTTTAAAGGCTTTTAAAAAACGTTCTTCACGCTGTTTTTCTTTTGTTAAAATACCTTTATTATTAAGATCGTTATCTGCTTGTTGTTTTTTTAATTTTTTATTTTCTTTATCAAAAGCACTTTTAAAGCCATCGTTTCCTTTTAATTCTAAAGCATTGGGTTTTGTAACCTCTTTAGAATTGTTTAAAACAAGTCCTTTAATGTTCCCTTTTTCTTTGTTACCAGAATTATTATCTAATTGTGCAAATAATTGAATTACAGTTAATAATAAAATTGGTAAAAGAAGTTTATTTTTTAATTTCATAGGTATCATACTTTCTGATAATATTACAAATATAATGCCGATTTTTAAGTGAAGTTGTTTCTATTTTGTTAAAAGGTATTATTCAATAGGAAAATTAAAGTAAGTTTTAGGAAACGGTTCGAATCTTAAAGTAAAATGCCACCACTCGTTTTTATAAGGTCTAAAATTATTTTGCACCATGGCAGTGCGTAGCAACATTCTGTTTTTTTGTTGCTTAGCAGTAATTTTTTTAGATAATGCATGAGATGTTATTCCAAAAAAATCGAAAGGACTTCCCATATCTAATTCTTTTCCTGTTTTTGTGTTTACAATTGTTAAATCTAAAGTGCTACCTCTTGAGTGCCCTGATTTAGAAGCGATATAACCTCGTTTAAATAACTGAGATTTTGGTACAGTTGGGTAAAACTGCTTTTTCATTAAAGTGTCTTCTAAAACCTTTGCCCAACGAACAAAATGATTTACCGCTTGTTGTGGTCTGTAGGCGTCAAATATTTTAAGGCTTAGGTCTTTTTTTTGTAAAAAACGTTGTACTTTTTGTAAAGCAGCTGCTGTTTCTTTGGTAACTATAATACAGTTTTTGTGATATCCATCAATTGGTTTTCCTATAAAATTATTGTTGCCTAAATAGCGTAATTCAGATTGTATCGTTTTATCTAAGTCAGATAAATATACAAATCCATCAGGAAGACTTTGTCCGAAAGAGAAAAAAGTAATAAAGAGTGTAAAAAAGAGAATTGTGTTTTTCATTACTTCAAAAATAAGAAAAAAAATACCTGTAAAATTAATTTTACAGGTATTTGTATTATTTGTAAAGGCTTATTAATTAATTTGGTAATAAAACTTTATCAATAGCATGTATTACACCATTATTAGCTTGAACATTGGTTGCAATAATATTACTAACTCTATTTCCTTCATCAGTTAATGAGGCACTAGCTGTTAAATCAACGGTTAATATTTCCGAAGAAAGTGTTATTAAATTTAAACCAGTACTTAAATCTGTATCTAAAGCATTTGTTCCTGATAATACATGTGTTTTTAAAGTTAAGTCTAATGTGTTTTTTTGAATGTCTGATAAAGCAGTTAAATTTAGCTCTTCTAAAACGTTAATAAAAGCACTGTTTATAGGTGCAAACACTGTGTATGGTGCTGTGTTACTTGATGCTGGTAATGATAAAATACTTACAAAATCTGTGTCTAAATCACTTCTTGTGAGTGCTTCTACTAGTACAGAAAAGTTAGAGTCTGCGGTAGCAAAAGTTACTACTGTTGGTAGTGCAATTACTTTATCTATTACATGAACAATTCCATTATCAGCATCAATATTTGCGGTTGTAACTGTAGAAATTCCATTAAATTTAACTCCTCCATCTGTGTTAATATAAATAGACATTAGTGTGTTAGAGGCATTGCTTGTTGCTTTTGTATTTGCATAACCTGTTGATAAATCTGTAGATTTTAAACTACCATCTATTACATGGTTTAAAAGTATTTGAGTTAATAATTCTTTTGGTACGTCGTCAACAGAATTAAAATTATTTTCACTTAAAAACTCAGCAAATGCTTCATTTGTTGGTGCCAACACGGTAAATGGTCCAGGACCGTTAAGAGTATTAACTAATTCGGCTTTAGTTACAGCTGCAACTAAACTACTTAAATTAGAGTTTACTGCCACATCAACAATTGTATTTGTTTTTATAGAAGTTTCTTCACTACTACAAGAAGTAAATAATGATAGCAATAATACAAAAGTGACTAATTTTGATAATGTTTTCATTGGATAAATTTTTTGAGTTAAATTATTTGTTTAGCAATAATACAAATAAGTTAAACAAAATAAATTAAAAAAATGTTAAATTTTTTTTCAATAAGGTTAAACAAAACTAATTTTAAATACTCAATTTTACTTATTTGTACTTCCATAAAAAAGTCTAATTTTGTATTAAATATAATGAGCTAAATGAATCAAACTACAAATACAATATTAATGATTCGTCCTATCAATTTTAGGATGAATGAGCAAACTGCTGTGAATAACTATTATCAAAAAGAAATTGATAATGCACTTCCATCAACAATTAATGCTAAAGCCCAAGTTGAGTTTGATACTTTTGTAGAAAAATTACGCAGTTTTGGAATTCATGTAATTGTAGTTTCTGATACAAATGATTCTGATACTCCAGATTCTATTTTTCCAAATAATTGGATTTCTTTTCATGCAGACGGTACGGTTGCAATGTACCCAATGTTTGCAGAAAACAGACGTTTAGAAAGACGTGAAGATGTTTTAGAAGAATTAGAAAAGGAAGGTTTTTTAATAGAAAATATAGTAGATTACACTTCTGCAGAAGAAGATGATGTCTTTTTAGAAGGTACCGGAAGCATTTGTTTGGATAGAGAAAATAATAAAGCATATTGCGCACTTTCTCCTAGAGCAGATGAAGAGTTGTTTATAGAGTTTTGTGAAGATTTTGAATACACTCCGGTTGTTTTTACGGCAAATCAAACCGTAAACGGTAAAAGAGAAGCTATTTATCACACGAATGTTATGATGTGTGTTGCAGAAACGTTGGCTATAATTTGTCTGGCATCAATAGATGATAAAGCAGAACGTAAAAATGTGTTGAAGCATTTAAAAGAAGATGGTAAAAAAGTAATAGATATTACAGAAGAGCAGGTAAATAATTTTGCTGGTAATATGTTACAAGTTCGTGGTAAAGATGATGAACGATTTTTAATAATGAGTCAAGCAGCATTTAACTGTTTAACACAATCTCAAAAAGCACAAATAAACAATCATTGTAAAATTATTTCTAGTTCTTTAGATACCATTGAGTATTGTGGAGGAGGAAGTGCACGTTGTATGATGGCAGAAATTTTCTTGCCAAAAAAATAAAAAAATGCATTTACTTTTTCTTGCTATTGCTCCTGCAACAATAATTATACTCTATATTTATTTTAAAGATAAATTTGAAAAAGAACCTATTGGTTTTTTGTTTAAAAACTTTCTTTTAGGCGCAACTGCTAGTGTTTTGTTAACGGTAATTTTGGGAGGATTTGCAAGTAATTTTATTCCTTTATTAGATAATACAAGTGTTTTACAACAGTTTTTGAAAGCATTTGTAGTAGTTGCGTTGGTAGAGGAGTTTTCTAAATATGTAATTGTTAGGTATTATGCGCAAAGAAATAAAGAGTATAACGAGTCTTTTGATGGAATCGTTTATGCTGTTATGGTTTCTATGGGGTTTGCTACTTTAGAAAACGTATTGTATGTTTTTCAGCATGGGGTTTCTACCGGAATAATTAGAGCTTTTACAGCAGTACCTGCGCATGCAACTTTTGCTATTTTAATGGGGTACTTTATGGGGAGAGCTAAGTTTTCTAAAAATAGAATTGTTTTAAATTTAACAGGCTTGTTCTTTGCAACGTTGTTTCATGGCGCCTATGACTTTTTCCTTTTTATTAACTTTATTCCAGGAATTTCTATTGGGGCATTTGTTTCTTTAGCAATTGGAATTATCCTTTCTAGAAAGGCGATAAAAAAACATCAAAATAGTTCGGTTTTTAAAGTTTGATAAATTTCTTTACAATTGCCTTTTTACTATCACACTGAATTTTTATGATAAATATTTCTTCGTTAAAATCAGAAATATCAATTTCTTTTTGAGGGTTAAATAAAGATATCTGTATTTTCTTATCTAAAGAATTATAAAATTCTAGTTTAAGAAAATACAGATTTATATGAGGATTAAAACTTAACTATTAAAAATTATTAATAGAATTCTACATTTTTATTTTTCTAAAACTTCATCAATTACAACTCCATTTGTACCGTTAGGAGATTCAATATTTAATAGGTTGGCAATTGTTGGTGCAATATCTGTAATATTGTATCTTTTTGATGACGAACCTTGTTTAATACCATTTCCATAGAAAATAATTGGTACATGTGTATCATAAGAATAACCAGAACCATGGCTTGTACCTGTTCTTGCGCTAATTAAAGTGGCTGGATTTGGAATCATAAAGACGTCTCCAGATAATTTTTGATTGTATCCGTTTTGAAGCGAATTTAATATGCCAGAAGAAAAATGTGTGGTTTGTAAAGTTCTTGCTGTTACTACTTTGTAAATGCCATCAAAATTAATAATTTCATCAGCTAATTTTTGAGCCACTGTGTTTGCATCTAAATTTAAAGACGCTATTTTTTCTTTATTTAAAAATATTTGATAGTTAGAAACGTTTTCTATCAATTCATCAGAATTAAAATACTTTTTAGTAGTTTCTATAACAAATTCGTTAAACTTTTTTATGTTTAAATAATGAGCAGGAATTTTTAAAGATTGTAAATAGGCAGGTACGTGTACAGCTGCGTGATCTGCTGTTAAAAATAAAGTGTAGTTACCTTTTCCAACTTGTTGGTCTAGAAATTTAAAAAAGTCAGCTAAATCTTTGTCTAAACGTAAATAAGTATCTTCTGTTTCTACAGCAGAAACGCCATATTTATGACCCACGTAATCTGTTGGAGAAAAACTAACAGCTAAAAAATCTGTATACTCCCCTTTACCAAGATTTTCACCTATAATTGCCGCTTTTGCAAAATCGGCAGTAAAAGTGTTCCCAGAAGGAACCGTTTTTATTAAGTCGAAATTTCCGTTTTTTGTACGTAAATCTTTTAAGTCTTTAGGAAAAGTAGGTGTTTTTTGCCCTTTTAATTTTCCTTCAAAAATATTATTGTCCGCTCTACTGTTTGTGTAGGTGTCAATGTTGTAAAGTGTTTTCCAAGGAGTATTTAAATAATCATCGGCTTTATTATTAGTGTTAAAATCTTTTACCCATTGTGGCAGTTCATTCATGTAAAAAGTACTGGTAACCCAAGTGTTAAAATTACGGCCATCATACCAAAAAGCTCCATTTGCAGTATGACCTGCAGGCAAAATAGCAGAACGATCTTTTATAGAAACCCCAATTGTTTTTCCATGCATGTTTTGCGCTAAATGTAATTGGTCTGTTATGGTTGATGTAAAAAGTCTCTTTGGAGATTTTTGACCATAATTACCATCATTACCAACGGTTTTAAAAGTAGCATCATCTACACAATAAATAGATTTTTTAAGGTATTTATCATACCAATTATTAGAAATAATACCATGTTCACTTGGTGTGGTTCCTGTATAAATAGAGGTGTGACCAACAGCCGTATATGTTGGTATATAGTTGTAATGTGCATTTTCTAATGAAAATCCATCTTTTAAAATTCTATTAAATCCGTCTTTCCCATATCTATCAGCAAACCTAGTTAAATAATCATATCTCATTTGGTCGATAACAATACCAACTACCAATTTTGGTTTTTTATTTTGTGATGTTAGTTTTGTGTTTCCTGAAAAAATAAATAAACAGATTAAACTAAAAATAAATTTGAATTTCATAAGGGTATAATTAAATTATTGATCAAAAGTAATTATTTTTTGTTTTGATATGGTCAATTTAACTTTCTATTAATGATATTTTAATACTTTAGCACAAAATTAAAATGAATGAATTACCTAGAACATATTGGTAAATATTTTATGATGTTAGGTAGAGTTTTTAAAAAACCGCAAAAAGGAAAGGTTTTTTATGAGGCTTTACTAAAAGAAATTGATGATTTAGGCTTAAAGTCTTTAGGTATAATAATGTTTATTTCCTTTTTTATAGGAGGTGTAATTGCATTGCAAACGGCTTTAAACTTAGACAATCCATTTATTCCGAAATCTTTAATAGGTTTTGCTGCAAAACGTTCTATTATTTTAGAGTTTGCACCTACTTTTTGTTCTATTATTTTAGCGGGTAAAGTAGGGTCTTATATAACATCTAGTATTGGTACAATGCGTGTTACAGAACAAATTGATGCGTTAGAAGTTATGGGTATAAATGCACTAAGTCATTTGGTGTTACCTAAAGTTTTAGCAACCGTTTTCTTTTATCCTTTCTTAATATCATTAGGTATGTTTTTAGGTATTTTAGGAGGCTGGGTTACAGGTGTTTTATCTGGTCTTTTTTCTGGAGCAGACTATATAGAAGGTATACAAACCGATTTTGATCCATTTTTATTAACATATGCTATTATTAAAACTTTAATTTTTGCGTTTTTAATAGCTACTGTGCCATCTTATCATGGTTATTATGTAAAAGGAGGTTCTATAGCTGTTGGTAAAGCAAGTACACAAGCGGTGGTTTGGACAACTATTTTAATTGTAATTGCAAATTATTTTTTAACTCAAATGCTTTTAACCTAAAAAATGATAGAAGTAAATAATTTACATAAAGGTTTTGGAGACGTAAAAGTATTAAAAGGTATTACAGCTACTTTTCTACCTGGAGAAACAAGTTTAATCATTGGTGAAAGTGGTTCTGGTAAAACAGTATTTATAAAGTCACTAATTGGTTTACACATGCCAGAAGAAGGGACTATTGCTTTTGATGGAAGAATTAATACGCAATTTACAGAAAACGAAAAACAACAATGGAGGCAAGAAATTGGGATGGTTTTTCAGGGGAGTGCATTGTTTGATTCTCAAACCGTAGAAGAAAATGTGATGTTTCCATTAAAAATGTTTACAAATAAACCTTTCGAGGAAATGTTAGAGCGTGTAAACTTTGTTTTAAAAAGAGTCAACTTAGAAAATTCAAATAAAAAATTACCTGCAGAATTATCTGGTGGAATGCAAAAAAGAGTTGCCATTGCAAGAGCCATTGTTATGAATCCTAAATACTTGTTTTGTGATGAACCTAACTCGGGCTTAGATCCTCGTACTGCCATTGTAATAGATAAATTGATTCAAGAAATTACAGATGAATATAAAATTACAACTGTAATTAATACCCATGATATGAATTCTGTGATGGAAATTGGAGAAAAAATAATTTTTTTAAAGGATGGTAAAAAAGCTTGGGAAGGAACTAGTGAAGATATATTTAAAACTGATAATGAGGCTGTTGTAAGTTTTGTGTATTCGTCTAATTTATTTAAGAAAGTTAGAGAGGCGTATTTAAATGAAAAAAGATATAAATAGATTTGGTTTATTTAAAATAAAGCATATCTTTGCAGCCGCTAAAAAGGAAATAAATTGACCTGGTAGCTCAGTTGGTAGAGCATCTCCCTTTTAAGGAGAGGGTCCTGGGTTCGAGCCCCAGCCCGGTCACAATAAGTTAAGAACTTCATAGAAATGTGAAGTTTTTTTTATAAGATAATCACTTTAAAAAAATGATTATCTTGATTAAAAAAAAATATCTTTTCAGGCAATAAGATAAAAAACTAAAGACCTGGTAGCTCAGTTGGTAGAGCATCTCCCTTTTAAGGAGAGGGTCCTGGGTTCGAGCCCCAGCCCGGTCACTTAAAAAGCTTCACATTTTTTGTGAAGCTTTTTTTATTTATAAATATTTAGAATAGGTTGTACTTTAAAATACATTCCTTTTTTTTTAAAAAGTGTTAATTTTTTATTGTCTAGTAATTATAGATAAAAAAAATAACAGAAAAAGAGAAGAAAGTTTTTTTTATACAAAAAAGATGTTATATTTGCAGCCGCTAAAAGCAACGGTCTGGTAGTTCAGCTGGTTAGAATACCTGCCTGTCACGCAGGGGGTCGCGGGTTCGAGTCCCGTCCAGACCGCAAAAAGCACTTCATTTATGAAGTGCTTTTTTTGTATAATAACTTTTTTTAAATGGTAATCTGTATTTTTTTTGAGTAAAATTATAAAAATTATTTTCAGACAACTTTTTTTGTATCTTTCACTCCTTAGAAATTAGTAATTATGGAAGAAAAGAATTTAATTGATGAAACAGCAGATCAATCTAAGCAAGATGTAAAAGATGGTGCTATAGGATTACTTTCTAGTATCAAAAAATATTTAAAAGAACTTTTAGATTTTAGACATGATACAGATCATGAAGCAACTATAGAAGCTATTAAGGCAGATATTCCTTTTAAAGGAGCTACAGCTTGGATTCTTATTTTTGCTGTATTTGTGGCCTCTATTGGGTTGAATGCAGATTCTACTGCAGTTGTAATTGGTGCCATGTTAATATCGCCATTAATGGGGCCTATTCTTGGTATTGGTAGTGCTTTTGCAATAAATGATATTGATGTTTTTAAAAAATCGTTAGTAAGTCTTGCTACAATGATTGTTTTAAGTTTATTAGCGTCATTTGTCTTTTTCTATTTTTTTCCATTAAGCGAAGACACCTCAGAGTTGTTAGGTAGAACAAAACCGGATATTAGAGATGTATTAATTGCCTTTTTTGGTGGTTTGGCATTAATGGTTGCAAGAACAAAAAAGGGGACCGTTGCCTCGGTAATTTTTGGAGTAGCAATTGCTACCGCTTTAATGCCGCCTTTATGTACTGCTGGTTATGGATTGGCAAAAGGGTTTTCTGGAGATTCAGTAGGGTTTACGTATGCTTTTGGAGCAATGTATTTATTTACTATTAATACTATCTTTATTGCTTTGGCAACATTTTTAGTGTTAAAACTGTTGAGTTTTCCAATGCATAAATATGCAAATGCAGCCAGAAGAAAACGATATGCAACTGTTGCAACAGTTGTGGGTATTGCAGTAATGATACCTGCTTTTTATACATTTATACATGCTTTAAATGAAAGCAGAATGACTTCTGAACTAAAGAAGTTTGTAAATTCTGAAATTAAAACAATTACCGAATTACAATTAATAGAGCAAGAGCCTTTAATATCTGATAAAGTACTAAAGCTTAACTTTTTTAATGAAGTGCCAGAAAGTACAGTAAACGTATTGTACAATCAGCTAAGAAATAATGATCAGTATAAAAATATAAAAGATTTTAAGTTAGATATTAAAGGAAGTGATACCAAGAGTTTCGATTTAATTACAACGGCATATAATGATAAAAGGCAAGAGTTAGCGGAAAGTAAAAATATAATTGCCGGACTTCAAAAAGAAATTGAAGATTTAAGAGGAACCGTATCTAATTTAAACTATAGATTAGAGCAAGGTGTGTTGGGTGAGAGTAACAAAGCAATCGCTTTTAGTACTGTTGTAAAGGATGCTAAAATTAGATATCAAGATATTAGAGAAATTGGTTTTGCAAGAGTATTGTCTTCTAAAGATTTTATAGAAATAGATACCATACCAATGGCAATTATAAAATGGAATACAAGTATACCAGATAGTATTATTCAGTTTAAAGAAAAAGAATTAAGAACCTGGTTGCAAAAAGAAATGAGTTTAGATACACTGTTTATTAAAAGAGAATATTAAATAAAAAAAGCTTCCTATTTGGAAGCTTTTTTTATTGAGTTTCTTATAAAATAAATTCAGAAACCGTAATACTTTTAGTCGTTTTTATAGAATTCTATTTCTACATTCTGATTGAATAAATACACCTTATTATTACTCATATTTAAACATTCAAAACGTGTTCTGCGTTTATTACCTCTTTTGTAAATAGTATTTTTAAAGACAAACAAACTTCCAAAAGGTATTTCGAAAATAAAATTCTTACCAGTTTCGGCTACATTTCCTCTTAAAGCTAAAGATAAATCTACATCAGCATCTGTACTTGCTTTTGGATTTTTAAAATACTTGGCTAAATAAGGAAGCATTTCCATTGGGTAAATTTCTGGACGTAAAAATGGCAACATTAAATGCTGAAAGATCATTTTCCATTCTTTACCATGTGGTTGTACTCTTCCAAATTTTTGATGTGTTACGTGATGCGCAATTTCATGCACTAAGGTTAACAAAAATTGATATTTGTTTAGGTTGTTGTTAACGGTTATTTGAAATTGTCCGTTTGGTAGTTTTCTAAAATCGCCATGTTTTGTTTCTCTCTGATTTACAATTTTTAAGGTAAAATTATGATCATTGATCAGGAATTCTATAAAAGGAATTGCTTTTGGCGGAACGAAATTTTGATAATTAGAACTCAATTGATACGCTTTTTACGGATTTGTAGATGAAACTTGTAATACTTTTCCGTTATAATACTTATTACCTGTTAAAGAAAAATCAAAGATATAGTTTGCCATTTCTGTAGCTGATATTGGTGCAACGTATCCAGGAAAAGCTTCTTCTAACATTTCTGTTTGTACAGCACCTAAAGCCAAAACATTAAAAGCTATTTGTTGTTCTTTGTATTCTTCTGCTAGTAATTCTGATAAAGTAATTACAGCGCCTTTGGCGGATGAATAAGCAGCTAAACCAGGAAATTTTAAACTTCCTTGAATTCCGCCCATAGAACTAATTGTTACCACATGACTTCCTTTCTGTAGAAATGGAATCATTAACTTGGTAATTTCCGCAACAGCAAAAACATTTACTTTATAGACTTCTAAAAAATCATCCGAAGATAATTCGGTAAAAGGTTTATTGATTAAACTTCCAGCGTTATTGATTAAGATATCAACTTGCTTCCAGCTTTTTTTGATGAAATGAGTTACCTTTTCTAAATCTGAATTTATTGATAAATCAACAGAAATTATCGTAATATTTTTATGATTAAAGTCTAAAAGTGGTTTTGTATTTCTAGATAAGGCTAAAACTTGATGCCCTTTTTCTGCAAATTGTTTGGCAAGTTCAAAACCAATTCCTCGGCTTGTTCCTGTAATAACTACATTTTTCATTTGTAAAAATTTAAAGAAGCAATTTACTTAAAATAATTAGGATACAATTAAAAGAATAGAAGTTACTCTTCTTTCTCAAAAACAATATGTTGGTATGCACCAATATCTGCATTTGTAGTTCTGTCTACACCTAAAATATCCGTAGTAATACCAGTTGATTTTGCCTTGTTAATAGCGTCAGATTTTTCGCCAATAATAAAATCATTTTTTTGAGTATTTCTAAAATCAGCGTTTCCATTTAAAATGATGTCTTGGTAAGAAGTACTGGTAAAATCTAAGGCTTCATTGTCTATAAAAGAGTCATTAGTATCATTAAATTTAATCATAGAGTTGCTAACATTATAATTAAATATTCCGCCACCATCTACTTTGTCTAAAACAAACTCTATGTTATTATTTCCATCAAAAATACAATTGGTAAAGTTGGCAGCCTGTAAATTTCTGGTTTCAATTATCTCTTGTCCAGAAGCATCTGTATAGGTAAAAAAGTTATTTACCAAAACAGCAGGTAATTGACGTAAGCCATTGTTCCAATAGTTGGCAAATGTAGCATGCGTAAAATTATAAGTACCGCCAACAGTTGCCGCTAAAGAAACCTGACCTGCAGAACCAACAACCACGTTGTTTGCTTCTATATTGGTTTCTCTACCTAGAATTCCGTAGCTAGAATGATTGTAAATTTCTGTGTTTTGTAGTTTTAGAGTTGGGGTAGAAGGTGTGCCAATACTATCAACCAAAACACCAATAATTCCATTTTTAATAATAGCGTGGTTTATTTCATTGTTTTTGCTTCCTGCACGCATCCAAATAGTTCCCCATTGTCCTGCAGTTTCACTAAAAGAATGCTCTAACCTGTCACCTTCAAAAATTACTTTATCAGAAAGTGTTCCGTTTACCTTTAGGGTTCCTTTATCATCTACAATTAAACCAGAATTATCATGAAAATAAACTTTTGCTCCGGCTTCTATGGTTAATGTTTTGTTAGCTGGTACTGCGGCAAAACCATAAATAACGGTTGGTTTTACATTTGTAAAAGTTAATTCGGTGTTGGTTAAAAAACGACCTTTTAAAGTTGTAGGCTCTCCGTTTAAAGTTAAACTATCTATTTTCATAGAGATTGCATCTTTACCAGGATAGATAAAGTTTGCATCTTGTACTAAAGTAACTAAATCTACCTTTTGTTGGTTGGTACCGTTATCAAACAAAATCTTGTCTGTGTATAATGGATTTACAACATTGTTAGCATCAATAGTGGTTTCTACAAAAATAAAAATACTGTCTTTAGCAAGAATATCAATGTTTTTAAAATCTTTACCTGGTATTCCGTCTACATTTAATCTGTAGTTAGAATTTGTGCCGTTTTCTAATTTAATTTCTGGAATTGTAATAGCATTGCTTCCACGATTATAAACCTTTAAATTGTATGTTGATGAACCAATATTTGTAAATACTGTGTCTAAAAAAACGGTGTCTTTAGAGAATTCTAATGCACCAAAACTTGGCGTTGTATTAAAATCTTTTCTACAAGAACTTACAGAGATAAAGGCAATACAAATAATAAAAGAAATAAAGTAACGCATATATTTAGTTTCTGTTTGCTCGAGTGCAGTTAAGAGATTGTATTAAGGTCTCAATTACGCTCAATCTAATGTTATTATGTAATGATCTAAACAATAGAACTTTTAATTAATTCAATTATTGTTTTTTAATTAATTCAATTTCAAATAATTTACCCCAATGTTTACCAGTTACAAAAAGGCGGTTGTTTTCTTCATCAAAAGCAATTCCGTTTAAAACTTCGTCTTGCGGAACTAACTTCTGTGTTTTTTCCATTTCTGTTTTTAAAGATTTTAAATTTGCAATACCTTCTACAACACCCGTTTTTGGGTCTATAATAACAATAGCGTTTTGCTGATATTTGTTGGCGTAAATTTTTCCGTTAATCAATTCTAACTCATTTAAGTTATCTACCGCGTATTTATTAGTGTAAACCTGAATCGATTTTTGTTCTTTTAAAGTCTCAGGATCTAAAAACCAAATTTTAGACGTACCGTCAGATTTAATTAGTTCTTTTCCATTATGTGTTAATCCCCAACCTTCTGCACTATTATTATAGGTAAACTCTTTTTCTTGTTTAAAGGTTTCTAAATTATATACAAATCCTTTTTTAGCCTGCCATGTTAACCAATATATTTTGTTATTAAAAATGGTCATTCCTTCTCCAAAATATTTTTTATCTAAATCTACGGATTGTACAACTTTACCTGTTTTAATTTCAACCTTTCTTAAAGTAGATTGTCCTCTACGACCTGTAGTTTCATATAAAAAACCATCATGATATTCTAAACCTTGTGTATACGCAGTTTTATCATGCGGATATTCATTTACAATATTGTATCCATATACTACAGGCGCTTTATCAGCTAAAACCTCAAAAAAGCTATTTTCTTTTTTTGTTTTTTCAGGATAAAAAACCAATGCAGAAATTTGATGCTTACCAACACCTAAATCTGTTGTGTTAATAGAAACTGTATTTCCTTCAGAAGAAATTTCTTTACCATTCACAAAAAACTGAACACTATTTATCGGTTTGTCTTCTTGTTCTTTAAGAGTTACATCAATATTAGAATTTAAAGCAACTTGTTTTTTATGATTTAGGCTGAATTTATACACATCAGAACAAGATGTAATTAGCAGAAAACACGCTAAAAAAGCAACAAATAAAGTACTATTTTTCATTTTTAAATTTTTTATATTTAATTTTTAGTCTTTTTACGAATTAAGTAAAGTGATGAAAAACCACTATTTATAGGTAAAAACAAGTGTAAAAGTAACTATTGTGATGGTTAGACCAAATAAAAACAAAATATTTATTTGTTAATTAAAAAATATAGTTAAATTTGCATCCTCAAAATAGTAAAAAACAACTATTTAGAGAACAGAGTGAGCTTTACCAACTTTACTCATGCAAACATAACATTAAAGTATTAAAATATAATAAAATGAGAAAAGGAATTCATCCAGAAAATTATAGAATGGTAGCATTTAAAGACATGTCTAACGAAGATGTATTTTTAACACGTTCTACTGTAGACACTAAAGAAACATTAGAAGTTGATGGTGTTGAGTATCCTTTAGTAAAATTAGAGATTTCAAGAACATCTCACCCATTTTACACTGGTAAATCTAAACTTATTGATGCTGCAGGACGTATCGATAAATTTAAAACGAAATACGCAAAATTCAAAAAATAATCTTTTTAGAATTTTCAACATATTTAAAACTCCAACATTTATTTGTTGGAGTTTTTTTTGCCATGTACTTAATGCTGTATTTCATTAATTTAAGAACTCAGTTTGTCTGTATATGGGCGTTCCCTAAAGGTCAGGCTTTTCGCTATATCTTTTTGCAGAAAAAGCAAAAAGGATGCCGCTGCAATCCTTAACGCAAACTATTTGTAAGGCTAGTGCAAAATATCGTACTAAATGACTATTTTTAAAGTCTTTTTTAAATAACCATTATATAATGAGAAATACCATACTTTCTGTTTTTATAGGAATCACTATTTTATGCGGAGTTTTAGTTTACTTTATACCCCAAACAGGAACCATCATTTTAGTCTCCATTTCTGGATTACTTACCTTACTTGCAATTTACGATAGTTTACAAACTACGCACTCATTATTAAGAGCGTTTCCAGTAATTGCAAGATTACGTTGGTTTTTTGAAGATGAAAGAGATAAAATTCAACAATATTTTATAGAAGATAATTTAAACGGTACACCCATTAATAGAGAAAAAAGGAGTATTGTGTATCAGCGATCTAAATTATCTAAAGAAACCGTTCCTTTTGGTACACAGCATAATGTATATGCAAAAGGCTATGAGTTTGTAAAACATTCTTTATTTCCTAAAGATCATCATCATATAGCAGGAGAAAGAATTGTTTTTGGTTCTGATAAATGTACTCAAAAGTATGAAGGTTCAATTATCAATATTTCTGCTATGTCTTTTGGCTCTTTGAGTAAAAATGCAATTATGGCATTAAACCAAGGAGCAAAAATGGGTGGTTTTGCTCATAATACAGGAGAGGGAGGAATATCTCCTTACCATTTGCAAGGTGGAGACGTTATTTTTCAAGTTGGTACAGGGTATTTTGGTGCAGGAAAATCAGTAGATGGAAAACGTGTTTTTGATGACGAAGTTTTTAAATCGAATGCAACTCGTACAGAAGTAAAAATGATAGAAATTAAGTTTTCTCAAGGAGCAAAACCAGGTCATGGAGGAATTTTACCTGCCGTAAAAAACACAGAAGAAATTGCGAAAATTCGTTCTGTAGAGCCTGGGACACAAGTAGATTCGCCTCCAGGTCATTCTGCATTTTCTAATTATCAAGAAATGATTGTTTTTATACAGAAAGTACGAGATTTATCTGGCGGTAAACCCGTAGGAATTAAATTTTGTGTGGGTAATAATGAAGAAATAGAAACCATGATGCAAGCATTTGCAGATGCCAATAATTACCCAGATTTTATTTCTGTAGATGGAGGAGAAGGTGGTACTGGTGCTGCGCCAATGGAATTTACAAATTATATTGGTACGCCACTTGTAGAAGGATTGGTTTTTGTAAATAAACTTTTAATAAAGCATCAATTAAAAGATCAAATTAAAATTATTGCTTCTGGTAAAGCTATAGATGCTTTCGATATTATAAAATACTTGTCTTTAGGAGCAGATGCAGTGGGTATGGCAAGAAGTTTTATGTTAAGTTTAGGCTGTATACAGGCAAGAGAATGTAATTTAGATACTTGCCCTGTTGGTGTTGCTACGCAAGATGATGATTTGGTAAAAGCATTGGTGGTAGAAAAGAAAAATGTACGTGTTAAAAATTACCACCATAAAACTATTGAAGCTGTAAAAGAAGTTGTTGCAGCTATGGGAGTGGCTTCTATTGCAGACATAAAAGCAAACCAAGTTTTTAGACGTAGAAAAGACGAAGAAGTGGTAAGTTTAGAAGATATTTTTTATAAAAATTAAGAGAGTATTTATTCCTATGAGATATTTTGATATTGTTATTATTGGTGGTGGACCCATTGGCATTGCTTGTGGTTTAGAGGCTCAAAAAAAAGGATTGTCTTATGTAATTATAGAAAAAGGACCTATTGTTAATTCGGTATATAATTATCCTGTAAACATGCAGTTTTTTTCTTCTTCAGAAAAATTAGAAATAGATGAAATTCCGTTTATTAGTAAAGAAGCAAAACCCAGAAGGAGCGAAGCTTTAGAGTATTATAGGCGAATTGCTACATCAAATAAATTGAATATTCATTTATTTGAAAAAGTAACTTCAGTTTCTAAGACAGCAAATGAGTTTACTGTTGTTTCTGATAAAAATTCATACAAGTCTGCAAATTTAATTATCGCTACGGGCTTTTACGATATTCCGAATACATTAAATGTGCCGGGAGAAAATTTATCAAAAGTGTCTCATTATTATAATGATCCACATTTTTATGCAGGACAAAAATTAGCGGTTATTGGAGCAAGTAATTCGTCTGTAGATGCGGCTTTAGAATGCTATAGAAAAGGAGCAGAGGTTACTATGGTTATTAGAGGTGCAGAAGTAGGGCAACGTGTAAAATATTGGGTGAGACCAGATATCATCAACAGAATAGAAGAAGGTAGTATTAAGGTTTATTATAATACTACAGTTAAAGAAATAACTAAAGATACTATTGTTATAAATAAAAAAGAAGGTGTAGAAACTTTGCAAAACGACTTTGTTTTGGCGTTAACTGGTTACAAGCCAAATTTTACACTTTTAGATGAAATAGGAGTTTCTTTTTCTAAGGATGAAAAGAAAATTCCTACGTATAATGATAAGACTATGGAAACCAACGTGAAAGGTGTTTATTTAGCGGGAGTTATTTGTGGAGGAATGGAAACTCACAAATGGTTTATAGAAAATTCTCGCATTCATGCAAAAATGATTATTGCAAATGTTTTAAAGCAGAGCGTATAAGTAAAGTGATATAAATTAAAAAAAGCCCAAACAGTTAATTGTTTGGGCTTTTTTTAATTAATCTTTGTCGACTTAAGTTTAGTTTTTCTAAAATAATTTTTTATAATAATCATCAGCCATTCTTTGGGTTGTAAACTCAGGGATAACATCATCCATGGCTTTAAAAACTATTTTTTGCCAAGTTTTAGGAGCGTCGTAATACGTAGGTAAAACTTTGTTTTCTAAAATATTGTATAAATTATCGGTGTCTATTTTATCTTGCTCGTATGTTGGTAAAAGATGATCTAGTGCAGGCAATACAAAACAATTTTCTTCATCTTTTTTAAATTCAGGAATCCAACCATCATCCGTAGATACGTTTACAGAACCATTCATGGCTGCTGTCATTCCACTTGTACCAGAAGCTTCACGTGTAATTCTTGGCGTGTTTAACCAAACATCAGAACCGCATTTTAATTTTCTAGACAAGCCTATTTCATACCCTATTAGCACTGCTAAATTAGGTTCTTGTTTAGATTGATATACTAAATGGTTAAAGGTGTCTATGGCACCATAATCAAACGGATAAGGTTTTCCTGCCCAAATAATTTGTACAGGGTATTTTTCATTATGAATTAACCTTTTAAAACGATCGTAATCATGTAAAAGTAAATCAGCTCTTTTATACCCTGCAAAACGTCTAGCCCAAACTATGGTTAACACATTAGGATCTAGTTTTTTTCCAGTTTGTTTGTAAACTTCTTCAAAAAGTTCGCTTTTTAACTGCGATTTTTTATTTTTATAGGCAGTAGCATTTCCTTTTTTCCAAGACTTTTTAATGGTTTCATCTTGCCAAAATTTTTGATTTTGAGCATTTGTAATCGGAATGATTTCACAAATACCTTCGTAATCTTTCCACATATCGTTGGCAACGATGGCGTGAAGTTTAGATACTCCATTTGCTTTTCTAGCCATTCGTAATGCAGCAATGGTATAATTAATCATACCGCCGTTAACCATTTCTTTGTGTAATTCTTCTTCAGAAAGTGTTCTTCCAAAGAAGCCACATCTGTTTAAATGACGTGCATCTCGTTCTTCGTTTCCTGCTTTTTCTGGCGTATGTGTTGTAAATACCATTTGTTCTTTGGTAACGCCTTTGTCTCTTAAATAATAAAAAGCAGGCAAGGCATGTCCTTCGTTTAAATGATAGGTATCTGCGCCTCCTAAAATTTCTACTACCTTGGCACCAGCAATTCCTAAAACAATACTTTGAGAGATTCTTGTTACTTGGTTTTGGTCATACAAATGGTTGGTTATGGTTCTAGACAAGTGGTCATTTCCATCTACATCTGTACTTAAAAAATACATAGGGACCGTGCCAAAAACCTCTGGTTTTAAAACATAAGCTCTTACTTTTACATTTGGGTTGTCGTGTAGTTTTATTTCTACTTCAATCCCTGTATATTCTAAAAAGTCGAAATGTTTTTCATTAAACTCTGTTTTTAAAGTTTGGTCTTCGTTTCTTGCTTGGTCGTAATAGCCATATTTCCATAGCATACCAATACCAATCATATTTTGTTTTAATTCTAATCCAGAACGCATATGTGAACCTGCTAAAAAACCCAGTCCTCCAGAGTAAATATTAAAAGCTTGGTCAATTCCAAATTCCATGCTAAAATAAGCTACTTTCTTTTTATATTTTGTAGCAGGTTTGTATGGATGATACCATTTACTATATATATGTTCCATAAAATGTGTTTTAATTTTAAAGACTAAATGTAAATAAAATGCACAACTAATTATATGACGATAACAATAATTTTATGTGAAATTTTTAATTTATAATGTTTATAAATTTAAGGTAGTTTGTTTACTTTTAGCTTTTTATGATAAAAATCATTTCTAGTTGAAAAGTTGTTGTTAATTAGAGTTTAAAAAAATATGAAAAAATAAAAATACAAGATAAATAAAAAAAAACCGTTTCCTAACCCTGAAAAAAAATCAGTTTAAGGAAACGGTTTTAACTATTAAAAACTATTAGTTTAATAAATGTTATTTAAATATAATCTTCAATTGGGATACAAGAACAAATTAAATTTCTATCTCCAAAAGCATCATCAACTCTTCTTACAGTAGGCCAAAATTTATTTTCAGCAATATAGTCTAACGGAAAAGCTGCCTGTTTTCTAGTGTATGGTAAGTGCCATTCATCGGCAGTTAACATTTCTTGTGTATGTGGCGCATTTTTTAAAGGATTGTTATCATCACCTTTGGTGGCATTTTTAATCTCTTCACGTATAGAAATCATGGCATCGCAAAAACGATCTAATTCAGCAAGACTTTCAGATTCTGTAGGTTCAATCATCATAGTTCCTGCAACAGGGAAAGAAACAGTTGGAGCATGAAAACCATAATCCATTAAACGTTTTGCAATATCTACCACTTCAATTCCGTTTTGTTTAAAATCACGACAATCAATAATCATTTCGTGAGCTGCTCTATTCATTTCGCCAGAATACAACGTGTTGTAGTTTCCGTGCAAACGCTCTTTAATATAGTTGGCATTTAAAATAGCGTTTTTAGTAGAATCTGTTAATCCTTTTGCGCCTAACATTGTAATATATCCGTAAGAAATTAAACACACTAAGGCAGAACCCCAAGGAGCTGCAGAAACGGCAGTAATCGCATTTTCTCCTCCAGTAGCAACTACTGGGTTTGTTGGTAAAAACGGCACTAATTGTGGCGCAACACAGATTGGTCCTACACCAGGTCCACCACCACCATGTGGAATTGCAAATGTTTTATGTAAGTTTAAGTGACAAACATCTGCACCAATAGTTGCCGGATTTGTTAATCCAACTTGTGCATTCATATTTGCACCATCCATATAAACTTGTCCGCCGTTATTATGAATAATTTGTGTGATTTCTTTAATAGCTCTTTCGTACACTCCATGAGTAGAAGGGTAGGTAACCATTAAAGCAGCCAAATTATCTTTATGTAAAATTGCTTTAGCTCGTAAATCTTCTACATCAATATTACCTTTTTCATCGGTTTTGGTAACGACTACTTTCATACCAGCCATTACTGCAGAAGCAGGATTTGTACCGTGTGCAGAAGCAGGAATTAAACAGATGTTTCTGTGAGAATCTCCATTTGCTTGATGAAAAGCTCTAATTGTCATTAAGCCTGTAAATTCTCCTTGTGCACCCGAGTTTGGTTGTAAAGAAGTGCCAGCAAAACCCGTAATAACATTTAATTGATGTTCTAATCTTTTTAAAACTTGTTGATATCCTTCAGCTTGATTTAATGGCACAAAAGGATGAATATTTCCCCATTGAGGGTTGCTTAAAGGCAGCATTTCTGAAGCTGCATTTAGCTTCATAGTACAAGATCCTAAAGAAATCATAGAATGATTTAATGATAAATCTTTACGCTCTAATTTTTTAATATAACGCATCATATCTGTTTCAGATTGATACGTGTTAAATACATCGTTTTCTAAAAACGGTGTGTTTCTAATTAAGCTTTCTGGTATAACTTCAAAATCTGCATTAAAAGATTCTTGAGTTAAAATTTGATGAAAGTCGCCTACACTTTCTGCTTCCGAAGAAACAGGTTTCTTTTTAAGTTGTCCAAAAATAGTAAACAACGTCATTAAGTCTTTTTGTGTAGTTGCTTCATTTATAGAGATAGAAATGTGTTTTTCATCTACATAATTAAAGTTTACTTTAAAAGATTCTGCAATCGATTTTAATTTAATACAATCGATTTCTACTAATAAGGTGTCAAAATAAGAGGTGTTTAATTGGTTAAAACCTGCTTTTTCTAAATAATCTGCAACTAATTTTGTTTTGTTGTGTACAGAATCCGCAATAAATTGCAATCCTTTTTGACCATGATATACAGCATACATACCAGCCATAACAGCCAATAAAACCTGGGCAGTACAAATATTAGAAGTCGCTTTTTCTCTTTTAATATGTTGCTCTCTTGTTTGCAATGCCATACGCAAAGCACGCTCTCCGTTTTTGTCTTTAGAAACCCCTATAATACGTCCAGGAATACTTCTTTTATAACAGTCTTTTGTAGCAAAATAACCAGCATGAGGACCTCCGTAACCTAACGGAATACCAAAACGTTGTGTAGTTCCTACTACAACATCAACACCAAATGCTGCAGGCGCTTTTAATTTTACAAGTGATAAAATATCAGCAGCAACCGCTACTTTAATATTGTTTTCATTTGCTTTAGCAACAAACTGTTCATAATCATAAACCTGACCATGTTTTCCTGGGTATTGTAAGATTGCTCCAAAAAATTCATCAGAAAAATCAAACTCTTCATGGTTACCAATTACTAATTCAATACCAATAGGAGTAGAACGAGTTTGTAAAACAGAGATGGTTTGTGGTAAAATTTCTTCAGAAACAAAAAATTTGTTTACACCCGCTTTCTTTTGTGCTCTTTCTCTAATATCATACAATAAAGCCATTGCTTCTGCAGCAGCCGTACTTTCATCTAATAAAGATGCGTTTGCCAATTCCATTCCGGTTAAATCACAAACCATTGTTTGAAAATTTAACAATGCTTCTAATCTACCTTGTGCAATTTCTGCTTGGTAAGGAGTATAAGCAGTGTACCAACCTGGGTTTTCTAAAATATTACGCTGAATTACACTTGGCACAATAGCTTCATGATATCCTAAACCAATATAACTTTTAAATACTTTATTCTTTTCAGATAATTCTTTAATATGTGCTAAATATTCATATTCGCTCTTTGCAGGCGCTAAATCTAACTCATTTTCTAAACGAATATCATCCGGAACGGTTTCGTAAATTAACCGTTCTAAACTTTCCGCTTTTATCGTTGATAACATTTTTTCTTGTTCCTTTTTATTAGGTCCAATATGTCTGTTTTGAAACAAATTTGTATTCATTAACTAAAGTTTTATTTATGCATATTTCAATCGTTTTAGATGTTTGTTGTAAATACATAAAAAAGATTGATTTTTTCTGCAACAAAAATAAGAATTTTACAAGGTTCTAAGTTTGTTTAAAATTGATAAAAGTTAGTTAATTATCAACCAAATTTAAATGTTATGAACATAAAAGCTATTTTTGTCAAATGAAATTCTTAAAAACGCTGTTCAATTTTTATTTAAATGCAAGTATACATGTTGCATTGTCGGTTTATGCGTTTCTAAGGATTACCGAAATTTATTTAGATCTTCCTTATAATAGTAATCTTAATTATTTTATCTTTTTTGGTACCATAACAGGGTATAATTTTGTAAAATATGCAGGAGTTGCAAAACTGCATCATAGAAGTTTGGCAAAAGGCTTACAGAATATTCAAGTTTTTTCGTTTGTCTGTTTTATAGCACTGTGTTATTTTACCTATCAAGTGCCTTTACCTACGTTATATTACGCGATTCCTTTTTGTTTGCTAACCGTATTATATGCGGTACCTTTTTTAAGTGGGTTTGATAAAAATCTAAGAGAAATCAGTTATTTAAAAATTATTGTTGTGGCTTTAGTTTGGGCAGGATTTACAGTGTTAATTCCTGTAGTTGATGCAGAAAAAGAAATTTCTTTAAATGTACTTTTATTAATGTTACAACGATTTTTAATTGTGGTAGTTTTAATATTGCCTTTTGATATTAGAGACGTTATGTACGATGCAATTTCTTTACAAACAATTCCTAAAAAAGTTGGAGTTGAAAAGACCAGAAAATTGGGCCTTATGTTGCTTGTTTTTGCTTTAGTGTTAGAGTATCTAGTTGCTACGGTTGCAGAGGTAAAAACCCCTTTTATGCTTTTCTTTTTTCTGTTGGTTATTTTCTTAATGAGAGCTAAAACTACACAGTCTAAGTACTATAGTTCTTTTTGGGTAGAATTGTTACCTGTTGTTTGGTGGGTGTTTCTTTTAGGATATGATAATTTTTAAGGATGAAAAGGTCTTATTATACAAAAATTTTAAAATTATCAGAATAAATAAAATAGATATCATAAAACTTTAAAATAGCTTCTTATTTCCCTACTATATTTGTAGATTTACTCACTTAAATTCAACCAAGATTCTTAAGTAATGATTAGTACAAAAAGAAATTATATTTTCGATTTTGACAGTACCTTAACTAAGGTAGAAGCATTAGATGTTTTAGCAGAAATAACATTAGAAAACAATCCTAAAAAAGAGGCTATTATTCAAGAAATAATAGACATTACCAATTTAGGAATTGATGGTGAAATATCCTTTACAGAATCTTTAGAAAGAAGAATAAAGTTATTAAAAGCAAATAAAGCAGATTTATCTAATTTAATTGCAGCTTTAAAAAAACAAGTATCAAAATCTATAGAAAGCAATAAAGAGTTTTTTGAAAACTATGCAGATGATATTTATGTGATTTCTTGTGGTTTTAAAGAATTTATAGATCCTATTGTAGCAGAATACAATATACCTTCAGAAAGAGTGTATGCAAATACTTTTGAGTTTGCAAAAGATGGTGAAATTATTGGTTTCGATGCCAACAATCCATTGTCTCAACACAACGGAAAAATAAAGTGTTTAAAAGACATGAATCTCGAAGGAGAAATACAAGTTATTGGTGATGGGTATAGTGATTATGTTACTAGAGAAGCTGGTGTAGCAGATAAGTTTTTTGCTTACACAGAAAATGTTTCTAGAATTAAAACAACAGAAAACGCAGACCACATTGCCCCAAGTTTAGATGAATTTTTATACGTTAACAAGTTGCCAAGAAAAATATCGTACCCAAAGAATAGAATTAAAATATTATTATTAGAAAATGTACATCCAGATGCTTTTAAAAAGTTATCTACAGATGGATTTTCTGTAGAAACAGTTTCTAAAAGTTTGTCAGAAGATGAGTTGATAGAAAAAATAAAAGACGTACACGTTTTAGGTATTCGTTCTAAAACAAACGTTACGCAAAAAGTAGTAGACGCTGCAGATAAATTAATGGTAGTTAGTGCATTTTGTATTGGTACCAAACAAATAGATTTAGAAGCGTGTAAAGAAAAAGGAATCGTTGTTTTTAACGCTCCTTACAGTAATACACGTTCTGTTGTAGAATTAGCTATCGGAGAAATTATTATGTTAATGCGTAGTGTTTTTCAAAGAAGTACAGAAATTCACAATGGTCAATGGAATAAAACGGCAGAAGGTTCTAGAGAAGTTCGTGGTAAAAAATTAGGGATTGTTGGTTATGGTAATATTGGTAAGCAATTATCAATTTTAGCAGAAGCTTTAGGTATGGATGTCTACTATTATGATGTAGAAGATACATTAGGCTTAGGTAATGCCACTAAAGTAGATAAATTATCAGATTTATTAGCACTTTCCGATGTGGTTACTCTACACATAGATGACAATGCTGCAAACAAAAACTTTATAGGAGAAACAGAAATTTCTCAAATGAAAGATGGCGCAATTTTAGTCAACTTAGCAAGAGGTTTTGTGGTAGATATTCCTGCTTTGGTTGCTGCTTTAAAAAGCGGAAAATTAGCGGGTGCAGCAGTAGATGTGTATCCTTCTGAGCCAAGAAAAAATGGTGAGTTTTTTACAGAGTTACAAGGATTGCCAAATGTAATTTTAACACCACACGTTGGTGGAAGTACAGAAGAAGCGCAAAGAGATATAGCAGATTTTGTACCAAGTAAAATTATGGCGTATATTAATTCTGGTAATACTGTAGACGCAGTAAACTTTCCAAATATTCGTTTACCTAGACAAACAAATGCACACCGTTTTTTACATATTCATAAAAATGTGCCAGGTGTTATGGCTAAAATCAATAAAGTTTTAGCAGAATACGAGCTAAACATCAATGGTCAGTATTTATCTACAGATCCAAAAGTTGGGTATGTAATTACAGATTTAGATAAAGAATACAACAAAGAAGTTTTAGAGGCCTTAAGAGAAATTGAAGGAACCATAAAATTTAGAGTTTTGTATTAATGTAACAAATGAATAAATATTTATATATTTTTATTTTATTGATTTCTTGTAATTCCTTTTCTCAAATAGATTTTAAAACCTATTTTAAAAAAGCAGAAAATGGGTTCGAGTTTCTAGCAGATAATAATGAGTTTTGTCCGGTTTCGGTAGAAGTAGAATTAGAGTTGGTAAACTTATCTACATCAAACGGAAACTTTAAAACTTATGTAATTCCTGCAAGAACAAAAGGCTTTGTAATTACTACGTTAAAAGCAATAAAAGCAGGTAGATATAAATATAATTCAAAAACCAGATATAATTACGGAGACCTTGTTGCAAAAGATACCGTTGCAGCAGCAGAGTACATTTACAATCTTCCTTTTAAAAAAGGAAAAAAGTTTAAAGTGTCTCAAGGCTATAATGGTATAGAAACGCATCAGAAAGTAAATGCAATAGATTTTACCATGCCAATTGGTACAGAAATTTATGCAGCAAGAGAAGGCGTTGTTATTAAAGTTGTAGATACTAACACAAAAACATGCGTTACAAAAGGATGTTTAGAGTATAATAACGTAATTTTAATCTATCATAACGATGGTACAATTGCAGATTATTCTCACATTAACACCAATACAGCAGTCGTTAAAAAAGGCGATAAAGTAACAAAAGGTCAGTTAATAGCAAAAAGTGGAAATATTGGTTGGTCATCTGGCCCACATTTACATTTTGAAGTTTTTAAGCAAGAAATTCTCAAGCGAGAAACGCTTAAAACCAAGTTTAAAATTAACGACGGAACGGAAGCGCCTATTTACTTAGAAGAAAAAGTAAAATACCTTAGAAAGTATTAATTCACTTTATAAAATAACAACACCCTTCAGGTTTTTAAATTTGAAGGGTGTTTTTTTTTGAAGCTATTTCCTGCTTTCACTACTCGCTTTTTTTATCCTAAAAAGGAATAAAAAAGAGCTCAAACAAACCGCTCAATCAGGGCTAGACTAGTTTGATAAATGTTGTCATCTCGAGGAACGAAGCAATCTGTCTATAAAAGAACAAATCTTTTTTCACTTAAATTGGGTAAGAAACACAAAATGTAAAAAAGAAGATTAAGTGATTATTTTGTGCGTTATTGGCAACAGTAATTGACAACAAACAACTTTTATACTTTATTCATTCTCATAATCATGCACAAATTTAATACGAGGGCTGCTAGCCATCAAATTAGGATTTGTACCTTCAATACCTTCCGGAATTGGTTGGTTACGTGTTTTGTAATAAGTTTTCCAACTAGGCATTGGGGTTCCTGTACTGTCGTTAAACGTCATTGGGTGCGTAAGAAAAGGAATAGCATCTGTTGGTAAATCTTGAGAAGAAAACATTTTATAAACTAATTCTGAGCAATAATAAGAGTTGTCATCCCATAAAAAAATCTCATCATAAGGCGTATTTATTCTTTTTACTCCATACGCTATTGCATTATCTATGTAAGGTTGATAATAGTTATCTAGTCTTGCAACCGTTGTGGCAGATTTGTTAAACTTATTTTTATTTCTGTTCAGAAACTTTACTAAAGGAGTTTGAGAAACTCCCTCTTCAGGAATCGCCTCTATTACAAACCATTTTCCATCTTTTTTCATTGCCATACCAACATGCGAATAGTTTTTAGCTAATGAAGTTGCAGTTACATCTTTAATGGCATTATCAATATCGCCAGTTCCTGTATTTTGAAACAGTAAATCACCTTGTTTTAATTCAAAATTATTTTTGTTTTTATTGTTCTGACAACTGAACAAAACAATAGAGAGTAAAATAGGGATGCAAGTTTGCTTTAATGTTTTATGCATGGTTATTTTGTAATTTATTTTTTAGAATGTTTTTAAATTGTAGTAAACGTTTTTACGCACAAAAATCAGTAAGTAAAAACTAGATTTAAAATTTAAAAAAAAAATACACCATAAGGTAGTTGTTAAGGTGTATTGTTGCGAGTATTTTTTTTACAATTTTAATTTTTTTATGATTTTATCAAAATTTTCGGATTTAATAAAATTTTGTTTTTTCTTATTTACTTGTATTATATCAAGAAACCCTAGTTTTACTAGTGTTTTTAAATCTGATCTAGCAGTAAAATTAGAAACATTAAACCTTGTTTCTATTTCTTTATTACTTAATACTCTATCGGGGTCACCATTTAATAATTTGATTATTTGAGCTGTCCTCTCATTTATTTCAGGTATTTTCATGAATTTAGCTGCCTGAAAAACTTCTTTTTGTTTTCTGTTAATGTATTCTTTTAAAGCTTCATAGGATTTCTCCATTGTTTTAATGTGGTATGTAATAAAGTAGCTTAAATCATTGTCGTCTAATTCGGTATATAAATATGATTTTTCATACTGATTTTTTGTGTCTTGAATTATCTTCGAAATAGACAAATATTCTGTTAACCAATAGCCTTTTTTTAACATATACCAATAAAATAAAGCTCTAGCAGTTCTTCCGTTTCCGTCTGTGAATGGATGGATCCAACCAATCATAAAATGAATAATACAAGCTTTTATAATGGGATGTATAAAATCTGTTGTATCGTTGTTAAAAAAGGCACATAACTCATCAATTAGTTTTTCTAAATCCTTTTTTAAAGGAGGAGTATGAACAATTTCTCCTTTTGTATAATCAACAACATGAACATCATCATTCTTTCTAAAAGCACCTTCTTCATTAGAACTATCTAACGTTCCATTAGAAATTAGTTTATGTATGTATAGAATATTTTCTGTGGTTATATCTTTCTCTTTATTTTGAACAATATATTTCATTGTTATATAATTGTTCATGATCATCAGTTCAGATTTACTTTTAGGTTTTTTTTCAAGCTGAATCATTTCTTTAGCCTTTTTTCTTGTAGTATTTGCTCCCTCAATTTGGCTACTAGAAATAGATTCTTCTATTAATGAACTAATTATATACTTTGTTTTGTCAGTTTCTGCTATTCCTATATTACTACCAAGCGTTCCGCCTATATGCATATCAAATTTATGTAAAGCTCTTTGCATAAAATCTGTAACAATAAAAGAAAAGGAATAGTTTCCGAATTTAACGCTATTGGCTTTTAATATTCTATCTAGTTTAACTGCGTTCCATAGTTTATTTGCCGAATATTTTTTTGATTTGTATTTAACTTTATCCCAATAAAGGTATTCATCTTGAATACTTTTTAGAATTCCATTCGATCGTAATTCTACCATTAAAGAAATGGTATCGTTGTCTTCTTTGTATTTTGGAGCTTTTTCTATCATACAATACAAATATATAGATAAAATAGCGAGAATATTCGATAACCTCGCTATTTATTTTAATTACGCCTAACGTATTTGTTTATTGAAAAGTTGCTTTTTGGGTAAAGTAAAACATTAATTTATCAATTTTTATAAATGGTGTTCGCTTTCGTGTTTACTTGATTAGTCTATTTATTTTGTATTCATTTTTCTTTTCATTGTAAAAATTGATATCAATTAAATTATTATTCAATAACCAATTTATTTGTTCGATAAAAGTTTCTTCAGGAATATCAAAATCTACTCTAGCATATTTTTCAACTAAACTCTTTTTTGATTTTTCAATTAAAACTGAAGCAAATTTTTCAACCTCACTTCTTGAAGGGGAATCTAAGTAAAAAATTAGATTTCCATGAGTTGTGCTAATAGTTAAAGTATTATTCATAGGTGCTTTTAAAGCAATAATTCCTAAAAAGAGCATGAAAATTCCTCCCCAAATAATTACGTCTTTTTCTCCATTAGGATTTCCCTCAATAAATACTCCAACCCAAGATAAAGTTGCAATTAAAATAAATGCAATTCCAATAATATTGACTCCTTTTTTTGAATGTGTTTCAATTGTTTTGTGATGAGCAATATTCTCAATATCAACAGACCATTCTTTTGCACTTAAAAAACTTTTTTCTTTGATAAATAATTCATTACCAATTAATTCAAATTCTTTAGTCTTTTCTCCTCGTTTTTGTATTAATTTCATTGTTAAACATATTTAAACTAACGTATAGCTCTTAACGTTTTATCGCATCTTTCAAGTCAACAATCATTTTGTCATCAACATTAAGATAACGCTTACTACCTAAATACCTGTTTTTATTAAATGCATCATAATTAGGTTCTTTAGAATCCATAGAGCTTACATGTACATTTCCAGAAGAATGGATAAATTCCATTTTGTCGTTTCCTAACCAAATACCAACATGCACAACACGTTGTTTTTTAGTTGCTGTAGCTTTGGTACCAAAGAACAATAAATCACCTTTTTCTAAACCTTTAAAATTTAAATCAGTGTCAACAATTTTACCAGCGTTAATTTGTTGAGAAGCATCTCTAGGAATGATAAAACCATTCATTAAATACACCATTTTAGTAAAACCACTACAATCCACTCCTTTGCTAGAAGTTCCACCCCACAAATAAGGCAAGCCCATCATTGTTTTTGCAGTAGTCTCAATATTTTCTTGAGAAACTGTTAAGTTTTTAATCCAAGAATTATAAAGAATAGCTTCGTCTTTTTTAATAAACCCAATTCTATTATCAGGATATTTTACTTCATAAAAATGATCATCTTCAGAAATATATTGTAACAATCCGCCTAGGGTAATATCAGAAACAATTTCGGAGTTAATTGATTTATCAGCATACACAAATCCAAAATTTTTGGTAAAAATTACTTTTTTAGAAGCGTTCCAAGTATCAAAATCTTTTTTATTCATTCTTGTAATTCCGCCTTTATCTACCCAAGAAATATAATTATCCGGAGTTTGAACTCTGTAAAAATCACCTTTTTTATCCAACACTTTTAAAGACATGCCTAACAAACCTTGCGTACCTAATTCAGCAGAATGTTTTGGATTAGAACGAATGTTAATGACCGAATTTCTAGCAACTGCAAATTGTAGGTTTCCTACAGCAGTATCAGGTAAAACACGCACATTATTTGTAAAAGTTAACTGTCTGTTTTTTAAACTATCTAAAAGTATAGAAAAAGCTTTTTTAGATGTAGTTTCTCCTTCTAAAATAAGTTGATCATCTGCTATTTCAAAATTAATATCAAACAGTTCCACTCTTTTGTCCGGAGCAAATTCTGTCTTTAAATGGGTGTGCATATTTTGAATTTCGGTAATTGATTTTGCTTCATTTTTACAAGAGATAAAAAGAATTAAAATTAGTAGCGTAAAAGGTTTTATAATTTTCATTAATAAAATATTTTCAGCTAAAGTACAAAAAATCAAAACTCAAAAAATTGAATTCTCAATAGGATTGTTTTATATTTGGAGACACTCATTTATAAGCTGATGAAATATCAAAATAATTTAGAATTTGCCAAACAGCAAGATAAAGAAGATCCACTTGCTCCTTTAAGAAATCAATTTCACATTCCTAAAGATAAAAACGGAAACGATTGGTTGTATTTTACAGGAAACTCTTTAGGATTACAACCCAAAGCTACCAAAGAATATATCAATCAAGAGTTAGAAGATTGGGCAAATTTAGGAGTAGAAGGTCATTTTGAAGCAAAAAATCCATGGTTAAATTACCATGAATTATTAACTGATAAGATGGCAAAAGTAGTGGGCGCAAAACCTGTTGAGGTTGTTGTAATGAATACATTAACAACCAACCTTCATTTGCTAATGGTTTCATTTTACAGACCTACCAAAACAAAATATAAAATTATAATAGAATCGGATGCTTTTCCTTCGGATAGATATGCAGTACAATCTCAATTAAAATTTCATGGTTTTGATGATGAAACCGATTTAATAGAATGGAAACCAAGAGAAGGAGAAACCTTATTAAACATAGAAGATTTAGAAACCATTTTAGAGTTTGAAGGAGATGAAGTTGCGTTGCTTTTAATTGGTGGCGTAAATTATTATACAGGTCAGTTTTTAGATTTAGAGCGAATCGCTCAGATGGGGCATGCTAAAGACTGCATAGTAGGTATAGATTTAGCACATGGAGCGGGAAATATTCAGCCAAATTTACACGATTCTGGAGTAGATTTTGCAGCTTGGTGTACCTACAAATATTTAAATGCAGGACCAGGAAGTTTAGCAGGATTGTTTGTACATGAAAAACATGCCAAGAATAAAAAATTACCGCGTTTTGCAGGTTGGTGGAATCATAACAAAGAAACACGTTTTAATATGCGAAAACCTTTTGATGTGATGGAAGGGGCAGAAGGTTGGCAGTTATCTAACCCACCAATATTATCTATGGCAGCAATTTTAGCGTCACTAGATATTTTTGATAAAGTGGGTATGGACGCTTTGCGTCAGAAATCAGAAAAACTTACAGGTTATTTCGAGTTTTTAATTAATGAAATTGGCTCTGATGATATAAAAATTATTACCCCTTCAAACCCAAAAGAAAGAGGTTGTCAATTATCTATTCAAGTTAAAAAGGCCGATAAAAGTTTGCATAAAAAACTAACAGAAAACCATATTATTACAGATTGGCGAGAGCCAGACGTTATCCGTTGTGCACCAACTCCTTTATATAATACTTTTGAAGATGTGTACAGAATGGTTTCAATTTTAAAAGGATTGTTATAATAATTAAAAATGTCTTCTCGAGCGCAGTCGAGAGATTATTATTAGTTCTCGACTGCGCTCGAACTGACAATTGAAAAAATGAACAGAAAAGATAAAATAGTAATCATCGGAGCAGGTTTATGTGGTTCTTTACTAGCATTAAGACTTGCCCAAAGAGGATTTAAAGTTGAGGTTTATGAAAGTAGACCAGATTTAAGAACCGTAGATATTTCTGCAGGCAGATCTATCAATTTAGCTTTGTCAGATAGAGGTTTTAAAGCGTTGCGTTTGTGTGGAGTAGAAGAGCAAGCAAGAGAAATTTGCATACCCATGTACGGACGTTTAATGCATGACAGAGCAGGAAATACGTTTGCGTCTAATTATTCGGGAAGAGAAAATGAATACATCAATTCTATTTCTCGTGGCGATTTAAATGCACTGTTATTAACAGAAGCAGAAAAGCATACAAACGTTACTATTCATTTTAATAAAAAATGTAAAAATGTCGATTTAGAAAACAACATAGCACATTTTAAAGATTATAAAACCAAAGAAGAATTTAAGGTAAATGCAACTGTTATTTTCGGAGCAGATGGCGCAGGTTCTTCACTTAGAAAAAGCTATTATTTAGAACGTAAATTCTTATTTAGTTATTCTCAAAACTACTTAAATCACGGGTATAAAGAGTTAGAAATTCCTGCGGATAAAAGCGGAAATCATCAAATAAGTAACCAGCATTTACATATTTGGCCTCGTGGCGATTTTATGTTAATTGCCTTACCAAATTTAGACGGTAGTTTTACCGTTACACTCTTTTTAAGTTATAATGAAGGCGAGTTTAATTTCGCAAACTTAACATCCGAAGAAAAAATAACGGCCTTTTTCGAAAAAGAATTTCCAGATGCTTTGGCAATCATTCCAAATATAAAAGAGGAATTTTTAAATAACCCAACTGGTGCTTTAGGAACCATAAAATGTTCGCCTTGGAGTTATCAAAACAAAACGGTGTTAATGGGCGATGCAGCACACGCAATTGTGCCTTTTTACGGACAAGGAATGAACGCTTCTTTTGAAGATGTTACCGTGTTTGATGCTGTTTTAAATGAAAATTTAGAAGATTGGGAAGCTGTTTTTAAAGCCTATCAAAAAGCAAGAAAACAAGACACAGATGCTATTGCAGATCTAGCAATCGATAATTTTCATGAAATGAGAGATCATGTGGCAAATCCTATTTTTAAAGAAAAAAGAAAGATAGAAATGGATTTAGAAAAGACGTTTCCAACCAAATATTTTTCTAAATATTCTTTGGTTACCTTCAATGAAAATATAGGTTATGACAACGCCATGAAAAAGGGGAGAGCACAAGACAAAGCCTTGTTAAATTTAATTGCGGGCAATGAAGTACACACGCATTTAAACATGACAAAAAACGAGTTGAAAGTCATTTTACAGAAAGTAATTATAGAAACAAATGCCATTTTAGAGGAAGATAAAATTGCAGGGTTGTAATTTTTTTTGAAGCTATTTCCTGCTTTACGCACTCGCTTTTTTGTGAAAAACAAAAAGAGCTCAAACAAATGCTTCAATCAGGGCTAAACATTTTAATAAAAGTAAGTGCTTAACGTAAAATAATAGCAAGTTTAGAAAAGAGAAGGTTATTAAATCAGTTAAAAATGTCTCCTCGAGCATTGCTGAAATCAAAATATATTTTTGATTGAAAGTAGCGAACTTAGTTCTCTAGAGGATGAAAAGTATTAAATCAATTAAAAATGTCTCCTCGAGCGCAGTCGAGAGGTAATTATGAAAGCCTATTTTGTATACATATTAAAATGCTCGGATAATTTACTTTATGTAGGTGTCACAAATAATATTGAGCGACGTTTTAAAGAACATCAAAAAGGATTGAACAAAGGTTGCTTTACATTTAAAAGAAGACCTTTAGAATTAATTTTTTATCAAGTTTTTAATGATGTTGAACAAGCTATTTATTTTGAAAAGAAAATAAAAAAATGGAGTTCAAAGAAAAAGTTAGCTTTAGCAAATGATAATTTTGATATGTTACAAATTCTGTCTGAATGCAGAAATGCTACACATCATAAATATAAACCAGATAATAAATAGTTCTCGACTGCGCTCGAACTGACAAGAAAATAATGAAAAAATATATAGTTTTATTAAGAGGAATTAATGTGTCGGGAAAAAATAAACTCCCAATGGCAGAACTACGTGATTTATTAAACGATTTAGGTTTTAAAAACGTACAAACCTACATTCAGAGTGGAAACATTATTTTAGAATCAGATGAAGGTAAATCTGTAATTTGTAATAAAATTAATGAAGGAATTCAAACCAAATTTGGTTATGATGTTCCTGTAATTGCAAGAACAATTCCTCAATTTAAAAAAGCAATTGCTAGTTATCCTTTTCCAACAGACAATACCAAAATAGTTGCATTTGTTTTCTTAAACAAAAAAGTATATGAATCAAAAATTAATGTAAAAGATATAGATAAAGATCAATATTTAATAGATAATGATATGGTATACATTTATTGCGAAACAGGTTTTGCAAAAACAAAACTTACTAATAATTTATTTGAAAGAAAGTTGATTGTGAGTGCAACAACTAGAAATTACAATACCACGTTAAAGTTGTTAGAGTTGGCAGAAAGCAATTAATTTGATATGAAATATACAATTATTGGTGCAGGAATTGGAGGATTGACAACAGCATTAGCTTTTGAAAAAGCAGGAATTGAATATAAAATTTTTGAAAAAGCACCCTCATTAAATGAGGTAGGAGCAGGAATTTGGTTAGCACCAAATGCCTTACAAGTATTAGATAGTTTAGGTGTGTTAGAAGAAGTAATAGCTAACGGTAATGCTATAGACAGAATAACGATTGGTAAGCAAGATTTATCGCCAATTTCTGATAGCTTACAAGGTTTTATAAAAGATAAATTTGGTTTTACAACCATTGCAATTCACAGAGCGGCACTTCAAAAAATATTGTTTAGTAAGATTCCGAAAGAGAAAGTGTTTTTAAATAAAGGTTTTCAGTCTTTTAAAGAATTAGAAACAGGGATTGTAGAAGTTTTTTTTAATGATAATTCTAAAATTAAAACCAACTTTTTAATTGCTGCAGATGGAATAAATTCTAAAGTTAGAAACCAGCTTTTTCCAGAAAGTACTAAGCGATATTCTGGGCAAACTTGTTGGCGTGGAATAACAGATTTAACTTTAAAAGAAAATTTTTTACACAGAGGTTTCGAGCTTTGGGGAGACAAAATTAGATTCGGTATTTCTAAAGTATCAAAAGACAAAGTGTACTGGTTTGCAGTTGCTTTATCTGAAGAAAATGGTAAGGATGATGTTGATTTGGTAAAAGAAAAACTCTTAAAAATGTTTGCAGATTTTAATCCATTAATAACAGATTTAATCGAAGCAACAAATGTTAATCAGATTATTAGAAATGATATTCACGATTTAAAACCGCTTAAAAAGTGGCACAAAAATAATATTTGTTTAATTGGTGATGCTGGTCATGCTACAACACCAAATATGGGACAAGGAGGCGCACAGGCAATAGAAGATGCTTTTTATTTAAGCAAATTAATTGCAACCTATAAAGATGAAAACGTGTTTGAATTGTTTCAACAAAAAAGACAAAAAAAAGTCAGTTTAGTTGTAAACCAATCTTGGACAACAGGAAAAATGGCACATTTGAAATATGGTCAAACTTTTAGAAACTTCATCTTAAAAAGTGTTCCTAAAAAAATAATAGATAAGAAAATGATTGCATTGTATCAAATAGAAAAATAACAAATGAATACAGAGATAAAAGAGAAAATTATTTCAGTTTGTGATGAGAAAATTGCTAAAAAAGGAACCAATGTTGGTTTGTCTTTCTATGCATTTTTTAAGAATAAAAATGACAATCCGAAATTGTTAATGGAAGTGGCAAAATGGTGGATAGAAACTCACAAATTAGATCACTTTGAAAAAGCAGTTAAGATTAAACAAATGATTTTAGAAGAAATTAATTAATTTAAGAATAAAATTGTGCGTTAGGGATTGCAACGGCATCCTTTTTGCTTTTTTGCAAAAAGATATAGTGAAAAGCCCGACCTTTAGGGAACGCCCAAAAAAATAATAAAGAAAGTAAAGAGGTAAGATGGTTCTAATTAAAATTTTGACTTTTAATTCTAAGACCTTAATTGCCCATTAATCTAAAAATTTTTGATATGAATTTAGTACAACCTTTAAATTTAAAAAATTGGATAGAAGAACATCGTCATTTATTAAAACCACCTGTTGGTAACAAGCAAATTTGGGATAATGGAGACTATATTGTGATGGTTGTTGGTGGGCCAAATAACAGAAAAGATTATCATTATAATGAAACTCCAGAGCTTTTTTATCAAGTAGAAGGTGATATTATTTTAAAAATTATTGATGCTAAGGGAGCACCAATTGATGTAGAAATTAAAGAAGGAGATATTTATTTGTTGCCAGCAAAAGTGCCACATTCGCCACAAAGAAAAGCAAATACGGTTGGTTTGGTGATAGAATATCCTCGTTCTGAAGGCATGTTAGATGCATTAGAATGGTATTGCGAAAACTGTGGAAACCAGTTGTATAGAGAAGAGTTTGCGTTGGGGAATATAGAAACAGATATGCCCGTGATTTTTGATAGGTATTATTCTGATAAACAAAAATGTACTTGTGATAATTGCGGTACAGTGATGGATGCTCCTAAAAAAATTGGCAATTAATTATTTGCAGAAAGTAGTAAAAAACAAATAGTTCGTTATTACTAATAACGAACAAATGAAGTAATCTGTTATTTAAGAAAGAGGTTGCTTTGTAAAATTGCAATGACAAAAGCATGGAAAAAAGAAAACTTCGCATAAACGGACATTCACATTTATTACCTTATCCAGAAGAAATTCCGGATTTTATGAAGGAAAAAGAGATTTTTTGGGTAGATGATGAGCGCAAACACATGTTGCAAAAAGGGTGGAAAAGGCCTGTAACCCATTCTAGTTTTTTCTTAGATGAAAAATTGCTTTGGATGGAAAAAAACAAGCTAGATCATGCAGTTGTGCTGAATCTTTCTCAGTTATATGGAAATGGTTTGCGTTTAGAAGAAATGAAAAAAGCGTTGCGTTTTCAGAATGATTTTAATGCAAAAGTACAAAGAGAACATCCAAGTAAATTTACCTGTGGTTTTGTGGTGCATCCTGGTTTTATTTATGGTGCTTTAGATGAAATAAAACGTTGTGTAGAGGAATTAGGTTTAAAAGTGTTGTGTTTGCCAACGCATTTTATGGATTCTATTGGGCAATGGCGTTGTGTTTTTGATGAAGAAAATGATCGAATTTTTGAATTGGCAGATCATTACAAGTTGGCCATTGAAATTCATCCGTATGATGGCGATAAAATGATAAAATTAGAGAATACCAATTGGCGTTTTCATTTAATTTGGATGTTGGCACAGTGTGGTGATGCGTATCATTTTTATACGTTAAACGGCATGCAAGAGCGTTTTAAAAACATTAGAACTTGTTTTGCACACGGAGGTCAATTGGCACAAATGAATTTAGGGAGAAGGATTCAGGGGTTTGATGGAAGACCCGATTTATTTGAGGGCAAAACACATCCTAGAAGAGCCGTCGGTCATAAAAACATCTTTTTTGATACGCTCGTTCACGATACAGATTCTTTAAAATTAATGTTTAAAAGACAAGGTGTAAGTCAGGTTTTAATGGGCTTAGACGATCCGTATCCGTTAGGAGAAATGGAAAGTGATAAACAATCTTCTTATCCTGGAAAAATTTTAGATTTAGCCATTGATCAAAAAATTATTACAGAGTTAGAAAAAGGACAAATTTGGGAAGATAATGTGTTGCAATGGTTGTTTGGTGATGATGAGGTTGCTAAACAAGAGTTGATTATTAAAATACTTTCTTAAAATTTTTCAGTATAGAGTCTCAGTATTCAGTTGCAGTTTCCAATAAGATGATTGCTGGGAACTGCTACTGAAAACTGGAAACTGAAAACTATTTTTCACATTGTTTTAAAACTTCCTCAGCTCTTTTTATCATAAATTTCGGATAAAACTCGATATCAATTTTTTCTTCTTTACTAAGTGCAATAGCACGTTTAATTTCTGCACAATAAGGTTTTGTAGACTTTCCGAAGAATTTAGCAGCACCCATGTTCCATTCTGCTTGTGCTAATACTACCCTTGGGTTTTTGGGAGCAATTTGTAATGCTTTAGCATAAAGTTGATTGTTTTCTCCGGATAATGTCATTCCGTATTTTTGTCCGTCAAAGGCAATATATCCTAGATTTAAAAATGCTTGTGCAACTAAAATTTCTGGGTTATTTTCTGAATTTGATTTTGCAGTATCTAAAAATCCTTGTGCTTTTGTTAGTTTTGCTTTTAAGATAGCTTCGTCTTTTAAACCAAAACTTTCAATAATTTCTATTGTTGCTACGTAGTAAGAAGGCAACCATTTTGTAGGTGCTGCTTTTGAGATTCTTTCAAAGAGTTGAGATGCTTCTGTTAGTTTCCCTTTTTCCCATAAATCAAATGCTTTTTGCATTCCTTTTTGATATTTTGTTTGCGCAGAAATCCCTGTCGCAATAAAAATTGCGATGATTAATAATAATTTTTTCATGATGTTGGTTTTTAAATTAAGTAAGTATAAAGAAGGGGTTAATTTACTTTAATAGAAATTGTTTTATTAGATTCTAAATTAAATTTAGAATCTTTATATTTTGGAGGTCCCATAAACCCTTTAGCATTGTTAGACATGCCTATTGGTTCTTTTGGAATTCCTATAAAGTTAGTATCCATTTTTTTGTTATCATTTATATCATGGAAAGAGGAAATAGCATACACTCCTTTTGGTAAATTTTTAAAAATAACTACTGTTTTTTTATTTTTTATTTCAGCCATTTCTCCCTTGTAAGCTTTTTTTAAAAAGTTTGCTTCTGTATTGTACAATGCTACAAAAAGGTTTCCTTTATCAGATTTCATTCCAGAAAATGCTACTGTTAAATTCGCTGTATTTTCTTGAGCGTTTAAAGTGTTTGTAAAACAGAAAATTAAGGTTGCTATTAAAAATAATTTTTTCATGGTTGTTGTTTTAAGATGTTTCAAATATCTGATGTTTTTACGTAAATTATACAAGAATAATACCGAATTGTTGTTTTTTGATTCTGAGTTGTGCTTTTAGTTTGTGCTAGTTGTCTTTAAATTGGTTTAGCCCTGATTGAAGAGGCATCCTTTTTATAATTCTAATAAATAAGCGTCATTGCGAGGAACGAAGCAATCTGTTATTTAATATGAGATTGCCACAGTTTACAAAAAAGTAAACTTCGCAATGACAATTATAAAAAGATATAACGGAAAGCAGGAAATAGCTTCAAAAAAGGCTACAAATTATCTAACTGATTTGTTTTTTTATTATCGCTAATTGTCCAGAAGAAACCTACAAAAAAGAATCTGTCTGCATTGGGTATAATGGCTTGTCTATTAAAATTTCCATTAGGTTCTGCCGTGTTTTTGTAGTTGTAGCCAAATACATTTTGAGTAGCTAAAACGTTGTTTACAGAAAAATATAGTATTTTTTGTTGATCTATTAAATACGCCCAATTGGCACTTAAAGAATTGTAGTTTTTTGTTTGATTATTTAAAAATCCTGCTTCATTTGGGTTGGTGTAATTTCTTCCAGAAGCAAAGTTGTAACTAAAACCAATTTGACTTTTCCAGTCTGCTACCCAATGTTTAGCAACTAGAGATACGTTGTGTTTAGATGCAAAATTAGGTCTTGCAGCGGTTGGGTAATTTTTGTAATTTCTTTTGGTATCTAAGTAAGAATACGAAACCCAATAATCGGTGTTTTTAATTTTACCATTTTGTCTCCAAAAAACATCAAATCCTTTTGCGTAAGCAGTTCCGTTGTTATTAAAATTAGTTGTAATTATTGGTAGATTGTCATCATATTTAACCAAACTATTATAGTCTTTATAATATCCTTCAACTCTAAAAATTTGACCTTGTTTTGTAGCTTGATAATTGGCAATAAAGTGAGATGTGTTTTCTGCTTTAAAATCTTGACTAAATTTTAAATATTCGTTTTTAGGGTTCTGATAAAACTGTCCGTAAGCCAAAGAAAACTGAGAATTTTTATTTATTTTGTAAGCTAAAGAAACTCTCGGAGAAATGGTAAACTCGTTTAACAATTCTGAATGTTCTGCACGAATTCCGATTTTAGTGGCTAAATTTTTAGAGAAGAAAATATCAGTTTCTGCAAAGGAAGCAAAAATGTTATTGTTAAAACCATATTTTAGTTTGTTGCTATTATAAGCGGTGTAATCTTCATCAAAATCGGTCATAAAATATTCTGAACCAAAACTAATTTTAAATCGATTAGAAATTTGTTTTTTTAACTTTACTTTAAAGTGCATTGAGTTTTCATTGTCGGTCACTAAATCATCAATGATTTTAATGTTAGCATGGTCGTTTGTAAAACTAAAACCAGTTTCTAGTCTCCAATTATCACCAAACTTATTTTTGTAAGACGTATTAAAATAAAGGTTTCTGTTTTTTAACCCGAAGCGTAAACCATCTTCGTAATTAATATCATCTTGTATAACATCAAAATCTGTGTAACTAAAAGCGCCATATAATTTTAGTAAAGATTCATTTTTAAATTGATGTCTGTACACCATTTCTCCGCTTAAAGACTGTACAGGTTTTTGCCAAGTATTTCTATCAGGAAAAGCTTCTTGGTAAGGAGCTAAATTAATGTAAGACGTATTTATACTAAAAGAATTGTTGCCCCAAATTTGGGTGTTTCCTAGGCCCAAACCTAAAGTCATAAAAGATAAATCTGTTTTTTCTTCAAGAGGTTTATCAATAGTGTTTAACTGTAAAACGCTGGATAATGCTTGTCCGTATTCGGCAGAATAACCACCTGTAGAAAAAGAAATTCCTTTAAATAAAAAAGGAGAAAAACGACCACGACTTGGAATATTTCTAGCGGATGGAGTATAAGGCGTAAAAACTCGAATTCCGTCTACAAAAATCTGTGTTTCTTCCGCTTCACCACCACGTACAAAAAGGCGTCCATCTTCATCTACTGTGGCAGTTCCTGGTAATGTTTGTAAAGCGCCCATAACATCGCCCAAAGCACTTGCCGTTGTAACAATGTCTAAAGGTTTTAAAACAGTTACTTTTGTCTTTTCTCCTGCTTCAAAAGTTCCTGCATTTATCACTACGGCGTCTAAAGAATTTACATCGTCTTTTAATTTTATTTTTAAATTTTTAAGTGATGAAACTTCAGCTGTTTTAAAATACGTTTCAAAAGAAACAAAAGAAATTACTAACGTTAAAGTTCCTGTTTCTGATGTAGTAAAAGAAAATTCACCTTGGTCGTTGGTCGATGTTCCATCGTACGTGCCATCTAAATAAACATTTGCTGCCTCAATAGGATTGTTTTTAGTATCTGTAACTTTACCAGAAATAGTGGTTTGTGCAATTAAAGAGAATTGACAAATTGTAAATAGAATAAAAAATATACGTGTCATCAGTTTTGGTTTTTTGATGATACAAATATGTGGCGTTATCAGCCTTTAAAATAAAAACAAATACCGAGTTGTAATTTTTGAATGATGAATTGTAATTTACAAAACAGGAATACACAAATCAACAATAAATTTGTTCTCTGGATGTTCTGCAGCGTTGTTATAATAGATTTCAAAAGGGTCAATTTCTGATTTTTTGTAACCATTTTCTACCATAAAAGCAAACGAAGATTCCCAAGCTTGTTGAAATTGAAAAGGAGTAATTTCTAATCGAGAAACAATACATTTTGTAGAACTTAGAACTCTTAAATTTATTTCTCCATCAATTTCAATAGGATCATTTAGAACAATACAAGCACTCATTCTTAAATTATTTGGGTCTGTAATTTTGGGGCTATCATGATAAATGGTTACCATTCTAGTTTGCGCGTTAATTAAACCTTTTGGTGCAGCCCATTTAACTAATTTATTATAGACACTACCAATTGCTTCTATTTTTCCTTTATGAGAAATGGTTGCTAAATCTAGTCTCGGAATTTTTTTAATCTCTGTTTTTGCATTCATTTTGAACCAGTTTAAAGCATTATTGATGTTACAAAGATATTGCTCAAAAGAAACAGTTACTTTGCCTATCTTGCTTTCTGTTTTGCTAATCTTGCTAAAATGATTGGGGCTTGCCTCTTTAAATTGATTAGGAGACATTCCGTAATATTTTTTAAAGGTTTTAGAAAAAGAAGATAAATTGCTAAAACCTATTTTTTCTGATATTTCTGTTATGCTTTTTTCTTTCTGATGTAATAAATAAGAAGCTGCTTTTTCAATTTTTTTTCTGTTGATGAAATTATGAACCGTTTCACCAACAACAATTTTAAATAAACGATGAAAATGATAAGGAGAAAAATGCGCTTTTTCTGCAACAATTTCTAAGGATAATTTATCTGACAAATGATTTTCTATGTAGGTAATTGCAGTGTTTAAACGAACAATATTTTCTTTTGCAATTTTAGTAGAAATCATTTTTTAGTTTTTTGTAAGTAATAGAATAAAAATCCGCTTGCAAAATATAAAATAACATCTACAAAGTCTTTGGTATATCTTGCTAAATATTTAGGAAAAAAATACTCGAATAATAAACTATATAAAAAACATAAGTATAAAATAATAGATAGATTTAATGTGTAATGAACGTTGTTTTTAGACCATTTTAAAAACTGTAAACAGATAAAAAGAATGATTGGAATGATTAAAAAGTCATTTAAATAAAAACGAATAACTCTTGGTAAAGGCACCGAAAAATATTGAAGAACATAGATGCTAGTACCTGTGAATAAAGAAAATATAAAATAGTAAAAGAGTGTTTTATTCATATTAACCAGCAGCAACCATTGCAATAAACCAAGCCAAACCAGTACCTATAATACTAACTACCATAATTGCAGAGTATAAAAGCCAACCAACAATTTTGTATAACCAAAAATGATGATTTTTTAACCTCTCAGCTAAATTGGGGTTTTCTTTTTCAAAAATAGCTTTATCTACTTGTTGTTGTTTTACAGCTTTAGCTTTTATGGCTACTTTTTTTTGATGCGAAATTAAGGTGTTGCAATTGGTGCAATATTCTTTATTGGTATTAAAAACACCACAATTCGGACATTTTATAATCCTTTTATTAGCCATATATTAATCTTTAAAAGAAAACTTATTTTTCTTTTTATAGGGTCTAATAATTAAACGAGTTTCTCTATCAAAACGAATGTAATTATACACCCAATTTAGAAAAACAATGGCTTTGTTTCTAAAACCAATTAAAGAAAAAAGATGTACAAACATCCAAACATACCAAGCAAAAATTCCTTGAAACTTCCATTTAGGCAAATCTACAACTGCTTTATTACGCCCAATAGTTGCCATAGAACCTTTATCATCATAAACAAATGCCTTTTGTTCTTTGTTAAAAAACTTTGCTAAAATATTTTTTGCAACTAATTTTCCTTGTTGAATAGCAGGTTGCGCCATCATTGGATGTCCATAAGGATTTTTTTCTGAAGTCATACAAGCAACATCACCAATAGCATATACATTAGGGTGATTTAAAACTTGATTAAACTCATTTACTTTTATTCTTGCAGCTCTTTCTATAACACATTCTGTGTTTAAACCATCAATCATTTGCCCTTTAACTCCTGCTGCCCAAATTACGGTTTCTGCATTAAAATGATCCTCGCCATTTGTAGTAACCGTTTTTCCGTCATAATCTAAAACACGCAGGTTTTTCCATACATGAACGCCTAATTTTATTAAAAAGTCTTCTGCTTTTTCAGAAGCTTTTGCGCTCATCCCTTTTAACAAACATTCAGAACTTTGAATTAAGTTTATCTGCATTTGTCTAATATCTAAATCCGGATAATCTTTTGGTAGAATTCCTTTTTTCATTTCTGCTAAGGCACCAGCTAATTCTACACCTGTTGGTCCGCCACCTACAATTACAAAATTCATTAAGGCATTTCTTTCTTCTATGTTAGAAGTTAATAAAGCCTCTTCAAAATTTTCTAAAATTAAACTTCTAATGTTTAAAGATTGCGGAATGGATTTCATTTCCATCGTATGTTTTTTGATATTGGTATTACCAAAAAAGTTGGTTGTAGAACCTGTAGCTATAATTAATTCGTCATACTCTAAGTTTCCAATGGAAGTTTCAATGGTGTTGTTTTCTGTGTTTATTTTTTCTACTTCTGTTAATCTAAAATAGAAATTATCAACATCATTAAAACGTTTTCTTAGTGGAAAAGCAATAGAATCTGGCTCTAAACCACCTGTTGCAACTTGGTATAATAAAGGTTGAAATGTATGATAGTTGTGTTTGTCAATTAAAACAACTTGCAATTCTTGTTCTTCTAATCCTTTTGCAGCTGCTAAACCCGCAAAACCGCCACCAATAATTACAACTCTTGGAAAACTAGTTTGTGGTATGTTCATGTAAATTATTGACTTTTGAAATGTTAGAATTTTAAAGTGCAAATTTACTGAAATAAAAAAGAAAATATTATTTATGCGCTAACTTAATCTCTTGTAAAGTTTTAGTTGAATTGATGTATTCTGTAATGATATGAAATTGAAGGTCATTTAGATCACCCTCAAAATAATTTGCCCATTTATCATTTTTAAATAATTGAGTTATTTGCTTAATTCTTTTCTGAGCTTCAGAAAAAGTAAATAGATAATTTGTTGCTTCTTCTTTTTTTGGTTGAATTTTTGCCGTTTTATCTTCAAAATTAACTTCAATAAAAAAATATTTTTCAGTAGATGTAAGCGGGTAGAAGTCTACCCATTTTGCAAAACCAATTGCTATATTCTGATTTTTATAATCTTCATTAGCTATTAACTTCCATCTACAATTGGCAACGCGTCCCCAATGATTCGATTTTCTATACACACCTTCATCAGTATAAAAATACATGCTTTCAGACTTACTTTTATAATTAGTTTCTTCAGGGAAATCAAAGTCATCAACTTGTTTGAATTCGCAGAAAGTATGTTTAAAAAAGTTGGTTTTGTTGTAGGTTTTCAAAGTGCTTATTTATAATTGATGCAAATTTAGCAAAGCATTCTTAATAATCAACTAGAGATTGGTGTGTTGTGGTAAAACTAAAAAAAACGCAATCAAATGAATGATTGCGTTTAAAGTTACTTAGAAAATTAGGAGTTTATTTTTTTATAATCTTTTTCATTGCAATTTTCCCACTTTTAGTTTCTATTTTTAGAATGTATATTCCAGGTGAAATACTATGAATATCAATTTTATTTTTCTGAAATATTTTAATTTCTTTTCCTGTTAGGTCTAAAATTTTTCCAATTTTTATTTTTTCATCCAATTGAATGGTAACAAGATTACTTATAGGATTTGGAAAGACTGAAACATGAATTTGATTGACATCTTTAATGCTTGCTGTTGCATTACAGTTTGTACTATAACTAGCGGTAACATCTTTGTTCCATACTGGTGAAGCTGGAGTAAAACCAGCATCTATTTGAATACAAGTTAAATCTGGGTTTCCATCTGTACCCATATAAGTAAAATTTGAATTATTACCATTGGCTACATTTAAATTGATTAATTTACTATTTCTAATAAATAAATAAGTTAAAGCAGGGTTTTGAGATACATCTAAACTAGTAATTAATGTTTTATAAAGTCGAAGAGTTGTTAATGATGAATTATTAGAAACATCAATAGCAGTAAGATCATTTTCATTACAAACCAATTCTTTTAAATTTGTATTTGTAGAAAGGTCTAAACTTGTTATTTTATTTATTTGAGCATCTAATTTTGTTAGTTTTGTTAAACCAGTAGTATTTAAAGATGCTATTTGATTTATTCGGCAATTTACTTCAGTTAAATTAGGGTTGTTAGATAAATCTAGCGCAGTTAATTTATTATTAAAACAAACTAACTTGGTTAACGTTGTAGTTTGTGGTAATATTAATGTTGTTAAACTTGCGGCTTGTTGCGAGCAATCTATTTCTACTAAAGCGGTGTTATTAGATAAATCTATAGAAGTTAATTTGTTTCTGTCTACTGTAAATTTGGTCATTTTTGTAAATGCCTCTATTCCTGTTAAATCTGTAATATTCTTATAAGTTATAGTTAAAGCTCCACTAAAAGCATTTGCTTCTGTACATTGTATTTGACCATCATTATTTAAATCAATATTTGTAGCATTATTTAATAATGCATTTTTAAAATTATTATCAGGTGTATTTAAAATACAGATTGTACTAAAGTTAGCTGTTATATTTTTAACGGCATCCATAGTTACATTAATAGAATTTGTGTAACCACTTGCATCTCCAGACCAACCATCAAATTGATATCCAGCATTTGGTGTTGCTGTTAAGGTAACCACAGTGTTATGAATATAAGCGCCATTTATTGGAAATGGGTTACTTGTTACTACTCCGTTTGTAGATGTAACAGTTAATGTATGTTTTAGTTGACTAAAATTTGCTGTAACTATTTTATCTTCATCCAAAGTAATATTAATTGGGTTTGTAGTTCCTGTAGCATTTCCAGACCAACCATCAAATTGATATCCAGCATTTGGTGTTGCTGTTAAGGCTACAACATCTCCATTATTATAAGCTCCGTTTGCCGGGTTTGGCTTTGGATTACTAGTTACCGATCCATTTACAGCATTTATTTTTAATATTTTTGACGTAGAAACAGGAGAACCATATTCATAAGCACCTATATCTATAGTTGTGTTAAATATTCTATCGTTTCTTAAAATGTCTGTATTTCCGAAAAAATAATTGTTATTTCCTGCATTTATTGCAGGTGATGTTGCTTGTAATGAAAAATCTGTTGCACTTACAAATAACGGATCTGCTGTAGTTGTTGCAACTTTACTACTGATACTATCATCATTAAAATTGTAGGAATCAATAGAATTATTAACAACTAACGAATTTAAAGGGTTTTTGTATAAATCTGTAATAGATCTTGTTTTTGCACCACCAACTGTAGTATTATCCCAAAAAATGCAGTTATTAACAGTTGCATTAAATGTACTATTAATTCCTGGTTGTTTACTTATACCCACTGTAGCTCTACTAAAATTGTTTAATGATTGATCTGTACCTAAATCTAAATTGTTTACATAGGTGTTATTTGTTAATTTTAGTGAAACGTTAGATGTATTGTCAATAACTCTAATCCAAGAAGCGCTTCCTCCTAGTCCTTTTACTGTTGCACTTAAATCTCCTGCTAAATTACCATTAAACAAAGAGTTTGCTACCGTGATATCAACATTTGTATTGGCTCTTACAAAACTATAAATACCACTTGCCCAACGAGACATATTGTTAATAAATTGAGAGTTTTCAATAATTAAAGTACCTCTATCTCCTGATGTGTTATTTAATTCGAATTCTGCTATTAAACCTGCATTATCATTTCTAGAAACATTGTTTTTAATGATGCAGTTTTTTATACTTAATTTAGCTACTGTTTTTTCTTTAACTATTGCACCTCCTCTTTCTGTAGCACTTAAATTATTATGAGCATCACTAATAATTAAACCATCTAATAATAAATTATTTCCTGTTGCAGTAACATTAATAATATGATGGCTATTATCTGCATTTCTAGAAGTATTTGCATAATTATTAGCATAATCAGTAACGTTAACATCATTTGCTTGTAAATCACCAGATAAAATAGTTTTGTTTGCTATAAAATCTCTTTGATTACGTGTTGTTTCTGTACCTATAAAACCACCATAAATTCTTAAATCTTTTTTATTTATTGTATAGTAAACAGTTCTATTAGAGGTATGAGGTTTGTAAATACCAGCTGCCATCCAAATTTCTTCACCTGCAAGTGTATTTGTAATTGCATTGTCTAAATTTGTATAAGCATTTGCCCAGTTACTACCATCGTTATTACCTGTAGCATCAGATTTTACAAAAGTAGGTAGTCCTAAATTTTTAAATACAACTGGATTAGACCATGTAGAAAAGCTACCTGTTCCACAATTTTTTCTAATATATACATTATAAGTTTCTGCTACTGTATTAGAAATAGAAATAGTAGATCCGCCAGAAACACCTGTAGTAATAGTTGCATTTGAAAAAGGTTCTGAGGCTTTATGGTATGCAATATCTACAGTTTGTGTGCCAGAAATTTTTACATCCATATTTGTATTTGTAATGTTAGTCGCAGATAAGTATGAGTTACTTATTTCTTTACAGAAATTATTGTAGTCTCCAATACTATTAATTTCTGCGTCTGTAAGTAATTTTTTATAGACAAGTACGTCATCAATAACATCTTCATATCTGCTATTACTTGGAGCTGCACCGTTTCTTAAATTTCCAACTACAAAAAGATTTCCATTTGCATGCCCGTTGGTTACTTTAAGTTGTCTGTTTTGAAAAGTTCTTGGACGATTATTTTTTGTGTCGTTGCTATCTATAGCACCGTCTACATAAATTTTTATAACATTATTTACACCTTTACTAGTACCAAGATTATCTGATCTATTATAAATTGAAACAACTATATGATGCCAATCACCATCGCTAATTACTGCATTAGAAAGAATACTATGCTTTACTACTGATGTTGCACCATTATAATACGTAAATTGATAACCAGCTTCTACTCTAATTTTACCTTCTTCTAGTCTTATAGAGAGTCCGCCCCAACCAACAGCAGTAACACTTGCTCTTGCACTTTTCTCTAAAATAATTTTTGAGTCGTTAGAGTTTGTTGTTGTTTTTACCCAAAAACTAAGGCTAGTATCTGTTGTAGTATTCGGAAAAGAGAAGTTACTGCTAAAGTTGCTTCCGTTAAGCTGTAATGCACTTGTTGGAGCATTTCCAAAACGATCATTAACTTCTGTAAAAGAAGTGCCTGTATACGTTAAATTATTTCCGTTTACCCCGTCTGTAACTAAATTTCCATTATCAAACCCATATTGAACCATAATATCGGAGGTAGGAAACTGAGCATTCATAAAACCACTAATTAATAGCGATAGCATAAGTATTTTTTTCTTCATAACATTTTTTTAGATTAATGTAAAGTAAAAAAAAGCTATTTGCTTGTAAAGAATATTAAATAGGTTCCGAGTGATTTGTTTTAGTTTCCGAATGTGTTTTTAAGTGAAGAAAATAGCTTCAAATTCTTCTTTGTAACTTTTACTTACTGGGATTTTGATATCATTTTTAAGTTGAATACATTTTTCTTTTTTAGAATACATTTTAATGGCATTACTGTTTATAATCCAAGATCTATGTATTCTTAAAAACTCATTTTCTTCACAAAGTAAATTTTCATAATAACTTAGTTTTTTTGCGGCAACATATTTTTTACCTTTTTCGGTATAAAGTATAGCATACATTCTATCTGCTTCAATGCAAAAAATGTTTTTAAGGTCTAAAATTACATAATCACTTTTATAAGGAATTGCAATTTTTTTTACTTTTTGTCTATTATTTTTTAATAAGTTGAATCGATTATTAACTCCACCAGTAGCTATTAAATTAGATGCTTTTTCTACTGCATTTTGCAACCTTTCTATGTCTATTGGTTTTAACAAGTAGTCTAGGGCCGCAACTTGAAAAGCTTTTATAGCATATTGATCATAGGCAGTGACAAAAATTATTTGAAAGTCAATTTCATCAAAAGCTTCCAATAGATGGAATCCATTTTTTTGAGGCATTTCTATATCTAAAAAAACAAGTTGAGGTTGATGTTCTTTTATAAGAAGAACTCCCTCGTCAACATTTTTTGCTTCAGAAATAATAGATATATTTTTACAAAATTCTGTTATTAAATAGCGTAAATTTTCTCGAGCATTAACTTCATCATCAATTATAATAGCGTTTAATGTGTTCATATTCTTTTGTAAATGGAATTTTTTAATAAGGTTAGTTTACCTATAATTACTTTGATAAAAAGTTTAATGCCTATACCTCTTTTTTAGATTCTTTTAGGGATTGTTTTGGTGAACACTAATATTTTTAATACTACTAAATAATAGTCTAACGGTTTTTACTATTCTTTACTGTAAGGTATTTTTAAAATAACTTTTGTGCCTTCTGTAATATTTTCATACTCAAAACCAATATCTGAATTGTAATATGTTTTTAGTAATGCTAATCTTTCTTTTATTGCCTTGGTAGAGAAAGAAACTTCTTTGTTGTGGTTTTTTTTATTTATTTCTTCAGAAACTTTTATACCAACACCATTGTCTGTAATTATACATTTAAAAACGGTATTTAGAGAAAATTCAATTTTCACTTTTTTGATACCTTCTGTTTTGTGTAATAGCCCATGTTTTAAAGCGTTTTCTATGAATGGTTGAATAATCATTGATGGTATTTTTATATCTTCAATAGAATTTTCTCCTATAATTATATATTCGAAATCTTCTCTAAAACGTAGTTTTTCTAATTCTAAATATTTTTTTAAAAGAGATAATTCTTCATCGAATTCAATAAAACTTTTCTCACTCATGTTTAAATTTTCTCTAATTAATGAGGCAAATTTAGTTAAGTAATTATAGGCTTCATGTTTGTCGCCTTTTAAAACTAAGCTCTGTATAGAATTCATTGCATTAAACATAAAATGCGGATTCATTTGTGCTTTTAATGATTTTAGTTGCAGATGTGCCAACTCACTTTTTTTGCGTTCTTCTAACTCTAGATAAGCCAATTCTAATTCTTGTTTGCTTTTTAGTAACCTTTCTTCACTTTTTTTGTTTAAAACTTTAGAGTAATTGAGGATAACATAGGTACCTGTAAAAACGGCGAGAATTAATCCAGGATTCATCATTTTTTCTGGATACAGATTTGTATCTAATGTAAAAGGAACGTAATAAAGTAGCCAACAAATAAACATAATAGATATGGTAATCCATTTTTTATCAATAAAAACAAGAGCTATCAAAGGAAAAACAAAATAGAAATTTTCCATGAGACGAAGAGGTTCTATAAAGTTTGCAAAAATAAATGTTACAGAAATTAGTGCCAAAATGTAAATTACTCTTGCTAAGGTATAAAGTTGTTTTTTTTGTAAAAAGAATACTAATATTATAGCTAAGAAAGAAAAAAGATGAACTTTTAAACTGTTTAGAAAATTTTGACTAAAAAAAGGATCTAAACTGATAAATAATAAAATAGAAAATCCCCATGTTAAACAGAATGCATTTAATAAACGAATTTTTTTATGTTCTTTTTTGGCATCATTGTAAATACCAATATTTACTATTTTTGAGTAAGTTTTTTTAATTATATTCATCAATAAAAATTTCAATACTTTAAAAGTAATATAAACTTGTTAGAAATAAGTTTTAATGTTTGTTATTAATATTAAGACTTACTCTTAAAACTTTCCAAAAGGTAATTAAAACTTTCCGAAATAATTTATTGTGGTAATTTTATGTCATAAAAAAACGCAATCAAATGAATGATTGCGTTTTAGTTATTTATAGAAAAGATGTTTTTTCTTTTTAGTATAAATCTCAAATCAAGTTTAGAAAACTTTTATGAGATCCCAATGAATAATCACGGATTTCTTTATGAAGATCCCTCTTTCATCGGGATAAGCGATTCATACAATTTTGTTTTACAAAATTGGTTCTCTGCTTATTTTACTTCTTCAAAATCTACATCTTCAACATTGTCTCCCTGAGCATCTGCTTCTGGTTGCGCTTGTTGAGCACCAGCATCAGCTCCTGCAGCTCCTTGTTCAGCAGCATACATTTCTTCTGAGGCAACTTTCCAAGCTTCATTAATCTTTTCCATAGCAGCATCAATTTGTGCTAAATCTTTAGATTCATGAGCAGCTTTTAATTCTACTAAAGCAGCTTCAATTGGTCCTTTTTTATCCGCAGATAATTTGTCTCCAAATTCTTTTAATTGTTTTTCCGTTTGGAAAATCATAGAATCTGCTCCGTTTACTTTTTCTGCAGTTTCTTTAGCAACTTTATCAGCATCAGCATTTGCTTCTGCATCTTTTCTCATTTTTTCAATTTCTTCTTCAGATAAACCAGAAGAAGCTTCAATTCTAATTTCATGAGATTTGTTAGTTCCTTTGTCTAAAGCAGAAACTTTAATAATACCATTTGCATCAATATCAAAAGTTACTTCAATTTGAGGAATTCCTCTTTGTGCTGGTGGTAAACCATCTAAATGGAAACGACCAATAGTATTATTATCTGCCGCCATTGCTCTTTCACCTTGTAAAACGTGAATTTCTACAGATGGTTGATTGTCTACTGCTGTAGAGAATACTTGAGATTTTTTTGTAGGAATGGTTGTGTTTGCATCAATTAATTTTGTGAAAACATTACCCATTGTTTCAATACCTAAAGATAAAGGTGTAACGTCTAATAACAATACATCTTTAACATCTCCAGATAAAACTCCACCTTGAATTGCAGCTCCTAAAGCAACAACTTCATCAGGGTTTACTCCTTTACTTGGCGCTTTTCCAAAGAATTTCTCAACAGCTTCTTGTACAGCAGGTATTCTTGTAGAACCACCAACTAATACAATTTCATCGATATCAGAAATAGTTAAATCAGCATTTTTTAAAGCAGTTTGACAAGGCTCAATAGTTCTTTTTATTAAATCGTCAATTAATTGCTCAAATTTAGATCTAGATAATGTTCTTACTAAGTGTTTTGGTCCGCTAGCAGTAGCAGTAACATAAGGTAAGTTAATTTCTGTAGATGCAGAAGAAGATAATTCAATCTTCGCTTTTTCTGCAGCTTCTTTTAAACGTTGTAAAGACATTGGGTCTTTACGTAAATCTAAATCTTCATCAGCTTTAAACTCTTCTGCTAACCAGTTAATGATTCTTTCATCAACATCATCACCACCTAAATGTGTATCTCCATCAGTAGCTAATACTTCAAAAACACCATCTCCTAATTCTAAGATAGAAACATCATGTGTTCCACCACCAAAATCAAAAACAACAATTTTTTTATCGTCGTTAGACTTATCTAAACCATAAGCTAATGCAGCAGCAGTAGGCTCGTTTATAATTCTTTTTACTTGTAAACCTGCAATTTCACCAGCTTCTTTAGTAGCTTGTCTTTGTGCATCGTTAAAATATGCTGGTACAGTAATAACTGCTTCAGAAACTTCAGTTCCTAAGTAATCTTCAGCGGTTTTTTTCATTTTTTGTAACACCATTGCAGAAATTTCTTGAGGCGTATATAAACGACCATCAATATCTACTCTAGGTGTATCATTATCTCCTTTTACTACTTTATAAGGAACTCTTGTTGCTTCTTGGGTAGATTCAGAAAATTTGTTACCCATAAAACGTTTAATAGAATAAACTGTTTTTGTAGGGTTTGTTACAGCTTGTCTTTTAGCTGGGTCACCAATTTTACGTTCTCCTCCTTCTACAAAGGCAACGATAGATGGGGTAGTTCTTTTTCCTTCTGCGTTAGGAATTACAACTGGCTCATTACCTTCCATTACAGAAACACAAGAGTTTGTTGTACCTAAATCAATTCCAATTATTTTACTCATAATAATCTATTTATATTAGTATTTTAAATTCAATTTTACATTTTACTACTAGTCAAATCGTGTGCCAACTCCTTTTTGACTAGGAAATGTCAGTTATTTTTTTTATTTTTTTTAAATTGATGTGACATTATGACATAAAATGTATCTAATATATTGAATAGGAAGAATATTAGAAATGATTTTTTATTTTCTTATATTTGGATAGTTCTATTCTAAATGAAATAAATCTAATATATTTAAAAAAAAAATCATGAGTAAATTTGACGAGAAAGTAGCACAGTATTCTAAGTTTATGGACGAGAAAGGTTTAAAATACGATTCAGACTTATTAAAAGCGGTAACAAAAGGATTGGGACCGTCTATTTATAAAAAAGATGCAGAAACAGTATCTGGTTCAGATGCTAAAGAATTGGCAACAGTTAAAAATAATTTTTTAATTAAAAAATTAGGTTTAGCAGACGGACCAAAATTAGATGAAGCAATAGATAAAGTGGTTACTGCAATAGGTAAATCTGAAAGAAATAAATATAGAGCTGTAGTATATTATATGCTTGCGGTTGAATTTGGTAAAGAATCTATATATAAATAAGATTTCTATTATATTTTTCATAAAAAATCCAGCTCATTGAGTTGGATTTTTTACATTTACAGCGATTCTTACTTTAAACCTTACGGATGTCGCAATTTATTAGTGTTTTTGATATGCTTAAAATAGGTGTTGGACCTTCAAGTTCTCATACACTAGGTCCTTGGCGAGCAGCCGAACAATGGATTTGTCAATTAAAAGAAAATAAAAAATTTCATTTAGTTGATGGTATTCAGGTAGATTTATATGGTTCTCTTTCTTTAACAGGAAAAGGACACGCAACCGATTTGGCTATTCAGTTAGGTTTAACTGGGGCAGATCCAGAATATGTGCCTATTGAAACTATTGGAGATATTATTAATGACATTAAAAATAATGAACTTATCTCTTTTAATGGCGAAAAAAATGTGCCGTTTTATAAAACATCTATAGTTTTTAATAGAGAGTTTTTGCCTTTTCATGCAAACGGAATTACTTTTCGTGGTTATTTTAAAGGAGACGAAATTTCTACTCAAACGTATTTTTCTATTGGAGGTGGTTTTATTGTACAAGAAAATGATCATTTAGTAGAAGAAATAGAAATCAATAAAAAGAATTTTCCTTTTCCTATTAATAGAGCTATTCAATTAGAGGAATATTGTGAAAAAGAAAATTTATTAATTTCGGACATTGTGTATTTAAATGAGTTAGAACTTAATTCTGCTGAATTTATTGATAAAGAAATTCATAGAATTTGGGATACTATGTTAGAATGCATGTATACAGGCTGTCATACCAAAGGGATTCTTCCTGGAGGTTTAAATGTAAAAAGACGTGCTTTTGATACACATCAAAAATTAATAAAAGATACTAGTTATACAAACCCGAAAGAGTGGATTACTGCTATTAGAAGTACAGAAGTAAAATTTAGAGAAATTTTAAAATGGGTAAGTTGTTTTGCCTTGTCTGTTAACGAAGTAAATGCAGCTTTGGGTAGAGTAGTGACTGCGCCTACAAACGGAAGTGCAGGTGTAATACCGGCTGTTTTAATGTATTATATGGTGATAGAAAATCACGATGCGGATTTTAATCAGGTTAAAAAATTCTTATTAACGGCTGGTGAAATTGGTAGTATTTTTAAGAAAAATGCCACAATATCTGCAGCAATGGGAGGATGTCAGGCAGAAATAGGAGTGTCTTCTGCAATGGCAGCAGCTGCTTTAACTGAGTTGTTAGGTGGTACAGCAGCCCAAGCTTTATCTGCAGCAGAAATAGCCATGGAACATCACTTAGGTTTAACTTGCGATCCTATTGGTGGTTTGGTACAAGTACCTTGTATTGAGCGTAATTCTATGGGAGCTATAAAAGCGATTCATGCCGCAGAAATGGCGTTAGAAACAAATCCAAAAGAAGCTTTGGTGCATTTAGATAGCGTAATTGATACCATGTGGGAAACCGCAAAAGACATGAATAAAAATTATAAAGAAACTTCTGAAGGTGGTTTAGCCGTTACGGTTAGAATTGTAGATTGTTAGTATTCAGTATTCAGTATTCAGTATTCAGTGGGCAGTGGCAGTTAGTTTGTAACTGAAGACAGCCAACTGCTATTAGAAATGGTTAACTTTTTTAAGGGGTAAAGATCAGGCAATAGCAATCAACAGTGAGAAACTGATAACTGCTACTGCTAACTGCCAACTTTTTTAACGTGTAAAAACCAAATCATTTCCAGAAGATAATTCTTCAGAAAAACGATATTTATCAACATTAAAGCCTTTTAAGTCTTCAATCGTTTTTACGTTATTGTCTATAATATAACGTACCATTAGGCCACGAGCTATTTTAGCATAGGTCATTACAATTTTATATTCTCCGTTTTTAAAATCTTTAAAAATAGGAGTAATCATTGGTACTTTTAAAACCTTTTTAGGAATCACTTTAAAGTATTCTGTACTAGCTAAATTAACTAGTAATTCGCCATCTTCTAATTCTTCGTTTAACGCATTTGCAACCGTGTTGTCCCAGAATTTGTATAGATTTTCTGTTTTACCAACTTTTAATTTGGTTCCCATTTCTAATCGATAAGGCTGAATTAAATCTAAAGGTTTTAAAATACCATAAAGGCCAGATAAAATTCTTAAGTTATTTTGCAATAATGGTAATTTTTCCTCAGCGATAGAATTTACATCAATACCCTTAAAAACAGCACCTGTAAATGCGTAAATTGCTTGTTTTGCGTTTTCGGTAGTAAACGGTGTTTGCCACGTTTGATTTCTATCATAATTTAAGGCAGACAAATCATCAGAAATTTTCATTAAATCAGATAAATTCTTCTTAGAAAGTGTTTTTAGTTTTTTATTTAGTTTTTCCGACTGGTCTAAAAATCGAGGTTGTGTATGTAAACTTGTAGGTACTTTACTTTCAAAATCTAAAGATTTTGCTGGAGATATAATGATTTTCATGTCTTGTTATTCAGAAATAATTAAAGTATAAATGTACAAATCATTTAGGCTGTTTAAAATATATTTTAAAAGTTATAAGTAATACTGCTATAAAAAATTATAATAGAATTTATGTAATTGACAATGCGTTTTAGAGATTTGTTAAAAAAGGTTGCATCTGTTTTTATAAAAAAGATATAGGTTAACAGCGGTTATTTAACCTTACTTTTTATTAAAAGAGAGATTATTTTTTCTACACCAAAATTATCGTTACTTTCTGTAGTATAATTGGCTATTTCTATAATGTCTTTATGTGCATTTTTCATAGCAAAGCTAAAGGTTGCTTCTTTTAGCATTTCAATATCATTATGATAATCTCCAAAAACAAGTGTTTGTTCTTTTGTTATGTTTAATAGCTTTTGTACTTCTCTTAAAGCAGTACCTTTATTTGCTTTTTTATCTGAAATATCTAACCAGTTTTTACCAGAGATTTTAACTAACATTTCGTTTTCAAAAGATTTTACTTTTGGGTAAATAAAGTCTTCGGAAGAGGTAAAATGATAAATAGCTATTTTTAAATATTCTTCAGAATCTGCAATGGCCATTAAATCGTCTACAATTTTATAACTGCTATAGTATTCTTGAAATAGAGTTATAAATTCGTTATTGTTAGACTCTATAAAGGCACAATTTTTTCCGCACAAAACAATATGAGCATCCTTAATAGTTCTTAAAACAGGAATTAGAGTTTTTATTTTCTCGGCAGCAAGTGAGTTTAAAACTAATACTTTGTCTCCTTTTTTTGCGATGCCTCCGTTTTCTGCAATTACAAAAATTTCATCTTTTATAGGGGCTAGTTTGTGTACAATACTATTGTATTGCCTTCCGCTTGCCGCACAAAAAATAATGTCTTGTTTTTTTAATTGTTCAAATAAATCAAAGAATAAGTTACTTACTTTTCCTTCAGAATTTAGTAGCGTTCCGTCCATGTCAGAAACAACTAATTTTACATTAGATAAATTCATTGTAATCTAAATGGTTAAAAAATTATAAGATTTTTTTAGTAGAATTTCTTTCCACCAAATCAGTTTTAACTACTATGGTTTCGTGTTTTTTCTTAACTTTAGATTTGTCTTCTAATCGGTTAATTAGCATTTCTGCAGCTGTTGCTCCCATAATTTCTCCATGCTGACTAACAGTTGTCATTCTAGGGCTAGAGTGTCTTGCTAAAATTCCGTTAGAAAAAGAAATTACAGAAAAGTTTTCAGGTATTCTATGTCCTTTTTTAATGGCTATTTTCATAGCTGCAATGGCAGAAGATTCATCTGTAGCAATAACGCTATCTATGGTGTTGTTTTTAAAAATTGGTTCTAAAATTTTTTCATAATTTTTATAGTTGTCATCTATGTTTATGATTAGATTTTTTTCTACTTTAATATTAAAATCTTCTAAACCTTTTAAGTATCCTAATTGTCTTCTTCGTCCAATTTCTAAATTATTCATGGTAGATATAAAGGCAATGTTTTCATGACCAGATTTTACTAAATAAGAAACGGTGCTTCTGGCACTATCAAAATTGTCGGTAACTACTTTGTCGCATTTTAATTTATCGGCAACTCTATCAAACATAACAATTGGCGTATCGTTATCTAAAACTTCTTGAAAATGTTTAAAATCTCCTTTAGAAATTGTTTCTTCTGCAAGCGATAAAATAAAACCATCTATACTTCCATTAGAAAGCATTTCAATAGTTTCTACTTCTTTTTTAAAAGACTCATTAGAAATGCACGAAATAATTTTATAACCTCTATCGTTTGCTACTTTTTCGATACCGTTAAAAACTTGGGCAAAGAAATAGTTTAACATGTTCGGTATGATAATTCCGATGGTTTTTGTTTGTCTGTTTTTTAAGCTAAGTGCATTAAAATTAGGTTTGTAATTTTTTTCTTTAGCGTATTTTTGAATTTTTTCTTTTGTACTTACACTGATTTCATAACTGTCATTAAGAGCTTTAGAAACAGTAGAAATAGAAACATTAAATTCTTTAGCAATGTCTTTTATGGTAAGTCTTTTCATATATAAGTCAAAAAAATTAATGTCTAAAATACAAAATTCTCGGAATATAATAGCGAAAATTGATTATTTTACAATTTTATAATATTGATAGTTTTTTTTGAGCTCATAAATAAGAACTCCATAAAGTATAAAGTACTCTAAAGCAACAAACCACAAGTTTTCTTGCCAAGGATTGTTTGCATACGCTTGATAACTAAAAATAATAACAAGTGTCCAAATAACAGGAAAACGGTATTTTGTAAAGACAGATAAAATTAAAGGAGTTGCCAAATACCAAGGATGTATTGTAGTTGATGTAAAATAATAAAAACACAAACCAAATAATAATGCAGTAATTAATTGAACCATCGATTTATTTTTTCTAAAAAACGTAATACTCAATAAAAATAAAATGGTTAAAATTGGTGCTATTTTTCCGATAATAGCAATTTCATTATAACCTCTAAATAGGTAACCGATTTCTCTAAAAATATAATAAAAACTCGCATTAAATTCAAAGTTTCTAAACCATAATCCCACAGAATTGGCATAGTTATCTATAAATTCTGATGAATAAAAAGGAAGAAATAAAATGATTATGGTTGCTAAAGTAATTGCATAAAAAGAAATTAATTTAATAATTTTTTTAGGCTCTAATTTTAAACCGATCCATGTAACTTTATGGGTATTGCTATTACTAATTGGTTGAACAAACCACTGAAAAAATAAGGGCAAAAACAATAAGGGAATTAACTTTACAGAAACGGAACAGGCTAATAAAATAGCTGCCCAAACCCATTTTTGTTGATGTAACTTGTAAAGACTCCAAATTAAGAAAAATAACATTACAGGTTCAAAGTGTAGATTGCCTGTCATTTCTATAATTATAAAAGGATTTAGAGCATACCAAAAAATATTTTTTATAGGTAAGTTTAATCGCTCTAATAATTTTTTTCCAAAATAAAGAATACCGATGTCTGCTAAAATAATAATGCTTCTTAAAACTATTACAGATCCAAAAATACTTTTGCTAGCAAACAATGCTGCAATTAAAAAACAAAGCTGATTTATTGGTGGGTAATTGGTATAATGACTTCCGTTCATTTCTCCCATACCGTTATACAAGTTATTGGCATCTGCTATAGGATGAAGCCCTTGTTGAATAAAAGTTTCTGGTAATGATAAATAGGGGTTGAGGCCTTCTAGAATCATGCGTCCATCCCAAATAAATCTATAAAAATCTTGAGATAAATTAGGAATTGCGAAAAGGAAAATCAACCTAAAAAGAATAGCCAAACCAATTAAAGTAGAGGTTTGTATGGTTTTACTTTTTATCAAAAAATAAGCACAACCAAAAAGAGCAAACCATAAAAACAGTAGTTTGTTAAATTCTGTTCTCTCTAAAAAATAAGCAAAAATAAAATAAGCTATTGTACCAAATAAAATTAGTAAAGCGTCTTTATATTTTTTAAAAAATAACATTAGGCTTTAGAAAATATTGATTTAAAAAACACATAACTAAAACCAATAAAAAGCATAAAATGGAAAGGAAATAGACCAAAATCGCCACCTTGGTTACCAACAATAAACGCACTGTACATTCCAAATACAAAATAAATAGCCAATAAACCTTCTAAAACTACGTGGATAGATGGTTTTTTCTTAATGTATTTATTGCTTTTCCATCCATCTTTTAAACCATTAATGTTAAATTTTGGTGTACGAATAAATTCACTTTTTTTCCCTAAATGTCCTTCTAAAACAGCAATTGTATTGTGTAAAGAAAAGCCCATTGCTATAGAAAAGAAGGTGAAAAAGGATCCAATATATTTTATAAATCGTACAAATCCACCGCCATAAATATTTTTAAACATGTACCAATAACACACAAAAAATATTAATGAACTAATTACAAAAAAGCTCATTACATAAAAGTATATTTTTAGGTGTTCGTACTCATTTTTAATGTATAACATAGGTACGCTTAAAACTGCTACCAAAAATATACATGTAAACATAGAACTATTTAATAGATGCAGTAAACTATGAATTTTTGTTTTAAAAGAAACGTTTTTGCTTGTAATAACACGTTTCATCATTTTCTGAAAATTCTCAGCACCTCCTTTGTTCCATCTAAATTGTTGAGATCTAGCAGCACTAATTACTACGGGTAACTCTGCAGGAGTAACTACTTTTTCTAAGTATTTAAATTTCCAATTTTTTAGTTGGGCTCTATAGCTTAAGTCTAAATCTTCTGTAAGTGTATCACCTTCCCAATTACCAGCATCATAAATACACTCTTTTCTCCAAACCCCTGCGGTACCATTAAAATTGATAAAATGACCTTGACTATTTCTACCTACTTGTTCTAATGTAAAGTGTGCGTCTAAAGCAAAAGCTTGAATTTTTGTAAGTGTAGAATAATTTCTGTTGATATGTCCCCAGCGAGTCTGAACCACACCAATTTCTGGATCTTTAAAATACGGTACAGTTTGGTATAACCAATCTTTTTGAGGTAAAAAATCGGCATCAAAAATAGCTATAAACTCGCCTTTTGCAATTTTTAAACCTTCTTTTAAGGCGCCTGCTTTAAAGCCTTGTCTGTTGGTTCTTCTAATATGTTGAATATCGATTCCTTGCTCTTGAATTTTTTGAACCAAGTTTGCCGTAATTTCTACAGATTCATCCGTAGAGTCATCTAACACCTGAATTTCTAATTTTTCTCTCGGGTATTCTAATTTAGCAATGTTTTTTAACAAACGTTCCATCACATACAATTCGTTGTAAACGGGTAATTGTATCGTTACAAAAGGAATTTCTTTTGTATTAGAGAAATCAAATTTCTCTGAATTATCAACTTTTTTTCTTGCTTTTAAATAGTTAAAAAGTAAGTTTAATTGTGCTAATGCATACATAAAAATAAGCACTAACGATATTGAGTAAATTAATATAACTATGTATTCTATAACCACTACTTAAAACTGTATTTAAAAATCCAACCTAATATTTTTATACCTGCAAAGATACTGCCTTTTACGGTACCAGATACTTTAGAAACGCCTATTCTATTTCTATACTTTACAGGAATTTCTATATAGCTCAACTTTTGTTTTAATGCTTTTAATTGCATTTCTACAGTCCAACCATACGTTTTGTCTTCCATATTTAAGGCTAACAATTTATTGTATTTGATAGCTCTAAACGGACCTAAATCTGTAAATTTTGCTCCAAAAAAAAGTTTCATTAAAAAGGTAGCTAACCAATTACCAAAAACTTGTTGCGGAGTCATAGAACCATTTTCTCTTAACTCCTTAACACGAGCACCGATTACAAAATCGGTGTTGTTATTTAAAAGAGGATGAACAAGTTCCGTTAATTGTTCTGGATAATCAGAATAATCACCATCTAAAAAAACAATAATTTCTGGTTTTGTTTTTTGTTTGCTGATGTAATCCATTCCTTTTAAACAAGCGTAACCATATCCTTTACGATGTTCTTTTAAAACGGTAGCACCTGCATTTTTTGCATTAATTTCTGTATTATCGGTAGAGTTGTTGCTAATTACAATAACTTCATCTACAATTTTAGGAATATCATTAATAACATTGCCTATAGAGTCTTGCTCATTATAAGCAGGAATAATAACTTTTATAATTGGTTTTGTCATCTTAAATCATTGAGACTGTTTTCACTTCTAAACGATGAAAAGTCTGTCCATTCTTTTATTTTTTTGCCCTCTTTATATTTAGAAGCTTTTATTAACTTTTTATTCTTGTAGATTAAGCAATATCCATTTTTTAGATTATTTTTTAATTGACATTTATGGTTTATAATACCTTTGTTATCATAAAATAACCACCAATCATTTTTAATTCCGCTTTTAAAATGGCCTTCTTTCTCTTTAATTGAATTTGGGCTGTAAAAATACCAATATTTAGTCTCTAAACCATCTTTAAAATAACCTTCTTTTTTAATGTTTCCATTTTTATAATAGAATTTCCAAAAGGCTGTTTTTTGTTTATTTAAAATCCATCCTTCTTCTTTAAGTAGTCCGTTTTTATAATATTCTTTATGATATTTTTTTTGACTGAATGATATCAAAGAAAGAAAAAGGAAAGAAATAAGAAGGAGTTTTTTCATGGTTTTATTTTATGCTTTAACAAGCTCAGTAAGACATTTATATTTTAACTTGTATTAAGTTTTAAATTGCCAACTGAAATTGTAAACAGAATATTACTTCTTGTTCACTAAATCCATTAAATCAACATCGTTACCTAATAAAATTTCTGTTGGATTGATTCGTCCGTCTTCTGGTCCGTTTTCTAATTTTAAAACCCCTCTTGGGCAAACTGCAGAACAAACTCCACAACCTACACAACTAGAACGTACAATGTTTTCTCCTTTCTGAGCGTAAGCTCTAACGTCAATTCCTTGTTCACAATAGGTAGAGCAGTTTCCACAAGAAATACATTGTCCTCCATTTGTAGTAATTCTAAATCTAGATTTAAATCGTTGTACAAAACCTAAATATGCAGCCAACGGACAACCGAATCTACACCAAACTCTGTTACCAAAAATTGGGTAGAATCCTGTACCAATTACACCTGCAAAAATAGAACCGATTAAGAAACCATAAATATCTTGTATGGTTTGGGTTTTAATACCAATTACTTGGTCTGCGCCAGAAAAGAAAGTGTATAAAGCAAAACCTGTCATCACTAATACAAAAACCAAAACAGAGTGAATGATAATACGTTCTGCTCTCCAAGAAAGTAACGTTTTACTAGAATTTTGTCTGTATGGATCACCTAAAGTTTCTGCTAAACCACCACAACCACAAACCCAAGAGCAGTACCACCTTTTTCCGAAGAAATAAACCATTACAGGTACCACAACAATTGTTAAAATAATTCCCCAAACTAAAATAAACAGTCCAAAAGCACCACTAGCAAGTAGTTCATCTAGATTCCATCTAAAGAAAAAATCATAGTCTAACGGAAAAGCATTTTTAAAATCGTACCAAGGTTTTTCGAAACGAACTAAAATTTCTGGAATTAAAAAAGCAAATACTATTTGAAAAAATAAAACAGAAGTTGTTCTTAAAATTTGATATTTATTATGACGGTATTTTATATACATTCTAATTGCCATTACAGTCATAACTGTACAATATAAAAATCCATATAAAAACCATTGACTTGCAGGGTTTCCGCTAAGAGATAAACTAATAGGTTCTACCAAATACACCCAATTTACTATGTAATCTGGATAAAAATAAAGCAGAATGTAAAAAGTAACTAAAAAGATAAAAGTAAACCAACCAATCCACCCACGGTTTGTTGCGGCACTTAAAAAGATTCCATCATTTTTAATACCTGGTTTACCAAGTAAAATTACATCTGGTACAATAAACATTAGTGCACCAATTATACCTAAACCAAAGGTTAAAAACCAAGCCAAACCAGTATTGTCTGCAGCAAATCCTTTTGCTGCTTTTTTAGCAAGTGTAAAACTTAAACTGTGTGGTTTTCCAAAGATTTTATACTGAAATTGTTTTCCTTTTGCGTCCCAGTTTTTTTCTGAATCATATTTAGCAATTAATGCATCATAATGATTATTAGAGGCTTCATAGGCGCCTATAACTGCACTAGAAAATTGAAAAATATTTAAAGCCTCATTAGTAACAATTGCTTTAGAAAGTTCGTCTTTTATAATTTCACTTTTATATCCTTTTTCTTTAATAAAAGTATCTAATTCTGGTTGTGTTAAATTAAAAGAGCCTGTAAAAATGGTTCCTATAAAGAACGTTAATCCTAATAGAAAGATAATTAATCCTGTTTGTTTTATAAGTTTCAAAATAATGATGGGTATTATATGTTTTTATTGAAAGTTTTTTATGAATGTGAAAGCTTAATTAGTGACTAAAAATCCTTTTCCAGCTTTTCTTTTTTAATTGAATATTTGTATTATTCTCTTGATTGAATTTTGCTACAATTTCAGCTTCATGTAATTTAAAAAACTCTGGATCAAAATTAGCATCAGACAAAAACTCTAAAACATGTTCTACAGATTTATTTTCTGTTAACCATTTATCAAAAATTTCGTGGCGCATTCTAATTCCGAAGGTATTTATCCCCAAGAATAGCTTTGTGTTTTTATCAAAAGAAATGGTAATACATTTATGCTCGTTTGGGTGTTTCCACTGAAAATAAGCTTCGTTTTCTTTCATGCCTTTTTCACTGAAAACCCAACCATAAGTTTGGTATTCTATATCTAAAAATTTAGCTGAATTAAACCAGTGTCCTGGTTTGTATGCTGTTTTGTTACCACAAATTGTTTGTGCCAAAGTTTCGCCCATCATTCTTCCCGTGTACCAAACAGCTTCAATATTTCTACGTTGTCCAATAGCTTCATGTTGCTCTGCACAATCACCAATAGCATAAATATTAGGGATGTTGGTTTCTAAAAAACGATTTACTTTTACACCACGACCTAGTTCTATTCCAGATTCTTTTAAGAAATCTATATTTGGAGCAACACCAGCTGTTAAACCAACAACATTACACGGAATTTCTTCGCCTGTTTCTTCAATAATTATCGATTTTACGCGACCATTTTCATCAGATTTAATTTCTTTTAAATTGGTACTTAATCGTAAGTCTATATGATGCTCCTTAATATGGTCATTAATCATTGCAGACTCTTGCGCTGGTAAAACCCCATTCCAAAAACTATCTTCACGTACTAAAAAAGTAACAGGTATTTTTCTGCTTCTTAACATTTCTGCTAATTCTATACCTATTAATCCACCACCAACAATTACAGCTCTGTTACAAGCTTTATTATTTGGAGCATATTTTTCTAACTTCTCTAAATCTTGTTTATGGTACATGCCCATAACGCCCTCTAAATCTTGCCCTGGCCATCCAAATTTATTTGGTTTAGAACCTGTAGCAATAATTAAACGATCAAAAGAAAGTGTTTCTCCATTTGAAAAATTTAGTTGTTTTTTATCGGTATCTACATTTGATACCAAACCTTCTTTTAAAGAGATTCTGTTTTTCTCCCAAAACCAATTTTCATAAGGTTGCGTATGTTCAAACTTCATGTGCCCCATGTACACATACATAAGAGCAGTTCTAGAAAAGAAGTATTTAGTTTCTGCAGAAACAATGGTTATTTTGTTGTCAGAATTTTTTCTGATATGTCTTGCAGCTGTAACGCCAGATATTCCGTTACCGATTATTACAATATGTTCCATAGTTGATTGATTGTTGGGGTTCTGTCGAAGCTAAAGTTAAGAACTTAATTATTAATCTTGAATTTAATTGAATTTAGAATGATTATAAATAAAAAAGAGATTAGTAAGTATCTATCAATAGATTAGACTTATCTAAAAATTTTTTATCAATAAATAGAATCAACCAAGTAATGAAAAAAAATATCTCAAAAGCTATTTTAGCAGCAGTTTTAGTTTTAAATTTAAGTGCCTTTGCTCAAGAAGAAGACACTTCTAAAAGTAATATTCAAACCTACACACCTTCTAAATTATTAAATAAAGGACAGTGGGATGTTAAGTTTTTTAATGGTTTGTATACCCAAACAAGATCTGCCAATTCTAGTGGTAAAAGTTCTTTAGATGCAAGCGGACGCTCTAACTTTTTTACAAGTACTTTAGATATTTTTACAGGAGTATCAGACAACAATCGTTTAAATGTTGGTTTGTTATTAGAGTATAGATCTAATACAAGAAACGGTAAAAGTGCTACATCTGTTTTTAGTTTAGGAAATGATGTTAACTCTAGAAAAGGACTTTCTTCTTTTGCTCCTGCAATAAAATGGCAGCCAATTGAAAGTGTAGGTAATTTCTCTATACAAAGTGCTTTTCATATCCCTATTAATAAAGAAGAATCTGATGGAAATGGTGTTTATTTAGATCAAACGGCTTATATGTTTCAAAATAGATTTTTCTATGATTATACTTTACCAAGCGGAAAATGGCAATTGTTTACAGAATTAGCAACAGAGTATAATTTTGGGTCAGAAGATAGTTTTGCTAATAATACTTTTGTAGTTGCTCCGGGTGTTTTTATGAGTTATTTTCCGTCAAATAAGTCTACCGTTTTAGGTTTTGTACAACATTCTCAACGTTTTGGAGATTTTACACAAGATTATACCGCGTTAGGTTTTGGAGGAAAATATCAATTAAATAACACTTTAAATATAGAGGCTTTATACAGTAAATTTGTTAGAGGAAATGATACCGGATTAGGACAAAGTTTTAACATTGGTTTAAGAGCTTTGTTTTAATAAAAAACTATTTTAGGGGCTTTATGAAAACATCTAAACTCCTTTTTTTATTGCTGATATTCATACAGTTATCATGCAATAGTCAACAGAAAAAAATAAACGGATTAAGTTTTGTGGCATCTAGAGATAAAATTGATACCACACATACCAATTCGGTTTTAAAGGCACAAGGCAATTATGTTGCATTGATGCCTTTTGGCTTTATAAGAGATTTATCATCACCAAAAGTACAGCACAATACAAGTAGGCAATGGTTTGGTGAAACCAGAAGTGGTTTATTACAATATGCCAGCGAATTTCAGAAACATGGTGTAAAAATCATGGTAAAACCTCAAATTTGGGTTGGTCATGGGCAATTTACTGGGCATATAGAAATGGATTCTGAAGAAAAATGGGTTGTTTTAGAAAAATCATATTCAGAATTTATATTGGCCTACGCAAAATCTGCCGAACAAATTAATGCAAGCATCCTTTGTATTGGTACAGAATTAGAAAAGTTTGTGATGAACAGACCTCAATATTGGTTAAATCTTATTAAAGAAATCAGAAAAATATATAAAGGAAAATTAACCTATGCTGCAAATTGGGACGAATACAAACGTATAACTTTTTGGGATACCATAGATTTTATAGGCATTGATGCTTATTTTCCGCTAAGTGAAAAAAAATCACCAACGGTAGAAGATTTAGAAATGGGGTGGAAACCACATAAAGAAGAAGTTAAAAGTGTTCAAAAAAAATATAATAAACCCGTTTTATTTACAGAATTTGGGTACCGAAGTGTAGACTTTACAGGAAAAGAACCTTGGGATGCCAATAGGGTAGAAGGGAGTGTAAATTTACAAGCACAAGTAAATGGTTTACAAGCAATACACAACCAATTTTGGAAAGAAGATTGGTTTGCTGGAGGTTTTGTTTGGAAATGGTTTCATAGACATGATAAAGTTGGTGGAGTAAATGACAATAGATTTACACCTCAAAATAAGCCAGCAGAATTAGTACTTAGAAAGTTATATCAGCAAAAATAGATTTTTAAAAATATGACGAATATCCTATGTATTTCTATATTTAGCCTTTAAATTTGTATTCATAACCTAAAAATTCACCATTATGAAAAATATAATTGTACCAGTAGACTTCTCAATTCACTCTGAATATGCCCTAAAAACAGCTTCGTTATTAGCTAAAAAGCATGATGCTACTTTGTACGCCTTGCACATGTTAGACTTGCAAGATGTTTATTTATCAGAAAGTGAAAATTATCAACAAGAACAAGCTATCTTTTTTTTAAAGCTTGCAGAAAAGAAATTTAAAGATTTTTTAAAGAAAGATTATTTAGAAGACGTAAAAGTAGTTCCGATCATTAAGCGTTTTAAAGTTTTTAGTGAGGTAAATATTATTGCAGAAGAGGTAAAAGCAGATTTGGTAATTATAGGTTCTCATGGAGCAACAGGTTTAAAAGATTTCTTTGTGGGATCTAATACAGAAAAGGTTGTAAGATATTCTAAAGCACCGGTTTTGGTGGTTAAAAACGAATTGCTAAACGTTGATTTTGCAGATATAGTAGTGGCTACAGACTTTTCTGAAGAAAGTATTCCTGCTTTTAAAGACTTGTTAAAAGCGTTAGATTTTTTAAATGCACGTAAGCATATTTTATATGTAAACTTGCCTAATGAAGAATTTAAAACAACCTCGGAAATGGCTTTATTAGCCAATAATTTTTTAATGAAGGCAGAAGGAAATGTAGATAGAATGATAAATGTAAACTATGTTTGCGATAGAACTATAGAAAAAGGAATTCTTAATTTTTCGAATGCTGTTGGGGCAGATTTAATTTCTGTAATTACACATGGTAGAAAAGGATTATCTCATATTTTTGCAGGAAGTATTACAGAAGATATCGCAAATCATTCTACCTTGCCAATTATGACTATTAAAATTTAAGAATACATGACCATTAAAAATTTGTTGCTTACCATTTTTGTTACTCTTTTTCTTTTTTCTTGTTCACAAGATACAGACGTAACTGTACCTAGAAATTTACAAGAATATATAGAGGCCTCATCAAATAATTTAGGAGAAACTTTTGCCTATGCAGCCAGTGCTGATGGTGATGCAAGTACTACTTATATTTATGTAGCGCCAGAAGAAGGAGCAACAGATATTAGATATTATGAAGCAGATAGTTTAAATGTAGATAATGAGTTAGATTTTGTTAATTATAGAAGAAAAAACGTAACATTAACAGACGTTTTTGATGGGAAATTACAACGATTTACCAGAACAGGAGATGATGAAAACTGGTGTTTGGTTACGTATTTGTTAGATGGAGAATTGTATAAATCGAACCCAATTCGTTTAAAGAATGCTACAAAACCAACAAGTTGGACAGACGAAGTAACAATTAAATTTCCAGAAACTTTAAAACCAACATTCACTTGGTCTGATTTTGGTGTTACCGATAATGCCATTTATTTTGAAGCAATTTCTAAAGTAGAAGACAACTCATTTATTTCTGGTACGTATACTTTAGATGCAACATTTCAATATTTTGATACCTCAAATGTAGAAGTTAATATAAACACTCCATTAACTCCAGATGATTTAGTAGAAGATACCGAGTACCTTTTTACCATGATGGCAATTAGTGCAGATAATTGGGTAAATACTGTAATCGAAGAAACATTTATTCCAAGAAACTTAGAAGAATATTTAGAATTTAATTCAGAAAAAACGTTAGAAAAAGCAACAGCCTTTGCTGCAAGTGCTAGTGAATCGGAAAGTCTAACTTATATTTATTATGATCATTTAGTGGGTGCTTCTGATATGCGATATTATGAAACCGATGATTTAGATGTAGATGAAAACGATTTTTCTCAGTATCGAAGAAAAAACTTATCAGACGGAGCTGTTTATGGTGGTGAGCTTAGAAGGTACTCTAGAACAGATACAAAAGAAAGTTGGTGTATTGTTACTTTTGTTGTTGGTGATAAATTATACAAATCTGCTCCTGTAAAAATTAAAATTGTAAACAGACCTACAGAATGGTTAACAGATATTACTATTGATTTTCCAGAAACCTTAAAACCAAAGTTTACTTGGGTAGACGGAAAGTATAAAGAAAGCACCAATTATTTACAGGTCATTACAGATAGTGGAAGTACCTTTTTGTCTGGAACATTTACAGAAGAAAATACATTTCAATACTATATAGATACTAATGTAATTGCTAAAATAAACCTAGAAACTCCGGCCGATTTAATTTTTGATGACGAATATAATGTAACTGTAATGGGGATAAGTGAAGATAATTGGGTAAATTTGGTTATTCAAGAATCTTTTATTGTAGAATAGTGAACTTTAAAAACTGTGTTTTTCTTCTTTTTTTATCCATAACATCCTTTTTGTTTTCACAAGAGAATACAATTAATGATGTTGAAATTAAAGGGATAAAAAAGTTAAAAGAAGCATACATTCGTAAAATTATACAAACCAAAAAAGGAATTGTTTTAGATTCTTCTTCTATAGCAAAAGACATTATTTTTTTAAAAAGACTACCTGCTGTTAGCAATGCTAGTTATAAAGTTGTTTTATCTCAGAATCATTTTTATAAGGTAATTGTTAATATCAAAGAAAATTTTGCAATGATACCAGAACTCCATTTTTGGACCACAACAAACCAGCAGTTTTCTTATAAATTAGGATTGTATGATTATAATTTTTTAGGAAGAAATATCACCTTTGGTGGATTTTATCAAAACAACGGTTTCGATTCTTATGCCATTAATTTTAAGGCCCCAAATTTATTTTCTAGAAAATGGGGTTTAGCATTAAATCATCAAAACTGGAAAAGTGAAGAGCCTTTGTATTTTGGAGAAAAAACTGCCAATTATCTATATCACAACACTTCTTTTGAAGCTTTAGGTTTGTATCAAATAAACCTAAATAATCAGGTTAATTTTGGTGTAAATATCTTTAATGAAAAATATAAATACTTATCTGGAGTTACAGATCCTACAATTCCACAAAATTTAGATTTAGACAAAGTATTGTTTAAATTGGTGTACACTTATGATGCTTTAGAATATAATTATCAATATATAAAAGGGTTTAAAAGTATATTATACACGCAGTTTGTTACTTCAAATAACCCTTTTCAAAAAGATTTTTTGATTGCTTGGAATGATTTTTTCTATTACAAAAAACTTGGAGAAAAAGGGAATTGGGCAAATAGAGCTCGTTTTGGATTGTCTTCTAATCAAAAAACACCCTTTGCACCTTTTGCTTTAGATAACAATGTAAACCTACGTGGAGTGGGTATTTTGGTTGATAGAGGAACAGGTAGTTTTGTTTGGAATACAGAATATAGACACACCGTTTATGATAAAAAATGGTTAGCAGTTCAAACCAATATTTTTACCGATTTTGGTTCTTGGAGAAATCCAGGAGGGCAATTAAATGATTTTTTAAAAAGTGAAAATGTAAGGGTTTATTCTGGTTTGGGTTTGCGTTTTATCAGTAAAAAAATATACAACGCTACTTTTAGAATAGATTATGGTTTTCGGGTTTCTAACAATCCGGGACAATCTAAAGGAGGTTTGGTTTTTGGTATTGGTCAATATTTTTAATCTAAAATTAATATAACTTTCCTGCATCTTAAAGATAAAGACTTAATTTTGCAAAAAACATAAAATTAAGATGAGAACTTTTGCAATTGGTGATATTCATGGTGGATTAAAAGCGTTAATTCAGGTTTTAAACAAACTAGAATTAAAAGAAGGAGATAAAATTATTTTCATGGGAGACTATGTGGATGGTTGGAGTGAATCTGCTCAGGTTGTTCAGTTTTTAATCGATTTATCAGAAAAATTCAATTGTGTTTTTATCAAAGGAAATCATGATGTTTGGTGTGAAAATTGGTTAAAAGATTCCAACGATGTAAATCCTTCTTGGTTTTTACACGGAGGTAAAGAAACTATAGAGAGTTATGAGGGCTTCTCTGCAGATGAAAAACAACAACATATTCTCTTTTTCGATAATTTACCATTATACCATATAGATACAGAAAATAGATTGTTTTTACATGCAGGTTTTACTTCTATGCACGGAGTAGAAAGAGAGCAATTTGAAGCATTATTTTATTTAGATAGATCTTTGTGGGAAATGTTGTTGGCAATGGACAAAAACATAGGGAAAGATTCTATCTTTTATCCTAAAAGAATACAACACTATAAAGAAATTTACATTGGGCATACGCCAACAACCAATTATAATGAGCCTTATCCAATGAATATTGCTAATGTTTGGAATGTTGATACAGGTGCTGCTTTTAAAGGAAGAGTTACTGGAATTAATATTGATACAAAAGCATATTTTCAAAGTGATAATTTACCAAGTTTATATCCTAATGAATTAGGTAGAAATAAGTAAGACAACGCTTATTGTTAGTGTCTCATAAATATAAATCCCGAAACAATCAACAGATTATTTCGGGATTTAAAACAATGAATTTTTAAATAAAATATTTTATTTACTTTTCTTAGGATGTACTAAGGTCATTTCATCAATTAAGTGAGTTGCACCAGCATATTTATCAACAATAAATAATACATATCTTACATCTACCATAATATTTCTACAAATTTCAGGGTCGTAGTTCATATCACTCATGGTTCCTTCCCAAACTCTATCAAAATTTAAACCAATTAAGTTTCCTTCTGCATCTATTGCAGGGCTTCCTGAGTTACCACCTGTGGTGTGATTTGTGCCTAAAAAGCAAACAGGAACTTTACCGTTTTTATCGGCATATTGTCCGTAATTTTTTGTTTTGTATAATTCACGTAATTTTACTGGAACATCAAACTCATAATCACCAGGAATGTATTTTTCTATAACTCCATCTAAATAACTAACAGGATTATAATAGACAGCATCTCTTGGAGAATATCCTCTAACTTGACCATAAGTTACACGTAATGTACTATTTGCATCCGGAAAATAACGCGCATTTGGCAACGCTTCCATTAAAGCTTTCATATAGGTTTTTTGTAAAGCTACAATGGGTTCGTTTTTTAGTTGATACTCTTTGTTAATAGCATTGTAAAAGGCTTCAATCATTGGTTTTGCATATTGATATGCAGCATCTTTATTTAACTTTTTAAGCACTTTTTTTGCATTGCCATCAAATAAATTTAAAGCAGCATCTAGGTGTGTAAAAGCTGTTTTATCGTAAATACTTGCATCAGCATTTTTATTAAAAAAAGGCATTACGTTTTTAAAGACACCTTTATCTACACCAACATCATAATTTTTATGAATCCCTTTTAAAGTGTTTACAATAGACGCTTTTGCTTTATCAAAAGACTTTGGGTTTTTAGTAATGGCTTGTTCAAATTGATAGGCTCTAAATGTCATAGACATTAACTCATTTGTAACTAAAAAGACTTCAATAAAATTTCTTCTTTTAATATTTATAGGAGCAAAATCTTTATACAATCTATCAAATTCAGGAAGAATAGTACCATATTTCTCTAGTAAGTTTTTTTCTGCTAAAGCTTTTGTAAATGAAGCTTCAAAGGCTTGTCTTTTTTTTACAGCATCACTTTTTTTGATACCTAAGTTTTCTCCAATCCATTTTTTCCAAGCATTTGCAATTCTTGCTTGTTTAGATGCATATTTAATACGAATAGCATCACTCGTTTTCATTTTAGCATCAATAACCTTTAGTGCAGCTTCTCTAATAGCAATGTTTGTTGGGTTGTATTCTTCTGTAATATGTTTAATTGCAACAGCTGGTAAATACTCGTCAGTAGTTCCAGGAAAACCAAAAACTAAGGTAAAATCTCCTTCTTCTACACCATCTAAAGAAATAGGTAAAAAGTGTTTAGGTGTATAAGGCACATTGTCTTTATTGTATTTTGCAGGACGATTATTTGCATCAGCATAAATTCTGAACATAGAAAAATCTCCTGTATGTCTAGGAAAAACCCAATTGTCTGTGTCGCTACCAAATTTACCAATATTTGTTGGAGGCGCACCAACTAAACGGATGTCTTCGAAGCGTTCTGTCACAAATAAAAAGAATTGATTTCCTTGAAAAAAAGACTTTATTTTAGTTTGCTGCCAAGCTTCTTTTGTGGTTGTTTTTTGTAGCGCATTCCCATTTTTTGTAATGATAGATTGTTTTTCTTTTTCAGTTAAAGCATTATTGATACCTTTAAGAACCTTATCTGTTACATCTTCTATACGCACAATAAACTCAACATATAAACCTGGGTTTGGTAGTTCTTCTTTTAGGTTCATAGCCCAAAAACCATCTTTTAAATAATCGTTTTCTAAGGTAGAATGAGCTTGAATTTGACCAAAACCACAATGATGATTTGTTAATATTAATCCTTTAGGAGAAATAATTTCACTAGTACAACCTCCATTAAAATGCCCAATAGCATCTTTTAAACTAGAATTGTTAACATCGTAAATGTCTTTTGCTGATAGTTTACTTCCCAAAGAAGTCATTTCTTGTTCATTCATTCCTTCTAAAAGAGAGGGAATCCACATACCACCTTGTTGTGCAAAAACTTGTACAGAAAGGAGTAAAAATAGTATTTTTAGATATTTCATATTTATGATTTTAAAAGGGGATAAAAATACAAAAAGGGTTACTTTTTACCTAAAGGATATGCTTCTTGTTCAATAAAGTTTTTCGGAAATTTTTCATCACCCTCAAAACCCAATTCGATGTCTCTACCAGAATACGGAATGTAATTTGTTTTAAAAATATAATCCCAAATACTTAATGTAATTCCGAAGTTTACACCATTTTTTCTGTCTTCTGGCAATTCTTTTACGTGATGCCAAATGTGCATTTTGGGGTTATTTAAAATATATTTTAACCAGCCATAATCCCAATTAATATTTGCGTGATTTAAATGCCCTATAAAAATGTTAAAAAAGTGAACAAAGGCAACATCTTGTGCAGAAAAACCACCAATAATTGCCAAAGGAATGTATTTTAAAGAACTGTAAACTACAGGTTCCATCCAATGATAACGCAAGTGTGCGGCAAAGCCCATTTCTTTTACAGAGTGATGTACTTTGTGAAAATTCCATAAAAATTCAAAAGTATGAAGCAATCTATGTGTCCACCATTGTACAAAATCAACCACAATAAAAAAGATAAAAATTCGTGCAAAAAAGGGGAGTTCATTAATATCTAACAATTGAAAATTAGCAACAGATAGACCTACAATTCCTAAAAGGTCATTAAACAATTGTGCAGCCGAATTTGATAAAGCAATGAGTACAATTAAATTTAATAAAAAGAAATTGAAGAACATGTAAAACGTGTCTAACCAAAAGTCTTTTCTAAATAATGATTGATTTTTTCGCCATGGAAAAATAGCTTCTAATGCCCAAACAACTAGTGAAATAATGATTAATCCGTAGAAATAATTCTCCCAGTTCAATTCCATTAAAACAGACTGTTTTACGTAATTCCAATAATCGGAATAAGAGTTTTTTATAATGTCTAGGTATTTGTTCATTTTACTTTATGTTGATGAGAAATCCCCTTCAGGTTTTAAAAACCTGAAGGGTCTGAATTTTATAATTAAGCTTACAACACCTTAATAACCTCTTTAAATAATGCAATCATTTTAGGTTCTGCTTTACCAGCAATGGCAATTATTTCTGTAATATCAACAGGTTGTAAGTTTTTTGGGTCACATTCATCCGTTAACACAGAAATAGCAGCACAAGGCAAGTTCAATTGTTTGGCAACAATAACTTCTGGTACAGTACTCATACCTACAGCATCGGTTTCTAAAATTTGCAACATTCTATATTCTGCTCTAGTTTCTAATTGAGGGCCTAAAACACTAGCATAAACACCTTCGTGTAATAAAATATTTTGTTCCTTGGCAACAGCATTAATTTTAGTGTTTATTTCTTTAGAATAAGGTTCTAACATATCTGCAAAAATATTACCAAAACTATTGGCTCCTTTAAATGCTAAAGGAGAACTTCCTTGTAAATTAATATGATCGTTTATCAGCATTAAATCTCCTTTTTTATAAGTAAGATTAATTGCTCCTGCGGCATTAGAAACTAATAAGTTTTTAATACCTAAACCGTGCATAGTTCTAATTCCGTAGGTAACTTCCCAAGCATTGTAACCTTCATATAAATGAAAACGGCCTGCCATAACCACTACTTTTTTTCCTGATAATTCTCCGTAAATTAATTTACCAGAATGAAACTCTACCGTTGCAACAGGGAAATTTGGAATATCAGAATACGAAATTTCTTTTTCAATTGAAATTTCATCAACTAATTTACCTAATCCTGTTCCTAAAACAATTCCTATTTCTGGATTTGTAACTCCGTTTGATTTTAAAAAATCGATGGTTTCTTGTAATTGTTGTTTTTTCATAATCGTTATTTGTCATAATGAATGAGGAACAAATGAAGTAATCTATAATCAGCTTGCTTTGTGCCTCGCAATGACGTTTATTTTAAAAAATGTGCAAATGCAGAATGATGCTCAATATCTTCATAAACATCAACGTCATTTAGTTCTTCTAACAAAAATACTGCTTTATCTTGTAAATCTGTTAATGTATCTTTTCTAACTGAATCCGTTCCCCAGTCTTTGTTTTTGAAGATATTTTCTTGCAAAGAATTCATGCCTAAAAGATAATAACCACCATCTTCTGCAGGTCCAATTACAACATCATTTTTATCTAATGCTGTAAATGCTTTTTCTATGTTTTCTGATGATAAATCGTACAAATCACTACCAATGATCATTACTTTTTGATAACCAGCATCAAATCCGTTTTTAAACGCATTTAACATTCTTATGCCTAAATCTTCTCCAACTTGTTGGTGTTTTTGAAAAATGTTTTCGCTCCAAATATCATTTTCTCTAATTTTTACAGAATAATAAACAGACTTGTCAGAAGAAACTTCTGATGAAACATTTTTGGTTTTTTCTAATAAGAATTTATAAATTTCTAGAGCAGTTTCATCTCCAACAGTTTTTGCCAAACGTGTTTTTGCTTTTCCTAACTCAGGATTTCTAGTAAAGATTAATAATAGGTTTTTATTCATTTTTTTTAATTTTGTCATTCTAAAATGAGGAACGATTGAGGTATCTTTGAATTGAAAATAGATTTCTCCTATCGTTGAAATGATATTTGTGCTTTTAATTGAGTTGGTACTGAATACAGCAACTGCCTACTGTCACTCTTTTAATAAACTTTCTCCCCTTTTTTAAGCCATTTGCCCCATTCTTTATTAAAAGCGTGGACTCTTTCTGTCGTTTTACCCAAAGTATCCATTACTTTAAAATTGTTGTTTTTCCATTCAAAAATTCCGCCATATAAATTAAAAACATTGGTGTAACCTTTTTTAATCAATTTGTCTGCAACAATTTCAGAACGAATTCCAAGAGAGCAATACACTACAATTTTAGCGTTTTTATCCGTTGGTAATTTCTCTAAAGTTGTATGGATATTAAAATCATCAAAACCGACACAAATAGCATTTTGTAAATGACTTACATTAAATTCTTTTACTTCTCTAGCATCTAATAAAATAGCTTTTGTTGTCGTTAAACTATCCACAGAAATATAAGGAACATTATTCTTGTTGAATTTATTCAATAATTTATCTAGCTTCTTTTGTCCGAAAGAAACTGAGCTTATTAAAAGAAAAAGAAGGATTACTTTATTCATAATTTAAATTTTACAACGTTGTCATTGCGAGGTACGAAGCTATCTCTTCGGCATAAAAAGATTGCTTCGTGCCTTGCAATGACGTTTCTTAATTAACAACATCCTCCGCCATCATAATGAAACGTAGATTCTGAAAAGAAAATATCGTCTCTACCTAAATTTTTAAGTGCATTTGCCGTTTTATCACAAATAGCCAAAGGCTGATTTTTTAATAAAGTATGCCCCAATCCGTCATCAAAATAATCTTCATCACCATAATAAATAGCAGCTTTTCCTGTAAAAATACAAGGTCCGTCTGCTGGCATTGGGTCTTTAATAGCGGCAACTTCTATAGATTCTATATAAATTAATTCGTCCGTTGGATAATTCTTTGGATCTAAAATTCTGTAGGGTTTTCTTGCTCTAATTTCAATGGTTCCAAAACCGGCATCTGTTAAAGCTTTTACATAATCTGCAATAGATAAACTTCCACTTAAACACAAGGCACGTAAACGTTCATCATTACGTAATTCATCGTTCATAGGTTGTTCACAAGTAGGATCGCTCATTACCAATTTTCCATGAGGTTTTAAAACTCGGTACATTTCTGCAATGGCTTTTTTTAAATCATCAGACTTAAAAATATTGAACAAACAATTTTGAGCCGCCACATCAATAGAATTATCTTCTACAGGTAAATCCATTGCATCACCTTTACGTAAATCAACAAAATCAGATTGAAACCAATCATTTTGTTCTTCTGCAATTTTAAAATTTTTTCTGGAAGCTTCTAACATTTCGTCAACCACATCTAAACCAATAACGCCACCTTTATTTCTGTTAAAATAGGCAAATTGAAGTAATTCCATTCCGCCACCAACACCAACATATAGCATTTTAGGATTGTTGGTTAAATCACGAGCATGCACTGTAGAACCACAACCGTAGTTCATTTCTTGCATAATTCTTGGAATTTTTAAACCTGGTAATTCCCAAATAGGGTTTGTTGTACAACATAGCCCAACATCTGGTGTTAATGCTGCTTCTTTATATACATTGTGTGTAGTTTCTAAATAACTCATGATTTTTTTTATTTTATAATTGAATTCCGAATCCTTGTAAACCACTTTCTATAGGTGGTAAAATTTCGGTATTATCCCAGATTCCTGTAATAATAGTTCTAGAATATTCTTCGGGTAGTAAACCGTTTTGCATTAATTTACTAGTTAATTTATAATTGTAATCTAACGTGTAATGTGTAAAGTTAAAGTTTTCTTTCGAATCGTCTAAAATAGCATACCAAACAGATGGAGTTCCGTTATTTGCTGGCATTCCAATAACTCCAGGATTTAGCCAAAGTTGTTCTTTTTCTTGTTGATAAAAAGGCAATCCACAATGACCAGCAACAATTACATCGCTATTTGTAGCTTCAAAATTTGGTTGTTTTATTGCCCAATCTGTAGACTTAAAAATAAATTCTGAGACATTAAAATAAGAACCATGTACTACAGTTACTTGCTGTTTAGCATATTCAAAACGGATATTATTTGGTAATGTTTTTAGAAAATCTAAAGAGTTTTCAGACAATTTACTTTGTGCATACGGGTACCAAAGTTGAGAAAAACCATCGCAACGAGAACCTTCTCTAAAATCGCAACCACAATCTTCTGCATTTTCTCTTAACTGAATTTCTACATTACCAACAATGCTTTTTGCGCCCCACAATTTAAATAATTGTACGGTTTCTTCTGGTTGTGCACAGTAACCCACAATATCTCCAGTACAAAAACAATTTTCTGGACTGATATTTTCTTTTTCGGCAATTTGTTTTAAAGCTTCTAAAGCTTGTAAATTGCTGTAAACTCCACCAAAAAGTAAAGTTTTACCTGATATTTTACCTAAATCGGCTATTTTTTGATCCATGTTGGTATAAAATATAAAATGATACAACTTAAAATCCCCCAAATATTTACCCACAATAAAGAGGCGTATTTTCCTTCTGTAAAGATGAATGCTTCTGGGAAAATATCAAAAATGAGAAAAAATCCGAAAACTAATCCGCAGAAAACACTTAAATAGAAACTGATTCTTGGCACTTCTACTTTCCAAAATATAAAAATAGGAGTGAGGCCAATAACCATAGTTCCAGAGATGGTAGTTGCTGATAAAATTTCAGCATTTAAAAACACCGGAATTGTTCCTAAAACGGCAACGATAATCATAGTAATTCTTCCGAAGGAAACCGTTTTTTTGATGTTTAAATCAATAGCGATTAACTTAGAAAAAGACGAGAATGTAGAATCTAAAGTAGAGGCTGCAGAGGTTATCATAATAAAGTTAATGACTAATAAAATAACCACTCCAAACGCTTTACCAACTTCTACAGCTGCTTGTCCAGACATTCCTTTTGTTTGCGCATACACACCAATTAAACTGAATAACACGATACAAATTGCGCCTAAACCACTTGCCCATAAAAAGCTTTTCCTTGTTACTTTTGGGGATGAAATAAAACCTCTGTCGGTTAAAACAGGATCGTGAAAAGGGTAACTAAAAGATTGTATAATTGCAGCAAAAAAGAGGTTTAATCCGAGTTCGAAACTCCAAGTTCCTGAACTAACAATTTGTGCAGTAGAAAAATCATCCGTAGTAAAAATTGTTCCTAAAATAATGAGCAATAAAACAGAAAATAATACCATTTGTATGACGTCTGTAAAAATAGAACTACTCAATCCGCCTTTTAAGGCGTAGGATAATGTTAGTAAAGTAAATACAATAATTGCCCAATAATAACCGCTAGTTCCTTGCGCTCCAAAGTAACTACCAATAACCATAGTGTTGCTCCAAACTTCATTAAAAAGACGAAAAGCAATCAATACCGAAAAGATTGCCATGGCGTTTTTACCAAACTTAGTTGTTAAAAAATGATGAATACTTTTAAAATTTCCTTTGGTTCTTAATTGATAAATAATAATACCTGCAACTGCAAATGATAAGTAATAACCAGCATACGCTACACCACCAACCAACCCAAAAGACAAGCCTAAATTTGCTGCATTGGTAATGCTTTTTGCAAAAATCCAAGAGATAATTAAGCTACCCGTTAATACCAAAGTATTGGGTGCTTTCTTTTTGTGTACAGCTTTAAAAAACTGATCTGTGGTTTTTGCGAGCGGCGATAAAAAGTACAAGGTTACACTTGAACAAATTATTAAAACCCATTGCCAATTAATTACATCCATATTTTTCTATTCGTTCCACCAAACTTTTACGTCTAGACTGTTTCCGTTTGTTGCTGTTTCTGCTACTTTATAATTCTCTATATTTAAGGATGCTGCTTCCGCAGGATACGGCATTCTAACAGGAATTACACCGTTATTTAAACTTGCAGATATTGATTTTAAAGCAGGAAAACCTGTTCTTCTATATTCTACCCAACCTTCATATCCGTTAATAAGAGAAGCGATCCATTTTTGAGTGATAATTTGTTCTAAATGTGATTTTCCTACAGTATTGTAATTCGCATTTAGAGTTAAATACGTTGCAGGTAAATTGGTGTTCCAATATTCAAAAGCTTGTGTAACGGCAGTATTGTATAATGTTTCTGCATTTGCTGTAATAAAGCCTTTTTGGGCAGCTTCTGCTAACAAGAAATTCGTTTCCCAAGCGGTCATGAAATTAGCATCTAATGTAGAGGTGTCTTCTCTAAAAATGGTTCCTGCTAAAGAATAATCAGACAAAGCCACTGATGTTGATGATGCGTCAATTCCGTTTAATAAACCATTAAATTCATTAGAAGTAGCATTAGAAAAAGGTCTGAAAAAGGTTTCAATTCTAGTATCATTTAAATCAGTCAGAATTTCTTCCATGGTTTCAGAAAGTACAAAATTATTAAAATCACCAACTCTCAATTGCGCCAATCTAAAACTGTTTGGTTCAGAATTTGTAAAATCAAAAACCGCGTTTTCTGTATTGTTTTTTATATAGTTTCCTTCAATAAATAACGTTTGCAATTGAGCAGCAACATCTACTTTACCAGAAATACGCACTAAATATTTAATTTTTAACGAGTTTGCAAATTGTATCCATGAGTCTAAATTTCCATTATATAAAATATCGCCCTCTAAAGGAATAGAACCAGCATAGGCATTTATAGCAGCAATTCCTTTGTCTAGATTATCTAAAATTCCGTTTTCATTTTGATAAATGTCTTCTTGTAAATCATATTTAGGAGTAACCGTTCCTTCAATTCCGTTAAAGGCTTCAAAGTAGGGAACATCACCAAATAAATCTGTTAAACCAGCAGCCATATAGGCTTTTAAAATTAACGCAGGACCTTCATAAACTGCAAAAGCAGGTGTTTTTTGAGCTTGCTTTAAGATGATTTCATTATCACGCAAATTTGTGTAAAATATTGGCCAAGGATTTCCGCCTAATTGCGGACTTTTTAAATCGTGTCTGTCAAATAAATTAAAATCTAAAGCGGTTCTGTGTTGTGCTAATAAATCTCCTGCAACAAAACCTTCATAACTCATATTTTCTCCAAAGTCGTAAATAACTTGTCTTAACAACAAACTGGGTTGTACAGAAACAGGTGCGTTTGGGTTGGTGTTTAAATCTTCAAAACCATTGGTGCAACTTGTAGCTATAAAAACAAAAATTGCAATTGTATATATAATTTTTTTCATTGTCTTTTTTTTAAAAATCAAAACCTACTTTAAAACCTAAACTTCTGCTAGAAGCATAACTTAAATCTTCAACTCCACTAACAAAACCATTTCCTTGAACGGCTAGTTGTTCAGGGTCAAAATGTGGATTTTCGGTAATTACAAATAAGTTGTTTCCAATAAAAGAAAAGTTCATTGTAGAGGTGTTTCTTAAGCCTAAAAAACCTTCGTCCAAATTTAATGTGTAGCCAATAGAAAACTGACGTAACTTTAAATAAGAAGCATCATAAACATTATTTTCTTCGTGATTTCTGTCGTAAAATTGTCTGTAATAACTTTCTGAAGAAACTGCAATAGTGTTTGGTTGCCCAGTATTTACATTTACACCTTGTGCAATAATTCCTTCAGTTGGTCTGTTTGCAGTTTCTGCTAATTGCCCGCCAACGTTACCTAAAGCACGTGTTCTAGAAACAATTTCGCCACCTTGTCTCCAGTCGAATAAGAAGCTTGCGTTCCAATCTTTGTATTTAAATGAGTTGTTCCATCCTAAAGTAAAATCTGGATTGTAATTACCAATTTTAATCAAATCATTATCGGCAATAAAACGGCCATCATCATCTAAAAGAAATTGACCTTCTTCATTTTTTTGATATCCTGTTCCGTATAAATCTCCAATTTGTCCGCCTTCTTCTACTTGAAACCAAACGGTTTGGTTTGCGCTATCGTAAATTCTACTATAGGCCAAGGTTAAACGTCCATCATCTTGAGGTAAATTATGAATAACAGATTTATTGGTTGCAAAATTAAAAGTAGTATTCCATTTAAAATTAGACGTTTTAATGGGTGTTCCTCCTAAAATAATTTCAACACCGGTTGTATTTACTTCTCCGCCATTTACAACTTGTTGGTTGTAACCAGATGAAATAGGAATTGGTAATGAAATAATTTGATCTTTAGTCATTGCATTATAATACGTGAAATCGATATTTAAACGGTCTTTAAAGAAGCGTATATCTGTACCAAACTCATACGAAGTAGTTAATTCTGGTTTTAGATTTGCATTCGGAATAAAATTTTGATTACTAAAAGTTGGTTGTCCGTCAAAGGTTGTTTGTGATACAAAAGCACCCGATGTTTGATACGGATTGGTGTCATTACCAACCTGAGCAATACTTGCTCTTATCTTAGCAAAAGAAATAATTGATGGTAATTTTGTGTAGTTTGATACAATAAAACTTGAAGAAATAGATGGGTAAAAGAAGGATGTGCCGTCTACAGAAAAAGGAGTTGCCAATGCACTAGACCAATCATTTCTTCCTGTAATATCTACATATAAATAGTTTTTATATCCCAGTTTTGCAATTCCGTATAAAGAATTAATTCTCTTTGTAGAATCGAACTGAAAAGCTTGAATTGGAGAAGCAGCGTTGTTTAAACTAAAAATTCCGGGTTGTGCTAAATTGGTAGTTTGTAATTGTTTTGTGGATGCTGTTTGGTCTAATCTATTTCCTCCAAAAGAAGCATCAAAAGAAAAATTACCAAAATTGTCTTTATAATTAATTAAGAAATCGGTATTTATTTCTCTGTAAAAAACATCGTGTTCTGCATAAGCTCCGTTTTGAAAACGATTAGAACTAAAATTCCGTTTAAAGATTCTTTTTTCTGATGAATAATCCATTCCGGAACGTAAAGAAACACTTAGTCTATCTGTGAATTTATGGTTGATAGCAATATTACCAAAAAGACGATCTCTGTTAAAAGAGTTGGTGTTTTCATTTAATATAAAATACGGATTATCGAAAAAAGTATAATTAAAAGAATATTGTTGTACACCTTCTAAACCTGGTTGCCAATAGTTTTTTAAGTTATTAATATCTAAAGATCTTGGTCCCCAAGCAACCAAAGAATAGTTTACATTTTCGCTTCCATAACCATTTGCAGGTCTATTATCGCTACTAGAATTTACATAGTTTAAAGAAGTGGTAATTCTTGTTTTTTCTGTCGGATTAAAATTCATTTTTAAAGCCGCCGTTTTTCTATCTAGATTTACACCCGGAATGATAGATTCGCTATCTAAATTGGTTAATGATAATCTGTAAGAACCTCCTGAAAAAGTATCTGTAATAGATATATTATTAATGCTTGTAACACCTGTTTGATAAAAATCTTTTAAATTATTGGGGTTTGATTTAAATAAAGTTGGTGTAATCGATAGATCATTATATAAAGCAGTATCTCCACCACGAACTACTGTTCCGTCTGGTAAAGTTACAGGAGAATCAAATTGCGGAATTAAGTTTCCTGCGTCTAATTTTGGTCCCCAAGAATAGGTAATATTATCACTTGTTCCGCCACCTAAACCATCTACATATTCAAAAACACCGCCTTGTCCTTGTCCGTATGTATTTTGGAATTCTGGCAAACGAAAAGCAGTATCAAACGTAATCGAAGAATTGATGCTAATTCCCAATCCTTTTTTCTTGCTTCCGTCTTTTGTTTTAATCACAATAACTCCGTTAGAAGCTCTAGTACCATACAAAGCCGCAGCACTTGGTCCTTTTAAAACAGTTACAGACTCAATATCATCTGGGTTTACTTCCATAGCGCCGTTTCCAAAATCTATTTCTTGAAAACCAGCAGCAGCTTCATTTGTAAAGTTAAAAACAGTGTTGTTGTTAATCGGAGTTCCATCAACCACAAAAAGCGGATTGTTGTTAGAGAAAGAAGCTTCTCCTCGAATGGTTATTTTTGATGATGAACCCACTCCTGTTGCTCCCTGAGAAATAGTAACTCCAGCTAATTTACCAGATAAATTATCTAAAAAGTTAGGCGTTTTTACTTCGGATAATTCTTTGGCTTTTATTTCTTGAACCACATAACCTAATTCTTTTGTCTTTCTATTTACACCTAAAGCAGTAACAACAATTTCATTTAAACTAGTTTCTAATTCAGTAAGTTGAATGTCAATTTTAGTTTGATTTTCAATTTTTATTCTTTGAGTTTTATAGCCTAAAGAACTAAAAGTTAAAAACGGAGCATCCTTTAAAATAGCAATAGAATAAAATCCGTCTAAATTAGAAGTTGTACCATTTTTGGTTGATGAAGAGATACTAACGTAAGGTATTTCTTTTCCTGTATTTTTATCTGTAATGGTACCTGTAATTGTTGTTTGTGAAAAACTGATGCTTGTAAACAGCAACAAAATCCACATGTAAATGTGTTTCATTTAGTGATAATTTTTGTGTAAAAATATTTTTAGCCTAAACTGTTGTCAGTTCGAGCGGAGTCGAGAATCATTTTATTTAATAACGAAATCTTATAACTGTGTTAAAAGAGATCTGTGTTATTAATAATAATTCTGAAAATTTATTACGCAAAAATAATTGGTGAACCTTTATTAAAGTTCTTAGAAAAAGAAGTTTGTAGTGTAGAAAAATCAACTTTAAAAAAAGCGATTTTAATTGATAAGAATAATTTTTGTAAAAGTTTTAAGATTGATAAAGGTATCGCTTTAAAACTATCTAAGATAAATTGAATATCTTCCTTTGAGTCAATATCATTTAGCAATTCTAAAAATTGAATTTCTAAATTTTTACTAGTTGCTATGTTAGCAATACTTTTGTGCAAACGATTGGTTTGCCAAGGTAATTTGATGAAACTTTCTTTATCAAAATGAGCTTTTTGAATTCCCATTAAATAAAAACCTCCATCTCTAGAAGGGCCTAAAACTAAATTGTTGGTTTCTAGTTGTTGTAAAGTATCAACTAAATGATGTGTTTTTAAATGTGGCGTGTCATTACCAATGGTAATTACGTTATCAAAACCTTTGTTAAAAACACCTTGAATAGCATTGGAAAAACGGTCTCCAAAGGAAGTTCCTGTTTGTTGTTTTTCTGAAATAAGAAAATATGCTATTTCAGATTTTTCTACCAATTTTAAGGTTTGTGCATTTAATGCAGAAAAAACATCCGCAGAAAGAAACGATTTTCTTTCTACTTCTTTTTCCGCAGAATTTGCAAAAATTAATATGGCAGTTTTTTTACTCATAAATTACGCAACAACTCCTTGACAGCTACTTCCTGCGCCAGCAGTACATCCGTAACAATGTTGGTTGATAATAATATTTCTATTTTGCAACAATTCTTCGTTGTAATCTGAAATGTGTTTTACCTTACTTGCAACTTTTAAGTTTAGCATCTGGTTAAAATCGCAATCATACAACCAACCATCCCAACTAATTGAAATTGTGTTTGTACACATTACGTTTTCTACAGCTGTCGGATTGTATGCATCTAATAAAGAATGCATATAATCTTCATAATTTTCTGAAGCAATTAAATAATCTAAAAAGCGACTAATTGGTAAGTTGGTAATTGCAAACAATTGATGAAAATCGATGTCGAATTCAGATTTTAAAGCCTTTTTAAAATCGTTCTGTAAAGCCATTTGATCTCCAGGTAAAAATGCCCCTGAAGGATTATAAACTAAATCTAATTTTAAGTCAGAACCTTCTAAACCATAACCAATGGCATTTAATTCTTGCAAGGCTTTTATCGATTTATCGAAAACACCATTTCCACGTTGTTTGTCTGTTTTTCCACGCGTCCAGTGAGGCATAGAAGAAACCACATGCACTCCGTGTTTCTTAAAGAATTCGGGTAAATCGTAATATTTTTTGTTAGCTCTAATAATTGTTAAATTAGAACGCACAATAAAATCTTTAATTCCTGCTTTGGCAGCTTCTTCTACAAACCATCTAAAATTAGGATTCATTTCTGGCGCTCCACCAGTTAAATCTAACGTATGTGCTTCTGTTTTTTTAATAACATCTAAACATTGTTGCATGGTTTCTTTGGTCATAATTTCTTTACGATCAGGACCAGCATCTACATGACAATGTTCGCAAACTTGGTTACACATGTAGCCTAAGTTTATTTGTAGAATTTCTAATTTTTTAGGACGTAAAGGAAAATGACCTGTTTCTTTTATTTTTGCAGCAAATGTTGGTAGTTCTCCGTTTGCGAAAATTCCGCTAGAAAGAATTTCCATTTGACGAGACGTATTTGCAATATCGTTATTTCTTGCTTTTAATGATTTTGTAGCCATATATTAATTCTGTCAGGTCGAGCGCAGTCGAGACCTAAATATTACCTCTCGACTGCGCTCGATGAGACATTTATTTTATTAAAGAGCTTTTCTCAGTAAAGGCGATTCACTCCAATTTTATTCATGAGATCCTTCTTGAAAAACTCAGGATAAGCGATCTCTAAAATTTTGCTAAAAAGCAAAATTCACTTAAACTTATAGATACCCACTTTCGTGGGTATAAGCGATTCACATAATTTTTGCTGAAGAGCAAAAATTGGTTCTCTGCTTACATTTCTAATTTATTTACTTTATTCATCATTTGAACTCCATGAACTAAAGTTGCGCCACTTTTAATTGCAGCTCCAACATGAATAGCTTCCATCATTTGTTCTTTGGTAACACCACGTTGTAAAGTGTCTTTTGTATATGCATCTATACAGTAAGGACATTGTTCTGTATGTGCTACAGCTAAAGCGATTAAAGATTTTTCGCGAGCCGTTAAAGCGCCTTCTTCAAAAACTTTTCCATAATAGTCAAAGAATTTGTTTCCAAGCTCTTCGTTCCATTCTGTAATTTTACCGAATTTTCTTAAATCGGCTGCGTCATAATAGTTTTTAGACATTGTTTTGTTTTATTTTGATTGAAAAATAAAAGTACTATTTTCCGTTTAAAGTCCAATCGTATTTTAGGTAACTAATTTTAGCTTTTGGGCTAATTTTAGTTGTAGCGTATTTATTTAAAAAGTCGATAACAGAACCTTTTTTAGTGAAATCTACTTTAAACCAATCGAAAATTGAAGAAATTTGAACTTTATTAGCAGAGATTTTATTTCTAGTAGTATCGTTCACAAAGTCTTTCATTAGTTTGTCTAAAGTTGCTTCTATGTTTTGTTCTGTAAAAGCTACGTTTCCTAATTTAGGACAAGAACCAGAAGCACAATTTACACCTACATGAATTCTTGCATCAAATAAGTTTTTACGTAGAATTTCATGTTCAATATGATCTAGCGTATATGTTTTTCCACCCACTTTTGCAAAAGGAATTTTCCAAGCAGTTTTTCCACCTTGTTTGATATCTGTTATGCTTTTTAGAGGGTAATTTTCTAAAATAATTTTGATAGTATATGCGTTGTAAGCATTGATCCAAAATGCTTTTTGTTTATTTTCTGACCAAGAACTCGCTGGTGTCGTTTTTTCTAAATAAGAAAGGTAGCTGTCTAGTTTAGCTTCATCACTTTTTAATGATTTATAATCTACAACGCCGCTTTTGGTAACGTGTTTTTGTAATAAGCTGTTAAAAATGGATGTTTGTGCATTTACTTGCGATAAAGTAAAAATAGCCACTAAAGTTAAAAGTATTTTTTTCATTGTATGTAATTTCTATAGGTATAGACGAAACCTTTTTAAGTTGATTACAAAAAAGAGTTCGAAATTAGTTAAATTAGAGTTAAAGCAGGTTTTTGTTGCTTTAAAATGGTGTAAGTTATGTTGTTGTTTTTAGTTTTAAAGGAAGTTTCTTAACAGGTTTAGCCCCGATTGAAGCAATTGTTTGAGCTCTTTTTGTTTTTACAAAAAAGCGAGTGCCTTTCGACTTCGCTCAAGATAAATTACAAGCGGGATTAGCTTCCAATAAAAATGATTATTTTTGCCAATAATTAAAAGAATAAATAGTTACAAAAATACATATTTTATGAAAGCATATATTTTTCCGGGTCAAGGAGCGCAATTTACAGGAATGGGATTGGATTTATACGAAAAGTCTGCATTAGCGCAAGAATACTTTGAAAAAGCAAACAAAATTTTAGGATTCTCGATTACAGATATTATGTTTGAAGGAACTGCTGAGCAATTAAAAGAAACGAAAGTTACGCAGCCAGCAATCTTTTTACATTCTGTAATTTTAGCGAAAGTTTTAGGAGATTCTTTTCAACCAGAAATGGTTGCAGGACACTCTTTGGGAGAATTATCTGCTTTGGTTGCTAACGGAGTTTTAACTTTTGAAGATGGATTGAAACTAGTTTCTAAACGTGCTTTGGCAATGCAAAAAGCATGTGAAGCAGCTCCTTCTACAATGGCTGCTGTTTTAGGTTTGGCAGATCATATTGTGGAAGAAACCTGTGCAGAAATTGATGGAGTAGTGGTTGCTGCAAATTACAATTGTCCTGGACAATTGGTTATTTCTGGTGAAATTGCTGCTGTTGAAAAAGCGTGTGAAGTATTAACAGAAAAAGGAGCAAGGAGAGCCTTGTTATTACCTGTTGGTGGTGCATTTCACTCACCAATGATGGAGCCTGCAAGAGCTGAATTAGCTGCTGCAATTGAGGCAACTGAATTTAGCGAGCCTACATGTGCTATTTATCAGAATGTGGTTGCAAAAGCAGTTACAAGTCCAGATGAAATAAAAGAAAATTTAATTGCTCAATTAACGGCACCAGTAAAATGGACGCAATGTGTACAAGCAATGATTGCAGATGGTGGAACTGAATTTATTGAAGTTGGACCAGGTAAAGTATTACAGGGTTTAATGCGTAAAATTGATAGATCTGTTGCTGCTAGTGGAGCAAGTTTACCAGAATAGGTTTTAATAGATTACTTATACATAAAAAAAACGAACTCTTTTGAGTTCGTTTTTTTTATGTGTTATTTTGAGGTTTTGTTAACTATATAAATATAAAATCGTTTCAATGTTTTATATTCGAAGTTAACGAAGTTAGGTTTTTAAAAATTTAGAAACAAACTAAATTATTTTTGTTGCTGATGTTTCTAAGGATCTGTCTCTTTATTTTAAAACTATTTATTAATTGAAATGGATTTATACTTCTTTCCTTGCCAAGTATTTATCGCTTCCATTTTTTTGTCAATTTTAGCAACCATTTCAAAGTTTTTTAGTCCGTTCCATTTTGGTGCTATTAATAAGTCAATAGGCGCTTGACTGATAAAACGCTCTATCACAATATCTGGTCTTAATAATGCTACGAATTCTGTGATGAATTGAATATAGCTCTCTTGTGTAAAAAGCTGAAAATCTTCTGGGTTTCGATTGTATTGAGAGGCCATGATCGATTTTTTTACAATTTGCAAATGGTGTAATTTTAAGGTGTCAATAGGTAGTTTAGAAATTTCAATAGCGTGGTTTAATAAGTCTTCTTTGGTTTCTCCTGGTAAACCCATAATTAAATGGGCGCCTAAATGAAAACCTCTGTTTTTACATTTGTTAAAAGTAGCAACTGTGTCATTATAAGTATGACATCTGTTTACTTTTTTTAATGTTTTATTTAAAGTGCTTTCCACACCAAATTCTAAAGAAATAAAATGCTTTTTTGATAGAAAAGATAGGTAATCGATAACTTCATCCGAAATGCAATCGGGTCTTGTGCCAATAACCAAACCAATTACATTTGGCACACTTAAAGCCTCGTCATACATTTGTTTTAAAGATTCAAAATCTGAATAGGTATTTGTGTATGCCTGAAAATACGCTAAGTATTGTTGTGTTTTGTATTTGGTAGCAAATCTAGAAATTCCTTCTTCTAACTGTTGTTTTATACCTTTGGTAGGTTGGCAATAATCTGGGTTAAAGGTGTTGTTATTGCAATAGGTGCAGCCTCCGTAGCCTTTAGATCCATCTCTATTAGGACAAGAAAATCCAATGTCTAATGATATTTTTTGAACTCTTTCGCCGAAAGTTAATTTAATAAATGAAGAATAATCTAAATAGCGTTTCCCTGAAAAGTTCATAAAAAATACCTTTAAGAAATAATATAAATGATAAGGTTATTGAAAGAAAGTATGCTAAAAAAAAACTCCAATTTTAATAATTGGAGTTTTTTAGTTTTGAATTTATTTTTGAGCTAGTTGCCATTTCCATGAAGACGCTAATGCTTCTTCTAGAGTTTGTTCTGTTTTCCAGTTCAATTCTTTATTTGCAATGGTAGTATCTGCATAAGCAGCAGTAATATCACCTTCTCTTCTTGGAACAATTTTATAGTTTAATGGTTTTCCAGAAGCTTTTTCAAAAGCTTTAATTACTTCTAAAACAGAACTTCCTTTTCCTGTACCTACATTAAAATACTCAAATGCTTTTTTGTTATTCTTTTTAATTAGACGTTGTAAAGCTGCAATATGTGCTTTTGCTAAATCTACTACGTGAATATAATCACGAACTGCAGTACCGTCTACAGTATCATAATCATCACCAAAAACAGATAATTCTGCACGCATTCCTGCAGCTGTTTGTGTAATATAAGGTATTAAGTTTTGAGGAACCCCTAAAGGTAATTCTCCAATTTTAATTGATGGATGCGCTCCAATTGGGTTAAAGTATCTTAAGGCAATAATATTTAAACCGTGTGCTTTACTAGCATCTCTTAAAATTTCTTCACCAATTTGTTTTGTGTTTCCGTAGGTAGATTCTGCAGCTTTTACAGGTGCGTTTTCTGTAATAGGCAACTCATCTGCTTGCCCATAAACGGTACAAGAAGAAGAGAAAATAAAATTGTCTAATTTTCTGTCTCTCATTTCTTGCAATAAATAGATAAGAGAACCTAAATTGTTTTCATAATAATCTAAAGGTTTGTGCATACTTTCACCTACAGCTTTAAATGCAGCAAAGTGAATAATTCCATCTACTTTGTTATTATCAAAAAAGTTTTTTACATCACTTTTAATTCTTAAATCAATTTGATGAAAATCTGGTTTAACACCTGTTATAGAAGTAATGTTATCTAGTACATTGATAGACGTATTAGATAAATCATCAATAATTACTACTTCAAAGCCTTCATTTTGTAACTCTACTACTGTGTGAGAACCAATAAAACCCAATCCTCCTGTTACTAATATTCTTTTCATTATGTTATTTTAGTTAACGAAATCTAAAATCGTTTTTGTTATAAATGTTAGTTGTTCTTTATCTAGTTCTGTATGCATTGGTAAAGAAATTACAGTCTTTATCAATTCGTTTGTTACAGGGAAATCACTTTCTTTATAACGGGCGTCAGCATACGCTTTTTGAGAATGCAGTGCAACTGGATAATAGATTGCATTCGGAATTCCTTGTTCTAACAAATGTTTGTGTAAATCATCTCTTTTGCCATTTGTAATTTGTAATGTATATTGATGAAAAACATGGCAATCACAAGTGTCACAGATTTCTCCACAAGCACTTGTTGTTGGCGTAATAATATGTTCTGAAACAGAAAGTGCTTCGTTGTAAAAACGAGCTGCATTTCTTCTTGCTTCACAATACGTATCTAATAAAGGTAGTTTCGCTTTTAAAACCCCTGCTTGTATAGAGTCTAAACGAGAGTTTACACCTACTACATCATGATAATAACGTGTGTACATACCGTGATTTACAATACCACGAATGGTGTGTGCTAATTCATCATCATTAGTAAAAATGGCTCCACCATCACCATAACAACCTAAGTTTTTAGAAGGGAAGAAAGAAGTTGTACCTACGTTTCCGATAGTTCCTGCTTTCTTTTTGGTTCCGTCTTTAAAGGTGTAATTAGCACCAATTGCTTGTGCATTATCTTCAATTACAAAAAGATTATGCTCTTTTGCAATTTCTAAAACAGCATCCATATTTGCTACTTGTCCGAATAAATGAACAGGTACAATGGCTTTAGTTTTTGGAGTGATGGCTCTTTTTAAAGCTTCAATATCTATGTTGTATGTTTCTGCATCTACATCTACCAAAACTGGTGTTAATTTTAACAATGCAATTACTTCTACGGTTGCAGCAAAAGTAAAATCTGCGGTAATCACTTCATCACCTTGTTCTAAACCTAAACCCATCATTGCAATTTGCAATGCATCTGTTCCGTTTGCACAAGGAATTACGTGTTTTACGCCTAAATATTTTTCTAAATCTGCTTGAAACTCATGAACCAAAGGTCCATTTATATATGCTGAAGTATTTAAAACTTGTTCTATAGAAGTATTTACAGCTTCTTTTATTTGTTGATATTGACCTTGTAGGTCAACCATTTGAATTTTTTTCATATAAAAAATTTTGCACCTCAAAAATACAAAATGTCTTTCATTTTCTTTGCAGTTATCCGTAAATAATAATTCTGTTATCTTTGATAAAAATCAATTTTATGAAGTTTTTAAGACGTTTTTTAAGAATTCTGTTAATTCTAGTTGTATTGCTCGCAGTTTCTGTTTGGTTGTACTCTAAAACATGTCATCCAAATTATTCAGGAGAATTAGAATTGAAAAACCTTTCTAATGAAGTAACCGTCTATTTTGATGCTATTGGAGTGCCGCATATAAATGCCCAAAACTCAAAAGATGCTTATGTGGCTTTGGGGTATTTGCATGCGCAAGATAGATTATGGCAAATGGAATTAATGCGAAGAATTGCTGCCGGAAGATTGTCTGAAATTTTTGGAAAAGATTTGGTAAGAGTCGATCAGTTTTTTGGAGGATTAGGAATTGAGGAAGCTGCTGACAAAACCATTGCAGGTTTAGATAAAACGGCCGATTCTTATATTTTAACGCAATCTTATTTAGACGGCGTAAATCAATTTATAGAAGAAGGAAAAACACCTTTAGAGTTTACTTTAGTAGGAGTGAAGAAAGAACAATATACCTTAAAAGATATTTACAATGTTTTTGGATACATGTCTTTTAGTTTTGCGGTTGCGCATAAAACAGACCCATTATTAACGGAAATAAAGGAAAAATTAGGAAGCTCTTATTTAGATGAAATATTAAGTGTTAATAGTAAGTATTTAACCATTAATAGAACAAGTGTACCTGCAAAAATAGAAGCAACAATTTCTAATTCTGTAGCTTCTATTATGGACGATTTACCAGTGTCTCCTTTTATAGGAAGTAATTCTTGGGTACTTGGGGCAGAAAAAACAAAAAACGGAAAAGTGATTTTTGAAAATGATCCGCATATTGCGTATTCACAACCTTCGGTTTGGTATCAGAATCATATTAAAACACCCGATTTTGAGATTTATGGATTCAATATTGCTTTGATGCCGTTTCCTTTGTTGGGTCATAATAGAGAGTATGCGTACGGATTGACCATGTTAGCGAATGACGATTTAAACTTTTATGTGGAAGAAAATAACCCTGATAATGCTTTAGAGTATAAAACAGTTGATGGTTTTAAAGCGTATGAATTAAGGAGTAAAACCATTTCTGTAAAAAATGAGAGAGACACTACTTTTCAAGTGAAAGTAAGTCAGCATGGTCCTGTAATGAATGGTTTAATAGAGCATGTAATAGATAAAAGACCTATTGCTATGAATTGGATTTATACACAGTTGCCAAATGAGATGCTAGATGTTTCTTATGGTTTGGCTCATGCAAGTTCTATGAATGATTTTAAAAAATCGGTTTCTAGAATTCATGCACCAGGTTTAAATGTAATGTATGGAGATGCTAAAGATAATATTGCTTGGTTTTCTTCTGCTAAATTGTATTCGTTAAGAGAAGGTTTGTCTTCTAAAACATATTTAAATGGAGCTTCTGGAGAAGATGAAATTCTTGAGTATTTACCTTTTGAAGAGAACCCGAAAGCAATTAACCCGAGTTGGAATTACGTGTATTCTGCCAATAATCAAGTAGATTCTGTGCGTGGTAAATTGTATCTAGGTTATTATCAACCTCAAGATAGAGCTAAAAGAATTGTAGAATTATTGGATAAAAAAGATGATTTTACAAAAGAAGATATTGCGAATATGACGTATGATGTTACATCGGCTACAGTGCCAGGAATTATTCATAGTTTGTTAAAAAGTGTCGATAAATCTATTTTAACAGTATCAGAAAGAAAAGCTTTTTCTGTGTTAGAAAATTGGGATGGAACGTATTTAAAAACGGCAGTTGCACCAACAATTTACAATCGATTTTTATATGAATTTTTAAAGGAAACGTATCAAGATGAATTAGGAGATAGTTTCGAGTTGTTTATCAATTCGCAATTGCAAGATCAGGTTTTACCAAATCAAGTAAATAGAGAGAATTCTGTTTGGTGGGATAATATTGCTACAAAGAATAAAGTTGAAACTAAAAATGAAATTGTTATAACATCCTTTAAAAAATCTTTGGCTTTTTTACAAAATCAATTAGGAGTAAATGTAGATGATTGGACTTGGAATCGTGTTATTTCTGTAGAATATGAACATGCAATTGGTAAAGCAGGTGGATTGTTGCGTACCTTTTTTAATGTAGGTCCGTTTGAGACTATTGGAGGAAATGAGGTAATTAACAATCAGATTTTTAAACTAGATAGCACAGGGTATTATAAGGTAACTGCGGGGCCATCAACAAGAAGGGTGATCGATTTTTCTGATATCGAAAATAGTTTGGCAATTATTCCTACGGGGCAATCTGGAAATAGATTTAGTGAGTATTATAAAGATCAAACTCAAAAGTATTTAGATGGAAAGTTTGTGAAGATGAGACTGAATCAATCTGAAATTGAAGCAAGTGAAAATGTGTTGATTTTGAAGCCTAAGGAATAATGATTATAACTTTGTTCTTTGTGGGTAAAGCGTTTTTATGCTTTTGTATGTCCGTTTAATATTTTCTTTAAATTATTTATTGATTTTTCTTTTTGACTATTGAATCCGTAATTAATCAATCCAATTCCGAAACCAATCATAATTAAGGGAACAATTAAAAATAAAGGGTTAATTCCTTGGTTTATGACTCCAATGATTCCTGTAATTGTAATGAATGCAAAACCAACAAAAGTCAACCAGAATAGCATAAATACAATTACAGAAGAGTGAATTTTTAAATCTGCAACCAATCTAGTTCCGTTGATACTCGGTAGAATTTGTCCTATAATTTGAGGTAGAAAAGAATTTCGCCCAGTTATAATTCGCTGTATTTTAAAATTATCTTGTTCAAAGTTTCCTTCAAACAATTCCTTTTCTTGAGGTTGGTTAAAGCTAAATTTAAATATTTTTTTTGGTCGAATATTTTCTGACAATATTTTTCTAGCTTCTTGCATTGAAAGAGTCGTTACTATTTCAATTTTATCAGATGGAATGATCTTCATTTCTGTTAAATGTTTGCCAATGTTTATTATCTAAAGGTTTAGAAGTTGTTTTACACTTTTAATAATTCTGGTTGTATAAAATTTAAGTCCACTTTAATAATGCCTGTAGTTTTTTTAATTTATCAGTGTATGGAGCATATCTAATTGTTAGGTCTAGCCAATTACCTTTGGTAACCACACCTTTGCTATGAGAAAAGGTTTCGAAAGTTAGTTTACCATGATAGCTACCAATTCCACTTTCTCCTACACCACCAAAGGGCAATCTGTGATTTACAAAATGTACAGTTGTGTCATTAATTGTTCCTCCACCAAAAGAATATTTTGCAATCATTTTTTTAGTGATTTTTTTATCCGTAGAAAAAATATAGAATGCAAGTGGTTTATCGTATTTAGAAATAAGTTTGTCTATTTCTTCTTCAGATTCATAAGAAATTACAGGGAGTATTGGTCCGAAAATTTCGCCTTTCATTACCTCGCTATTTAGAGAAGGTTCGTCAATTAAAGTAGGAGCAATAAATAGATCTTCTTTGTTGGTTGTTCCTCCGGTTAAAAAACTTTCATTTTCTAACATTAAGGCAAGTCTATTAAAGTTTTTTAGGTTTACAATTCTTGGGAAGTCTGTTGAGGTTTCAGGGTTTTCTCCATAAGCTTTTATCAATTCATTTTTAAAGTAATTAACAAATTCTTCTTTTTTTGATGCGTGTATTAATAAATAATCTGGTGCAATACAAGTTTGTCCTCCGTTAATAAATTTACCCCAAACAATTCTTTTAGCAGCTAATTTAATATTAGCTGTTTTGTCTACAATACAAGGACTTTTACCTCCTAATTCTAAGGTAATAGGAGTTAGAAATTCTGCAGCAGCCTTTGCTACAATTTTCCCTACAAAAACACTTCCTGTAAAGAAAATATAATCCCAACGTTGTGCTAATAATTTTGTAGAAACTTCAACACCACCCTCAATAACTGCAACTTGTTTTTTATCAAAAACGGCTTCAATTATTTGTTTGGTAATTGCACTTGTGTTTGGTGTAAGTTCAGAGGGTTTTAAAACAACGGTGTTTCCTGCTGCAATTGCGCCTATTAATGGAGCAAAAGCTAATTGATGTGGATAGTTCCAGGGAGCAATTACTAAAACGGCTCCATAAGGTTCTTTGTGTATTTTTGCCGAAGACGGAAAGTTTAAAAGGGATGGTAAAACACTTTTTGGTTTTGCCCAAGAGGTAAGTTTATCGATTGTCATTTTTAATTCAGACAATACAATAGAGGTTTCTGTTAAAACGGCTTCATATTCAGATTTTTTAAAATCATCGTACAATGCTTTTATAATAGCAGGTTCTCTTTTAATAAGTTCTTTTTGTAGTTTTTTTAAACATTCTTTTCTAAAAGAAATATCTTTTGTTTGTTGTGTTGAAAAGTAATTTCTTTGCGCTTGCAAAATATTAATTATATCCATAAATTATATTTCTTTTATTTTTTATTTATTACTAAAAACCAACAAGAAGAGCAGAATACAGGTAAAACCTGATAGATATATAACGTGTAAGCAGTTTTGGGTAAAGAACTTGTTAGTGAGTGCTTTAGCTTCTTCATAAAGAAAAATTAATTCTTTAAAGATAGCAATTAGTTACAAGCGTTCCAAATAACTTCTTTAGGGGTTGGAGCTGTAATGTTAACTTGTTCTTTGGTTACAGGGTGTATAAACTGAATTCTACGGGCATGTAAGTGAATGCTTCCGTCTTTATTACTTCTGTCAAATCCGTATTTTAAATCTCCTTTTATAGGGCTACCAATATTAGCTAATTGAGATCTAATTTGGTGGTGTCTTCCTGTTTCTAAATCTACTTCTATTAAAGAGTAGTTGTCTAGTTTTTTAAGAACAGTATAATGTAGGATGGCTTTTTTACTTCCTTCAATTTCTTTAGGATATGCGGTAGACTTATTATTCTTTGGGTTTTTTCTTAAAAAATTAATTAAGGTATCCTTTTCTTTCTTCGGATGATTTTTTACAACAGCCCAATACGTTTTGTGAATGGTTTTATCGCGTAGCATCTTGTTAAGGCGCTCTAAAGATTTAGATGTTTTGGCAAAAATAATAATGCCAGAAGTGGGTCTGTCTAATCTGTGTACAACACCTAAATACACGTTGCCTGGTTTGTTGTATTTGTCTTTAATATATTCTTTTACAACATCACTTAAAGGTTTGTCTCCTGTTTTATCACCTTGTGTAATATCGCCTGCGCGTTTATTTACAATGATAATATGGTTGTCTTCAAATAAAATTTGTAGATTTTCTTTAGTAGAATGCATTCAAAATTTATTTAAAATCTTTAGCAACATCTTGATTTACCCCATCAATAAATTTTAAAAATTCTTCTCTACCTAATCCTGTATTAGAAGAGGTGATAAAAGAAGTAGGAAGCGTTTCCCAAGAGTTTAGTAATTTCTTTTTATAAGAAGTAATTTGTTTGTTTATTTTAGAGCTTCCTAATTTGTCTGCTTTGGTAAAAACAATGCAAAACGGAATTTGGTTTTCTCCTAAAAATTTCATGAATTCTAAATCGATTTTCTGAGGATCGTGTCTAGAGTCAATTAAAACAAAAGTACATACCAATTGCTCTCTTTCTTTAAAGTAGTTTTCTATAAAAAACTGAAAAATAGTTCTTTTCTTTTTAGAAACTTTGGCGTATCCATAGCCAGGTAAATCTACTAAAAACCATTCGTCATTTATTTTAAAATGGTTAATAAGTTGTGTTTTACCAGGTTTTCCAGAAATTTTAGCCAAATCTTTACGTTCCATTAACATATTAATTAATGAAGATTTACCAACGTTAGAACGTCCAATAAACGCATATTCTGGCATTCTTTCTTTAGGAGCATTTGTAACATTACTGTTGCTCATTACAAACTCTGCAGATCTAATTTTCATAAAATTTATATATTTCTAGCAATAAACCATTTGTGAAGGACTTTGTTAAATTCTTCTGGTTTTTCCATCATTGCTGCGTGTCCACATTTATCTAACCAAAATAAGTCTGAGTTCGGTAAAAGTTTGTGAAAATCTTCTGCCGCTTCAGGAGGTGTAACTCCGTCTTGTTTACCCCAAATTAAACATGTTGGATGTTTCATGGTTGGTAAATCATTTGCCATATTATGTCTAATTGCACTTTTGGCAATAGATAAGGTTTTTAAAGCTTTCATTCTGTCGTTTACAGTACTGTAAACATCGTCTACTAATTCTTTGGTGGCAATTGCTGGGTCGTAAAAAACCTCTCTAGCTTTTTGCTCTATGTATTCGTAGTTTCCTCTTTTAGGAAAACTATCTCCCATTGCTTTTTCATACAAACCAGAACTACCTGTAAGTACTAAAGCACTTACTTTTTCTGGGTATTGTTTTGTAAAATATAAAGCAATATGTCCTCCTAAAGAATTTCCTAAAAGGATGGCGTTATTTATGTTTTTATGTTCTAAAAACTCCTTTAAAAACTTTGCTAAGTTTTTAACATTGGTTTTTAAAAGGGGTAAGGAGTATAAAGGTAGCTGAGGGATTAAAACCTTGTATCCATTATTAGAAAAATGATCAAATGTTGAGTCAAAATTACTTAAAGCTCCCATCAATCCATGTAAAATAATGATTGCAGGTCCTTCTCCGGCTTCTGCATATGTAAATTTCCCCTCCGTTGTTAACTTGTCAGTCATTAATTTTTTTCAATTGGCTTAAAAGCAAATGTAATCCTTTTTTGTGAAATAGGTATCGTTTTCGTAGACTACTATTTTTAAAATAAACAGTTTTTAAATGCAATGATTTGTTAACAAATACGTTATTTATTAACAATGTGGTAAAAAGTGGTAAAAAGTGGTAAAATTTACATATTTTTGATGTCAATTAACAATATACTAGAGTGATAAACCTAATTGGGACATATGAGTGTAAATCAGATGCTAAGGGGAGATTGATGTTTTCATCAGCCTTTAAAAAGCAACTGAGTTCTGTGTTACAAGATGGTTTTGTGGTAAAGAGAGCTGTTTTTCAGCCGTGTTTAGAGTTGTATCCGATGCAAGAATGGAATTTGATGATGCAAAAGATTAACAAGTTAAACAGGTTTAATAAAAAGAATAACGATTTTATTAGAAGATTTACGGCGGGAGTAAAAATGGTAGAACTAGATGCAACTGGAAGAATTCTAATTCCGAAAGATTTATTTGAGTTTGCAGGTATTAAAAAACAGGTTGTTATGTCGTCATCTGTCAATATTATTGAAATTTGGGACAAAGATAAATATGAGAAAGCCATTGATGATGCTGCGGATGATTTTGCAGATTTGGCAGAGGAAGTAATGGGAAATACAGAATTAGATGAATTATCATAATCCGGTTTTATTGCAAGAAAGTGTAGATGCGTTGGCTATTAAAGAAGATGGTGTCTATGTAGATGTTACGTTTGGTGGTGGAGGTCATTCAAGAGAAATTTTGAAGAGATTGGGTAAAAATGGAAAGTTGTTTGGTTTTGATCAGGATCCTGACGCTTTGGCTAATGTTATTGATGATGAACGTTTTGTTTTGATTCCAGAGAATTTTAGATACATCTCAAGATTCTTAAGGTTTCATGGTGTTAGAAAGGTAGATGGTGTTTTGGCTGATTTAGGGGTTTCTTCTCATCAGTTTGATGAGGCGGAAAGAGGTTTTTCTACGCGATTTGATGGTGACTTGGATATGAGGATGAATCAAAAATCTAAAACATCAGCAAAAGAAATTGTTAATAAATATTCTGAAGAGAAGTTAGCTGAAATATTGTTTTTGTATGGAGAGTTGAGAAATTCTAGGAATATAGCAAAAACGATAGTTGAAAAAAGACAAGAAGAAAAAATTGATACTAGTTTTCAGTTAAGACAAGTTTTGCAAAAATATTTGCCAAAAGCAAAAGAACATAAAATTATAGCGCAAATATTTCAGGCAATTAGAATAGAGGTAAATGAGGAGTTAGATGTTTTAAAGGAGTTTTTAGAGCAAATGCCTAGTTTATTAAAAGAAGATGGTAGGTTAAGTGTTATTTCTTATCATTCTTTAGAAGATAGATTGGTAAAACGATTTATAAGGACGGGTTTGTTTCAGGGGGAGTTAGAGAAAGATGTTTTTGGGCGAAGTAATGAGCCAATGCAGAAAGTAGGAAAATTGATAGTGCCTACTCCGCAAGAAATTAAGCTGAATAATAGGGCTCGTAGCGCTAAGTTAAGGATAGCAACTTTAAAGAAATAAGATGTCTAAAGTTAAAAAAGGGGTGTATGATTTTCTGAGAGGAAGTTTTCTTACAGATGATGCAGCTTTTAGAAATTGGCGAATTATTCTTTTTGTGGTTGGTTTGTTGTTGATTATGATAACAAGTGCGCATAAAGCGGATAAAAAAGTTATTCAGATATCAAAATTGAATAAAAAGAAAAGAGAGTTAAGAGCAGTGTATGTAGATACTGGTACTATTTTGATGAGAATGAAAATGGAATCGAGTATCAGAGAAAAAGCAAAAGCAAGAGGTTTGGCGCCTTTAAAGTCTCCTCCAAATAAAATTAAAGTAACCATTAAAGACTAATAAAATTGGCAACTCATAAAAAAAGCATTCTTACAAAATTTTACCTGGTGGCTGCTTTTATGACGCTTTTTTTGTTGGCGATTGTGTTTCGTGTATTTACAATTCAGCATTCAGAAGGAGATAAGTATAGAAAGCTTTCTACAGAGTTAACTATTAGGCAAGATACTGTATATGCAAATAAGGGAAATGTGTATGCGGCAGACGGAAACTTGTTGGCAACATCGATGTCTAAGTTTACTATTAGAATGGATGTGGTTGCGGTAGATAGTCAGGTGTTTGAAAAAAACATTGTAGCGTTGTCTAAAAAGCTTTCTGAAATGTTGGGGAAAACTCCAGGTTATTATCAACGTAAGTTAAGAAGTGCAAAAAAGAGGAGGAATAGGTATTTGCTAATTGCAAGAAATATAGGGTATACAGATTATTTAAAAATAAAGCAATTTCCAATTTTTAATAAAGGAGTTTATAAAGGCGGTTTTATTGCAGAGCATAAAACGGTAAGAGCGCATCCGATAGGTAAAATTGCAGAGCGTACTATTGGGTATGATGATTTTAGAGGAGAAGCAGGTATAGAAGGTGCTTTTGCTGATTATATGCAAGGTGAAAATGGGTTGAGATGGAAGCAGAAAATTGCTAAAAATCAATGGAAACCTATAAATGATGTTAATGAAAAAGAACCTATAGATGGTCATGATATTATTACGACTATAGATGTTAATATTCAGGATATAACGCATCATGCGTTGTTAGATAACTTAGCATATTTTGAGGCAGAACATGGTTGTGCAGTGGTTATGGAAACGGCAACAGGAGAAATTAAAGCAATTTCTAATTTAGGAAGAACGTCTAAAGGAACCTATTACGAAAAAAGAAATTATGCGGTTTGGGAGAGTCATGAGCCAGGTTCTACTTTTAAGTTGGCAAGTTTAATGGTGGCTTTAGATGATAAAGTTATCGATACTTCTACAGTGGTAGATACGGAGAAAGGTAGAATTTATGTTAATAATAGAAAGGTAGAGGATTCTCATAGAGGAGGTTACGGTAAGATTTCTGCGGCAAGGGTTTTGGAGGTTTCGTCGAATGTTGGAGTGGTAAAGATTATAAAAAAGTTTTATGATAAAAACCCAGAGAAATATTATAATAAAATAGCTGAATATGGTTTTACAAAGCCTATTGGTTTTCAAATAAAAGGAGAAGGGAAGCCTTATGTTCCGAATCCTAAAGATAAGGAATGGAGTAAAATTTCTTTAGAGTGGATGGCTTGGGGTTATGGGGTTTCTGTTACGCCAATGCAAACATTAATGTTTTACAATGCGGTTGCAAATAATGGGGTTATGGTAAAACCAAGGTTTGTTAAAGAATTAAGAAGAGAGGATAAAACAGAGAAACTTTTTGAAACAGAGATTGTAAATCCTAAAATAGCTTCAGATGAAACTTTAGCGAAGTTGAAAAAAGTGTTAGAAAACGTTGTAACTAAAGGTACGGCACGTAATATTTATTCTCCTAACTTTTCTATGGCAGGTAAAACAGGGACGGCAAAAAAGTACATTCCAAAGCATGTAGATGAGAAAGGTAAAACAGTATTTGGACATTATTCTACCAAGCATTATGTAGCGTCGTTTGCGGGTTTTTTTCCTGCGGATAAACCAAAATATTCTTGCATTGTGGTAATTCATGATCCAAAGAAAGAGAAAGGGTATTATGGTGCAACTGTTGCGGGGCCTGTGTTTAAAGAGATTGCACAAAAAATTTATACAACTACACCTATAGATAATCAGTCTGTAGATGATAAAATAGAATTTGCGTCGATTGAAAAGCAGTATTTAAGTTTTGATAAAAAATTAAATAAAGAATATCATGAAATTCCGGATGTTAGAGGGATGTCTGGTATGGATGCTTTGGCGTTGTTAGAAAATATTGGATTAAAAGTGCAGGTTTCTGGAGCGGGAAAAGTGAAGTCTCAATCACTACGAAAAGGAGAGAAGTTAATAAAAGGACAAACAATTATTTTAAAACTTTCATAAGCTGAAAAATTTAAAAGACATATTATATCAGGTTGCTATTCATCAAGTATTTGGACTTACAGATATTAAGGTGAATTCTATTGTTTTTGATTCTAGAAAGATTGAAAAGAATGCTGTTTTTGTTGCTCAAAAAGGAGTTTCAGTAGATGGGCATTTATATATAGATAAAGCAATTTCTTTAGGAGCAATCGCAATTATTTGCGAAGATTTTCCTGCGGATAAAAAAGAAGGAATTACTTATGTTCAGGTGACGGATGCAAATGTAGCATTGGCTATTATGGCGTCTAATTTTTATAACAATCCATCAAAAAAACTTCCTTTAGTGGGAGTTACGGGTACTAATGGTAAAACAACAATAGCATCACTTTTATATCAATTATTTAAAAAAGCGGGTTATAAAGTTGGTTTACTTTCTACTGTTAAAATTTTGGTTGATGAAACGGAGTTTAAGGCAACGCATACAACACCAGATTCTGTAACTATCAATAGTTATTTGGATAAAATGATTGAAGCTGGAGTAGATTACTGTTTTATGGAAGTGAGTTCTCATGGAATTCATCAAAAAAGAACAGAAGGATTAACTTTTGCAGGTGGAATTTTTACCAACTTATCGCACGATCATTTAGATTATCACAACACGTTTGCAGAGTATAGAGATGTAAAAAAATCATTTTTCGATTCATTGCCAAAATCAGCTTTTGCGTTGACAAATATTGATGATAAAAATGGCGACTTTATGTTGCAAAACACCAAGGCTAAAAAGAAAACATACGCGTTAAAAACAATAGCAGATTATAAAGCGAAGATTTTAGAAAAACAATTTTCTGGTACACTTTTAAAGTTAAATGACACGGAGGTTTGGACAAAGTTAATTGGTCAGTTTAATGCTTCTAATTTATTGGCAATTTATGCTACGGCAGAATTATTAGGTTTAGAAAAGTTAGAAATTTTAACAATAATAAGTCAGTTAGAAAATGTAAGCGGACGTTTTGAATATGTGGTTTCTGGTGATGGAGTTACAGCAATTGTAGATTATGCGCATACGCCAGATGCTTTAAAAAATGTGTTAGAAACCATTAATGATATTAGAACTGGTAACGAAAAAGTAATTACAGTTGTAGGTTGTGGTGGTGATAGAGATAAAACAAAAAGACCTAAAATGGCGCACATTGCTTCGCAATTAAGTAATCAAGCAATTTTTACGTCAGACAATCCAAGAACAGAAAATGCGCAAACTATTTTAGATGAAATGGAAGTTGGTGTTGCTGCAGAAAATTATAAAAAAACATTGTCAATTTTAGATAGAAGACAAGCCATAAAAACAGCTTGTAAGTTTTCTGAAAATGGAGATATCATATTAATTGCCGGAAAAGGGCATGAAAATTATCAAGAAATAAACGGAGTTAGAACTCATTTTGATGATTTAGAGGAGGTAAGAAATTGTTTCAATCAATTAAAAAATAATTAAGAATGCTGTATTATTTATTTCAATATTTAGAAAGTGTAATGGATTTTCCTGGTGCAGGATTGTTCCATTTTATCACATTTAGAGCTGCAGCAGCTTTTATTTTATCCTTGTTAATTTCTACCATTTATGGTAAGCGAATTATAGATTTTTTAAGAAATCAACAAGTTGGTGAAACAGTAAGAGATTTAGGTTTAGATGGTCAAAAACAAAAAACAGGAACGCCTACAATGGGTGGTGTTATTATCATTTTAGCAACATTAATTCCGGTTTTATTGTTAGCCAAATTAGATAATATCTATGTCATTATTTTAATCATCACCACAGTTTGGATGGGGTTAATTGGTTTTTTAGATGATTATATAAAAGTTTTTAAGAAAGATAAAGGAGGTTTAAGTGGTAAGTTTAAAGTTTTAGGTCAGATTGGTTTAGGTCTTATTGTGGGGTCTATGCTTTATTTTAACGATGGAGTTACTATTAAAGAACAATTGCCAAAAGACCAACAAATAGTAAATAAGGAAGGAAGAAAAATTGTTTTTGGAGAAGCTCATAAATCAACAAAAACAACAGTTCCTTTTTTAAAGGATAACGAATTAGATTACTCTAAAGCATTCAGTTTTTTAGGGGATGGTTATGAAAAATACGGTTGGATTATTTTTATTTTTATTACTGTTTTTATTGTAACAGGGGTTTCTAATGGAGCAAATTTAACAGATGGAATAGATGGTTTGGCCGCTGGTTCTTCTGCTATTATTGTAATAACGTTAGCTGTTTTTGCGTGGGTTTCTGGTAATATCATTTTTGCAGATTATTTAGACATTATGTTTATACCAAATTCGGGAGAAATGACAGTTTTTATATTGGCTTTTGCTGGGGCTTTAATTGGTTTTCTTTGGTATAATACATATCCTGCTCAAGTTTTTATGGGAGATACAGGAAGTTTAACTATCGGTGGAATTATAGCTGTTATTGCTATTGCAATTCGAAAAGAATTATTACTGCCAATTTTAGCTGGAATATTTGTAGTAGAAAACCTATCTGTAATTATGCAAGTTTCTTGGTTTAAGTATACTAGAAAAAAATACGGAGAAGGAAGAAGGATTTTTAAAATGTCTCCGTTGCATCATCATTATCAAAAATTAAGTTATCACGAAAGTAAAATTGTAGTCCGTTTTTGGATTGTTGGAATTTTACTGGCAGTATTTACAATTGTAACCTTAAAATTAAGATAAATGAAACGATTGGTAGTTCTTGGTGGAGGAGAAAGTGGTGTTGGTGCAGCGCTTTTAGGAAAACAAAAAGGCTATGAAGTCTTTGTGTCTGACAAGGGTGCTATATCAAAAAAATATAAAGAAGTTCTTTTAAATAATAAGATTGATTTTGAGGAAAAGCAACATACAGAAAGCAAAATTTTAAATGCAGATGTAGTTGTAAAAAGTCCTGGAATTCCGGATACCGTTGCGTTGATTGTAAAGTTGAAAGAAAATTTGATTCCTGTTATTTCAGAAATTGAATTTGCAGCAAAATATACCAGTGCAAATATTATAAGTATTACGGGGTCTAACGGTAAAACAACCACCACATTATTATTGCATCATATTTTAAAAAATGCAGGTTTAGATGTTGGTATTGCAGGGAATATTGGGGATAGTTTTGCGCAACAAGTAGCAGAACAATCGTATGAAAATTATGTGTTAGAGTTAAGTAGTTTTCAATTAGATGGTATTGAAGACTTTAATAGTCATATTGCCATTTTAACCAATATTACACCAGATCATTTAGATAGATATGAGTACGATTTTAATAAATATGTAGCCTCAAAATTTAGAATAACAAAGAATCAAAAAGAAACCGATTATTTAATTTTTGATGCTGATGATGAAGCAATCAATAATTGGTTAAAAGAGAATAAAACAAGCGCAAAATTAGTTCCGTTTTCGCTTGAAAAAGAATTAGAGTACGGAGCTTATGTCAAAGACAATAATATGATTATCAATATAAATAAAGAAAAAATTAACATGCCGTTATCAACTTTATCAGTAAAAGGAAAACACAATACTAAAAACGCAATGGCGGCAACAATGGCTGCACAATTGTTAAAAGTAAGAAGACAAGCAATTAAAGAAAGCTTAGAAGATTTTGAAGGTGTAGAGCATCGTTTAGAAAATGTTGCAAAAGTTAAAGGGGTAGCATTTATAAATGATTCTAAGGCAACCAATGTAAATGCAACTTATTATGCCTTAGAATGCATGGATAAAACAACTATTTGGATTGTTGGTGGTGTAGATAAAGGAAATGATTATAATGATTTATTGCCTTTGGTTAGAGAAAAGGTAAAAGCAATTGTGTGTTTAGGTCTTGATAATGAGAAAATAAAAAACACTTTTGAAAACGTTGTTGATATTATTGTAGAAACTGCCGGGGCAGAAGAAGCTGTAAAAGTTTCTCAGAAATTAGCAGAAAGAGGAGAAGCTGTTTTGTTATCTCCATGTTGTGCAAGTTTTGATTTATTTGAAAATTATGAAGACAGAGGGCGTCAATTTAAAAACGCTGTAAGAAGTCTTTAAAAAATGTAATTGCGTAAATATTAGCAATTAATTTTAGAAAGAATTATTTAAATCTTTCTAAAAACAAACTAAAACTAAAAGTTATAAAGTGAAAACCATTTTTAAATACATAAAAGGAGATCGAACCATTTGGGCAATTGTTGCTATTTTGGCTATATTCTCATTTATGCCGGTATATAGCGCAAGTACAAACTTGGTTTATGTAGTTGGGTCTGGTTCTTCTTTAGGATATTTGATGAAGCATATTCTGTTGTTAATTATGGGGTTTGCTATTATTTATGGTGTACACAAAGTACCTTATAGATATTTTTCTGGTGGTTCTGTAATTATGCTTCCTGTAATTATCTTTTTATTGATTTACACATTGTCTCAAGGAACAACTATTGGGGGGGCAAATGCAAGTAGATGGATTAGAATTGGTGGTATTGGTTTTCAAACATCTACCTTGGCAGGTTTGGTTCTAATGGTTTATGTAGCAAGATATTTATCTAGAAACAAGGATAAAATAATAAGTTTTAAAGAAAGTTTATGGCAGTTGTGGTTGCCTGTTGCAGCTATTTTAATGTTAATTTTACCAGCAAACTTTTCTACATCAGCCATTATTTTTGTAATGATTTTAATCTTAACTTTTCTAGGAGGATATCCGGTTAAGTATTTAGGTTTTATAATGGGAGCGGGAGTTGGTTTGTTGTTGCTTTTTATTTTAGCAGCAAAAGCTTTTCCGGATGCCATGCCAAATAGGGTGCAGACTTGGCAAAATAGAATTGAGAGTTTTTCTGATAATGAAGGTAAAGAAGCATATCAGGTAGAAAAGGCAAAAATAGCTATTGCTATGGGGCAAACTTTTGGTGTAGGACCTGGTAAGAGCATTCAAAAAAACTTTTTACCTCAGTCTACTTCCGATTTTATTTACGCAATTATTGTAGAAGAATACGGTTTGGTTGGTGGTTTTTTAATTGTGTCTATCTATTTTATTCTGTTGTTCAGAATTTTTGTAGTCATTAGAAAAACAACTACAATTTTTGGCACGTTATTAGTGTTAGGAGTTGGGTTGCCTATTATTTTTCAGGCATCCATAAATATGGCGGTTGCAACCAATTTATTTCCTGTAACAGGGCAAACTTTACCATTAATAAGTAGTGGTGGTACTTCTATTTGGATGACGTGTTTTGCTTTAGGAATGATTTTAAGTGTAAGCGCATCAAAAGAAGAAACAGAAGAAGATATTTTAGATGATAACCCTTTAGACATACTTCATGAAGCACTCGATTAACATACTAATTTCAGGGGGAGGAACAGGAGGACACATCTATCCTGCAATTGCAATTGCAAACGAATTAAAGTTGCGTTATCCAGATGCAAAATTTTTGTTTGTAGGTGCAAAAGATAAAATGGAGATGGAAAAGGTGCCGCAAGCGGGGTATGAAATTAAAGGATTGTGGATTTCTGGTATTCAAAGAAAGTTAACTATAGCTAATTTATCGTTTCCTTTTAAGTTGATGAGTAGTTTGTGGAATGCATCAAAGATTATTAGAAAATTTAAACCAGATATTGCTATTGGTACTGGTGGTTTTGCTAGCGGACCAACATTGATAATGGCAAATAGAAAAGGAATTCCGACGTTGATACAAGAACAGAATTCTTTTCCTGGAATTACGAATAAATTATTAAGCAAAAAGGCAAATAAAATTTGTGTTGCTTATGATCATTTAGAACGCTTTTTTCCTGCGGATAAAATTGTAAAAACAGGTAACCCTGTTCGGCAAGATTTGCTGTCAATTCATGCCAAAACAGCAGAGGGTAAAGCTTTTTTTAAATTAGATGAAAGTAAGAAAACGATTTTAGTTTTAGGAGGAAGTTTAGGAGCTAGAAAAATAAATCAACTGGTAGAAACAAACTTAGGTTTTTTTAAAAAACAAGGAATTCAGGTTATTTGGCAATGTGGTAAATTGTATTTTGAAGAATACAAAAAGTACAATGAAATAGATGGTGTACAAGTACATCAGTTTTTAAATAGAATGGATTTTGCGTATGCCGCATCTGATATTATTATTTCTAGAGCAGGTGCAAGTTCGGTTTCAGAATTATGTATTGTTGGTAAGCCAGTTATATTTATTCCATCGCCTAATGTGTCGGAAGATCATCAAACTAAAAACGCAAAGTCAATTGCAGATAAACATGGTGCAATTTTGTTAAAAGAGAGTGAGTTAGAAACGTTTCCAATAGTTTTTGAAACATTGATAAAAGATCAAGGAAAACAAGATCATTTAGCAGAAAATATAAACGAATTAGCGCTTCCGGGTGCAACAACAGATATTGTTAACGAAGTAGAAAAATTATTAAAAAAGTGAATTTAAACAATATACATAACGTCTTTTTTGTCGGTATTGGTGGCATAGGAATGAGCGCAATTGCCCGTTACTTTGCTACGAATGGAAAAAAAGTGGCTGGTTATGATAAAACTCCTTCTCAAATCACTTTAGATTTAGAGGAATTAGGAGTTGAAATTCATTTTGAAGATGCTGTAAAAAATATTCCTATTTCATTTTTAAATACCAAAAAAACATTGGTGGTTTATACGCCTGCAATCTCTAAAACTAATGTAGAATTAAATTATTTTTTAGAGAATGATTTTTCGGTTTTAAAAAGATCAGAAATTTTAGGAAGAATCACAGAAACTACCTTTTGTTTAGCTGTTGCAGGTACGCACGGTAAAACAACTACTTCTGCTATTTTAGGACATATTATGGCAGAAGCAAATGCAACTTCTTTTTTAGGAGGAATTGCAGAAAATTATAATTCTAACCTAATTTTAGGTGAAGATAAAATTAGTGTTGTGGAGGCAGATGAGTTTGATCGATCTTTCTTAAAATTGAGTCCAAATATTGCTTGTGTAACTTCTATGGATGCCGATCATTTAGATATTTATGGAGATGCAGAAGCATTGAATGAGTCTTTTGTAGAGTTTGCAAACAAAGTTTCTGGAACCTTAATTGTTGCAAAAGGGTTGCCTTTAAAAGGATTAACGTATGCAGTTAATAAAGCGGCAGATTATGCGGCTTTAAATTTAAAAATTGAAAGCGGAACATATGTTTTTGATGTGAAAACACCATCATCAGAAATTAAAAATATTGAATTTCATTTACCAGGGCAGCATAATGTTATGAATGCTTTAGCGGCTTTGGCAATGGCAGATGTTTATGGGATATCATTAGAAAACATCAAACAACGTTTGTCTAGTTTTAAAGGGGTTAAGCGTAGGTTTTCTTATAAAATTAAAACAAATAATTTTGTGCTGATTGATGATTATGCACATCACCCAACGGCAATAAATGCAGTTGAAAGTTCTATAAGAGAAATGTACCCGGATGAAAAAGTGTTGGTTGTTTTTCAGCCTCATTTATTTTCTAGAACAAAAGATTTTATTGAAGATTTTGCCTTGGCGTTATCTAAATTTGATGAAGTTTTGTTGTTAGACATTTATCCTGCAAGAGAAGAACCGATCACTGGAGTAGACTCTGAATGGTTATTAAATAAAATTGATTGTAAGAATAAAAATTTAACTAAAAAAAATAATTTAGTAAAAGATATTAAGAATTCATCGGCAAAAGTAGTGGTAATGTTAGGGGCAGGAGACATAGGTGTGATGGTTAATGAGGTAACAAATGAACTTTTAAAAACCACCAATAGTTATGATTAAGAAGTTTTTAAAATATATCTCTTTCCTTTTATTGATAGTGGTTTTGGGGATTTTATATAGTTTTTCTTCTGCAAGAAATTCTAAGAAAAAGGTAAAAGATATTGTGGTAGAATTTGAAGCTGGAGAGAACCATTTTTTAACACATGCTATGGTTAATAAATTGTTAATACAAAATGATTCAACTGTGAAAAACCAAGCAAAATCTGTGATAAATTTATACAGTTTGGAAAAAATGGTTTCTAAAAATCCATATGTAGCACATGCAGCTGTATTTTTAACCATTGGGGGTACCTTAAAAACAATCATAAAACAGCGAGCACCTGTTGCAAGAATTATGACTAAAAGTGATTCTTATTATATTGATAAACAAGGAGTAAAAATACCTTTGTCTGCTAATTATTCGGCAAGAGTACTGTTGGTTTCTGGGGTTAAAAAAGAAGAAGAAATTAAATGGATATTACCATTAATATCCTTTATTTTGCAAGATAGTTTTTTGCAAAAAGAAGTGGTAGGAATTGAGAAATTTGATGATGATGATTATCAATTGGCCGTGAGAAGTGGAGATTATAAAATCGATTTAGGTAAATTAACCGAAATGGATGTAAAATTTAAGAAGTTAAAGGCGTTTTATAACAAAGCATTTAAAGATAAAACGATTCAGAATTATAAAACGATTAATTTAAAATATCACAACCAAGTTGTGTGCGCAAAATAAATCAAAATGGAGAACAATAAAATAGCAATTGGTTTAGATATTGGTACAACCAAAATCGCTGCAATGATTGGTCGCAAGAACGAATATGGTAAGATTGAGGTTATTGGTATTGGTAAAGCAAAAAGCTTAGGTGTAAAACGTGGTGTTGTAAGTAACATTACACAAACCATACAATCTATTCAGCAAGCGGTAGAAGAGGCAGAAAGTGTTTCTGGTGTTAAGATTGAAGAAGTTGTTGTGGGTATAGCTGGTCAGCATATTCGTAGTTTACATCATAGTGATTATATCACTAGAAATAATGCAGATGAAGTAATTGATGAAAACGATATTGAAGATTTAGTAAATCAAGTTCATAAATTGGTAATGTTACCTGGAGAAGAAATTATTCATGTATTACCACAAGAATTTAAAGTAGATTCTCAAGCAGACATTAAAGAACCAATTGGTATGTATGGCGGTCGTTTAGAGGCTAATTTTCATGTAGTGGTTGGGCAAGTTTCATCCATTAGAAATATTGGACGTTGTGTTAAAAGTGCAGGTTTAGGTTTAAGTGAAATTACATTAGAACCTTTAGCATCTGCCTCTGCAGTGTTAAGTCAAGAAGAAAAAGAAGCAGGTGTAGCGTTGATTGATATAGGTGGTGGAACAACAGATTTGGCTATTTTTAAAGACGGAATTATTAGACACACAGCTGTAATTCCTTTTGGCGGAAACGTAATTACTGATGATATAAAAGAAGGTTGTTCTATTATAGAAAAACAAGCAGAGTTATTAAAAATAAAATTTGGTTCTGCATGGCCAGGAGAAAATAAAGAAACAGAAATAGTTTCTATACCTGGGTTAAGAGGCAGAGAACCAAAAGAAATTACGCTTAAAAATTTATCGAAAATTATACATGCAAGAGTACAAGAAATTATAGAGCATGTGTATTTAGAAATTAAAAATTACGGACATGAAACTGCAAAAGGAAAATTAATTGCAGGAATTGTATTAACCGGTGGAGGTGCACAATTAAAGCATTTACGTCAGTTGGTAGAATACATAACAGGCATGGATGCAAGAATTGGATATCCAAATGAGCATTTGGCAGGGGAGTCCGATGAAATATTATCGAGTCCAGCTTTTGCTACAACAGTTGGATTATTGATGGAAGGCTTAGAAAAACAAAAGGCCAAAGAAGAAAAAGAAGTGGTAGAAGAGGTTATAGAGGAAGTTGTAGATGAAAGCCTAGAACAAATAATAGAAGAAAAACCACCGGTTGTTGAGGTAAAACCAACACCAAAACCAAAAAAGAAGTCGTTTTTTGAAAAGTTTACAGAAGGATTAAAAGATTTCTTAGACAACGCAGAGTAAGATTAAGAAAAAAAGAGAGAACAAAAATTAAAAAATAATAATAAACAATATATCGGTTATTATGAGCGCAGAATTCGATAACATTTCATTTGACATGCCTAAAACGCAATCTAACACAATTAAAGTAATTGGTGTTGGTGGTGGTGGTAGCAACGCAGTAAACCACATGTTTACGCAACAGATTAAAGGAGTAGACTTTGTAATTTGTAACACAGATGCACAGGCTTTAGAAAATAGCCCTGTTCCTAATAAAATTCAATTAGGAGTAAGCTTAACATCTGGTTTAGGTGCAGGAGCAAATCCAGAAGTTGGAGAGAAAGCTGCTAAAGAAAGCATGCAAGAAATACAGCAAATGTTAAATACCCAAACAAAAATGGTGTTTATTACTGCTGGTATGGGAGGAGGTACAGGTACAGGAGCCGCTCCAATAATAGCCAAAATAGCAAAGGATATGGATATCCTTACTGTAGGTATTGTTACCATGCCTTTTGCTTTTGAAGGCAGAAGACGTTCTAAACAAGCTCAAACAGGAATCGATCAATTGCGCCAAAATGTTGATTCTTTAATTGTTATTAATAATAATAAACTTCGTGAAGTTTATGGAAATCTTGGTTTTAAAGCCGGTTTTTCTAAAGCAGATGAGGTATTATCTACTGCTTCTCGTGGTATTGCAGAAGTAATTACGCATCACTATAAGCAAAATATTGACTTGCATGATGCTAAAACGGTACTTTCTAACAGTGGAACTGCAATTATGGGTTCTGCAAAAGAAGAAGGGCAAACGAGAGCTAAAACGGCTATCGTTAAAGCTTTAGACTCCCCATTATTAAACGATAATAAAATTACAGGAGCAAAGAACGTGTTGTTGTTAATTGTATCGGGTACAAATGAAGTAACGTTAGATGAGATTGGAGAAATCAATGATCATATCCAAGATGAAGCAGGTTATGACGCTAACATTATTATGGGGATTGGTGAAGACGAAGAATTAGGAGATGCCATTGCTGTAACAATTGTTGCAACAGGTTTTGCTGCAGATCAGCAAAGTACCATTACCAATACAGAAGTTAAAAAAATTGTACACACTTTAGAAGACGAACAAAAAGCAACGTACGATTTTAGTGAAAAAACAGTTATAAAAGCACCATCATTAAACGAACCTTTAACAAATAATGTAGAGCAAAAAATTGTTCATACATTAGAGGAAGAGGTTGTAGAGCCAAAACCAAGCTTGGTTAGAACAACTAATGAAATAGCAAATATGTCTGTTGTTTATGATGAGATTCCATTAGAAACTATTTCTGAAGAAGATTTTGTTATTACAGATGTAACTCCGGTTCAAGAAAAACAAGTAACTGAAGAGCCTAAAGCAATGCAACCTAATTTGTTATTTGATTTGCCTTTAAATCCAAAAGCAGAAGTAAAGGATACAAAGGTAAATGAGATTGAGGTTTTTGAAGAGGAAGAAGTTGTTTTTGAGAGAAAAGAAGTAGAAAAACGTTATGTTTTAGAAGATTTTGATGCAAAGCCAACTATTGGTAAAAGTTCTGGAATTGTAGAGAGAAAAGTTGTTGAAGAAGAAATTAAGTTTGAATTAAAAACGAGAACTCCACAAGTAGAAATTAATCAAATAGATACGCAAAGTGAAGAGGTTTCTCCTTTAGATTTAACAATTACAGAATTGCAAAAGAGAGCCGAAGAACGACGCAAAAAAATGAAAGGTTTCAACTATAAGTTCAATGATCAAATGAACAAAAATATAGATGAAATTGAACGTCAACCTGCATATAAAAGATTAGGTGTTAATTTAGATATAAATAGTCCTATTAGTAATACAAAAACATCTATTAAGCAAGATGCAGATGAAATTGGTTTAAAATCGAACAATTCATTTTTACATGATAATGTAGATTAATCACTATATAAAATACCCTTTTATAGATTTACAGCCACACCCTTTATAGGTGTGGCTTTTTTGTTTTTTATGTAAAATGAATTCGTCATTTTAAAACACCAATTCATCTACACTTTTAAGTTAATAGTCTTAGTTTGTGATGTTAAAAAGTTGTATCTTAATACCTTTACATAAAAATACGAATTATGATAAAACAATTACATCCCTCAATTGCCAGAGTTTTATTCTTTTTAGTGGTTATTTTAAGCATGTCTATAAGTGCACAAAATGAACCCTTTAATTGTGATTATAATGCATACTTGTTTCAAAGAAATGATATTTATGCTTTAGATTTAGCTTCAGGAAGCTCTTATCTTGTAAGAGAAGATATTACAGAAGGGTCGGTTAACGCGGTAGGATATAATCCTGCGGATGGCTACATCTGGGGCTCATTAAGTTCTCCTGCAAAAACAATTGTAAGAATTGGTAAAAATTTTAATGTAGAAACGTTTTATATTGATGAGTTGCCGAGTTCTAATAGATATGTTGGAGATGTTAGTTCGGAAGGAATTTACTATTTAAAAGGTGGTGGAACCAGTTTTTTTAAAATAGATTTAAATCCAGAATCTGCTACTTACACAAAGTATGTAAGCACCAATACATTATCTAAAAATATTTCTGTACACGATTGGGCTTTTAATGCCGTAGATGGTTTTTTGTATACCGTAGAAAAAAACACCAACATATTGTATAGAGTAAATGCGGTTACAGGTGAAGTTATAGATTTAGGAGAAGTTCCTATTTTAGCAGGTTTAAGTTATACGTATGGAGCCGTTTATTTTGATGCATCAGGACGTTTTTATGTTTCTGCTAATCAAACAGGAACGGTGTATGTAATTCAAAGCGTACAAACATTACAACCAGGAAGTACTCTAGATTCTAACCTTTTTGCTTACGGACCTTCTAGTAGTTCTAATGATGGAGCAAGATGTCCTACAGCACCAGTACCGCAAGAAGATTGTGCAAATGGAGTTGATGATGATGGAGATGGTTTGGTAGATTGTGATGATCCGGCTTGTTCTGGGGTAGCAGCGTGTCCTATACTTGCTCCACAAGTTTCTAGTGGAAATGATGGCGGTTTAGAAAGTAACGATCGTCTTTCTCAGCAAATAAACCAAAGAAACTATTTAAGAAAAAAAGGAAACTATAAGTTTGATAAATCAAAGGCTAAAAGAGTTATAAAAACTAAGAGTTATAAAAAGTCTGCATCAAAAAGTACCAATTTTGAATTAAAAGATTTAATTCCTTTAGATGTTATTCCTGGAACTACAACTGTAGAGTCTTCTCCGTCAGATTTAATAGCAATAACCAACGCAACAGAATTGTATTCTGTAGATTATGTAAAAGATGGAGAAACAGTGGCAGTTGTTTTAGCGACAAAAACAGAAAACGGTGTATATGAGCACACTAAGTTTATTTGTGATCGATTATTAGGAGCAGAATTATTGTCTGTTTCTACTATAGAGTTGTTTCAAGAAGAGATTGAAGAAGGTGAAGAAGGAGAAGAAAAAGAAGGGGTGCATTTTATTAAATCAATTATAAAGAATAGCAACGGATCAAAAGAATTTGTTTTAAGTTTTTCTGGAAGATTGATTAATGATGATGTAAATTTTGAAATAGATAGTCATTGGAATATTGATAAATATGAAGCAGACGCTACTTACTATAACTTTCAAATCTGGACAAATAGTGTAGATGATTTGTTAACTTTAGGAGAAGAGGCTTTGGCTTTATTTGAAATACAAAAGCCTATTTCAGATTATGTTACATCAACACCACCACCTGTATTTGTTAAAAAAGGAGAATATGTAAACGGTACTTTAGAATTAGAGTTGATTAATATTAGAAGAAGTAAAAGTGTAGTTATAGATGCAGGTTTTAAAAGAACAGAAACTTCTACAACAGAATATTTTAATAATACAATCGATTTAACTGGTAATTATATTGAAACTCTAGTTATTGAAACTGGAAACATCTTTGACATCGGTTTTAGAATTGAAAATGAATATAATTTAACTCCAGATGATTTATTTATGTCGGATGGTGTTTGGGGAAAAGACGATTCTCCTGCAGGAACCACTGTTAACGAATTTGTAATTACCCAAAATGATAATATTTATGCTGGTAGTGGTTATAGAGTAGAAAGAAATATTTCTTTAAAAGCAACTACAAACTCGTATGTTTCTGCATTTAGATCGTTTACACCAAGAAGTACCGCTGTAGATTTATCTGAGTTTGATACGTTTGAGTTAGATGCAAGCGGAACAGGTGATTTAGAAATTACGATTTTAAAAGAAGGTATTGATGCGTGGGAAAATCAATTTAGAACCACTATAAAGTTAAATGAAACAGAAACGCATTATGCAATTCCTTTGGCGCATTTTGTTTCTGCAGCAGGCGGTAATATTAATTTAACAGATGCTATAAATATTACTTTTACAATGTCTTCTGATGGAACAACTGTTTTAGAGAAAGAAATGAACTTAAAAGACATACAGTTTACACAAAAATCACTTGGAGTAAATACAGATGTTATTGCAGAAAATGAAGCGATATTAATGCCAAATCCAATGAGTTATAATGCCGAATTAAGTTTTTATTCAGAAACAAATGCAACCTCAAAAATTGAAGTATATAATGTAACAGGTGCTTTGGTTAGAAAAATGGAAGAAAATACTACGATAGGAAATAATAGTATATCTATGTTAAGAGAAGGATTAAAATCGGGTATTTATTTTGTGCAAATTAGAAATGATTTTAGAAAGTATAAAACAATTAAATTAGTTGTAAATTAAATTGATTGTACTTTTTATCTATTTAAATGTCCGGTAATTAAGAATTAATTACCGGACATTTTTTTAAATTGATTCATTCTGATATACGCTTTCGGTGTTATGATTCGTGTTTTTGTTTTGTTTTTTTTTTTAGAGAAGGCTTCATCTGTGTTTAAAACTAAATATTGGTTTTAAATTATCAATGAAGGGTAGAAAGTAAAGCTATAATTACTTTCAGGTATGCTTGCAAGCTTGTGTTTTTATAATCATTGTTACTTAATGATGTAAAGGACAAAGTAAGAAGAGTAGTCTTTTTTAATCCGTAAAGTATCTTAACTATAAGTTGTTCTTTTATTAATGTGCTTAAAGTCAGTATGCTAAAAACATTTTTTTTAGTTTAAAAAAACGCTTATCGGGTTAAATTAGCTTTTTATCTATAGTTATGTGTTAATGGTCTGATATGTAGTTTTTTAAGTAATATTAATAATATCTTTGAAGTATAAGAACAAGATTTAACAAAAAAAGCAAAGATATAACCCCCTAATGGTCCCCCAAATTTTCTTAAAGCCATGTCTAATTTATATAGGCGTGGTTTTATTATTTTAATTAGTATTGTACCTTTTAGGCTGTAAAATTATTAGCTTAAAGTATTCGTTGATTTCATTTACTTTTTTATAAAATAGAAAGTCTTTCGGCTTTATATCATAAAAGAAATTCTACTATTATTTTCTTAATAAGGTGTTATTAGAACAAAAAAAATCCATCTAAAAAAGAATGGATTTTTAATATTTAATAAGATTTAAAGTTTAGCTTAATGCTTCTTTAATTCTTTTAATTGCTTCTCTAATTTGTAATTCTGATGCTGCGTAAGAAATTCTAATACAGTTTGGTGTACCAAAAGCATCACCAGTTACTGTAGCAACATTCGCTTTTTCTAGAATAAACAAAGCAAAATCACTTGCGTTTTCAATTTTTACTCCATTAATGGTTTTACCAAAAAATGCAGAAACATCTGGGAAAACGTAAAAAGCACCTTCAGGTACATTTACTTTAAAACCATCAATTTCTCTTAACAAGTCAATAATGATATCTCTACGAGTTTTAAATTCGTCTACCATATATTGAATTTTAGAAACTGGTGCTAAGACTGCTGTAATTGCAGCTCTTTGCGCAATACAGTTTGTACCAGAAGTAATTTGACCTTGCATTTTTGTACAAGCTTTAGCAATCCATTCTGGAGCACCTATATAACCAATTCTCCAACCTGTCATAGCAAATGCTTTTGCCAAACCGTTTACGGTAATGGTTCTGTCGTACATGCTTTCAATTGCTGCAAAACTAAATGGTTTTGTTTCGTAATTGATATGTTCATAGATTTCATCTGATAAGATAAAAATCTGTGGGTGTTTTTCTAAAACTGCAGCCAACGCTCTGTATTCTGCTTCACTATAAATAGTTCCACTTGGGTTGTTTGGCGAGTTAAAGAAAATCATTTTTGTTTTAGGCGTAATAGAAGCTTCTAATTGTTCTGGAGTGATTTTAAAATCATTCTCTATAGAAGAAGGAATTTCTACATACGTTGCTTCGCATAATATTGCAATTGCAGAGTAACTTACCCAATAAGGAGCTGGTAATAACACTTCGTCTCCTGGGTTTAATAATACTTGAGCAATGTTTGCTATAGATTGTTTTGCTCCGGTAGAAACCACAATTTGACTTGGTTTATACTCTAAATCATTGTCTCGTTTAAACTTGGTGCAAATAGCTTCTTTTAAATCTGCGTATCCATCTACTGGAGAATACGAATTATAATTTTGATTGATAGCTTCAATAGCAGCGTCTTTAATAAAATCTGGCGTATTAAAATCTGGTTCTCCCAAACTTAAACCAATAATATCTTTTCCTTCTGCTCTTAGTTCTCTCGCTTTAGCAGCCATTGCTAAAGTTTGAGAGACAGGTAAACTGTTAATTCTGTCCGATAATGGATTTTTCATTTTACTGTTAGTTGTTGTTGTTCTACTTATGCTATTTCAGGGTTATTACCCAAAACTCCCAAATGTCTAAAATGTTCTATAACTGCTTTACGCATGGTTTCGTATTCGTTATATGGCAAATTAAATTCCTTGGCGGTTTCTTTTACAATTTTAGCTAATTTATCATAATGTACATGAGAAATATGCGGAAAAATATGATGTTCAACTTGATGATTTAATCCACCTGTATAGAAGTTTACCAACCAATTACTAGGCGCAAAGTTAGATGTAGTGTATAATTGATGGACTGCCCAAGTGTGTTCTAAATTTCCTTCTTTGTCTGGAATTGGCATTTCTGTATTAGGTACAATGTGTGCCAATTGAAAAACCAAACTTAAAATCATACCTGCTGTATAATGCATGACAAAAAAGCCTATTAAAATTTTCCACCAAGCTACATCTAGTACCAGTAGAGGCAAAAGAATCCAAAGAGAATAATACGCAATTTTAGAAATTATTAATTTGGTCCATTCTGTAGCAGGGTTTGGAAACTCTCCATAAGATAATTTGCGTTTTAAATAACGATGCATTTGCTTAATATCTGTAGTAATAGCCCAGTTAATGGTTAATAAGCCATATAAAAATATTGAATAATATTTTTGAATTTTATGAATTGGTAACCATTTAGAATGCTGAGAAAAACGAATAATTCTACCTGCATCAATATCTTCATCATGTCCTTCTACGTTTGTAAATGTATGGTGTAAAACGTTGTGTTGTACTTTCCAATTATAAACATTACCTGCAAGGATATAAATACTGCTTCCCATTAATTTATTAACCCATTTTCTCTTAGAAAAAGAATCGTGATTGGCATCGTGCATTACATTCATACCAACACCAGCCATTCCTATTCCTGTAACCACCATTAAAAGTGCCATTACCCATTGCGGCATGGAAACGGTTAGGATTAAAATAAATGGGACTAAGAAAAGAGAAAACATAATAATTGCTTTTGTATACAATTTCCAGTTTCCTGTTCTTTTTAATTCATTTTCTTTAAAATATGTATTTACTCTTTTATTAAGAGTTCTAAAGAATTTAGCTTTATCTACTCTCGAAAAATTTATTGTTTTCATGTACTGTTTTAAATAATTTACAAAAATATGCTTTTTGAAATAGCTTTTTATGATAAACGTCAGTTATTGTTAAGAATTGTTCCAATTCAAATGGCTATTTTTGCAATATAAATAAATTTATTGATGGAAATTATACTCAAATACTTTAAAGACCTAACGGCAACTCAAATTGATCAGTTCTCTAAACTTCAAGAATTATACCAAGATTGGAATTTAAAAATAAACGTTGTTTCTAGAAAAGATATAGACGAATTGTATTTGCGCCATGTATTGCATTCTTTGGCTATAGCAAAAGTAATACAGTTTAAACCAGGTTCTAAAGTAATGGATGTTGGAACAGGTGGAGGATTCCCAGGCATTCCATTAGCAATTTTGTTTCCAGAAACCCAGTTTCATTTGGTAGACTCTATAGGTAAAAAGATAAAAGTAGTAAACGAAGTTGTAGCAGGGTTAGGTTTAGAAAACGTAAAAACTACAAATGGTAGAGTAGAAGAAGTAAAGGATACTTATGATTTTATTGTAAGTAGAGCGGTTGCTCAAATGGAAACTTTTGTAGGTTGGACTAAAGGTAGAATTTCTAAAAAGCAAAATCACGATTTAAAAAACGGAATTTTATACTTAAAAGGAGGCGATTTAACAGAGGAATTAAAATTATACACCTCTGCAACAATTTATAATTTACCAGATTATTTTGATGAAGATTTTTATGAAACCAAAAAAGTGGTTCATTTGGGGATGAAATTTAAAGGGTAGGTATTATCTACCAATCTATATTTTCTTTAATAAAATTAATTAAACTTTTTGCCATTAATTCTTGTTCTTCTATAGATGGATGACCAACACTTTTTTTATATGGCATAACGTGTGTGTAAATTGCAGTATCATTTAAATGATCAACTGCTTTTCTAATATATTTAATCCATTTAGAGCCTTTTTTACTTGCATCCATAGATCCTAGTGTGCAGATAATATTGGCTCTAGGATAATGTTTTCTTATTTTAGATACAAATTGTTGGTATGCATTTATAATATATTTTTCATTTGGAGGTTTAGTGCCAAACCTAGCTTTAAACTCATCGTTTTCTGGCATATTTACTAACCAAGAATCATTTTGTAATAAGTTAATCACAACTACATCCGGAGTATAAAGAGAGAAATTCCATTTGCTATTTGGGTCTTTAGGTATTAATCGATCATACATTTCTGGCATTATTAGTGGAAACCAACTAACTGTTATTCCAATTCCACTTTTACAGATACATTGATATTTTGCATCAAAGTGTCTGGCAGTAATGGCAGCATAACTTAAATAATTGTTAGTGTAAGTACTGTCTGGAGAATCTTTTCCAGATAAATCTTCAACTGCATATCCAGCAGTTATAGAGTTTCCGTAAAATTCTATTTTTCTTTTTTTACTTATAGGCTTCTTTAGTACTTTTGAATTTCCTTCTAATTTGAAACCGTAAAAAGAAGTTTTACCTCTATTCCATTCAGTTCTTTTAAAAATTTCAAGGGTATGTTTTCCTTTCGGTAATTTTGATGCAAGTTTATAATAACGTTTAATTGTATCTGGACGTAAAATAAAGAGGCTATCATTATCAATTATAATATTGTAATAATTATCTCCTTTTTCATTTTTAAGCAATGCTGATATAGATTCGCCTTCAAAATTAAATTTTATGGAAGTTCCTGACCAATATAGTTCTGCTGCTTTCGTTTTTGAAGAGTCTATTCTGCCCGAATATTCTATTTGCGAATTTGTATAATTTATGAGTGTTTCTTTTTTTGAAGAACACGCAAAAACAAGAGATAAAACTATAAGTAAAAGTATCCTTCTCAAAATGATAGGTGTTTTTTTTGTATTTAAATGTACAGCAACGTTATGTTTAGTAAAAAACAACACAATAACGAAGATACTTTAAAATCAAATAAAAATGTATTCTATTTAAAATAAACCACGGTTTTAAAACGGAATTTATACTTAAAAGGTGGTGATTTAACTGAAGAATTAAAATTATACACCTCTGCAACGATTTATAATTTACCAGATTATTTTGATGAAGATTTTTATGAAACCAAAAAAGTGGTTCATTTAGCCATGAAATTTAAAGGCTAATATTTTAACTGATATTTGTTTAAATTATTTAAGATAACTTAACATATAAGTTGTCTTAAATAGTTGTATTCTAATTTTAAATTTGATAATGTTGGTTGCAAGTAAAATTGTTTGTTTTATTTAGTGTGTAATAGATTTGAATTTTCAATAGACATTCCTAATTACAACTTTTTTGTGTTGAGCCATGATTCTTTTATTATATTTGTTTCTTTTAAAAAAAATAGCTAAAACATTTGTTAATGGATATTAAGTTGTCAGGGAAAAAGATACTTGTTACAGGAGGTGCTGGTTTTATTGGTTCTAATCTGTGCGAGGCTTTACTTGAAAAAAATAATACGGTAATCTGTTTAGATAATTTTTCTACAGGAAAAAGAGAAAACATCGCTTCTCTTAAAGAAAACTTAAACTTTTCATTAATTGAAGGAGATATAAGAAATCTAGAAGATTGTATGTTGGCAGCTTCTGGTGTAGATTATATTTTACATCAAGCAGCTTTGGGGTCTGTTCCAAGGTCCATAAAAGATCCTATTACTACAAATGATGTGAATGTTTCTGGGTTTTTAAATATGTTAGTAGCAGCAAGAGATAACAATGTAAAAAGATTTGTTTTTGCGGCGAGTTCATCTACGTATGGAGATTCAGAATCGTTGCCAAAAGTAGAAGGTGTTATTGGGAAGCCGTTATCACCTTACGCAGTTACCAAATATGTAAATGAGTTGTATGCAGATGTTTTTGGTAAAACATATGGCTTAGAAACAATTGGGTTAAGATATTTTAATGTTTTTGGAAGAAAGCAAGACGCTAATGGAGCGTATGCGGCGGTAATACCTAAGTTTGTAAATCAGTTTATGAGTTTAGAATCTCCGGTTATCAATGGAGATGGTTCTTTTTCTAGAGATTTCACATATATAGACAACGTTATTCAGGCAAACTTACTGAGTTTAATTGCAGATAAAGAAGCGGCTAATGAAATTTATAATGTTGCATTTGGAGATAGAAATACTTTAATTGATTTATGTGATTCTTTAAAAGAGTTTTTATCGAATTATAATCCAAAAATAAAGGATGTAGAAGTGGTCTTTGGACCTAATAGAATTGGAGATATTCCACATTCTCACGCAGATATATCAAAAGCTAAGAAATTATTAAATTACAACCCAAAATTCTCTTTAAAAGAAGGTTTAAAAGAATCGATAGATTGGTATTGGGAAAACTTAAATAAATGAGTAAAATTAAAATAGGTATTATTGGTTTAGGCTATGTTGGCTTACCATTAGCGAGACTTTTTGCAACAAAATTTTCTGTTGTTGGTTTTGATATCAATCAAACTAGAATAGAAGAACTTGGGCAAGGTAAAGATGTTACTAGAGAGATTTCTAAAGAACTTTTAGATAAAGTTGTACTTAAAGAAAACAAAAATGATGTAGGGTTATTTTTTACATCAAAATTAGAAGATTTAAAGGATTGTAATTATTTTGTAGTTACGGTTCCTACGCCAGTAGATAAAAATAACAGACCTGTTTTAACTCCTTTAATAAAAGCAAGTGAAACCGTTGGGAGTGTTATTAAAAAAGGAGATATTGTAATTTATGAATCTACGGTCTATCCTGGGGCAACAGAAGAAGACTGTGTGCCTATTTTAGAAAGAGTTTCTGGTTTAGTTTTTAATAAAGATTTTTTTGTAGGATATTCTCCGGAAAGAATAAATCCGGGTGATAAAAAACACACTGTAGAAAAAATATTAAAAGTTACTTCTGGATCTACGAAAGAAGTAGGTGAAAAAGTAAATGATTTATATGCGTCTGTAATTACAGCAGGTACACATTTAGCGCCTTCAATTAAAGTTGCAGAAGCAGCAAAAGTGATTGAAAATTCTCAGAGAGATATTAATATTGCTTTTGTAAATGAATTGGCTAAGATTTTTGGGTTGATGGATATCAATACACAAGATGTTTTAGAAGCTGCAGGTACAAAATGGAATTTTTTACCTTTTAAACCAGGTTTAGTTGGTGGGCATTGTATTGGTGTAGATCCTTATTATTTAGCTCAAAAAGCACAAGAATATGGTTATCATCCAGAAATTATTTTGGCAGGTAGAAGAGTCAATGATGGAATGGGTAGATATGTAGCGTCTGAGGTTGCTAAATTGATGATTCAGAGAGATATTGAGGTAAAAGGAGCTGAGGTTTTAGTTTTAGGAATCACTTTTAAAGAGAACTGTCCGGATGTTAGAAACACAAAAGCTGTAGATCTTATTTATGAATTAAAAGAGTATGGAGCAAACGTAACTATTTTTGACCCTCATGCAAATTCAAAGGAGGTTGAAAGAGAGTATCAGTTAGCGTCTAGCGTTGTTTTACCAAAAAAGAAATTTGATGCTGTTATCTTAGTGGTGGCACACAAAGAATTTCTTAGTTTGGATTTTACAGACCTTAAAAAAGAAAAATCAATTGTATACGATGTAAAGAATTTTTTAGATTCTAAACACGTAGATAAGTCACTATAACGAAATGAAAAATTTTGCATTAATAGGTGCTGCAGGATATATTGCGCCAAGACATTTAAAAGCTATTAAGGAAACAAATAACCAGTTAATTGCTGCTTTAGATAAGTTTGATAGTGTTGGTGTAATGGATAGTTTTTTTCCGAAAGCAGATTTTTTTGTAGAATTTGAAAGATTTGATCGCCATATAGAAAAATTAAAAAGAGGTGGTACACATTTAGATTATGTAAGTATTTGTACGCCTAATTATTTGCATGATTCTCATATTAGAATGGCATTAAGAAGAGGTGCCGATGCTATTTGTGAAAAACCATTAGTTTTAAATCCTTGGAATGTTGATGCTTTAAAAGATATCGAAAAAGAATCTGGGCAAAAAATAAATACAATTTTACAATTAAGACTACACCCAAGTATTATTGCATTAAAAAACAAAGTAGCAGTAGAAAATAAAGCGGGTAAATACGATGTAGATTTAACATATATTACCTCTAGAGGCAGATGGTATGATATTTCTTGGAAAGGAGATGAAAGTAAATCCGGAGGAATTGCAACAAATATTGGAGTCCATTTTTACGACATGCTTTCATGGATTTTTGGGGAAGTTCAAGAAAATATAGTACATGTTAGAGAGAAAGATAAGTCGGCAGGATATTTAGAATTTAAAAATGCTAGAGTACGCTGGTTTTTATCAATTAATGAGGATGATTTACCAGAAGACATAAAAGAAAAAGGACAAAGAACTTTTAGGTCCATCACTATTGATGATCAAGAATTAGAGTTTAGTGCTGGTTTTACAGATTTACATACTAAAAGTTACGAACAAATATTAAAAGGAAACGGTTTTGGGTTAAAAGAGTCGGAAGCATCCATAAAAATTGTTCATAATATACGAAACACATCCATCAGTACAATTGGAGAAAAACACCCGTTTATTAAGTAAAAAAGATTTTCTAAGTTAAAATCAACTTATTTATAAAAACATGTAGTTTTTACTTAAGGTAAGGATGTTGCCTTAAAAAGGGAGCGTCATAAGATTGTATTATTTTGAATAAAAATAATGAAAAAAAAGAATCTATTAATTTTCGGCACAAGGCCAGAAGCTATTAAAATGGCACCTTTAGTTAATCAATTTTTAGCCGATAAAAGGTTTGAAACAAAGGTTTGTGTTACAGGTCAGCATAGAGAAATGTTAGATCAGGTTTTAAGTTTTTTTGATATTACTCCAGATTTCGATTTGTGTTTAATGAAACCCAATCAGAATTTATACAACTTAACGGGAGAAGTAATTTCTGGGTTAAAACCTATTTTAGAATCATTTAATCCCGATTATGTGTTTGTTCATGGAGATACAACAACAACTATGGCAGCAAGTATTGCTGGTTTTTATTCCGGAGCAAAAGTTTGTCATGTAGAAGCAGGTTTAAGAACCCATAATATGTTGTCTCCTTTTCCCGAAGAGATGAATCGTCAGGTAGCAAGTAGAGTTGCAACGTATCATTTTGCGCCAACCATTAAATCAAAAGAAAATCTTTTAGGAGAAAATATATCCGAAGAAAATATTTTAATTACAGGAAACACTGTTATTGATGCTTTGTTAGAAAGTTCTAATAGAGTAGGTGATTTAGATAATGAGGATGTTAAAGAAATTAAAAGTAAAGTTAATGTTGATAAGAAAATCATTTTAGTAACGGGACATAGAAGAGAAAATCACGGACAAGGATTTATAAATATTTGTGCAGCTCTTAAAGAAATAGCAGTTAATAATCCAGATGTAGAAATAGTATATCCGGTTCATTTAAATCCGAATGTATTAAAGCCTGTAAATGAATTGTTAGGCGCTATTAGTAATATTCATTTGGTAAAACCATTGTCATATCCATCTTTTGTTTGGTTGATGAATCAGTCGTATTTAATAATAACAGATAGTGGAGGTGTACAAGAAGAAGCGCCAAGTTTAGGAAAACCCGTTTTAGTAATGCGAGATACCACAGAAAGACCAGAAGCTGTAGAAGCAGGAACGGTTATTTTAGTAGGTACAGATCGTGCTAAAATTGTAAGTGAAACGCAAGCGTTGTTAGATGATGCAAAAAAATATCAATCAATGAGTTCTTTGCATAATCCGTATGGAGATGGAAAAGCGTGCAAAAGGATTATTGAATTTATTTCAAATTTAGAATAATGAAACAAGTAGAAGTTGTAACGATAGGTTTAGGGTATATTGGTTTGCCAACATCAGCATTAATAGCACAAAACGGAATTCAAGTCCACGGTGTAGATATTAATCAACATGTTGTAGATACTATTAATCAGGGTAAAATACATATCATAGAACCAAGTTTAGATATTGCTGTAGAAGAAGCTGTAAAAAAAGGTTTTTTAAGGGCAGACATAAAACCAGTAGAAGCAACTACTTATTTAATTGTGGTGCCTACTCCTTTTAAAGGAAACCATGAGCCAGATATTTCTTATGTAGAATTGGCAACAAAGAATATTATTCCGTTTTTAAAAGAAGACGATTTATATATTATAGAATCTACTTCGCCAATTGGTACTACAGAAAAAATGAGAAGACTTATTTATGATGTAAGACCAGAGCTAAAAGATAAATTAAACATTGCCTATTGTCCGGAAAGAGTTTTGCCGGGAAATGTAATGCATGAGTTGGTTTATAATGATAGAGTTATCGGTGGTGTAGATGAAAAATCTACCCAAAAAGCAATTGATTTTTACAAGCAATTTGTAAAAGGAGCGTTGCATGCTACCAATGCAAGAACAGCAGAAATGTGCAAGTTAACAGAAAATTCCTCTAGAGATGTACAGATTGCATTTGCAAATGAGCTTTCATTAATTTGTGATAAGGCAGGTATAAATGTTTGGGAGTTAATTAATTTAGCAAACAAGCATCCAAGAGTTAATATACTGCAACCAGGTTGTGGAGTTGGAGGGCATTGTATTGCTGTGGATCCTTATTTTATTGTATCCGATTACCCAATGGAATCTAAGATTATAGGTACAGCGCGTGAGGTAAATAATTACAAGTCTTTTTGGTGTGCAGAAAAAATTCAGAATGAGAAATTAAAATTTGAATTAAAGCATGGTAGAAAACCAAGTATTGCCTTAATGGGGTTGGCTTTTAAACCAAATATTGATGATTTGCGTGAATCTCCAGCAAAATACATTGCTCAGAAAGTTTTGCAAAATACCAACAATGAAGAATATTTTATTGTTGAACCTAATATTACAGAACATAATATATTTAAAATTACAAATTATAAAGAAGCATATAAAAAGGCAGATATTGTAGCGTACCTAGTTGCTCATAATGAATTTAAAACATTACCTGTAGATTCAGAAAAGGTTGTTTTAGATTTTTGTGGTGTTATGAAATGATTAAATTTTGAATTATGATATTCATTAAAACGGAGCTTCTTTTATCGAATCATTCTTAAAAAGAGGTGTAATCTAATGTAGATAAATCAATGAAGGAGTTTGTGGTAGATGATTTCTAAATTTTAACGTACAAAATGAATGTTTTTTTAACAATATGAAAGTTTCGCTTTTTACATCTCAATATAAATAAGGTCTTGTGTTTAAGTTGAGTTTATTTTTTTGATTATTAATGGTTTAAGTGTGTCTTTTTGTTGTTTTATTTTTGATTGTATTTTTAATTGAAATGACCGCAGTGTAGGTAGGTCCTTTGTTTATTAAATAATTAACATATATTTGCACAAAAAATAAATTTATGAAAGTAGGTATTACCTTTAGTGCTTTTGATTTATTTCATGCTGGGCATGTAAAAATGTTAGAAGAAGCAAAAATGGAATGTGATTATTTAATTTGTGGCTTACAGACAAACCCAACTTTAGATCGTCCAGAAAAAAATATGCCAGTACAATCTGTAGTCGAGAGATACATTCAGTTAAAAGGATGTAGATTTGTAGATGAAATTGTTCCTTACGCAACAGAACAAGATTTAGAAGATATCTTAAGATCTTTTAAAGTAGATGTCCGTATTATAGGAGATGAATATGCTAGCAAGCAATTTACAGGTAGAAAATATTGTGAAGAAAAAGGAATCGATTTATTCTTTAATAAAAGAGAGCACCGTTTTTCTAGTAGTGGACTACGTAAAGAGGTTCAAGAAAAAGAGAACTTAAAAAAGAAAGATAAGTAGGCAGTACTTACTTATTTATAGTGTTTTAATAACATATTTTTTTATTAAATTAATTCACTTGTTTTTGTAGAGAAAAGATAGGGGAAAAACCTTTTTTGCTACTTAGAAATTAAACATATATTTGCAGAAAAAAAATGAAAAAACTTATTATAGTATCAGGGTATTTTAATCCAATTCATAAAGGACATTTAGAGTATTTTAATAATGCAAAAGCTTTAGCAGATGAGTTGTTTGTTATTGTAAATAGCGATTTACAAAGAGGGTTAAAAGGTTCTAAAGAATTTCAAAATGAAGAAGAGCGTTTGTTTATTGTAGAAAATATTAAATCGGTAGATAAAGCAATGATCTCTGTTGATAAAGATAGAACTGTTTGTGCCTCTATACGTGCTATTCATGAGAAGTACGGAAAAGAATATCAATTAGGTTTTGCTAACGGAGGAGATCAAGATAATAATTCAATTCCAGAAGCACCTGTTTGTAAAGAATTGAATATTGATTTAATTGATGGTTTGGGAGATAAAATTCAATCTTCATCTTGGTTGTTGAAAAATAATTAAGTTTAGAATAAGCACTTATTTATAAGTGTTTTTTTTATAAACTTATTTAACTAAAATGTTTATTTGGTTAAATAAGAATTGTTTTATAGAAAAGAATATTAAGAAGTAAAAAGAGTACACGGTTTTAAGTAAAAAAGATATTTTTTTACAAATTGTGATAAAATAAAAATAAACAAATAAATAGTATGAATGTTGCTGTAATTGGGTCAGGTTATGTTGGTTTAGTTTCTGGTACTTGTTTCGCAGAAATGGGGAATAAAGTGACCTGTGTAGATATAGATCAAAAGAAAATTCAAAAATTAGAAGAAGGAATTATTCCTATTTTTGAACCAGGTTTAGAACAAATGGTTTTAAAGAATGTAAAAAATAAAAATTTATTTTTTACAACCAATTTAGGAAATGCTATTAGTGATGCAGAAATTGTTTTTATTGCTGTTGGTACACCAATGGGTGATGATGGTTCTGCAGATTTACAATATGTTTTAGCCGTAGCAAAGTCTATTGGAGAAACAATGAATAAAAGATTAATAGTTGTTGATAAATCTACTGTACCTATTGGTACTGCAGATAAGGTAAAAGCAACCATTCAAGCAGAACTAGATAAAAGGAATGAAAATATAGAGTTTAGTGTAGTTTCAAATCCTGAGTTCTTAAAAGAAGGAGCTGCTATCGGCGATTTTATGAAGCCTGATAGAGTAGTAGTAGGTGCTGACTCAGAATATGCAGTTTCTAAAATGAAAGAATTATACCATCCTTTTTGTATGTCTCATGATCGTTTTATAAGTATGGATATTCGTTCTGCGGAAATGACAAAATATGCAGCAAACACCATGTTGGCTACAAAAATTTCATTTATGAATGAGATTGCTAATATTTGTGAAAGGGTAGGTGCAGATGCTAATATGGTTAGAATAGGTATTGGTTCTGATAAAAGAATTGGATATAGTTTTATTTACCCAGGTGCAGGTTACGGAGGGTCTTGTTTTCCTAAAGATGTAAAAGCTTTAAAGAAAATTGCAGAAGAAAACGGGTATAAAGCAAACTTAATAGAATCCGTAGAGAATGTAAATGATGCTCAGAAATTAGTAATTGCTAACAAGATTGTAAAACGTTTTGGAGAAGATTTATCAGGAATGACTTTTGGTTTATGGGGATTGGCTTTTAAACCGGGTACCGATGACATGAGAGAAGCTCCAGCAATTTATATTGTAAAAGAATTAGAAAAAAGAGGAGCAAAAGTAAAAGCTTATGATCCTAAAGCAATTGAGGAGTCAAAAGAATTTTACTTAAAGGATGCTAAAAATATAACATACTGTACTTCTAAGTACGAAGTTTTACAAAATGCAGATGCCTTAATTTTATTAACGGAATGGAAAGAGTTTAGATCTCCGGATTTTGTAGAAATTAAGCAACAACTAAAGACTCCTATTATTTTTGATGGTAGAAATCAATACAATGCCTTTAATTTAGAAGAAAAAGGATTTGAGTATTTTCAAATAGGGAAATAAAAAAAAGATGAAAAAAGACACTAAAATTTATATTGCAGGTCATAGAGGCATGGTAGGTTCTGCAGTATGGAGAACTTTAGAGAAAAAAGGATATACAAATCTAATAGGGAAAACGAGTAAAGAGCTTGACTTAAAAGATCAGGTGGCGGTACTTCATTTCTATCAAAAAGAAAAACCGGCAGTTGTTATAGATGCTGCTGCAAAAGTGGGTGGTATTTTAGCCAATAATAATTTCCCATATCAGTTTTTGATGGAAAACATGCAAATTCAAAATAATCTAATAGATAGTGCCTTAAAATCTGGGATTGAAAAATTTATATTTTTAGGAAGCTCTTGTATCTATCCAAAATTTGCTCCTCAGCCATTAAAAGAAGAGTATTTACTAACAGATTCTTTAGAGCCTACAAATGAATGGTATGCTCTTGCAAAAATTACAGGAGTAAAAGCATGTCAGGCGATTAGAAATCAGTTTCAAAAAGATTATGTAAGTTTAATGCCTACAAATCTGTATGGTACACATGATAATTTTGATTTAAAATCTTCTCATGTATTGCCTGCAATGATTCGTAAATTTCACGAGGCAAAAAACAATAATAATTCAGACGTAATGTTGTGGGGAAGTGGAACTCCAATGCGTGAATTCTTATATGTAGATGATATGGCAGAGGCAGTGGTGTATGCCTTAGAAAATAAATTACCAGAGTATTTATATAACATAGGTACTGGAGAAGATTTGACGATTAAAGAATTGGCAGAAACCATTCAACAAGTTGTTGGGCATGAAGGAAAATTAGTTTGGGATAGCTCTAAACCAGATGGAACACCAAGAAAATTAATGGATATTTCTAAAATGCACAACTTAGGTTGGAAGCATAAAGTTGATTTAAAGCAAGGGATTGAAAAAACCTACACTTGGTTTTTAGAAAATATAGAAAATTTTAAAGAAGTTAAATTGTAAAAGTCGTTATTCGTCTTTCGTTTATCGTTAATCGTCCATCGTTAACCGTCGATCGTCCAACGAGAATCGAACAACGTTCAACGAAAACCGAGCAACGAAAAAAAAATATGGAATGTAAACTAGAGGTTTGGAAATTGGCACATCAATTAACTCTTGATGTATACGAAGTTTCAAAAAACTTTCCTTCTTCAGAAAAATTTGGGTTAACCAATCAAGTAAGAAGAAGTTCTAGTAGTGTTCCAACAAATATAATAGAAGGGCAAGGGAGGCAATATAAAAAGGAATTTATTCAGTTTTTATATATTGCTAAAGGCTCTTTGGAAGAAGCAAATTATCAATTGTTTTTGGCAAAAGATTTAGAGTATATTTCTAATGAACAATATATGAAATTATTTGATCTTTGTACGAGAATTAAAATGATGTTATATAAATTAATAAGTTCTTTAAAGTAGTTTTTGGTCTTTCGTTAACCGTCCATCGTCCAACGAAAATCGAACAACGAAAATCGTCCATCGTCCATCGAACAACGAACAACGAAAACCGAACAACGAACAACGAACAACGAAAACCGAACAACGAACAACGAACAACGAAAATCGAACAACGAACAAAAATCATGAATAAAGTAGCATTAATTACAGGGATTACCGGTCAAGACGGCTCATACTTAGCTGAGTTATTATTAGAAAAAGGATATATCGTACACGGTATTAAAAGAAGATCATCTCTTTTTAATACAGATAGAATAGATCATTTATATCAAGACCCACACGACCCGGATCAAAGATTAAAATTGCATTATGGAGACTTAACGGACTCTATGAATTTGACACGTATTATACAAGAATGTCAACCTGATGAAATTTATAATTTAGGAGCAATGTCTCACGTAGCGGTTTCTTTTGATACGCCAGAATATGTAGGTAATGTAGATGGATTAGGAACTTTAAGAATCTTAGAAGCAGTAAGAATTTTAGGTTTAGAAAAGAAAACAAGAATTTATCAAGCTTCTACTTCAGAGTTATACGGTGGAATGCCAGAAAATAAAAATGAAAGAGGCTTTTATGACGAATCTTCTCCATTTTACCCTCGTTCTCCTTATGGAGTAGCAAAAATTTACGGTTTTTGGATTACAAAAAATTATCGTGAAGCTTATGATATGTTTGCTTGTAATGGTATTTTGTTTAATCATGAATCTCCAAGAAGAGGAGAAACGTTTGTAACAAGAAAAATTACACGTGCCGTAGCTAAAATAGCTTTAGGATTACAAGAAAAAGTGTTTTTAGGTAATTTAGAGGCAAAACGTGATTGGGGGCATGCAAAAGATTATGTTCGTATGATGTGGATGATCTTACAAGCAGATAAACCAGAAGACTGGGTAATTGCTACTGGTGTTACTACAACTGTAAGAGACTTTGTACGTTTGGCTTTTAGTGAAGTTGGGATAGAAGTAGAATTTAAAGGAGAAGGTGTTGATGAAAAAGCGTACGTTATAGCATGTAATCATAAAGATTTTCAAATAGAAATAGGTAAAGAAGTCTTATCTGTAGACCCTTCTTACTTCCGTCCAACAGAAGTAGATTTGTTAATTGGAGATCCTTCTAAAGCTAAGAATGAATTAGGATGGGTGCCAGAGCATGATTTGGCTTCTTTGGTAAAAGATATGATGAAAGGTGATGTTTCTTTAATGAAAAAAGATGTTGTTTTATTAAAAGCAGGTCATGAAATTTTAAAACAGGCTGAGTAAAAAATACTTAATATTTACTTTAAAAATGGATGATTAAATATTAGGACTTAATTGTATTATTAAAAAAAATAAATGAAAATATTAATTACAGGAGCGGCAGGTTTTATTGGGTTTCATTTGTCTAAACGATTATTAGCCAAAGGGCATGTGGTAGTGGGTATAGATAATATTAATGATTATTACGATGTAAATTTAAAATATGCTCGATTAAAAGAACTAGGAATCATTAGGGGACAAGCGGAAAAATTTTTAAATAAATCTACAGGAGATTTATTTAATGATGCATTCCAATTTGTGAGAATGAATTTAGAGGATCGAGAAAATTTACCAATCCTTTTTAAGGATAATAAGTTTGATGTTGTTTGTAATTTGGGAGCTCAAGCTGGGGTTCGTTATAGTATTGAAAATCCAGAAACGTATATTGATAGTAATGTTGTAGGTTTTTTAAATATTTTAGAATGTTGTAGACATTATAAAATTAAACATTTATTATATGCAAGTAGTTCTAGTGTTTATGGACAAAACAAGAAAATTCCTTTTTCAACTTCTGACAATGTAGATTACCCTATTAGTTTGTATGCCGCAACTAAAAAGAGCAATGAACTAATGGCACATACTTATAGTCATTTATTTGGAATACCAACTACGGGATTGCGTTTCTTTACTGTTTATGGACCATGGGGAAGACCAGATATGGCTCCAATCTTATTTGCAGATGCGATATCTAATAATAGAGCTATTAAGGTCTTTAATAATGGAAATATGCGTAGGGATTTTACTTATATTGATGATATTATTAGTGGTATTGAGATTTTATTAGCAAATGCTCCCAAAAAAATAAATGAAAAGCCTCCTTATAGAATTTCAAATATTGGAAATGGAAGCCCAGAATCTTTGGGTGATTTTATTAAAGCAATAGAGGTTAGTCTGGGGGTAGAGGCGAAAAAAGAATACTTACCAATGCAACCTGGAGATGTTCCACAAACATGGGCTGACATTACAGAAATTGAAAAATTAGGTTATAAAAGTACGACAGGAATTAATGAGGGAGTTAAAAAATTTATTGTTTGGTTCTCGGAATTTTATTCTAAATAAAATTGAAATTAGCTTGCTTAAATAGTAATGTTTTTAATTAGATTAAAATTGGATGAAAAATAAATTTTTAAAGTTATATTCAGGAAATAAAGATATAGTTAAGAATTTTTCTTATTTAGCAATATTACAAGTGTTTAACTTGGCAGTACCTCTTATAACCTTACCTTACCTATTAACCGTTTTAGGTAAAGAAAATTATGGTTTAATAGTATTCTCTCAAACATTGGTTTCGTATTTTTTGATTTTAATAAATTTCGGATTTGATATTATAGCTACAAAAGAGGTTTCACTGCATAGAGATGATAAAAAAAAGCTTTCTGAAGTTGTAAGTAGCGTTTTTATAGTTAAGGGAATATTTTTTATTATTTCTTTTGTGATTTTGCTTACATTGTTACCCTTGTTTTCAGATGAAAGACTTAAGTATTTATTGATTTTCATGATGTATTTGTGTTTTTATGAATGGATTTTTCCAGTTTGGTATTTTCAAGGAAAGGAAGAAATGAAATATATAACTATAGTAAACATGATAAGTAGGGTTATATTTTTAATTTTAATCTTTTTTGTTGTTAAAAATGAACAAGATTTTTTAAAAGTACCCATTATTAATGGAACTGGTTGTTTTTTTGCTGGATTAGTTTCTATATGGCTGGTGTTTAAAAAAGATGGAATTAAATTCAAATTTCAAAAAATTAGTGTTTTAAAAAAGTATGTTATAGAAAGTTTTCCCATATTTTTTGGAAATATAGCAGGGAAAATTAAAATCTTAAGTAATAAAGCAATATTAGGGTCTTTTGTAGGAATGGAAATTCTTGCAGTTTATGATGTTGCCGATAAAATTAAAGATCTATTTATATATTTTCTTCAAATTATAGTCTCTGTTTTATTTCCTAATGTAGTAAAAAGTAAAAATGGAAATTTAGTTAGAAAGATTATAAAAATCATTTTTTATAGTTCAATTCTCATATTTTTATTGACGAGTTTAATGATTTATTTCACGACTAAGTATTATTTTAATAGTGATTTTGATGTTTTATATATATTCTTATTCTTAGGTCTTTTAATTATTCTGCAGCCATTGAGTTATATGATTGGAGTAACGGTATTATTGGTTAATGATTTAAAAAAAGAGTATACTTTAAGTCTTTACTTATCTGTTTTATTTTATATACTATTAAATTTAAGTTTTTATTTATTTGGTCAGATAACAGTTTATAGTGTGTCATTGACGCTTTTACTTTCTGTTTTGTTTGAATTAATAGTGAGAATATTAATTAGTAAAAAAAATAAATTAATAAAATGGATTTTTTAACTACGTATAATAAATAAACCTATTATTTAATGAATATTTTAATAAACCTAAATTCTTCTTCTAAGGATGTGAAAAATCCCTTTCATGGGGGTAATGAATATGCTAATAGAATAGTTATAGAAATTATAAAAGCGAATAAAGTTAATACATTATATTTTTATTGTTTATCAAAAAAGTATATTGATAGTAAAGTTTTAGAAACAATAAAAAATAAGAATAGTAATTCTATTATTGTTGATCAAAGTAAGTGTTATAATATTGAAGATGCTATAAAAAAGTACAATATAGGAAGACTATTTGATCCGTTAGGTGTTGGGTTGGGGAATTTAAATTTAGTTGATATTGATGTTGTGTATACTGTGCATGGTTTAAGACCTGTAGAATTATTAACAGATATTAATGAGTATTATTTTGAAGGTAAAATTAAATATGTTTTAAAACATATACTTGCACCTTATTTTAATAATAAATATAAAAATAAGTTTAGGAATGTAATTAATTTAAAAGCTAAAAAGAAACAATTAGTGGTTGTATCGGAACATACAAAAAATACAATTGTTACTCTATTTGGTACAAACCCAGATGACATATCTGTTTTTTATAGTCCGGAGAAAATATTCGAAAAAACTAATTTACTTGAAGAGAAAAACTTTTTTTTAAAAACAAATATTATCCCTAAAGATTACTTTCTATTAGTTAGCTCTAAGCGGTGGGTAAAAAATACTTATCGAGCGATTAAGGCATTTGATGATTTAATTGATAAAGGTCTTTTAACAAAAAAAATAGTTTTAACGGGGGTAAATAGTAAAGTTAAGAAAGTAGTAAAAAATAAAGAAATGTTTTATTTCTTGGATTATGTACCATCTAAAGAATTAGAGATTTTATACAAGAATGCTTTTTGTTTTGTGTATCCTTCTTTAAATGAAGGGTTTGGTTATCCGCCTCTAGAAGCTATGAAATATGGAACCCCCGTAATAGCTTCTATGATTACGGCAATTCCAGAAGTAGTAGGGGAAGCATGTTTAAAGTTTAATCCATTTTCAATTTTAGAAATACAATCCAGAATCTTTCAAATACAGAATGATGATAATCTTAGAAAAGAACTTAGAATTCTTGGAAAAAAAAGATATGTACTAATATCTAACAAGCAAAAAGAAGATTTAATTAAATTGGTTGATATAATTTTATTAAACGAATGAGAGTTGGTTATAATCATAAGAATACACAGGTAAATACTTTATTATTCGTTTTTATTTTTTTAAATGGGTTGTTAATTTCAGTAACAAATTTTCAGTCAATATATTCGTACGTATATACTTTCTTTCTTTTTTGTTTAATAAATAAATTTATAAAGGCAAAAACATTTTTTTTAAAAAATTTTTTAGTATTAAATTTTTTTATTTTCTTATCAATTCTACTATACTGGGGACAATATTTGATAATGCCAGATTGGTTTGGTTTTACGGGTATGTATGGAGGTGTGGGAACAGATGATAGTAGATTTTTTGCGGGGGTTGCCTCAAGTGAAATTAATATTCCTAGATATGCAAGGGGATATATCGGTATGGATCATGGTTTTGTTGATTTTCTTAAAATTTTATATCCCTTTAAGATTGTCCATCCTTTAACAATTATTATACCTAATCTTTTAGGAATTTGTTTCATACCTTATTTTACATATAGGTTAAGTTTTCATTTAACAAATAATTTAAAAGTAAGTAGATTGAGCTTTTTATTAGTTGTAATTTGTCCTGTAATTTTATCAAATGGTTTGATTTTAATGAGAGATGGTTGGGTTGCCTTTTTGAGTATTGCTGGTGTATTCTATTTGTTAAATAGGAATAATAAATCATTTATAATTATATTAATAATATTGTTTTTAGTACGTCCTGGTTCTGCTATATTGTTGCTCTTAGCGCCTGTGTTTTACTTTAAGAAATCTATATTAAAAGGAAATAATTTTAACAAGATTCCTAAGGTGGTTTTGGTTTTCTCAATGGTTGCAGTCCTATTATATTTAATGCTACCATTTTTAACTGAATATTTGGCCGTAAAAGGATTGGATAGTTTTGAGCGTGCGGGTTTTGTTGAAACTACTATAAAAAAGGCAGATGCAGGTTCAATTATTTATAAAATTTATACTTTACCAATTTATTTAAAAATACCGATTGGTTTTATTTTTTTCTTATTCCTACCTTTTTTTCAAGGAGAGTTTTATACCTTAAATATTTTAAATATTAGAACTATAATGTTTTCAACTATTATGCCAATTCTTTCTTTATTTTATTTTAAGTATTTTTTTTCAGGTGTGGTGTATATGTATCAAAGAAACGAAAAAGAAATGAAACTATTTTTTTACCTATTTTGTTTTTTTTTACTCATTATAAGTCAAGCCTCTATACAGCCAAGACATAAAACAGCATTAATGCCTTTTTTTTATATTCTTGTTGCTTATGGTGTTCATAACGGGAATTCGTCATCTAAAGCTTTTGGTACGTTTGTTTTTGTGTTTTTATTTGTAATTCAGTTTTATATGGCTTTATTCTAAAAAAAGGAAAGTTAAAATATTGATTTTAATTAATATAATATAATGGAGTTCGGGTTTTTAATAAAATCGATTTTATACTTGAATAATAATTAATGTGTGTAATTTTAGTTATGAAAGAGTTAAAATAATTGCTAATAATGTAGTTATAATAATATATTTATTCATTAATATATTGTCTCTGAATAGTATTATTATGTCAAGAAAAATATATAGAAGAAAATTGATGATAAATAATATTTTATCATTAAATTATTATGATAGTAACAAATTTGTCTATTTAAAAAAGAATAGTCTTAAAAATTTTTTTATGAAAATTAATGTTTTATTGTTGATGGGAACCAACTCCAGAAATGCTGGTGGTTTATTTAATAGTGTAAAAAGTCTGGCTAAAGAGTTGCATACAGATAAGCAAACAGAACTTTCTGTTTTGTCTCATAATGATGGTTTTAGTCCAGAAGATATAAAAACATGGGGAAATTTAAATATGTTAATTTACTCTGTGTTAGGCCCGTCTTCCTTTGGGTTTTCCCTCGATTTATTTAAAATATTAAAAAAGAAGAACCCTCAGATAATTCATCAACAAGGTATATGGATGTTTTCTTCTAAGATGGCTTTAAAATTTTTAAAATTAAATAATTCAGTAAATATAATAACACCAAGAGGCATGCTAGATTCTTGGGCAATTAACAATTCATCATTTAAAAAGAAATTGGTTGGTACTTGGTTTGAATATAAAAATTTAAAAAATGCTGATTGTATTCAAGCTCTTTGTAAATCTGAATATCTCGCAATTCGTGACTTTGGGTTAAAAGTTCCAGTAGCAATTATACCTAATGGAATTAATCTTCCAGAAAATAAACCTTTGAAAAAATTAATTAATAATCGCGAAAAGAAAATATTATTATTTATTGGAAGAATCCATCCTAAAAAAGGTTTAGATAATTTAATAGAGGCACTATATATTATAAATAAAACCCATTCTGAATTGTTAAATAAATGGGAGGTTAGGATTGCTGGTTGGAATCAAGTAAAGCATCAGGAATTTTTGATGGAAAAGTGTGCGAAATATAAATTGGAAAAAGTTATTACTTTTATAGGTTCTGTGTATGGAGAAATTAAAGAACAAGAATTAATGAATGCTAATGCTTTTATTTTACCGTCTTTAAGTGAAGGTTTACCAATGTCTATTCTTGAGGCTTGGTCGTATAAATTACCTGTAATTATGACAAAAGAATGTAATATACCTGAAGGATTTGAGAATGGAGCGGCTATTGATATTAATCATGATCCAAAAGATATGTCTTTGGTTTTAAAAGATTTGTTTTTAAAAGAAAATAATGAATTATTAGAAATTGGGGTTAATGGTTATGAATTAGTTAAAAGTAAATTTACTTGGGAGAAAATTGCAGAGGATACTAAAGAAATGTATTCTTGGGTATTAGGAAAGTCTGAAAAACCACATTTTATACATTTAGACTAATGCATAAAAAGGTTCAATTTCAGTTATATAATAATCATTGGTATAAACCGGGATCAAAAATTAAAATATTAATATGGTATTTTATAAATATTTTATTTTTTATAAATCCACTAAATCCTTTATCATCCTTAAAGGTATTTATACTTAGAATCTTTGGAGCAAAAATAGGAAGTAATGTAGCTATCAAACAAAGTGTTAATCTAAAATATCCGTGGTTATTAGAAGTAGGAAATAATGTTTGGATTGGAGAAAATGTTTGGATAGATAACTTGGCAAAAGTAAAAATAGAAGATAATGTTTGTATTTCTCAAGGAGCAATGTTACTTTGTGGAAATCATGATTATAAAAAGTCTAGTTTTGATTTAATTGTAGGGCAAATTGTTTTAGAGGAAGGTTCTTGGGTTGGAGCAAAATCGGTTGTTTGTTCAGGAGTAACTTTGAAATCTCATGCTATTTTATCTGTGGGGTCTGTAGCAAATAAAGATTTAGAAGCGTATTCCATATATCAGGGTAATCCAGCAGTAAAAATTAGAAAACGAAATATAGTAGAATAAATTTATGAAAATATCTATCATCACCGTTTGTTACAACAGTGCTAAAACCATTGAAAAAACATTCAAATCGGTAGCTAACCAAACCTATACAGATATAGAATATATTGTAGTAGATGGAGGTTCTAAAGACACTACATTAGAGATTGTCGAAAAATATAAAAAAATAGTGTCTCAATCTGTTTCTGAACCAGATAAAGGTTTGTACGATGCCATGAATAAAGGAATTAAAATGGCTACAGGAGATTTAGTAGGTATTTTAAATTCTGATGATATTTTTACAGATGAAAGCGTTTTAGAAAATGTAGCGAATTTTCATAAACAGAATAATATAGATGCTTCTGTAGGAAATATTATACAGTTTAATGAAGAAGGAAAAACGGTGCGTAAATATTCTGCAAAAAACTGGAATCCGGAAAAACTAAAAATTGGTTTTATGCCTGCGCATCCTGCCATCTTTTTCAAAAGAGAATTATTTGATCAATTTGGAAATTATCAATTAGATTTTACCATTGGTGCAGATTATGAGTTAATTACACGCTTTTTCTTAAAGCATAAAATTTCATGGAAATTTTCTAATATTACTACAACTTCTATGTTAATAGGAGGTTTAAGTAGTTCTGGTGTGAGTAGTTATCAGTTGATATCGAAAGAAATTAATAAAGCATTGACTAGAAATAATATAAAATTTAGTTATTTAAAAGTACAATTAAGAGGTTTTTGGAAATTAATAGGTTTTTTAAAGAAAAAGTAATTTGAATACGAACTTACATATCATAACGGGACATAAAGGGTTTGTTGGTCTTAATTTAGTAAAGTATCTTAAAAATCAACAAAAAGAAATAAAAGGAGTTTCTCGCAAACCATCAAAGAATGAGCTTAGTTATAAAACATTAAGTTTAGAAGTCTTTAAGACATCTAAAAGTTGTATTCATTTGGCTGGTAAAGCGCATGATTTAAAAAAGACATCTGATGATTCTGAGTATTATAAAGTAAATACAGAATTAACAAAGTTGCTTTTCGACAAGTTTTTACAAAGTGACTGTGAAGTTTTTATCTACATGAGCTCTGTAAAAGCAGCGGCCGATGAAGTTGCAGGTGTTTTAACAGAAGAAGTTATTCCTAATCCTGTAACCGTATACGGGAAATCTAAGTTAGCTGCCGAAAATTATATTTTGTCAAAAGAAATCCCTAAAAACAAAAGAGTTTATATCTTAAGGCCTTGTATGATTCATGGTCCTAATAATAAAGGGAACTTAAATTTATTATATAGTTTTGTTTCTAAAGGCATTCCGTATCCTTTTGGGAAATTTGAAAATAAAAGATCTTTTGTGTCAGTTGAAAATTTGTGTTTTGTTATTAATGAATTAATAGATAACAAAAATATTACATCTGGTATTTACAATATAGCAGATGATGAGAGTTTGTCTACAAATCAATTAGTTTCTATTATTGGTGATGTTGTTAACAAACAAGCAAAAATAGTAAATGTACCAAAAGGCTTGGTTAAGTTAATTGCTAAAGGTGGAGACGTTTTACCATTACCTATAAACTCGGAAAGACTACAAAAGCTTACCGAAAATTATGAAGTTTCTAATTTGAAGATAAAAAAAGCAATGCAAAAAAACTTACCTTTGTCAGCTGAAAAAGGCTTACAAAAAACAATTGCATCATTTTAGATTATGGAAAAATATTTTTTTATTTTAGTATTATTAGCAGTCATTTCTTTTCTCTATTTAAAATTAGCGGTAAAGTTTAAAATTATTGACAAACCCAACCAAAGAAGTTCACACACAAAAATAACTGTTAGAGGAGGAGGAATTATTTTTCCTATTTCAATTTTATTGTTCTTTTTTCTAAATGATTACCAATATCCTTATTTTTTATTGGGTGTTTTTTTAATTTCCGTTGTTAGTTTTTTAGATGATATTTATACGTTAAGCTCTAAGATTAGGTTTCCTTTTCAGTTTTTAGCAGTCTTTTTAATACTTTATCAAGTAAGTTTTCCTTTTGCACCCATTTACCTATTTGCTTTTTATTTAATTATGGGAATTGGGGTTGTAAATATGTTTAACTTTATGGATGGCATCAACGGAATTACAGGAATTTATAGTATCTGTGTTTTATTAGGGTTGTTTGTTATAAATAGGAGTGAACATTTAGTAGATGACAACTTAATTATATATCCACTACTGTCTTTAATCGTTTTTGGATTTTATAATTTTAGAAGGAAAGCATTGTTTTTTGCTGGTGATATTGGTAGTATCGCGATAGGGATGTTAGTCTTTTTTCTAGGCTTTTTATTTGCAGTTAGATTATCATCACCTTTAATTATTTTATTAGTAATAGTCTATGGTGCAGATGCAGGTAATACCATCTTGTATAGAAAACTTTTTACAAAAGAAAGTATTTTTGAAGCACATAGACATCATATTTATCAGAAGTTAGTAGACGTATATAAAATGTCTCATTTAAAAGTTGCGGGTATTTATGGAATACTTCAGATAATAATCAATTTAGTAATTTATAAGACCTATACATTAGACGTATCTAGTCAGTTTTTAATTTTCTTCGGATTAATTGTAGGCTTTATAATTGCATATGTTTTGCTTTTTAAAACGATTCAGAAAAAAGTAGCCTTAAATAATGAGTCATAAAATTTCTTTATCGGAATCTACTATAAATATTGATATGGAAACGTCGTTTTCATCAATTGATGGGGGATTTGTTAATCAATTTGAACAAACTTTAGAGGAATATTATCAACAAGAAAAAAAAATTGTTGCATTAAACTCGGGTACTGCGGCCATACATTTAGCCTTAATTTTAAGTGGAGTAGAAGAAGGAGATGAAGTTTTGTGTCAGTCTTTTACATATGTCGCAACAGTAAGCCCTATTATATATCAAAAAGCAATACCTGTTTTTATTGACAGCGAGAATGAAACATGGAACATGTGTCCTGTTCAGTTAGAACTCGCTATAAAAGATCGGATTGCTAAAGGGAGAAAACCAAAAGCAATTATTTTTGTACATTCTTACGGAATGCCGGCAAAGATTGATGAAATTGTTGCGGTTTCTCGTAAATACAAGATTACTTTAATTGAAGACGCTGCAGAAGCCTTGGGCTCTGAGTATAAAGGAAAAAAATGCGGTACTTTTGGGGATTTTGGAATCCTTTCTTTTAATAATAATAAAATTGTGACCACCTTAGGAGGTGGGGTTTTAATTTGTAAAACAGAAGAGGAAAAGCAGAAAGCAATTTTTTATGCAACGCAGGCAAGGGAAAATGTAAATTATTATCAGTATAAAGAAATTGGTTTTAATTATAGAATGAATTCTTTTGCAGCTTTTATAGGTGTTTCTGAATTTAAAAAGTTAGCTGATTATCTAAAAGGGCGTTTAGATATAAACAGCTTTTATAAGAAACATTTGAGAGTGTTTAGCAATATTACGCTATTAAAAAATCCATCAATAGATTTTAGCTCTAACCATTGGTTAAGTTGTATTAGTATTGATGAAAAAAGTACTAAGAATACCAGAGATAAACTGATGGATTGTTTTATCCAAAATAATATTGAATGTAGATTTTTATGGAAACCGATGCATTTACAGCCTGTTTTTAAGGGATACCCTTATTATGGAGCAGAAATAGCAGAGAACCTTTTTAATAAAGGTTTATGTTTACCATCTGGAGTAAATTTGAGCGAAAATGATTTAGAGAGAATTTTAAGTTCAATAAAGAAAATTTTGTAGATTTGTCAACAAACTAGAACCTTGAAATAATGATAAGAAATTTTGTGTTAAGAACGTTAGATAAATATGCTTCTAAATGGGTAGTTTTTTTTATAGATTTATTTTTAGTATTCGTTTCTTTTTTTGTAGCTTATTTTATTCGATTTAATGTTAGCTTTAATTTTAACTTTTCAAACTTATTAAATCAAATACCTCTGGTATTGTTTTTTGCTGTTGTAAGTTTTTTAACGGTTGGGTCTTACAAAGGTATTATTAGACATACTGGAGTTCGTGATGCTTTTAATGTATTTATAGCAAGTACATTATTGTGTTTATTGCTATTATTAGCAGTAACTGTTAATGTTTTTTTTAAGGTAATAGATTCTTTTTATATACCAAAATCTATCATAATTATTCATTATTTGGTAACTGCCTTAGTACTTATTTTAAGTAGATTTATTTTTAAAGCTTTTATAGAAGTATTATCTACAGAGTTAGATGCAATACATAATGTACTTATTTATGGTGCAGGAGATTCTGGTATTATTGCTTTTAGTGCTTTAAATAGAGACAAAAAAAATAATTATGATGTAATTGGGTTTATTGATGACAATAAAAATAAAATTGGAAAAAAGATTGATAGAGTTAAGATTTTTAATCCAGATGTGATTACTAAAAAATTCATCGAAAAACATGCTGTAGATGAGGTAATTATTTCTATTCAAAATATAAAACCCAATAGGTTATTAGCCATTACTGATAAATTTATAGATTTAGATATTGATGTAAAAATTGTGCCACCTTTATCTAAATGGATTGATGGGGACTTAAATGCCAATCAAATTAGACAGATTAAGATAGAGGATTTATTAGATAGAGCACCAATTATTATTGACAATCCTATTGTGCAAAGAGAGGTAGACAATCAAGTAGTACTAGTCTCGGGAGCAGCAGGATCTATAGGTAGTGAAATTTCTAGACAATTAAGTTTGTATAACTGTAAATTAATTGTTTTAATTGATCAAGCAGAATCTCCTTTATATGATTTACAACAAGAGTTAATCCAGAAAGGAATCACCAATTTTGTCGCCATTGTATCAGATGTAAGAGATCGATTTAAAGTAGAACGTATCTTTAAAAAATACAAACCCAAAAGAGTTTTTCATGCGGCAGCTTATAAGCATGTTCCTTTAATGGAAAAGTCTCCTTACGAAGCAATCAAAGTAAATGTATTAGGAACCAAAAATTTGGCAGATTTATCAATAGAATATAAAATAGATCGATTTGTGATGATTTCTACAGATAAAGCTGTGAACCCAACAAACGTAATGGGGGCTTCTAAAAGAATAGCCGAATTATATATTAGTAGCGTTAGTAAAAGCTCTAAAAAAACCAAATTTACAATTACAAGGTTTGGTAATGTTTTAGGATCTAATGGTTCTGTAATTCCGTTGTTTAAAAGACAAATAGAAAATGGAGGGCCTTTAACGGTAACCCATAAAAAAATTACAAGATATTTCATGACCATCCCAGAAGCTTGTAGCCTAGTTTTAGAAGCAGGTACCATGGGGAAAGGTGGTGAGATTTATATTTTTGATATGGGGAAATCTGTTAAGATTTTTGAAATAGCAAAGAGAATGATTTATTTATCCGGATTGAATTACCCTGATGATATTGATATTAAAATTACAGGGTTAAGACCTGGTGAAAAATTATATGAGGAGTTATTGGCTGATGGAGAAAACACCACTAAGACCTATCATGATAAAATAATGATTGCCAAAACGCAAAAGTTAGACAACTCTATTGTTAAAATGAAAATAGATGATTTGGCACTTAACTTTAACACCTTAAACAATAGTGAACTTGTAAAATTAATGAAAGAATTGGTGCCAGAATATGTTTCTAATAATTCTGAATTTGAAATATTAGATGTAAAAAATTCCGAAGTCAATATAAAATAGTATTTTCGCAAAAAAAAAAGTTATATGATGAGAGTTAGCACAACTATCTTTTTATTAATTATAGCACTATCCTCATGTGTTTCTAACAAGGATATTGCCTATTTTCAATTTGATGAAATTGAACAATCTAAGGTGAGTAACAGTTTTAAAACGATTTTTAAACCTGACGATTTATTACAAATCACCATTTCTTCGGATGATATTGAAGCTACTAAACCCTTTAATTTGCCAGCTGTAGCTTATACTACAACTACTAATTCTGTAGTAGGGACTCCTCAGCAACAATCTTATTTAATAGATAGTGATGGTGAAATCGATTTCCCCATTTTAGGAAAGTTAAAATTAGGTGGGTTGTCTAGAGAAGATGTTTTAAAATTGTTGAAAAATAAGTTATCTCCAGATTATGTTAAAAACCCTACAATAAATATTAGGATAGCTAACTTTAAAGTAACGGTGTATGGTGATGTAAAAAAACCAGGAACCTTTACAATACCCAATGAAAGAGTTAGTATTTTAGACGCTATAGGTTTAGCCGGTGATTTAAATATTTCTGGACGAAGAGATAATGTGATGGTGATAAGAGAAGAAAATAATAAAAAAGTAAAATACCAAGTAAACTTATTATCAAATAAAACATTGACTTCTCCAGTTTTCTATTTACAACAAAATGATGTGGTGTATGTAGAACATAATAAGGCAAGAATTCAATCGGCATCCTCAAATACAAATACTAGCTTATTCATATCCGTTACAGGACTGATTATTACCATCGTTTCTATACTAACAAGATAAAAAATGCAGATACATAAAGAAAACACTAATTTTAAGGGTGGTGAAGAGTCAGACACTATTAATATTAGAGAAGAGTTAGAAAAATATCTTTTTCATTGGAAATGGTTTGTGTTAGGTGCTATTATTGCACTTTTTGTAGCCTTTATGTTTTTAAGATACGCTACACCTCAATATAATGCAGTTACTTCTATCATGATAAAAGACAATCAAAAGTCTGGTATATCAAAAGAACTAGAAGCCTTTAAAGATATGGGGATTGTAGGAGGTGGTTCTTCTAATAATACGGATAATGAAATAGAAATATTAAAATCTCGAAAAATTATAGGTGCGGTTGTAGATACTTTAAATTTAACGACTACTTATTTTACAAAAGGGAGAATAAAGAGAACAGAGGTTTATAGGAATAACCCAATTCAGATACTCTTTAATAAAAATAATGAATCTTTAATAAATCAAATAAAAGATACTTCTTTTACGGTAAATGTTTTATCAGAAAATAAATTTGAATTGAAAGATATTGAAGATAATGTCATTTCAACGCACCATTTTGGTGAAATTATTATTTCTGATATAGGTAATTTTAAAGTAGAGAAAACTAAAGTATTTGAATTTAAAGAAGAAGAAATTTATATTAATATTTTAAAAAGGACAGAAGTTATAGATGCTTATAAAAAAGGTGTTAGTATTAATTCTGTAAATAAAAATTCTAGTGTTTTAACACTTTCTTTTAAACATCCAATTAAAGAAAAAGCCGAAGATTTTTTAAATGAGTTGGTAACACAATACAATTTAGATGCTATTAAGGATAAAAGTGAAGTTTCTCAAAAAACCAAAAGCTTTATTGATGAAAGGTTATTTGCAATTGGTAAGGACTTGAACTCTATACAAGATCGAGTTAAAAAATTTAAAACGGATAATAATATTACTGGGCTATCTACTGAAGGAGAATTGGCTTTAAACACTGCATCAAAAAATAATCAGGAATTAATTCAAATTAAAACAGAATTAACTATTGCTGAGAGTGTTTTAGATAATATCAACAAACAATCTAATAAGGATGAAACTTTACCTCAGAATCTAGGTTTTTCAGAAGAGGCTATTTCTCAGTCTATTAAAAACTATAATGAATTGGTGGTTTTTAAAAATAGATTGAGTGTAAATGCGGGCTCTAAAAATCCTCAGTTAATCCAATATCAAAAAGAAATTAATTCTTTAAAATTTAATTTAAAGAATAGTATTTCAAATTTAATTAGTTCTTTAAAAACGCAGTATGAACAAATTAAGAATGAAGCTAATAAAATAAATTCTAAAGTGTCAGCGATCCCTTCTTTAGAAAGAGGTTATATAGATATAGAAAGAGAGCAAGAAATAATTTCTGGTTTGTATTCTTATCTATTAAAGAAAAAAGAGGAAACTGCAATTTCATTAGCTGTAACTGTTCCAAACGCGAAAATTATAGATGTTGCATACAGCGATGGTATCCCTGTTTCACCAAAAAGAAAAATAATATTTTTAGCAGCTCTATTAATGGGGGTGTTAATTCCATTTATAATTATTTATGTTAAAAATTTATTAGATACAAAAATTCATACTAGAAAAGATATAGAAGAATTAACAACTGTTCCTTTTTTAGGAGATGTACCTCATTCTGAATCGAATGAAAAAATTGTTATTGGAAACGATGCTAGAACAAGTACAGCAGAAGCTTTTCGTTTGATAAGAACCAATTTAGATTTTATGTTGTCCAATAATAAAGATAGTGATTTAGGGAAGACAATATTTATAACTTCTACAACAAGTGGAGAGGGAAAATCATTCATTTCTATCAATCTTGCGGCAGCACTCTCTTTATCTAATAAAAAGGTTTTACTTGTTGGAATGGACCTTAGAGCTCCTAAAGTTACAGAGTACCTGGGGATTCCAGAACGAAAAGGAGTTACTAATTTTATTACGAATGATTCTCTGTCTTTAGACGATGTTAAATTTTCTATTCCAGAAATTAAAGGATTAGATATTATTGCTTCTGGAGTTATACCTCCTAATCCTGCGGAGTTGCTTCTAACAGGTAAAATTAAAGACTTATTTGACGAAGTAAAAAAAGATTATGATTATATTATTGTAGATACGGCTCCTGTAAATTTAGTTACGGATACTCTTTTAGTTTCTAAGTATGCAGATATGTTTTTATATGTATCAAGAGCAAATTATTTAGATAAGCGTATGCTGAATATAGTTCAAACATTATACAACGAAAAGAAATTACCAAATATGGCTATCGTTTTAAATGATACAGATATGACTAGAGGCTATGGTTATGGCTATGGTTATGGCTATGGTTACGGAAATGGATATGTTGAGGATGTTAAGAAACCTTGGTATAAAAGAATTTTAAGTTAAAAAAAAAGCATCCATTTGGATGCTTTTTTTTATATAAATTTTTTATTATTCTCTAAGAGATGCTTAATTTTTTCTAGATTCTTTTTATTTCCAATTTTTTTTAATAATTGCAAGTGTCTTTGGTGATGTGTGTCTGAACCAACAAAGTCATATAGGTTTTCTTTTAAAAGCTTTTCAGACATTTTTTGAACTCCTTTACCATACTGTTCGGTTAGAGATAGTAAGTTTAATTGAAAGACACAGCCTGCTTTTTTAAGCTTATAGTAATGGTCTATATTTGTATGGAAAAAATTATAACGTTCTGGATGCGCTAATACAGGTTTATAGCCTTTAACCTGAATATCAAATAAGAGGTCATAAAGGTTGATAGGTGCGCTAAAATAAGACATTTCTACAAGTACATAATTATCTTTTAAAGTTAGAATATCATCATTTTCTAAAAGTATAGAGAACTGTTCGTCCATCATATATTCTGCAGCAGCTCTTATAGAAACTTCAGTAATATTTCTTTTTTGAAGTTCATCTCTAACTTCTTTAAGTTTGTTTTTTATAGTTGTTGATGAGTTTTGGTAAACATCACCTAACACATGTGGAGTTGTAATGATGTTTTTTATTCCGTATGAAGCCATTTTAGAAATTAATTCAATAGAATTATCTAAATCTTTTGCACCATCATCAATTCCTGGAAGTAGGTGAGAGTGAATGTCTACAAAGCCTTCAGGGAAAAAGTCTGTTAAAGCAATTTCTTTCTTTTTAAAAAAGATCATATCATTATATTTAATACAAATTTACAATAATTTAATGCTTTTTTTTAATCTTAATCCTATTCAAAATAAAAAATTTCATACGAAAACGATTGAAAATTGATTTGCTATTGTATATGAATCTTACTTGTAATATCTTTGAGTAAAACAAAAAATTATGATTTTAATTGCAGATGGAGGTTCTACAAAAGCAGATTGGATTGCTATTGATAAAAACAAAGAAGAAGCATTTAGAGTAAGAACTTTAGGTTTAAACCCAGCTATTGTTCCTGAAGAAGAATTGCACAATAGAATTATTAATATGTTTCAACTTATTAATATTAAAGATGACGTTGAAGAAATTCATTTTTATGGAGCGGGTTGTGGTACTCCAAAACCAATTGAAATTTTAAAGAATATTTTGGAGTCTATTTTTGTTAATGCTAAAGTCTTTATTTCTGAAGATATGTTAGCAGCAGTTTATGCAGCTACAGGTAAAGAACCAGCTTTGGTGTGTATTTTAGGTACAGGATCTAATAGTTGCTATTATGACGGCGAAAAAATGGAAATGCTAGTTCCTTCTTTGGGGTATATTTTAATGGATGAAGCGAGTGGTAATTATTTTGGTAAAAAATTAATTGTTGATTATTACTACAAAAGAATGCCTAGTGCAATTGCTAAAAAGTTTAATGAAGAGTTTGATTTAGATGCAGATTATATAAAGAAAAATTTATATAGAGAATCAAACCCTAATATGTATTTAGCATCTTTTGCAAAATTTATGTTTGATTTTAAAGAGGATAAATACATAAAAAAACTAATTAAGAAAGGGTTTCAAGAGTTTTTTAAATGTAGAGTATTACCTTATAATAAAACGGCAGAAACACCTATTTACTTTATTGGTTCTATCGCTTATTATTTTAAAGATATTTTAGAAAAAATGGCTAAAAAGAATAATTTGGTAATTACAGATGTAATACAAAGACCTATTGATAAATTATTAGAATTTCATAAGAATAATATCAATTAATAATTTCTAATAATCTTTCTAAACGCATTCCTCTTGAGCCTTTAATTAAAATAGATTGAAGATTAAGAGGATTGTTTTTTAGATGTGCTAACAGGTCTTCAAACGTTTTAAATTGCATGTTCTTTGTTGTTGTTTGATGAAAAATTTCTCCAACAAAATAACAATCATCAAAATGTAACTTTTCAACTAACTTTACAATAGTTTGATGTTCTTCTAAACTTGTTTTGCCTAATTCAAACATATCTCCTAAAATAACCGTTTTATTTGGTGCTTTTATAGATTCAAAATTTTCTAGCGCAGCTTTCATACTTGTTGGATTTGCGTTATAAGCATCTAAAATAATTTTATTAGCTTCTTTTTGAATGATTTGAGATCGGTTATTATCTGGAATATAGTTTTCTATAGCTTCTTTAATTTTCTTGTCAGAAATCTTAAAATAATGACCAATGGTACACGCAATGGCAATATTTGTATAATTGTATTGACCAATAAGATGGCTTTGAATATTTGTAGAGTTTAAAGATAATTTTACAAAAGGGTTAACCTCTAAATATTTAAGGTTAGGATTAAAAGGAATTGTTTTTAGTTTTTTTGATTTCTCAACCTGAATAACGTCATCAGGATTTATAAAAGCACTTTTATTATTTTTTTCTAAGTAAGCATATAATTCACTTTTGCCTTCAATAACACCTTCAATACCTCCAAAACCTTCTAAATGCGCTTTTCCAAAATTGGTAATATATCCAAAATCTGGTTCGCAAATAGTGCATAAAAAGGCAATTTCTTTTTTATGATTTGCACCCATTTCTACGATACCTATTTCCGTTTTAGGAGTCATAGAAAGTAACGTAAGCGGCACGCCAATATGGTTGTTTAAATTTCCTTTGGTTGCAGAGGTTTTATAAGTTGTACTTAAAACAGCATTGATTAATTCTTTTGTTGTTGTTTTTCCATTACTACCTGTAAGACCAATAATAGGTATGTCTAAAATTTTTCTATGGTAATTTGCTAGTTGTTGCAGTATTTTTAAAACATTGTCAACTAAAATAATATTAGGATGATTTTGATACAAATCTTCATCAACAATGGCGAAAAGAGCACCTTGTTTAAGAGCTTCTTTAGCAAATAGATTCCCATTAAATTTTTCACCTTTTAAAGCAAAAAACAGAGTATTTTTTCTAATGTTTCTTGTGTCTGTATCTACAAGATAATGTTCTTTATACAGTTTATAAATCTCTTTAATTTCCATTTTTAAATATAAAAAAACCTCACTGTAGAAATTACAGTGAGGTTATGTTTTTTAATAAATATTTTATTATCTAACTGAGTTTCTAGCTTTTTTTCTTTTAGAAGACATCGGTCCTACTTTATCAGTAACACATCTAAAACCAATAAAGTTTGTAGCCATGTATTCTGGTAAATATCTTCTTTGTGCTGGGTCCAACCAATATTCTCTATCAGACCAAGCCCCACCTTTATACACTCGAGTATTATTACTAATTAAGGTAGTTCTCTTTTTAGCATCATTTACTAAAATTTCTTTACCTGTTTCTGGGTCTATTTCTTTACTAGGGCTTCTAGGAGAGTTGTACATACTTGGTTTAGAACCAAATTGGTCTTCTTCTTCTTCATAGAATCTAGAAGAGTTTAAATCTCCATCACCAATATCTGTATTGTCTGCTACAGAAAAGTTTCTTCTTAAGGCAGCATCATCTTTTGTAATTGGTATGTATTTAATACTTCCTGGTAATTCTTTTGGAATTATTTTTCCGTTAGGCAACGTGTCGTATTCTATTTCTGCATTATCAGAACTGTTAACAATTACAACTTTACCTTCTTTGTCAATCATTTTTTTAGTAAAAATATTACCTCTAAAATAATTAAAGTCATTAGCATCATTATCAATAATAGGTCTATAAACATCGGCAACCCATTCTGCTACGTTTCCAGACATATCATATAATCCAAATGCATTTGGTGGATATGATTTTACTTTAATAGGAATGTCTGAACCATCAGAACTCCAACCAGATAAGCCACTGTAATCTCCTGCACCTTGTTTAAAGTTAGCTAATTGGTCTCCTCTATGTCTTTTTTTAGTTTCTCTAGAATATTTACCATTCCAAGCATATTTTTTACGACCTCTAATATTGTTGTATTCTCTATTTTCAATATTTGCTTTTGCAGCAAACTCCCATTCAGCTTCTGTTGGTAGTCTGTATTTCTGACTTAAAACACCGTCTGCTTGTGTGATTTTTCTACCTTGAAAAGAGCCTTTTTTATTTTTAACGGTTCCTCTAGATCTAATTCCTCTTTTATAAACAGTGGTATCACCATCAAAAAGATTGTCTGAAGCCGCTAAGAAAACATCTGTATCAAAAAAGTTTCTAATACTATCGTTTTCAAAGATGTTTTTTATGTATCCTTTGTCAATTAATTTTTTTAGGTTTACTGCATTTGTACGCCATTTACAGTATTGATTTGCTTGTAACCAACTAACACCAACAACAGGGTAATCTGAATATGCAGGATGTCTAAAATAGTTTTCAGATAAAATATCTGTGTTTCCTAAACTTTTTCTCCAAACTAAAGTATCTGGTAAAACAGAATTATAAATGTGTTTATATTTTTCTTCTGATGGAGGAAAAACATCTTTAATGTTCTGTACATATAAAAAGTATTCAGAGTTGGTAACTTCTGATTCATCCATGTAGAATGAGCGAATGTGCATCTTTTTAGGCGTTGTATTCCAATCAAACATTACATCATCTTGCACTTGTCCCATTGTAAAAGAACCTCCTTCTACAGCAACCATCCCCAAAGGGATTTCTTGTCCTGCTGTTTCATTTCCTCTTATATAATTACCAAATTTTGGATTGTTAAAAGGTAATCCTGTAAGTGTCGAATTTCCTGAAGTTGATTTACTACAACTAGCCAAAGTTAAGGCAGATAGTACAACTAAAGATATTTTAAATACGTTTCTCATTCCTAATTGAAAATTAGTTTAGGGTTTTTATTATAGCGATGCAATTTACAATAATTCTACATTCATACAAGTAAAATGGTAATTTTAACGCTGCATTTTTCTTCTCACTTTTATTTAAACGATTGCTTTTTAAATTTAGTATAATTTATCTTTGCAACTACTAAAATATCTACAAATTATTTGCGTTATTTGAATATAATTATGAGAAAACCATTTTTAACTCTTTTTTTTAGTTTTTTAATTCAAATAATTTCCGCTCAGAACAGTGCTTCTGTTCTTGCTTCTGGAGATTGGTTTAAGTTTTCGGTAGATACTACTGGCGTTTTTAAAATAGACAAAAATCTATTGCAACAAATAGGCGTTTCTACCAATAACCTAAATCCAAAAAAAATTCGTATTTATGGTAATGGAGGAAGTCTTTTACCTGTTTTAAATGCTGATGATAGGTATGGTGGATTGCAAGAAAATGCTATTTATATAGAAGGTGAAAATGATGGAACTTTTGATAATGAAGACTATATTCTATTTTACGCTAAAGGTGCGCATGATTGGGTAGGGAAATCTGCATCTATAGTACGTCATAGACAAAATATTTATGATGATAATGCTTATTATTTTATTACTGTTTCTAATGAGGATGGAAAAAGAATTCAACCCAAAACGAGTATTACAAGTGTTGCTACATCGCAAATTACAACTTTTGATGATTATACTTTTTATGAAAAAGATGAAAGGAATTTAATTGCTGCGGGTACTCAATGGTTTTTTAATACCGATTTTAATATAGAAAATACACAGAGTTTTAAAATTCCGTTTCCCAATTCGGTTTCAGGTGCTGTTAGCTTTATTAAAGTTAGAGGTGTTTCTACATCTATCGCTTCTTCTCAAATGAGTGTTAAGGTGAATGGAGTAGATCTTTACAACCTTAATTTTTCGGCAATAAGCGAAGTAGATAGAGCAAAAACATCAGAAAATAAAGGAAGTATATCAAATACTACAGATTTTTTTGACGTAAGTATTACCTACGATAATAAAGGAAATCCGTCTGCTACTGCTTTTTTAGACTATATAGAAATTGTTGGTAAAAAAGAATTAATTGCTAATGGAAATCAATTTTCATTTAGAAGTTTTGAGCAGGCAAATTCAACCGGAGTTGTAGAGTATCAAATAGAAAATAATTCAAATATTTTTCAAGTTTGGGATGTGTCTAATCATTTAGATCCTAAAAACATTAGTAATCAAGGTACCGGAAATAATTTTAATTTTAAAGAAAATGGTGGTGATTTAAAAGAATTTATCGTTTTAAATCAGAATGATTATTATATACCTAAAACATTGCGAAACAGTCGTGTAGTTAATCAAAATTTACATGGTTTAAAAGATATTAATTATCTTGTTATTACAAATTTAGATCTTTCTAGTGAAGCACAAAGAATGGCAGATTATCATCAAGAGAACTCCAGCTTAACAACAAAAGTAGTTTTGTTAGATGAAATTTATAATGAATTTTCTTCAGGATCTAAAGATATTACGGGAATTAGAGATTTTTTAAAGCATTTATATACAACCAATTCATCTGAAGATAAAAAACTAAAATATGTTTGTTTCTTTGGCGATTCTTCTTACGATTATAAAGATAGAATTTCGGGAAATAATAATATTGTTCCTGTAAAATTATCTGAAAGTAGTTTTAATTTAGCTAGTTCTTGGGTTACAGATGATTTTTTTGTAATGTTAGATGATAACGAGGGAACTATGAATTCAGGTAGTCATACCATTGATGTTGCTTCTAGTAGAATTCCGGTTTCTACCATTTCGGAAGCCAAAATAGCTGTTGATAAAATTTTAAGTTATTACAGTAAAGATGCTCTTGGAGATTGGCGAAATACAATAACCCTCTTAGCAGATGATATAGATGCTGTAGGAGAAGAAGTTTTACAAGAAGGTGTAGAGTCTATTGCAGATGAAATAACAGATAAAAAGCAGGTTTTTAATATTAATAAAATTTATTTAAATGCCTTTGTACAAGAGAGTTCTTCTGGTGGAGAACGATATCCGGAAGTTAATGAGGCAATTACAAATGCAATAGAAAAAGGAACATTGGTTTTCGATTATTTTGGTCATGGAGGAGAAGATGGTTTTGCATCAGAAAAAATATTAGAAAAACCACAAATTCAAGCTTTTAACAACCCTAATACCTTGCCGCTTTTAATAACCGTTACTTGCGATTTTTCAAGATTTGATAACCCTAATAGAATTACAGCAGGAGAACTTACTTTTTTAAATGATAAAGGTGGTGCAGCTAGTATGATAACAACTACAAGAGAAGTGTATATTTCTACAGGTCAGTTGTTTAATGAAGATTTAATTCGTGTTTTATTAGCCTTTAATGATGAGGATTTATCTGTTGCAGAATCTTTAATGAAAACTAAAAATAATTTCTCGAGCACACAAAAATTCTTTATTTTTCATTTTGGAGATCCAGCAATGAAATTAGCAATTCCAAAACCAAATGTTCGTATTACCGAAATGAATGGTAAAGATATTTCTCAATTAGATACCTTAAAAGCATTATCTAAAGTCCATTTTAAAGGAGTAGTTTTAGATGATAAAAACGAGGTGTTACCAGATTTTAACGGTACCTTATCTACTACTGTTTTTGATAAATCTATAGATAGAACTACGTTAGATAATGATGGTTTTGGAAAAACTATGTCTTTTGATTTACAAAACAGTAAAATTTTTAGAGGAGAATCTACAGTTACAAATGGCGAGTTCGAGTTTGATTTTATTGTGCCAAAGGATATAAAAATTGCCTACGGTAAAGGAAAGTTAAGTTTTTATGTTAATAATAAAGAGGTAGATAAAGCAGGTTATAATGTAGATGTTGTTGTTGGAGGTATCGATGAGAATGCACCAGACGATACGGTTGGCCCAGAAATAAAACTCTATATGAATGATGAGTCTTTTATTGATGGAGGAAACACCAACAGTTCACCTAATTTAATTGCTGTTTTATCTGATGCTAGCGGAATTAATACTTCTATTACAGCGGTAGACCATGATATTGTTGGTATTTTAGATGGTGACACCACCAACCCAATTATACTAAATGATTTTTATAAAACAGAACTTAACGATTTTACTAAAGGTAAAGTAACGTATACATTAAGAGATTTAGAGGTTGGGCCACATACTTTAAAGATAAAAGTTTGGGATACATACAATAATTCATCAGAATTAACGTTAAATTTCGTGGTTGTAAGTGATACAATCTTAAATTTAGAAAATGTTTTAAATTACCCAAACCCTTTTGTAAATTACACACAGTTTTGGTTTAATCACAACAAACCTAATGAAAACCTAGAAGTGCAAGTTCAAATATTTACGGTTTCGGGTAAATTAATAAAAACAATAAACCAAAACATACCAAACGCAGAAACGTTGGTAAGAAGTATTACTTGGAATGGTTTAGACGATTTTGGGAACAAAATAGGAAAAGGCGTTTATGTTTATAAATTAAAAGTAAAATCAACAGAAAGTAATCTAGTGGCAGAGAAGTATGAAAAATTAGTAATACTTCAATAAAAATTAGATATTTGTCAAATAAAAATCAGAATAAAGAAATCAAATGAAAAAATTAGGAATCTATTTTATATTGTGTGCGTTTGTAACTATAAAGACAACTGCACAAACAGAAATAAACACCGATAATATTGGAGGTATTACAACTGCTGTACCATTCTTACTAATAACACCAGATGCAAGAGCAGGTGGTATGGGAGATGTAGGAGTTGCAACTTCTGCAGATGCTTTTTCTTTGTTTCATAATGCGGCAAAAATGACGTTTAGTAACAGACAAGTTAAAGCGGGTATTACGTACTCACCTTGGTTACGTAATTTAACCGATGATATTTTTACAGGAAGTGCATCTTACATGAACCGTTTTAGTGATAGAGCAGCTTGGGGTGCCGATTTAAAATATTTTTCTTTAGGTCAGATAGATTTAACAAACTCAGATGGTAGTGATAATGGAACAATTAACCCAAATGAATTAGCATTTACAGGTGCATATGCACTAAAGTTAAGCGAAACATTTTCTATGGGAGTAGGTTTAAAATATGTTAGATCTAATTTAACTTTTAATGGAACAAATAGTACATTAAGACCTATAAATTCTTTTGCAGTTGATGTTTCTGGATATTACCAGTCTTTAGAAGAAAACTACGGTAACTTTAATGGTAGATATAGATTAGGATTTAATATTGCTAATATTGGGCCAAAGGTTTCTTACAGTCCAGGAAGCGAAGATTTTATTCCTACCAATTTAAAATTAGGGGGTGGGTTTGATTTTATTTTAGATGATTATAATACCATTTCTACAACATTAGAATTTACAAAATTATTAGTACCAACTCCACCAATTAGAGACAATGATGGTAATATTGTAGAAGGTGAAGACGATAATGTTGGTTGGGTAAGCGGAATTTTTCAATCTTTTGGAGACGCTCCAGGCGGATTTAGCGAAGAAATAAAAGAATTTACTTATGCTTTAGGGGCAGAGTATTTATATAACAATGCCTTTGCTTTAAGAGGAGGTTATTTTCATGAAAGTCAAGAGAAAGGAAATAGACAATATTTTACATTAGGTGGTGGGTTTAAAACCAATGCATTAAATGTAGATTTGTCTTATTTAATTAATGCTTCTGATGTAAATAATCCACTAGAAAACTCTTTACGTTTTTCATTATCATTTGATTTAGGTGAAGTTTTTGATGATTATTAAAAAGTCAATTATTTTTAGTAAGTTTATAACAATATTTAAAAGCAGTCAAATAAGGCTGCTTTTTTTGACGAACAGATTTTTATGAGAAAAATTGAAGTTTCAACATCTGCAACTATTTATACCGATATTTCAGAACTTTCTGAAGAAGACAATATGTTAATGCATAAAGCCATTGAAGCTAGAAAAAAAGCATACGCACCGTATTCTAAATTTAATGTAGGGGCTGCTTTGTTGTTAGATAATGGAGAAATAGTTTTAGGTAATAACCAAGAAAGTGCAGCATATCCTTCTGGTATGTGTGCAGAAAGAGTTGCTATTTGGAAAGCAGGTTCAACGTATCCTGATATGAAAATTAAGAAATTAGCAATTACAGCAAGTTCTACCATTACCAACGTAAACAAACCAATAGGTCCTTGTGGAGCTTGTAGGCAAACCTTATCTGAGTATGAAATCAATCAAAAAGAACCCTTTAAAGTACTTTTTATGGGAGAAGTAGGTGAAGTTGTTGTAACAGAATCTCTACTTTCTTTATTACCTTTTTCGTTTGATAGTAAATACTTGTAGTTTTTTTAGGGCGTTTTAACAGGCTTTCCACTATATCTTTTTATGCAGCATTTAGATTAGCTTATTTTGCTAAAAAAAAATGAATTAATTACAAAAAAAGATAAAGAATAAAAGGGAAGCATAAAAAGGATGCCGTTTCAATCCCTAACGCAAACAGTAAATGATACTGTTTTTAGAATCTTACCTTGTCTTTTCCTGCAAGGTTTTAAGAACCTTGTAGGTGTGTGTTCTTAGGAAAATAATAAAACTAAATTGTATATGAAACCAGATATTTCTTCAAGAAAAGACATCAAATTGATCATTACAAAATTTTATGATTTATTATTGGCAGACAAAAAAATGATTCCTTTTTTTGAGGATATTGTTGCCCAAAATCATTTAGAAGAGCATTTAAATGTGATTTCTGATTTCTGGAATGATATTCTTTTTGATACAAATACTTATGCTAATAATGTGATGAAAAAGCATCTCGATAAAAACGTTTTTGTAGCTTTTAAGAAAGAGCATTTTACCATTTGGATATCGTATTTATTTGAAACTATTGATGCTAATTTTGAAGGAGAAAATGTACATAACATGAAAAATAGAGCAAGGTCTATTGCCACTGTTATGGAACTAAAACTGGGTATTTATCAATAAAAATAAACACTAATTTTTTAAGTTTTTCTTAATAAATAATAGCTTTGAATATCATTAAAAAAACACAAATTTTAGTGTGGTTTATAGCGAATTTTGTATTTTAGAGGGCTTATATTTGCAATAAAATAATATTTAATATCAATTATGATTTCATCAAAAATAATAGGAACAGGAACATTTATTCCTTCTATAAAAAAAGAAAATAAAGATTTCTTAAATGAACACTTTTTAAACGAAGATGGGTCATCTTTTGATTCTGATAATGATGTAATTATTGAAAAATTTAAAGCAATTACTGGTATTGAAGAAAGGCGGTATGCAAAACCAGAATATAACTCTTCTGATTTGGCATACTTTGCAGCTCAAAAAGCTATTGATGATGCTAATATTAATCAAGAAGAATTAGATTATATTATTATTGCTCATAATTTTGGAGACGTAAAAGTAGGTGCTGTACAAAGTGATATGTTACCAAGTTTGGCAACTAGAGTTAAACATAAATTGGGTATAGAAAACCCTAACTGTGTTGCGTATGATATCCTTTTTGGTTGCCCTGGTTGGATAGAAGCAACCATACAAGCCCATGCATTTATTAAAGCAGGAATGGCTAAAAAATGTTTGGTTATTGGTTCTGAAACTTTGTCTAGAGTAGTAGATAGATATGATAGAGATTCTATGATTTTTAGTGATGGGGCAGGAGCTTGTATTTTAGAAGCAACAGAAGAAGCTAATGTTGGTATTTTAAGTCATGCAACGCAAACTTTTGCAAAAGACGAAGCCTTTTATTTACATTATGGAAGTACTTTTAATAAAGAAGAAAACCAAGATGTACAATATATTAAAATGTTAGGTAGAAAAATTTATGAATTTGCCTTGGTTCATGTGCCTGCTGCAATGAAATTTGCTTTAGATAATGCAGGTGTAGAAATAGATGATGTTAAAAAAATATTCATTCACCAAGCCAATGAAAAAATGGATGAGGCTATTATGAAACGTTTCTTTAGATTGTTTAAAAAGAAAGTTCCAGAAGGAATAATGCCTTTAAGTATTCGTAAATTAGGAAATAGTTCTGTGGCAACCGTACCTACATTATTAGACTTAGTTTTAAAAGGTGAAATTGAAAATCAAGAAGTAAATAAAGGTGATGTTGTTATTTTTGCTTCCGTTGGAGCAGGAATGAATATCAACGCAATTGTTTATAGGTTTTAGTAGAAGCCTTTAGCGGTTTATAACATTTTTTATTTTTTTAGAGGATTTTACAAAAAAAAAACGAACATTTTGTTTAGAAATTAACGCAGAATGTTAAGTGATATTCTTGTGTTTTTCTATCAAATTATAGAGAAATAGTAACGTTTTCTAATTGGTGATAAAAAATATGAATTTCAGTGTTAAAATTTAATCTGAAATAGTATTTTTGCGCATGCAACAACACAACGTACTTATTTTAGATTTCGGGTCGCAATACACACAGTTAATTGCGAGAAGAGTAAGAGAATTAAACATTTATTGTGAAATTCATCCTTATAACCATCCACCAAAAAATCAAGCAGAGTTTAAAGCGGTTATCTTATCCGGAAGCCCAAATTCTGTAAGAGGAGAAAATGTTTTACATCCAGATTTATCAGAAATTAGAGGAAAAAAACCTGTTTTAGCAGTTTGCTATGGTGCACAATACCTAGCCCATTTTGCTGGCGGACAAGTGGCTCCTTCTAATACAAGAGAATATGGTAGAGCAAATTTATCGTACATAAAAAGCGATGAAACTTTCTTTGAAAACATTTCTACTGGAAGTCAGGTTTGGATGAGTCACTCAGACACAATTAAAGAATTGCCAACTAATGGAGAATTGTTAGCTAGCACAAAAGACGTAGAAAATGCGGCTTATAAAATTAAAGGCGAAGAAACTTTTGCCATTCAATTTCACCCAGAAGTATATCATTCTAAAGATGGTAAACAAATTTTAGAAAACTTTTTAGTAAAGATTGCAGGAGTAGCACAAACCTGGACACCAGATTCTTTTGTAGAAAGTACTGTAGCCTCTATAAGAGAAAAAGTAGGCAACGATAAAGTTGTTTTAGGGCTTTCTGGAGGTGTAGATTCTTCTGTAGCAGCAGTTTTGTTAAACAAAGCAATTGGTAAAAACCTATACTGTATTTTTGTAAATAACGGACTTTTACGTAAAAATGAGTTCGAAACTGTATTAAAAAGATACGAAGGCATGGGATTAAACGTTAAAGGTGTAGATGCATCGGCACGTTTTTTGAAAGCCTTAGAAGGATTAACCGATCCAGAAAAGAAAAGAAAAGCAATTGGAAATGCCTTTATAGAGGTTTTTGATGATGAAGCTCATAAAATTACAGATGTAACTTGGTTAGCACAAGGAACTATTTATCCCGATGTTATTGAGTCTGTTTCTGTAAATGGAGGTCCATCTGCAACTATTAAAAGTCATCATAATGTAGGAGGTTTACCAGATTTTATGAAATTAAAAATTGTAGAACCTTTAAAAATGATTTTTAAAGATGAGGTAAGAAGAGTAGGTGCTTCTATGGGGATAGATCCAGAATTATTAGGACGTCATCCTTTTCCTGGTCCAGGTTTAGGAATCCGTATTTTAGGAGATATTACAGCAGAAAAGGTGCGTATTTTACAAGAAGTAGACGCTATTTTTGTAAACGGATTAAAAGAAGATGGTTTGTATGATAAAGTTTGGCAAGCTGGTGCTATGTTACTTCCTGTAAACTCTGTTGGAGTAATGGGAGATGAAAGAACATACGAAAAAGTTGTTGCTTTAAGAGCTGTAGAAAGTACAGACGGTATGACAGCAGATTGGGTAAATTTACCTTATGAGTTTTTACAAAAAACATCTAATAAAATTATAAATCAAGTAAAAGGTGTAAACAGAGTTGTATATGATATTAGCTCTAAACCACCTGCAACTATAGAATGGGAATAATGTATATGAAACATGTAAAATTTTTTGTTTTTCTATGTATTTTAACGTTTACTGTTTCTTGCGGTCAACAAAAAAAATACGTTCAGTATAAGGTAAAAGAAGGTGAAACCATGAGGGCAATTGCCCAAAGATTGGATATGAAAACCAGTGATTTACTTCGCTTAAACCCAGATGTGGGCAGAAAGCCAGAAGCAAACTCTGTAATTGTAATTCCTAACAAAAAAATAAAAGCATCAAATTCAATTACAAAAGGAAAAACGGTAGATGATAAAATTACAGAGGCAGCCAAAAACGAAGCAGCTTTAAAAAATAAAGAGGAAGAACTTCTAAATGAACTTAAAAAGAACTTTGTTGTTTATGAAGTAAAAAAAGGAGATACTTTCTATAGTTTAACGCGTTTTTATAATGTTTCTCAAGAAAATTTAATTGCTTTAAATCCCATTTTATCAGAGGGGTTAAAAGTAGGGCAGCATATAAAAATTAAAGCCATAGAAGCAGGCGATACTTCAGAAAACTATATTTACGAAGATGTTATAGAACGTAATATTTCTTTAAAAGTAGCATTGCTTTTGCCGTTTAGTGCAAAAGAACACAGTGGTACAGAATCTAAAGATATATTTCAGAGAAGTAAATTGGCAAACATGGTAACCGATTTTTATTTAGGAGCAGAAATAGCTATAGATTCTTTAAGAAAACAAGGAATTAACATAGACCTTAATGTTTTTGATACAGAAAAAAATGGTACAAAAATTAAAACCATTTTGGCAGAAAACAATCTTAATAAAAACGATGTTGTTATTGGGCCTTTGTATTCAGAAGAAGTAGAAATAGTTGCAAATAAAGTAAATGCACCTGTAATTTTTCCTTTTTATTCTAAAAATCAATCTAAATTTTCTGCATCAAAGTTGATTAAAACATCACCTGAGAAAAAAGTTTTTAGAGAAGAGTTAACTGCTTATATTAAAGATAATTTTACAAAAGGTAATTTAATTTTAGTGGGTGATGGAAAATCAGAATCTAACGCTTCTAATGCCATTATAAAACAAGCTTTACAATCTCATGATTCTATTAGCGTTGTACATATTCTTAAACCCAATAAAGGATATATCGCTAAAGACCGTTTCTTAAAAATTTTGAAACCAAATCAAGAAAATTGGGTGGTTTTAACATCTGGTAATACTATTTTGGTAGCAGATGCTATTAATAGTTTAATTAGTTTGCCAGAAAATACAAGCGTTCGTGTTTTTACATTTAATAAAGGAAAAGCTTTCGATAAAATTGCCAATTTAAAATTAGCCAAAGTTAACCTAACTTATGTTAGTGATGAGTATGTAAATGAAGCTTCAGCATCAACACAACAATTTAATAAGCAATACGCTAAAAAGAACAACGCGTTGCCTTCTTTTTCGGCAACCAAAGGTTTTGATATTACGTATGATGTTTTAATCCGTTTAGCGTCTGGAGATGATTTAAAAGATACTTTTAAAGACGGTGCCTCTTTTAGAGTAGAAAGTAAATTTGATTACTCAAGCAAAGCATTTGGAGTTTCAGAAAATAAAGGACTATTTATCGTTCAATATAATAAAGATTTAAGTTTAACTAGATTAAAATAGAAAGCTCTTAGCGTAAATAGGAAATAGTTTTTTTAGAAGCTATTTCCTGCTTTCACTACTCGCTTTTTTAGTACTGATAAAAATCAGTACTAAAAAGAGCTCAAACAAACCGTTCAATCAGGGCTAAGCTCTTTTAGAAGCCAATTGTATAAAGAGTATTTTAAGTTTTAATAAGAAAGTATTAGTCATAAAAAAATCCGCTGAAAAGCGGATTTTTTTTATATTATTAGAAACAAAATAGATTAGATTTTTTTCATCTGTTGTTTCATCATTCCCATTTGTTCTTTAAGCATACCGTGTTTGTCTAATTTTTTAGCCTCCGCCATTAAATTAATAGCTTCACGTTTACGTCTTTTTGTCATTGCAATACCAGCTAATTGTAATTTTGCCATTGCTAAATCATGATCCATTGGTAAACCTAATTTTATGGCTTTACGTAAAAATTTTTCGGCTTGTGTAATGTTTGTTTGGCTTAAAATAATACCGTGTAAATAGTTATAATACCCTTGTTGTTTTACTATTAAAGCCGCTTCTGGGTTTTTAATATATCCTAACCATTTCTTAGTACCTTCAAAATTTTGTTTACGCAATTGTAAAAAAGCCATTAAAATAAATTCGTTTTTAAAGTATAGCAAAACAAAAATTCCGGCTAATAATAAGATAGAAATTCCGTTCATTATATTTCCCTGACTGAATTGATACACTGCCCAAGCAGTAAGTAAACCTGCAATAGCTAATTTTATATTTTTATGAAACATATTGTTTTTTAATGTTAATTAAATCGAAAGCAAAAATACATTTTATTGCGAAACTTTATCGTTACTTTTTAAAGTATTTCTTGTATTTAAACGATGCTATAATGGTTAGTATTACTAACGCTGTAATATAATAATAAGCCTCTCTTGGTGTTATCGCTTTATCTCCACTAGCATAAGAATGCAATCCAGATAAGTAGAAGTTTACTCCAAAGTAAGTCATCATTATAGATAAATACGCAAAGGCAGCTGCAAAATTAAAAGCAAGTCTACTACGTAAACCAGGTATTAAGCGCATGTGTAAAACAAAAGCATAAATCATGATAGAAATTAATGCCCAGGTTTCTTTTGGATCCCAACCCCAATAACGTCCCCAACTTTCATTAGCCCACATACCACCAAGAAAATTACCAACCGTTAGCATTACCAAACCAACCGTAACGGCCATTTCTGTAATAATGGTTAATTCTTTAATATTAAGATCCATTCTCTTCTTATTCTTTTCTGTAGTAAAAGCAATAAGTAGTAAAGAAACAATACCCAAAATCATTCCTAAAGAAAGTGGTCCATAACTAGCTGTAATAATAGAAGTATGTACTAAAAGCCACCAAGAGTTTAGTACAGGTTGTATATTGGCAATGGCAGGGTCTAACCAGTTTTGACCAGCAAAAAATAATGTAATTGCAGCTAAAAACGTAGCTGCTGCAATTGTTAAAGCAGATTTTCTTCCAATAAGTAGTCCAAATAACATGGTTGCCCAAGCAACAAAAATAATGGATTCATAAGCATTTGTCCAAGGTGCATTTCCACTAATATACCATCGAGCAATTAAACTAAAAGTATGTGCAATAAATAAAGATATAATAACAGCTATAAATACTTTTACAATAATATCAATCCATTTTTTAGAACTAAAAATTTGCCATAAAACAAAAATGATTAAAAGAAAACTAGCATAGCCATAATATTTTGTAAGCTTTTGAAATGGTTCAATCTTATTATAAGAAATCTCTAAATTGATTCTTTTTTCTGATGGATATACTTCTGCTCCAAATTTCTTTTGAAATTTTTTAATTCCGTCTAAAATTTGGTTTGCTTTTGTATAATCTTTGGTTTGTTTTGCCTCTTGTAAAAGTTGAACGTAAACAGGTAAAGATTGACGAACAAATACAGAATCTGTAGCCTTAAAACCGGCCGTTGAGGTTTCTGGTTGAGAAACCCATTTGTTGTTATCGTCGTTAGGTATTGGGTAAATACGTAAAATACCACCACCAATGGCACTGTATAGTAAACCTACTCTTTTATCAATTTTAATTAAATCTTTTTCAAACTTATTTTTTACATTCTTTTTTTGTGCTTCTGCAACTTGTTCTTTTATTTTATAGGCTCCTGTTGGTGTTATGAAATCGGATAAACGAGCATATGTTGCGTCTTGTGAAAGTTTTAAAGTTTCTCTAATTTGCGTATTCCCTTTTTCTAGGTAAATTACAGGAACCTCAAACCAAAAACGAGGGTTTTCTATAATAGATAACAAAACCTGACTCGGTTGCATGCCGTTAAAGGTTTCTGTTTTACTAACTTTTCTAACCAATTCAGAAGCAAATGTGTGAGCCGGTTTCATTCGTCCACCTGCATCTTGTATTACTAGTTTGTTAAAACTTTCGGCATGGTTTATATCAACTAAATTTGCTTTTAAAACAGAGTCTATTTGTTGATTTGTAATGTTGTTTTTTTGATGCGCTTCGTGTTGCCCAAAACTAAAACTAGAAATTAATAATGTTGCCACGATAGACATGGTCATTTTTTTCTTTCTAATTTTTCGTAACCCTTTTTTTAAGTCGTTAAAACGTGTGTTTTTATCAAAAAGCATACTAATTAAACCTGTGTATAATAAAGAATACCCCAAATACGTAATAAAAGTTCCTAAAAAATCGTGGTTTACAGACAAGTGTGTTTCTTCTCTAGGACCTGATAAATCGTAACTAGATTGAAAAAATTTGTATCCTTTATGGTCTAAAATATGATTCATAAAAATTCTATAATCAAAAGTTTCTTCGGTATCTATTACCGTTACCTCACTTGCATAAGATGCAGCACTTTCTGAGCCAGGGTATTTTTCTAATTGAAAGTCGTTTAGCTTTATAGAAAAAGGAGTTTCTAGTATTTTAGCACCGTATAACATTCTAAAATTTAAACCACCAACAGAAAGCTCTTTAGAACCCGCAGCGTTATATTTACCACCTGCTAATTCTATTCTTTTTGTTTCGTTTTTGCTTTTAACATCTAAAACAATTACATCTAAATTGTTACTATCTTTAGCACCGCTAATGGTTTTCATAACACCTTTCTCAGCAGGTTTAGGGATTACAAATTGTAAACCAGCAATGTTATTTAAGGTTAAGTATTGAAAATTCTGTACGGAATCTTTTATAATATTTCCTCTTTTTTGATCGGCCATTCTAAACCAATCACCATCATTCTTAGATATTATTTTTAATCCACCATCTTTATTTATAAAGTTAACAGAGGCATTATTATCTGGGGCTTCAAAACCAACTAAAACTCCGTGGATATTTTGAATAGTACCTTTTTTAATCCAGTGTTCATGACGCGTTCCTTCTGAAGATTCTACAAAAAATAAATGATCAACACCATTTTTGTCTTCTACTAATTTCTTTTCTGCTTTCGGAATATAATCAACTAGTTCGAAACTAAAGTCTTGTGTACTGTCTTCATTTTTAAAACTATCTGTATACGACCAAGAGTTTTTACCCCACGCAGATAATAATAAAGGTTTGTTTATTTCTGGTTTTTGAACCTTACCATTATCAACAATTACATTTAAATAAGTAGTTTCAGATAAAAATTTATTGGTAGATTGTCCTTCTTCGATCATCATAATACCCTCGTAACCAATATAACGTGTAACTCCAGCACCAATTATGATAAAGAAAAAAGCCAAATGAAACATTAAAACAGCCCATTTTTCTTTTTTATACAATCTATATCTAAATATGTTTCCAAAGAAGTTGATAACAAAGAATATCATAATAGCTTCGAACCACCAAGTGTTATAAACAAGTGCTTTAGAGGTTTGGGTGCCAAAATCATTTTCTATAAATGTGGCAACTCCCATTGCCGCAGCAAAAACGATAAATAAGACAGCCATTAAACGTGTTGAGTAAAGTATACTAAGAATTTTTTTCATCCTTCTGAAGTGCTTTTTTTAAAAGAGCTACAAATTTAAGCATAAAAGCACAAATGAACTTCTAGATACCGGTATATTTATGTGTCAAAAGTTTTAAAGAAATCATAAAGTTTATGTCTAAACATCATATTATACCTATTACGATTAAAGAAAAAGTAGAAACTGGGTTAAATTATTATCCGGAGCTAAAAAATATTTATATCGAATTTAAGTTTAAAAAAAATATAAAGAAATCTACAATGCAAGCAAGACCCACTTTTGATAGTTTTTTTAGGTCTAAAAAGAATAGAAAATTTGTGATATTAATTAGTGAAAAATTTAAAATTTCTGACAAAGAGTTTTCTACAAGAGATATTCCTAAAGATGTTTTTATAGGGTGGATTGGCCATGAGCTAGGGCATATTATGGATTATAAAGAAAGAAGTAGGTTTAACTTAATTTGGTTTGGACTTAAATACTTGTTTTCTGATAATCATATTGTAGCGGCAGAAAGAGCAGCAGACCGTTTTGCTGTTCAGCATAAAATGGAGTTGTATATTTTAAAAACAAAGAATTTTATTTTAAATAATGCGGCTATTACACAAGCGTATAAAAATCGAATTAAAAAATATTATTTATCTCCAGAAGAAATTATGGTTTTGGTTGAAAATAGAAATAAATTAGAAGAAAAGTAAGAGCAAATAGTACTTGTTTTTTTATAAAAACACAGTAAAACCTTTACGATTTAGTAAAAGTTTTACTGTGTATTATGTGTTCTAAAATCAATCAATCCAAATAGATTTGGTGTTTACAAATTCTTTAATTCCGTAACTAGAAAGTTCTCTACCATAACCACTATTTTTAATACCTCCAAATGGTAACCTTGGGTCTGAAGAAACTAATTTGTTTACAAAACTGTTACCTGCTTCTAGTTGTAAAGCTACTTTTTCTCCTCTCTTAGAGTTGCTTGTTAATACGCCAGAACCTAAACCAAATGTAGAATTGTTTGCTAGTTCAATAGCTTCATTTTCGTTTTTTGCTTTAATTACAGAGGCAACTGGTCCAAAGAGTTCTTCATCAAAAGCAGTCATTCCTGGTTTTAAATCGGTTAAAATGGTTGCAGGGTAATAAGCTCCTTTTCTATTCGGAATTTTTCCTCCTAAAATTAACTTTCCGCCTTGCTTAATTGTTTGTTGTACTTGCTCATGAATTTCGTTACGTAAATCTATACGTGCCATTGGGCCATAATAAACATCTTTGTCTGTTGGCGCTCCCATTTTTGCAGCTTTCATTTTTTTTGTAAAAAGCTCTAAGAAATCATCATAAATTTCTTCTAAAACAATAAAACGTTTAGCAGCAATACACGTTTGTCCGTTATTTTGTAATCTTCCAAAAGTAGCTAAATCTGTAGCTTTTTCTAAATCGGCATCCTCTAGAATAATGTAAGCATCGCTTCCGCCTAATTCTAAAACTGTTTTTTTTAAATTTTCGCCAGCAATTTTGGAAACAGAACGTCCTGCAGGTTCACTACCTGTTAAAGTTACAGCTACAATATTCTTATCTTCTATAATTGTTTTTATTGCATCAGAATTTACATTTAAGTTAGTAAAAACACCTTCGGGAAAACCAGCCTCTGTAAAAGCTTTTTCTATAGCAAAAGCACAACCTTGCACGTTTGATGCATGTTTTAAAACCCCTGTATTTCCTGTCATTAATGCAGGTGCAGCAAAACGAATAACCTGATAGAAAGGGAAATTCCAAGGCATTATCGCTAGTGTAACGCCTAATGGCTGAAAGGTAACATAACTTTTTTTAGCTTCTGTTTCTACTACTTTATCGGCTAATAATTCTGTTGTATGATTGGCGTAATATCTACAAATTAAAGCACACTTTTCTATTTCTTTGCGAGATTGCTCAATTACCTTACCCATTTCTTGAGTAGCTAGTTGTGCATATTGTTCTTTGTTGCTTTCAAAAATATCAGCAAGTTTGTGCATCAGTTTAGAACGATCATTAAAACTTGTTTTTTTCCAAATTTTATAGACTTCGTTTGCTTTTGCTATTTTCTTTTTTACTGTTTCTTCAGAAATTCTGTTATAACTTGCAATTTCTTCTTCTGTGGCTGGATTTATACTTGTTGTTTTCATGATTTTTTATTTTTAAATTTCGTTTACAAAATTTTCCCAATCAGAAAATTTCTTTTCATTCATAACACGTTCCATTTTAACCTGACCGCCTTTTTTCTTATTGTAAGCATTCCATTCATGAAATTTTTGAACAGGAATTACAGTTACTTTTACTCCTTTTAAAGCTTTGGTTCTGGCAACTTTGTAGTTTTTATTGGCTTTTTTAAGAAAAGCATCTAATGCTTCTGCAATTTGGTTATTGTTTTCTTTTATTTCGGCTCCTAAATACCAAGAATGATAAAATTCACCATCCTCAAATCGTTTGGCACAAATGGTATATTCTTTAATTTTGGTTGAAAATTCTTCTTCTAAATGGTTGATGGCATCGTCCATTTTATTTACTGATAATTGAGAACCTACAGTGTTTAAAAAGAATTTTGTACGACCGGTAATTTTAATTTCTGCTTTTGCAACATCTGTAAAAGCAATAGTATCACCAATTAAATATCTCCACGCTCCACTAACAGTACTTATTATTAAAATATAATCGGTGTTTTTTTCTACTTGTTCTAAAGTTAAAGAAGGTGCATTTTGTTTTATAGAACCATCTTCATTAATATAATCTGGATGCATAGGTACAAATTCAAAATAAATACCATTTTCTGTATTTAATTGCATGGCATCTGTATCGGGTCTTACTTGTGTGGCAATGTAACCTTCAGAGGCCAAATAAGTATCAATAACTGTAACGGGTTTTCCTAAAAGCGCTTTAAAACTTTTTTCATAAGGTTTAAATGCAACACCTCCAGAAGTATATACTTCTAGGTTTGGCCAAATTTCATGAATATGTTTTAAATTATGAAATTCTATAACTTTCTGAATCATTAACTCTATCCAAGCAGGAATTCCGCTTAGGGCACCAATATCCCAATTTTCAGCATTTTCGGCAATGTGTTGTACGCGCTCGTCCCAATCTTTAATTTTGGCTATTTCTTCTCCTGGTTTGTAATAACCTTTAAACCAAAACGGAATATTACTAGCGCTAATTCCGCTTATTTCACCTTCTAAGTGATTTTCTTCTTCCGATAGATCGGTAGAACTTCCAAGCATCATAATATCTTTTTCGAAAAAATTTACTGGTAAATCAAAATTATTTAAAGAAGTAACCTGTTTAATTCCAGAGCTTTTTATGGCGTTAATCATGGCGTCTGTAACCGGAATTTTTTTACTTGTTTTACCTGTTGTACCAGAACTTAGAGCAAAATAAGAAGGACTACCTACCCAAGTTACATTTTCTTCTCCTTTATGAATTTTATGCCACCATTTTTTATGTAAAGAGTGATAATCAAAATAAGGAATTTTTTGAGAAAATGTTTGTTCAATATTTTTTGAAAGAAGAATATCTTTAAAGTGGTAATGTGTACCAAATTGAGTTTCTTTTGCTGTTTCTAACAAGTCTTTTAAAACTTTTTTTTGCGCCTCTATATGGTTTGTTTCTGATGATAAAGTGTCTGTTAAATGGATAATCCCTTTAATGATGTTTCCTAAAATTGCCATGTGTTGTGTTTTTATACAAAGATGGTGTTAGCATAAAATAAAACTTAACTCTTTTGGTTTTTTGCTTGATGCAAAAGGAAACTAGGATAGTTAAAATGATTTTTTACCTGTTTTGGCTATTTGTCTCTTTGCCTTTTTTGATATAAGTTTCCACATTACTTTTTTCTTCTTTAGAAAGTGTCTCTACTTTTTTTTCTTTTGTAATATTAGATGGAGTTACACTAAAAACACAGCGAATAGGAAAATGATCTGACCCAATGTATTCTAAAATATTTAATTGTTTTAAAATAATTTCTTTAGAATGAAAAACCAAATCTAAAGGAGCTCTAAATAACCAATATTTTGCATGATAAGAAGCCAGAATTCCACGGCCAATTCTACCATCAATTAAACCACAACTTTTGCGGAACAGTTTTGCTATTTTAGACCAAGCAACAGTATTAAAATCACCAACCACAATTACAGGTTGCTTCATCTCTTTTATCCATTTGGCAATACACATTAAATCTCCATCTCGTTCTTTAGAGGTTCTTTCTTCTGTAGGACTTGGTGGTGGTGGATGGGCACAGAAAACAACAAAATGATTTCCTTCTTTGTCTTTAAAATGTGCTTCGATACTTGGTAGGTCTTTTGCAACAAAAAAATGGGTTGTTATTTTTTCAAAAGGAATTTTAGAATATAAATGCATTCCATACGTATTTTCTAACGTTATTTTTTCGGTAAACTTATAGTCTGTTTCTAAATCACGCATGGCGTTTTCCCAATCCTTGTTACTTTCAATGGTAAAAAAGATGTCTGGTTTTTCCTTTTTAATTAAATCTTTAAATTTTTGAAACTTGTTATTGTATTGATAAATATTTGCAGAGATAATTTTGATGTCTTTTTTGCTCTTAGCAGCACTATTTTTCTTTTTATAAAAATTGGTAAATCTTGATAAAATATAAGCGTGAAAGAATAATAAGATACTTTGAATTATTAATACAAGATAAAAAAGTAGGCTTTTTTGAGTAAAAATAACTAATCCGATAGTTGCTATTATTTGTAAAAAGAAGATTTGTGTTTTAATAAATTCTGGAATACGAAAAAACCAATGCTGATTTTTAACAAATGGCAATATGCTTAAAAGAATAAGAAGTAAAGATAAAATGATAAAAAAAAGATCCACGTTAAAACATTTATACAAATTTACCCAAAATAAAGTACACTGATTATATGTATACTATTATTTATGATTTGTTAAACTTTAAGAGAAGTGTTTTTACTTTAGATCTTTAAATGTGGCTAAACGGTTTGTATTATTTAAAAACCGTTTGTAAAGCATCAGAAATTTCGCTTAAAGTTGCTCTGTTTCTTGCTGCTTTTATGGTTGCTTCTAAAAGGTTTTCTTTTCCGTGTTTTACAGCATTCGTTAAAGCTATTAGTGATTTTTTAACTTCGGTATTGTTTCTGGTGGTTTTTAGTTGATGTAGTTTTTCTAGTTGGATATTACTTGTCGTTTTATTATCAATTTCTAAAGGAGTTGAAGTTTTCTCTTTTTTTAGTTGATATTTGTTTACACCAACCAGTACTTGCTCCCCATTTTTAATTTTTACTTGTTTAATGGCAGCTGCATTTTCAATATGTAATTTTGGGATTCCTTTTTTAATCGCTTTAGAGATGCCTCCATGATGTTCTAATTCACTAATTAGTTCCCAAGTTTTGTTAGCGATGTCTTCGGTTAATTTTTCTAAATGGTAGCTTCCTGCCCAAGGATCTACTGTTTTAGTAATATGTGTTTCTTGCTGTAAATAGGTTTGCGTGTTTCTTGCAATTCTTGCAGATACAGCTGTACCTTCATCTAAAGTATTGGTGTGTAAACTTTGTGTGCCTCCAAAAGCAGCAGCCATAGCTTGTAGAGTTACTCTGGTTACATTGTTAAAAGGGTCTTGGGTTGTTAAAGAATTACAGCTTGTTTGGCTATGGGTTTTTAGAGCAAGTGATTCAGGGTTTTTAGGGTTGAATTGTTTTACCATTTTTGCCCATAAAACTCTTGCTGCTCTTAATTTTGCTATTTCTGTAAAATGATCCATACCTATTGCCCAACAGAAAGATAATTGTGTGGCAAAAGAATCTATTTTTATACCTGCTTCAATTCCTTTTTTAAGAAATTCTAACCCGTTAGATAAAGTATAAGCTAGTTCAATTTCTGCAGTGGCACCCGCTTCTTGTATTTTGTAGCCAGAAATAGAAATCGAATTAAATTCTGGCATTTTTTTGCTGGTGTATTCAAAAATATCAGTAAAAATTTTAGAAGAAAGGGTAGGAGTGTATGCGTTTGTATTTAACTCCTTTAAAATATCACTTTTAAGTGAGCCGGATAATTGGTCTAAAGATATTCCTTGTTCTTCTGCGGTAACAATATAAAAGGCAAGAAGCGGTAAAATAGTACTATTCATTGTTATAGAAACCGTTACTTTGTCTAACGGAATTTTATCAAACAACATGTTCATGTCTTCTACCGATTGGATGGTAATACTAGTTATATCAACATCATTTGGAGCTCTTTGTGTATCTGAATGGTTACAAGTACAAGTTGATAAGTCTAAATCAACGAATAATTTTTTTAGACCTGTATCTAAAATTTTTCTATATAATGTATTGCTCTCTTTTACTGTAGAGAGACCTGTGTATTGTTTAATCTCCCAAGGTTTATTTATGTACATTGTAGCATAAGTCCCTCGTAAATATGGCGCAATACCAGCAACAAATCCTTCTTGAGGAAAGGAAATAGGAGTTGCTTTTTTTAAATTTTTAAGTTTTATATGTTGTACCTCTTTTCTATTCATCTACGGGATCTGCTTCTAATTTCATGAGATTGTAAAGTTGAACACCAAGATCTTTAGATTCTTTTTGTTTTTTAGTAATTGTAATGTAGCTTTTTAATAAAAATAAAAACAGAAAAAAGCATAAAATTAGAACCGCTCCAATAAGAAAGTTAACATTGTTGCCAAATAAATGAAAAATTTTGTCTTCTAAAAAATAAAGACTAACAGCAAGAATAAAAATAAACCATATAATATATTTTGGAAGCTTACTTTTTATTTGTTGTACCTCTAACTTTAATTCGTTTTGTTTTTTTTGTTTAAAAAGAATTTCATCGTTTTTATCCATACTTTATTTTTTTATGACTTTTCAGAGTTTAATCGTTCTTTTTCTATTGATTCTGATAGTCGGTTTCTAGTTAAAGGAGGAAGTAATGTTTTTATATTTCTTTGTTTGACAAAAGGATACAAGGTTAACTCATGTTGCATCTTATCATCTTTGTTTGGTTGTAAATTTGTTCCTAAAAGTATGATTTCTTTTTTTAAGAAATCATTTTCTTCTTTTTTTGCATTTTCTTTAATTTTTTTCTGAATGGTACCTGCTTTTAATTGCTTTAAAAAGCCGCCACTTTTTTCAATTTGTTTAAAAAGGATTAAGGCATTTTCTGCTAATTGCTGTGTGATAGATTCTATATAATAAGAACCTTCTGCAAAATTTTGTCCTTCTTGTAAATAACTTTCTTGTTGTAGTATTAGTAATTGATTTCTAGAAATGCGTTCGCCAAATTCATTTGATTTATGATAAACAGCATCATAAGAAACATTAGAAATAGTATTTGCTCCACCTAAAATGGCACTCATACATTCTGATGTTGTTCTTAATAAATTTACATTATAATCATAAATGGTTTTATTTCTTAAGCTTGGTTGTACAAAAAAGTGAGCTTCTAAATTGTTAACGTTATACTCTTCTAATAGTGCGGTCCATAAAATTCTAAAAGCTCTTAATTTTGCAATTTCGAAAAAATAATTACTTCCAACAGAAAACGAAAAACTTAATTTTTCTGCAACGGAATTTCCATATTTATTTAAATATTCATTAGCGTGTGCTAAAGAGTAGGCTAGTTGTTGTGTAATAGTGGCTCCACAGTTTTGATACAGATCTCCTGAAATCGAAATACAATTTTTAGAGTTATTTAATATTCGGTCTAATTTTATAAAATCTTCTTTTAAATTATAAAACCAATTGCCTGTTTCTGCTAAGTTTCCAATAACATCTGTTTGAAAATAGGTTTTATCAGAATTTATAAATTCTGATATTTCTAGTTGAAAGGAATCATTTAAAAACTTAAATTGGAAATATATAAAAACAGTTTTTACATCAATATTAAGCAGTATTTTTTTGTAATCGAAAGGTTTGTTTGCAATAAAATGAATGGAATTAGCGCCTCTATTAAGCGCATCTATAGCTAAAGAGTTGGCTATTTTTTCATCATCAACAAAAATTGTTTGACAGATGTTAAAACCATTTTTAGGGGTTTTAACGTTATAATTGGTGCTATCTTCTGCAGTGTAAAAAGGTTTAACAACAATGCCTTCTTGAGTTTTCCATAATAATGTATCATTATAATCGGCACCTCTTAAATCTACTTGAATTTTATTTTTCCAGGCAGCAGGTGTCGTTTTTAGAAAGTCATCAAAAAGAGAAGTACTCATTTATTTTTTTATTGTATCAAATTCTATTAGATAGATATCTTCATTTTCTTTTTTCATTAGATATTTTTCTCTCGCAAAACGTTCTAACTGCAACGAGTCTTCTAGTTTTTTAATTGTAGCTTTATCTTCGGCTATTTTTTTTTCGTAAAAAGAAATGGTGCTTTCTAAGCTTTCAATTTCATTATCGAATTTTTTATGAACGAGGTAAGAGTTTTCATCAATAAAAAACATCCATATTAAAAAAGGAATTAAGATTATAACAAAAGCATTTGTCATAACTTTTACTACTTTATTTTGTTTAAATTGATTGAAAGACATAACTTTAATTATAAACGATCATTAATAACGGTTCTTACTACGTCAATTGCCACTGTATTGTGTTTGTTGTTCGGTATAATAATATCAGCAAAATTTTTGGTAGGTTCTATAAACTGTAGGTGCATTGGTTTTAACGTATCTTGATACCTGTTTAAAACTTCATCTACATCTCTACCTCTTTCTGTAATATCTCTTCTAATTCTTCTAATTAAACGTTCATCTGTGTCTGCGTGTACAAATATTTTAATATCAAACAAATCTCTTAAAGCTTCGTTGTTTAGTATTAAAATACCTTCTACAATCACCACTTTTCTAGGATGTGTTTTTATCGTATCTGTTGTTCTGTTATGGGTAACAAAAGAATACACAGGTTGTTCTATTGTTTTTCCTGATCTTAATTTCTTTAAATGTTTTACAATTAAATCAAAATCGATAGCTCTTGGATGGTCGAAATTAATTTTAGATCTTTCTTCATAAGATAAGTTTACTGTTTCGTTGTAGTAAGAATCTTGTGAAATTACACAAACTTCATCAGTTGGTAGTTGTTTAATAATTTGATTTACAACAGTTGTTTTTCCACTTCCTGTACCTCCTGCAATTCCGATAATGAGCATATAATTATGATTAGGATAATTAATTGTCTAAAATAATAAAGATTTTACAATTATTTGTGGTTTTTTTAATCTTAAATCGGTTCTTTTTTAGAATGAACAATTAAAATTTGGCAAACCTTTAAAAAAAGAAAATCTTAAAAATATTAGTCTGTTTTATTTAGTATTTTACATAAAAAAAGTCTCAAAAAATATTTTTTGAGACTTTTAAAATTTGAGCCGATGGAGGGACTCGAACCCACGACCTGCTGATTACAAATCAGCTGCTCTAGCCAGCTGAGCTACATCGGCTTTTATTTTGAGAGCGCAAATTAAATGCAATTATTAGTATCTGCCAAATAAAATTTCATTTTTTTTCATAAAAAAGCTTCAAAAAATATTTGAAGCTTTTAAAACAAGAATAATTTCTATAGAATAGAAAAAATATTTATTCATAATCTTTGCATTCTACAGGTACAAAACGCTAACTTTTTTGTTTTGTTGTTTATAAAATCTTTTAAAAAGAATATTATTGGCTTTTTTGTGTGAACAAGATTTTATACACCTATTTTTTATAAATAGTGCAAAATTAGAGGTGATTTTTATAATAGATTAGAAATCTACCAATGCTTTTTTATACGTTTCTAAACAACGTTCTCTAGCAAATTTGTGTTCTACAATTGGTGTAGGATACGTAAGCTCTTGAAAATCTGGAACCCATTTTTTAATATATTTTAAATCTTTATCAAATTTTTGAATTTGTGTGGTGGGATTAAAGATTCTAAAATAAGGAGCGGCATCAACACCTGTACCTGCAACCCATTGCCAATTACCAATATTGCTAGATTGCTCATAATCGTGTAATTTTTCTGCAAAATAAGCTTCTCCCCATCTCCAATCTATCAATAAGTGTTTGCAAAGAAAGCTTCCTACCAACATTCTTATTCTGTTGTGCATAAAACCTGTTTGGTTCAATTCTCTCATGCCTGCATCAACCAACGGGTAACCTGTTTCTCCTTTGCACCAAGCATTAAATTCTTTTTCATTATTTCGCCATAGAATTCTATCGTATTTTGGTTTAAAACTAGCTTTAATCGTATGCGGAAAATGCCATAAAATCTGCATAAAAAACTCGCGCCAAATCAACTCTTTTAAAAAAGTAATGTTATTACTTTTTGATGCTTTATCTGCCATTTTACGAATACTAACGGTTCCGAAACGTAAATGTGTACCTAACTTTGAGGTGCTGTCTTTTGCAGGAAAGTTTCTAGTTTCTTCATATTGATTTATTAATGTTGGAGAAACGGTATAAGAAGCTACGGTTATTACTGATTTTTTAAAGTCAAGTTCTTTTAAAGTTAAAAATTGATGATTTTTACTTTTTATAAAATTTTCTAAATAATCTTCTGATGGATAAAATTGAATTCCCTTAAAATGAAAAGCTTCTAACCATTTTTTAGAGTAAGGTGTATAAACTTTATACGGTGTTCCGTCTTTTTTTACAATCTCATTTCTTTCAAAGATTACTTGGTCTTTGTAAGTTTTAAAAAGAATGTTTTTTGATGTTAGAAATTCTTTAATTTCTAAATCTCTTTTAATGGCATAAGGCTCGTAATCGTGGTTTGTATAAACCCTTTCAATGGTGTGTTTTTCTAATAGTGATTTGTAAATATCAATAGGATTACCATAATAAACATCTAAAGAGCTGCCTATTTCTTGTAATTGCTTGTTTGTGTTTTTTATTTCTTGATGAATAAAAGAAACACGACTATCTTCCTTGTCTAGTTTCCTTAAAATTTCTTTATCAAAAATAAAAATTGGAAGTACTTTTTTACTTGATTTTAGAGCGTGGAATAATCCACAATTGTCATTTAGCCGTAAATCTCTTCGAAACCAAAAAATAGTTATTTTCTCACTCATTTATTTAATATTTTCCAAAAAGTTCTATTAATTTCTTCTGTCTGTATGCAAAAATTTCTTCTAATTTTGGTTTTACTAATATCGGATGTACTAGTTGTCCTAAAATACCCATAGGAACTTTATAATCGATAATGTCTTCCATTTCTACGCCGCCTTCAATTTTTTTGATAAAATGTTTGTGATGCCATAATGCATAAGGCCCAAAACGTTGTTCATCAACAAAATATTCGTTTTCTTTTACGTGTGTAATTTCGGTAACCCATTTTGTTTTTATCCCAAGAATTGGGGTAACAATATATTGTATAATCTGACCTGCAAACATTGGTTTTTCTGCTCCAGAAAGGATATCGAAACTCATATAATCTGGCGTAATTGTTTTTAAATTTTGGGGGCTAGATAAAAATTCCCAAGCTTTTTCTACTGTAATTGGTAGTTTTTGTTTTCTGTGAAACGTGTAAATTTTCATCTTAATTATAGATTAGAACGTAAAGGTTTAAGGAGGTTGCAATACAAAGCCAAATTATATAAGGCAGTAATAATAATTTATAATTACCTGTTTTACTACTGACTTTAAAAAAGTAATAAAATAGGAGTGAGGTTAACATAATGAGTGTTATAAGACCAAATAAAACAAAATGTTGATTGAAAAAAATGTAGTTCCAACTTACGTTTAAAACAAATTGAAATGCAAAAAGAAGTTTGTTTTTTTTTGTGTTTTCTACCATAAAAAGTTTGCCTAAATAAATAGAAAAGCAAATCATTATGGCTGTCCAAGCAATACCAAAAGCAATACCGGGCGGCGTCCAAGGAGCTTGATTTAAATTGGTATACCATTCTGTTAATGGCCCATTATTCATTAACCAACTTCCAATAGCTAAACCTCCAAAATTGATGACTAAAAATAATACGGTGAGTTTTAATTGTTTCATAAACTAATTGTTTTGATTGTAAAGACTCGTTTTTATAGAAATATTGTAGCTTTTTAAGCTACTTTTCTTTTTAAATATACCAAATATAATCTTAAGACTTTAGGTGTTTTGTAATTTTAGAACTCAGAGGTTTTGTAATTGAAAAATAATAATCAATTAAGTTACCTTCGGGAGAAACTAAATATTTTTGAAAGTTCCATTTTACAGAACTACTTTTTTTATTGTTAAAACTTTTAGTTGTTAACCAAGTGTATAAAGGATGTTGATTTGTGCCTTTTACGTCTACTTTTTCTGTAATTAAAAAAGTAACTCCATAATTTAGTTCGCAAAACTCTTGTATTTCAGTAGAAGAACCAGGTTCTTGTTTTCCGAATTGATTGCAAGGCACACCAATTACAACCAGATTGTTTTTATAAGTGTTGTGTAATTCTTCTAACTCTTTGTATTGTGGAGTAAAACCACATTTAGAAGCAACGTTTACAAATAAGATGTATTTGCCTTTAAAATCTGACAAATGGATAGGAGTATTCTGGAGACTATTAATCTCTATGTTGTAAATATTCATGTTTTTATGATTTAATTATAGTTTAAAACTGACAATTCCGCAGTCTAATTCGAAAATTTGACCAGAAATAGAACTTGCTTTTTCAGAAATTAAAAAAGAGGCTAAATCAGCAACTTCTTTAGGGGCTAAATATTTTTTTAACGGATGACGTTCTTTAATATTCTCTATCATTCGCTCATTGCGTAATAGTTTAGAGGCCAAGTCTGTATCTGTAACGGTAGGGGCAATTGCATTTACGCGAATTAGTGGTGCTAATTCTGCTCCTAAAGATTTGGTTAGTCCTTCTACGGCAGATTTTGCAGCGGCTACACTTGTATGAAAAGGCATGCCTAATTTTGCGGCAACTGTACTAAATAATAAAATAGAGGGTTTATTTCCTTTTTTTAGAGAAGGTAAATAGTGCTGAATTGCTTTTACCGCTCCAATAACGTTTATTTCAAAGTCTTGTCTGAAATCGTTTAGGTTTAATCGTGAAATTGGTTTTAAATTGATGCTTCCTGGGCAATAGATTAAGGTGTCTATTTCATTAAAATCAGGCAAGTTATCGGTAAGAATGTCACAGGGAACATGTGTAAGATTAGTGTGAGAAAGTAAAGGAGCTGTTCTGCTTAAATTTATAATTGAATTTTCATCAATTAAAGCATTTATAATTGCTTTTCCAATTCCTTTACTTCCTCCAATAACTAAAATTTTATTCATTTGCTTTTAAGGTCTTCCTTTCAAGCGTTTTTCAATTTTTTGCTTTACAGCTGTTAAACGCTTCATTTGATCCATAATTTCTAGATCTTTAGTTTCTTTATATACTTCGTTTAGTTCTAAAATTAAGGCTTTTACTTCTCTAGACGCTACGATTCTGTCACTTGTTGTTTTGAATGAGAATTTTCTGTGTTCAAATTCTTCCGCTCTTTCTAATAAATTCATTCTTTGTTTCTCTGTTTTATTCTATAATTTGTGAATATAATTATAAAAGTTAGAAAAACAATAGAAATATGTATTAATTATGCTGTTAACGGTTTTCCCTTTAAACGTCTTTCTATTCGTTGCTTAATTACGGTTAATCTTTTCATGATGTCCATAATTTCAGAATCTTTATTTTCTTTATAAATTTCATTTAAACTTAAAATTAAAGATTTTGCTTCTCTTGCTGCCAGCACACGATCGCTGGTAGTTGGAAATCTCATTTTTCTTGTTTCAAATTCTAATGCTTTACTTACTAAATCCATATTTTAATCTTTTTATCTTGAACATTTAGGTTTTCTTTTTTGAAAATTTTTAATTTTAAATGTTCTGTTTCGCTTCCTTAATTCTCTTCTTTTAACTACGTTTTAAAGTTTTTTAAACATTTTTTATGTGTTAAATCAATTAATCAATTAAATTGAACTTGAAATGTAGTTTTGTATTTTAAGGTCTTCTAATTGTACTTTCAATTTTTATGCCATTTAATAAACTTGTCTATAGATTTACCTTATAGTTGTATAAGTGTAATGTTTTAAATTGCTTTTTATTTAAGTAATTACTAATTCTCTTTCAAATATAATAAATGTTTAATAAATATCAATTATAGTTAAACAAAAATTAACAAAATATTATAATATTTTAAAGATTTATTTTTCAGTCGTTTACTGTAGAGGTAAAAAAAATAGAGAGTGATGAATGAGCTGTTGTTTTATGTTAGTTTATTTATTGATGTTGCTAATCATTCCGTTAAAAACAAACCAGTGAAAAGGCATTACGGCGTACCAGTATAATCTACCTGCCAAACCATGGGGTCTAAAAGTGGCTGTTTGGTGCAGTGTGTTGTCTATAATTTTAAACTCTAACCAGGCTTCGCCAGGCATTATCATTTCTGCATACAATAAAAGTTTTCCCTTTTCTTTATCAGCATATATTACTCGCCAAAAATCTAGAGCATCACCAACATTTAATTCGGTAGGATGCCTTCTTCCTCTACGCAAACCAGCTCCACCAAAAAATTGATCTAAAAAGCCACGAATTTTCCATAAAAAGGTGCCGTAATACCAACCTGTTTCCCCTCCAATAGCCCAAATTCTGTTTAGCGTTCTTTCTTTATCGATAACGGTTCTCTTTTTAAAATCTTTAAAACAACCATATTCTGGAACATTTATAAATTCGTGAACATAATTTTTTAATTTCCCGCTGCTGATGTATGAGTCTTTCCAACTAGAAATAATACTATTTTGTTCAATTTTTTTAAAAGCTAGTTTTACAGCTTCCTTGTAAGACATTGGTTGTACGTCTAAAATTGTATTGATATTGCTTTTATTACCTATAACTTCTACGCCCATAGAGTTTACTAAAGAACTTGCTAGTTTGTATGACGTAGAGGTAACAAAATACAACCAATAAGAAGATAGTTTTGGGGTCATTACAGGTACGGTTATAATAGATCTTTTTAGTTTTCTTACATCAGCAAACTGTAATAGCATTTCTTTGTATGTAAGTATTTCTGGCCCAAAAATATCATGAGAAGTATTATAAAGTTCTTTTTTGCCAAGAGATTTGTGTAAAAAAGAGAGTACATCTCTAATTGCTAAAGGTTGTGTTTTGGTGTTTAACCATTTAGGAGCTATCATTGCAGGTAGTTTTTCTACAATATCTCTAATAATTTCAAAGGAAGAACTCCCAGAACCAACAATGATTCCTGCTTTAAAAGTGGTTAATGCATATTTATTAGACGCTAATGTTTTTTCTACGTTTTTTCTTGATAATAAATGTTTAGAAAGTTTAGTGTCGTTGGTTATTCCACTTAAGTAAATAACTTGTTTTGTAGAAGTTGTTTCTATAAAATTTTTAAAGTTAAACGCGCATTTTTCTTCTAAAACATGAAATTCTTTGGCAGAATTAGTCATAGAATGAATTAAATAATAAGCAGCATCAATATCTTTTGTAATGTTTGTTAAGCTATTACTATCTAAAAAATCAGCTTCTACTAATTGAACTTTTTTTTGATTTTTATAATAACTTTTTGCTCTTTCTTTGTCTCTTACAGGGCAAATAACGCTATGTCCATCATTTAATAATAACGGAATTAAGCGTTTGCCAATATAGCCAGTTGCACCTGTTACAAGAATTTTCATATGTTTTATTTAGGTCTTTGATACGCTAATCTTTTCTTAAATTTAGGAACAGCATAGGTGTCTAAGCCGTTAATAGTAACAATATTTGCTTTAGATAAATTTATCAATCCATCATTTTCTAACAATTCATCTTTAACATATAATTCTTGTATTTGAGCTACAATCATTAATACATTATTAGATGAAATATGTATTTCTTCTATAAATTTCATACTCATTTGCACGGGAGAATTTTTAACAAAAGGAGCTTTAAAATTACCTTTAAATTCCTCTTCTAATTTCGTTACTTCAAATTCAGAAATTTCTTCGGGGTATTTTGCTGATGTATGATGTGCGTCTTCAATAATGTCTTCATAAATATGATTGATGGTAAAAACGCCACTTTCTTTTATGTTTTTATAAGTATTTCTAGGTACTGTTGTTGGTCTTAAAATAAAACCTAAGGTTGGTGGTGTAGAGCCTAAATGTGTAACAGAACTAAATACAGCAACATTACTAATGCCTTTATTAGATATAGTAGCAATTAAATTTGCCGATTTAAAACCAGAGCAACTATTTATAAGGTTTATTTTATAAAGATGTTCTAAATTTTGAATGTTTTTAAAGTTGAAAAACGCCATTAAAGAGTTTTATAATTATTGATTTTAATATCCTTTGCTTTTAAATCGTGCATTAAATTATACAAACCAAAAAAGGTTCTGTTGATATAAATAAAGTGTTTAGAACCTCTATTTCCATTCATGTCTTTTAGTTCGGTACTTTTGGCGTATTTAGCTCCTAATTCAGAGAGTTTGCCAAAGAAAACTTCATCAGAAAAATCGAATACTTCTTGGTGAAAAGGTTGCGTAAATAAACTTAGCATTTCATGAAACATTGCTCTAAAGAAATCTAATTCTTCTTTAGAATCATCTGCTCTTAAAATTTCTAATTCAAATAGTTTTTCTTCAAAGAAAATTGGGTTAGAAATGTTTTCTTTTTTTGCCAATTCAAAATACGGAACATAAAAATCATTGGGTATTGTTTTCATACACCCAAAATCAATTACAATCAGTTCGTTTTCTGGAGAAATTAAAAAATTTCCAGGATGCGGATCTGCATGTACCTTTTGTAATTTATGAATCTGAAACATGTAGAAATCCCATAATGCCTGCCCTAATTTATTGGCAACTTCTTGTTTGTCTGTGTAAAATTCAGATAAATGTACACCGTGCATCCAATCCATAGTAATAATTCTATCTGATGATAAATCAGCATAATATTCAGGGAATTTTAAATTAGGGATATGTTTACAAGCAGCTACAATTTCTTTACTTTGTGTAACTTCTAAAATGTAATTTGTTTCTTCTACCAATTTATTTTCTACTTCTTTAAAATATTTATCAGAATCTTTACCTCTAATATTAAACATTTTAATAGCAATAGGTTTAACCAATGCTAAATCTGAAGCTATACTTTGTGCAACACCCGGATATTGAATTTTTACAGCCAATTCTTTTCCGTCTTTTTCTGCTTTATGAACCTGACCAATACTTGCTGCGTTTACAGAAACGGTATTAAATTTATCGTAAATTTCATTTGGGTTTTTACCAAAATATTTTTTAAAAGTTTTGGTCACCAAAGCAGGAGAAAGTGGGGGTACAGAAAATTGAGATAGTGAAAATTTTTCTACATAGGCTTGCGGTAGAATACTTTTTTCCATGCTTAACATTTGCGCCACTTTTAAAGCACTTCCTTTTAGCGTTTTTAACCCATCATAAATATCTTCGGCATTGTTTTCGTTTAGTTTTGCTTTGGCTTCTTCTTCTGTTTTGGTGATTTTATCTCCGTAATATTTAAGATAATTTACCCCAATTTTAGCTCCCGTTGTAACTAATTTAGAAGCTCTTTGAATTTTAGATGTTGGTATAGAATCAATGGTTTTCATAAGCTATTTAGTTAAAATTTACTTTTTCTTTGATAATAAATTTACCGAAGTCGATAATACTTTGTAAGGGTTTTATATCCATTAAATCAAAACGAGCATTGATTGATTTTTCTATAAATAGATCTGTTTTTTCAAATGAAGGAGAAACATCATCTAACCAAAACTTAAGAGTTACTAATAAATGAAACCAAGAGGATTCTTGTATCGATTTATCTTGAATTTTTTCTAGTTTTTCGTGCTTTAAGTCTATTTTTTCGATACCAATATTTTGGACATAACCAATGTATTCTTTTCGTAATCCCTTTAATGTTTTTAATTTTTTAAAATCGCTATTACTATTTTCTAAAGCATAGACAAGATAGCTTCTGTTGGCTGTTAAAATTTCGAAAAAAGTAAAATAAAAACTTAATAATTTATTTCTTGCATCAAAAGTTTCGTAGTCTTCACTTTTACTTAAAACGGTGATGGTGTGATGAAAAAATTCAGAAAAAATGGCTTCTTCTAAAACATCAAAAGAACCATAAAATTTATAGAAATCAGTTTCTTCAAAATTATTTTCTTTAGCAAAACTAAATATCGATTTTGGTTGATGGTTGTTTTCTAAAACAAATTCCATGTACCAGGAAATTAAATTGTCTTTGTTGATGTTTTTTTTACGAGCCATAATTCTTTGAATTTATGTAAAGATACAAAATGTTTAACAAAACAACCATTTTGTTAAACAATAATTTTTTGTTAAAAATTGACATCATTTTAAAAGAATTAAATTTATAAGTAATAAGAATATCTATATTTGTTTTAAAACACTAAATTTTACAAATGAATTTTAATTTAAAACCCTTTTTATTCATCGTTTTATCACTTTCAGTTTTTGTTGTAAGTTGTGATAAGAAAACCGAAAAAGAAAAAACAGTTGTAAAAACTGCCATAAATACCGATAAAGTAGAAACACCAAAAGGTATGGTTTGGGTGGCTTCTAAAACTTTTTTAATGGGGGCAAAAAATGAGGATAAATATGCTATGCCACGTGAAAAGCCAGCGCATAAAGTAGCTGTAGATGGTTTTTTTATTGATGCACATGAGGTTACCAATAAACAATTTAAGGAGTTTGTTGCTGCCACAAAATATATTACGGTAGCAGAAAGACCAATTGATTGGGACGAAATTAAAAAAGATTTACCAGCAGGTACACCAAAACCAGCAGACTCAATTTTACAACCCGGAAGTTTAATTTTTAATAAGCATGCCAAAGGTATTGTTTCTATGGAAAACTACGGTCAGTGGTGGGTATGGAAACTTGGAGCAGATTGGAAACATCCAGAAGGACCAGGAAGTTCTATAGAAGGGCAAGATAATTATCCGGTTGTTCATATTGCACAAGAAGATGCTTTGGCGTATTGTAAGTGGGCAAATAGAAGGTTGCCAACAGAGGCAGAGTGGGAGTCTGCTGCACAAGGTAAATTTGAAGATAATATTTATTCTTGGGGAAATAAATTGGAAGATTTAGATGCCAATGCAAATACTTGGCAAGGAAAATTTCCGACAGAAAATATTTCTGAAGACGGATTTGAATATATTTCACCAATAAAATCCTATCCAGCAAATAATATCGGTTTGTATGATATGGCGGGTAATGTTTGGGAAATGACATCTGATTTATTTAATGTAAATTATTATCAAACGATAGACCCAAATGTTGTTTTACAAAACCCTGTTGGAGCAGATAAATCGTATACACCTAGTAATCCATATCAAATAGAATATGTAATGAAAGGTGGTTCTTTTTTATGTCATGCTTCTTATTGTGCAAGTTTTAGAATTTCTGCAAGAATGGGTATGGAGCCTAATTCAGGTTCTGATCATATTGGTTTTAGAACGGTGGCAACTAAAGAAATGTTGGCAAAATAATAAAGATTATTATTTATAAATGAATACAAAACTCCCTTTTATCAATCTGATAAAAGGGAGTTTTTCTTTTTAATGGTAAATTACTTTAAATCAGTCTTTAAAATGCGCTTTGCGTTATTAAAAAGAATAACTTTTTAAAATGTTAGAGTATCGTTTTAAACTTAACTGCTAATTGATTAACGATAATGTAATTTTTATCTATATTTACGAAAAATTACTAAAGAAAAATTAACAAATTAAATGTTTTGTTAAATTAAGTTCGCTTAAAATGAGTTTTTGTTGATAAAAATGCATATTTATATATCGATGACAACTATTGTTAGTTTGTCACATACTTTAAGAAAAAGGAAATTGCTAAACCATTTTTAAAATTCAATTAAAAATTAATAAATAATGAAGTTTTTTTTAATTCCCCTTGCTTTTATTTTCTTTAGCTACAATTTTACTTTTGCTCAATCTTCTAAAGGGTTTCCAAAAGAATATAAGGTTCTAAATGTAAAACCGTCTACTACAGATTCTAAAATTAAAGAAGCAAATTCGCCTCACTTAATTGTTTATAACCCAGAAGCAAAACAAGGTAAACTATTATTTTTTATGCCAGGAACAGGAGGAGTTGCTTTAAAAGGACCTCGTGCATTATTTGCTACAGCTGTTTCTCAAGGATATCGTGTTATTAATATATCTTATATAAATAGGCCTGCAGTTGCTCAAATATGTAGGGGAGATAATTTATTAGAAAACACTAATTGTACTGCAGAATTTAGAACAAAACGTATTTATGGTGATACTAAGTTTTCATTAATTAAAGATGAGCCACAAGATGCTATTGTACGTAGATTAACAAAGTTGTTACTTTATCTTTCTGAGAATGATAAGGATGGAAACTGGGACTTTTATTTAGAAAATGGTGCTCCAAAATGGAGTGAAATAGCCGTTTCAGGTCAATCTCAAGGAGGTGGAATGGCAGCTTTTATAGCGCAAGAACACTTGGTTGCTAGAGTTATAGATTTTTCTGGCGGTTGGGATTATTCAGAAGGAAAAAAGATTGCAAAATGGTATTCTAATAAAAGTATAACACCTGCAAATCTTTGGTACGGAACATATCATGCAAAAGAGCCGAATGCAAAAATAATTAAAGAAACATACTATGCTTTGGGTATTCCAGAAAATCAAATTTATGAGTTTAATTTACCAGTTCCCAAAGGAAAAAAAGGACATTCTAATGGTGTTAGAAATACAGGGTATAGAACTCAGTGGATTGAATTATTAGGTAAAGGAAATTAAGAATAGCGTAAAATAATTTACAAAAACCAATAAAATATATGAGAATTTTACTATTGTTAATTTCTCTATCTTTTTTAAATACGTCTTGTGATAAAAAAAAGAAAGAGATTGCTATACAAAAACCTAATATCATTTTTTTATCAATAGATGATTTAAGAGCAGATCTTGGTGTTTACGGAAATGAAGAAATAAAAACGCCTAACATAGATGCTTTGGCAGCCAAATCAATGGTAATGTTAAATACACATGCACAAGCTGCTGTTTGTGCACCTTCAAGAGCAAGTGTGTTATTAGGCTATAGGCCAGATTCTACAAGAGTTTGGCATTTGGGAGATAAATTTAGAGAGATAAATCCTAGCGCTGTTACCATGCCGCAATTTTTTCATAAAGCAGGATATTACACAGTAAATATTGGTAAAATTTTTCATAATTATATGCCAGATTCTATTTCTTGGGATGAACCAGATTTAAAACCTTTTCCATACAATACAAAAGAATATAAGAAAAGAGATGCTGAGACTTATTATTATACGGAAGAGGCCTTAAAAGACCAGAAAATAAAAAGAGCTATTTTATTAGAGAAAAGAAAAGGGAAAAAAGTATATGGTGATGGCTGGAACAGAGGGCCTGCCTTAGAAAGTGCAGATGCTCCAGATTCTTTATATTATGATGCAATGCAAACGCAATTGGCATTAAAAACTTTAGATAGAATTAAGGATAAAAAAACACCTTTTTTTCTGGGACTAGGTTTGTATAGACCCCATCTTCCTTTTGTTGCCCCAAAAAAATATTGGGATTTATATCCTGTAGGTTCTGTGTCTCCAGCAGCAAACCCTAAGTTGCCAAAGAATGCGCCTGTAATGTCTGCAAATGCAAATTATGAGTTAAGAGCGTATACTAATCCACATAAAATTGGCAGACCAGAAGACGAGCCTTTGCCAGAAGCGTATGCAGATTCTTTAAAAAGAGGTTATTATGCAAGTGTAAGTTTTATTGATGCTTGTGTAGGTAAATTGGTAAAAGGTTTAAAAGAAAGAAGCTTATATGAAAATACCGTAATTGTTTTATGGGGAGATCATGGATGGAAATTAGGCGATCATAATGGTTGGGGAAAAATGACTAATTTTTATATCGATACTCACGTGCCATTGATAATCAAAGGAGCATATCAAAAAGAAGGAAAACGTATTGAAGCACTTTCTGAATTGGTAGATATATTTCCTACATTATGTGATTTAACAGGAGTTGATAAAGCTAATTATTTAGAAGGTACAAGTTTAGTACCCGTTTTTGAGAATCCAGATTTAGAATGGAAAGATGCTGTTTTTACACAATTTAGAAGACGTAAACGTATTTCTAAAGATGGCAATGAATACATGGGGTATTCTATGCAAACCAAACAATATCATTATATAGAGTGGTATTTATGGGATAATGATAAAAAACAAAAAGGAGATTTTGCAGCCACAGAATTATACGATCATTATGTAGATGCTAACGAAACGGTTAATGTTGCAAATAATACTGATATGGTTGAAATTGTTAAAGGTTTATCAAAAAAACTAGCTAAAGGTTGGAAAGGTGCATTGCCCAAAAGTATCTTGTAATCAATTTATATAGCAAATAAAGTTTAAAATTGAGTATTTGTAGTTTTATTTGTTTGATGTCTTGTAAAAAAGAAGCAGAAAAAGTAGAAACGATAGTAAAAGTAAAACCTAAAACAATATTAAGTACAAAAACGGAAATGGAACATAAAAAATTACCTCACCAAAACATGAAAAAATTAGGGTTAATAGGTGGTACTTCTTGGCATTCTACAGTAGAATATTATGCGGCAATAAATCAGTCTATTAATGATTATTATGGTAATAATACAAATCCGCCTTTAACAGTGTATACTATTAATCAGGCAGCTGTACATCAATTTCAGAAAGAAGATAAGTGGGATTCTATTGCGCTCATGCTAACGGAGGGAGCAGAGAGTTTACAACAAGGAGGAGCAACAGCGGTTATGTTTTGCGCCAATACACCTCATAAAGTATTTGATAAAGTGCAAGCTCAATTAAATTTTCCTGTAATTCATATTGGCGACGCAACTGCCAAAGAAATTCTGAAAAAAGGAATTAAAAGTGTAGGCTTTTTAGGGACAATTTATACCATGGAAGGAGATTTTATCACCAAAAGAATTGCTGATAATGGTATTGATGTTTTGGTGCCAGAAAAACAAGAAGTACTTGTAGAATTACAAAGAATTATAGAAGAAGAATTAACCTATGGTATGGTAAAACCGGCTTCTAAAAAGTACGTACTTAACGTTATTAAAAATTTGGTAGATAGAGGTGCAGAAGGTGTTGTTTTAGGTTGTACAGAATTTCCTTTAATGATTTTTGATGAAGATTTAAAAATACCCGTATTTGATACTACAGAAATTCACTCAAAAGCGGCAGTTGATTATATTTTAAGTGAATAAAGCTTGCAAAAATATTTTATTATTAAAACCAAAAAACCTTGATGAATTTTATCAAGGTTTTTTTGGTTTAGTTGAGGTGTTTTATCTTTGAGGTATAAAAAAGTGTTACCAAGACAAAAAGTAAGATTTATAATCTTTATCTAATTACTGCAAGTATTTTAATGTTACAATCTTATTCTTTAATATCTTGTTTATTGTAAATAATATGTTTTAAATAGTTGTTTAAGAGTGTTTTATGTGTTGGGTGTTACGGGTGTTTTATATTTGTTTCTTCATGTGAATTTACAATTGATGCAACATTTTAACCCCCTTTTTGATAAAGCCGTTTCTTTGTTTTATTCTAATTTTGAAAATAGGGAACGCTCTTCTTTATTTTAGTAAAGAAAGTAAATAGTTAAAATAAATAAATTATAAATGAATAAACATTTTTACCTTTTAGCAATCTGTTTTTTAGTTTTATCGTGTAATAATTCTATTAAAAAGCCAACATATTTGGCTGAAAAATGGGAGAATCCAGAATGGGAAAATCCAGAAATTTTTCAGATAGTGTTTCTGGTCGTCCAACAGATTTTTACAAAAACGATTTTAGCTTAAAAGGTTGGGATACAATTAATGTGCCTTCTAACTGGGAAATGCAAGGTTTTGGAGTGCCTATTTATGTAAATAGAATTTATGCATTTCCTACCAATCCACCTTTTATTCCTCATAATATTAACAATGTAGGTAGCTATAAAAGAGATTTTGAAGTTTCAAAAGATTGGGATGGTAAAGATGTGTACTTACACTTTGCAGGTGTTAGTGGTGCTATGTATGTTTGGGTAAATGGAAAAAAAGTTGGCTATAATGAAGGTAGTAAAACAGCTGCAGAATTTAATGTTACTAATTTTGTAAAACCTGGTAAAAACAATGTATCTGTTCAGGTATTGCGTTGGTCTGATACCAGTTATATGGAAGATCAAGATTTTTGGAGATTAAGTGGTATAGAACGAGATGTTTATGTGTATGCTGTAGATAAAGTTACTGTTAGAGATTTTAGAATTACTGCTGATTTAGAAAACAATTATAAAGACGGTGTTTTTAAAGCAGCTCTTAAAATAGACAACAACACTCAAAAAGAACAAACAAGAGCTATTGAAGTTAAATTACTGGATGGAGATAAAGAAGTATATTCAGAATCTAAAGTTATCAAATTAAATGCAGGTAGAAATACAATTGATTTTAATAAAGTTTTATAGAATGTGCGACAAGTATGGTTTTTATGTTGTTGATGAAGCAAACATAGAATCTCACGATTTAGTTGCTACAAACCAAGGTTTGGATAAAAACAAAAAAGCACAAAAAATACATCCAGCGTATCAACCAGAATGGAAAGCTGCCCATATGGATAGAACTATTAGAATTTTTGAAAGAGATAAAAACTATCCATCTATTGTAACTTGGTCATTGGGTAATGAAGCAGGTAATGGAGATAACTTTTTTGCAACTTATAAATATTTAAAAGATCAAGATTCTACAAGACCAACACAGTATGAAGGAGTTTTAAATTATACAAATACAGATATTCAAGCGCCAATGTATTGGATAATTGATAGAATGATTAAGTATGCAGAAAACAACCCTAAAAGACCTTTAATTCAGTGTGGATATGCACATGCAGTGGGTAATAGTGTTGGTGGTTTGCAAGACTATTGGGGTGTTTTTCCAACGTTTTCTAAGATAGCAGGTGTTGATGTTCCTAAAAATATTGATGGAATTTCTTTTTTACCAGAATTATTAGGAAATAAAAAAGATCAAAAAGAACATGAATATTTATATTGGGAGTTCCATGAAAAAGGTGGGAGACAAGCAGTAAGAAAAGGAAATTGGAAAGCAGTAAAATATAATGTTTTAAAAACACCAAACAAGTTAATGGAACTTTATGACCTTGATAATGATTTAGGAGAAAAAAATAATGTGGCAAAACTGTATCCAGAAGTTGTAAAAGAAATGGAAGTTATTTTTAAAGAAGCAAGAACCCCTTCTGATGTTTTTACTTTTAGTCAAGAAACTTTTTTAAATGTTGACTAATTAGAAATTTGGTATTGTATTCAAATTCCCCCAAAAGAATTAAATTTTGAATTTAGTTCACCTTAACTTAAGTTATTTTAACTTAAAAGTAAATGCTCATTTGTTTCATTACAAATGAGCATTTTATTTTTATATTGATACTAGTTTTTAGCAGAATGTTTGTTAAATTCAGTAAGTATGTTTTAGTTGTTTTTTTGATGTTGATAAAACGATCTTGTTATCATTTAAAAGGTAAAGGCGTTTTTTATAACCTTAATATATGCTTAGTAAAGGTTAAAAGAAGTGTTTTTTTTAGTAGCTCTATGTAAAAAAGTGTTCTTAATTTCTGTTTTAATAGAAGTAAAAGAAAGTTAATCGTATTAAAAATTACGATGAAAGCATATCTTGATGTCAAAAATAAATGACAAATTATAATAAAAATTAGTACACTTAAGGTTAAAGTGTTTAAAAACCTTGTGCAATTTTATCTAATTCATTTCTATCAAGTATCGAAATATCTTTCCCTTTAAACTCAATAATTTTTTTCTTTTTAAAATCAGATAATAAACGAATTGCAGATTCTGTAGCAGTACCTATAATATTGGCAATATCTTCTCTAGAAAGATGAATGTCTATGGTGTTTTCTGCATTTGTACCAAATTTATCAAGTAGTTTTAAAAGCGTTTCTGCCAAACGTTGTTTTACCGTTTTTTGAGCCATATCAACAATCACATTGTCTGCTTGTTTTAGGGTCTGAGCCATGTCTTTAAGCACACTCATAGTAAAATTAGGGTTTTTTGATAGATCTTTCAGAATTTCTTCTTTCGGAATAAAACACACTTGCATGTCATTTAAAGCAACGGCTTTAAGGTTAGAAGCTTCGTCAGAAATTAAGCTTCTTTCTCCTAATAAATCGCCTCTAGTAACCAAACTAATAATTTGATTTCTACCATTTTCACTCATTTTAGAGACTTTACAAACCCCTTCTTTTATACAGAAAATGCCTTTTAGGCGTTCTCCTTCTTCAAAAATAGCCTCACCTTTTTTAACAACTCTCGATGTTTTACAATTAGTCATCTTAACCAACTCCTCTCTGCTTAAGTGCTTTATAGAATTTAGTTGACGAATAATACATTGCTCACATTTACTCATAATGACTACTGGTATTTGGGTATCAAATATATTAAAAATGTGATAAATATCATGTTTTAAAACGTGATTCTTATTGTAAATTTGTAAAAGGCAAAAGAGTAAATATGAATTCTACACATTGTTATCATTGTGGTGATTCTTGTGACGATAATTTAATTGAATTTGACGGTAAAAGTTTCTGTTGTAACGGTTGTAAAACGGTTTATGAAATTTTTTCTGAGAATGATTTAACTTGTTACTACAATTTTCAAGACAATCCTGGGGCAATTCCGACTGAAATTCAAGGAAAATATGATTTCTTGGACAATGCCGAAATAGCAGAAAAACTATTGGATTTTAATGATGGTAATACACAAATAGCAACTTTATACATACCACATATTCATTGTAGTTCTTGTATTTGGGTGCTAGAAAACTTACATAAGTTAAATAAAAAGGTTTCTTCATCTCAAGTAGATTTTCCAAAGAAAAAAGTAAGAGTTACTTTTAATTCAGAAGAAACTACGCTAAAAGAAATAGTACTGCTTTTAAGTGCTATTGGTTACGAACCTTATATTAGTTTAGAGGATTATGAAAGCGGAAAAAAAGCGGTAGATAGAAGCTTAATTTATAAGTTAGGTATTGCTGGTTTTGCTTTTGGTAACGTTATGTTTTTATCGTTTCCAGAATATTTTGAAGTAGATGGTTTTTGGATAGAAAAATACAAACATATCTTTAGATGGTTAATGTTTTCATTTTCTTTACCAGTTGTATTTTATGCAGGGCAAGATTATTTTATATCTGCTTTTAAAGGTATTCGTTCTAAAATATTAAATATTGATGTTCCTATAGCACTAGGTATTTCGGTATTGTTTATCCGAAGTTGTGTTGAAATTATTTTTAATTTAGGGGCAGGTTTTTTTGATAGTTTAACCGGTTTGGTTTTCTTTCTTTTATTAGGAAAGTTTTTTCAACAAAAAACATATAATTTTTTGTCGTTTGAGCGTGATTATAAATCGTATTTCCCTATTGCAGTAACACGTATTTCATCTAAAGGAAAAGAAGAAAACGTTGCTATTTATGATATAGAAAAAGGAGATCGGTTGTTAATTAGAAACCAAGAGTTAATACCTACAGACGGAATTCTAATTAACGGTAATGCAGATATAGATTATAGTTTTGTTACCGGAGAAGCAGTGCCAGTGTCTAAAAAATCTGGAGATAAATTATTTGCCGGTGGTAAACAACTTTCTGGGGTCTTAGAAATGGAAGTTTTGGCATCGGTTTCTCAAAGTTATTTAACCCAATTATGGAGTAATGATGTTTTTAATAAAGACAATAAGTCGCACTTTAAAACAGTTACAGATAAAATTAGTAAAAACTTTACCATTATTGTATTGTCTATAGCTTTTTTAGCAACTGCGTTTTGGCTGTATTTTGATGCTAGTAAGGCTTTAAATGTATTTACTGCAGTTTTAATAATTGCTTGTCCTTGTGCCATTGCCTTGGCTGCTCCGTTTACTTTAGGTAATATGTTACGACTTTTTGGGAAAGAGAAATTTTATTTAAAAAACGCAACTGTTGTAGAGCGGTTAGCGGCAATAGATACTATTATTTTTGATAAAACAGGTACGCTAACAACGCATAAAGAAAACACTATTTCTTATGACGGGATTCCATTAAATGAAGTAGAAAAAAGCATTTTAAAAAGCGCTTTAAGAGCCTCTAATCATCCGTTAAGTAGAACTTTGTACAACTCTTTAGAAGAAGTAAAAACTTTAGCAATAACAGATTATAAAGAAATTATTGGTAAAGGAATAGAGGTTTCTTATAAAAACTTTCAATTAAAGTTAGGATCATCTTCTTTTGTTAAAAATAATGATGATAAATCAACTTTAGACACAGCCGTTTATGTTGGTATTAATGATGACTATAAAGGAAAGTTTACCTTTAAAAATTCTTACAGAAAAGGGGTAAAAGATTTGTTTAATACTTTAAAAAGCAGTTTTAATTTAGCAGTTGTTTCTGGTGATAATGAAGGCGAAAGGGGTTTTCTAAAAGAATTCTTACCAGAAGGCACAAATTTATTGTTCAATCAAAAACCAGAAGATAAATTAAACGTTGTTGCAAATCTGCAAAAAGAAAATAAAAAAGTGGTAATGATTGGTGATGGTTTAAATGATGCTGGTGCTTTGGCACAAAGTGATGTTGGTATTGCTTTGTCAGAAAACATCAATGTGTTTTCTCCTGCATGTGACGGAATTTTAGATGCATCAAAGTTTAATAAATTAGGGAAATATATAAAGGCTTCTAAAAAAGCGATTAAAATTATAAAATACAGTTTTATACTATCTTTATGTTACAATGTAATCGGGTTGTATTTTGCGGTAACAGGGCAATTAATACCTGTAATGGCAGCTATTTTAATGCCTTTAAGTTCTATTAGTATTGTAGTTTTTACAACAATTTCCACCAATTTATTGGGAAAAAAAATTAAATAATTATGAGTGTACATATCGCAGCCAAAAAAGGAGAAATTGCAGAAACAGTGCTGTTACCTGGAGATCCTATGAGAGCAAAATGGATTGCAGATACTTTTTTAAAAGATAGTATTCAATATAATGACGTACGTGGAATGTTAGGGTTTACCGGTACTTATAAAGGTAAAAGAATATCTGTGCAAGGTACTGGTATGGGAATACCTTCTACATTAATTTATGCTACAGAATTAATAACAGAATACGGTGTTAAAAACTTAATTAGAGTTGGTTCTGCAGGTTCTTATCAAAAGGAAGTAAAAATTAGAGATATTGTTTTGGCAATGGCAGCTTCTACAAATTCTGGTTTAAATACCATCCGTTTTAACGGAGCAGATTATGCGCCAACAGCGAGTTTTAAGTTATTTCAAAAAGCTGTTGAAATTGCAAAAGAAAAAAATATTGTGGTAAAAGCTGGTGGAATTTTAAGTTCTGATGAGTTTTATGCAGATGAGTTTGATAGCTATAAAAAATGGGCAGATTATGGTGTTTTGTGTGTAGAAATGGAAACCTCTGGCTTGTATACAGTAGCAGCAAAACACAATGTAAACGCCTTGTCTATTTTAACAATTTCAGATAGTTTGGTAACTAAAGAAAGAACTACGGCAGAAGAAAGAGAGCAAACCTTTAAAGAAATGATAGAAATTGCTTTAGAATTGGGGTAAGATAGTAAATGTCTCCTCGAGAGCAGTCGAGAGGTTAATTAGGTCTCGACTGCGCTCGACCTGACAAAAAGTTAAACAAAATGAAAAAATCATTAGTACAAAAATATAATATTCCTGGGCCAAGATACACCAGTTATCCAACCGTTCCTTATTGGAACAAAGCAGGAATAGATAAACAAGATTGGATACAATCTTTTCAAACTTCATTTAAAGAAAGTAATTCGTCAGAAGGAATAAGTGTTTATATCCATTTGCCTTTTTGTGAGAGTTTGTGTACGTTTTGTGCGTGTCATAAACACATTACAAAGCGTCATGAAGTAGAAGATGAGTATATAGATACCGTTTTAAAAGAATGGAAATTGTATGTTGCCTTGGTAGATGAAATTCCGGTTATTAAAGAATTACATTTAGGTGGAGGAACGCCTACTTTTTTCTCAAAAGAAAACTTAAAATATTTAATGGATGGTATTTTTAAAATCGCCAAAAAACATCCAGCATCAGAATTTAGTTTCGAGGGGCATCCAAATAATACCACTAAAGAACAGTTGCAAACGTTGTTTGATGCAGGTTTTACAAGAGTAAGTTTTGGTGTACAAGATTATAATGAAAAAGTTCAAAAAGCAATTCATAGAGTTCAACCTTTCGAAGCAGTAGAACAAGTAACCAAATGGTCTAGAGAAATAGGATATACGTCTGTAAGTCACGATTTAATTTTCGGATTGCCACATCAAACCAAAGAAAACGTCATTTACAGTATTAATAAAACCAAAGAATTACAACCAGATAGAATTTCATTTTACAGTTACGCTCATGTACCTTGGGTAAAAGGAGTAGGACAAAGAGGTTTTAATGAAGACGATTTGCCTAAGAATGATGAAAAAAGAGAACTTTACGAAATAGGGAAAGAACTTTTTGCAGAATTGGGGTATGTAGAAATTGGGATGGATCATTTTGCTTTAAAAACAGATAGTTTGTTTAAGGCAACCATCAACAAAACCTTGCATAGAAATTTTATGGGGTATACTGCCAATAAAACCCAGTTAATGGTTGGTTTAGGAATGTCTGCAATTTCAGATTCTTGGTATGCCTTTGCCCAAAATGTAAAAACAGTAAAAGAATATCAGAAGATTGTTAATGAAGGAGAAATTCCAATTTTTAGAGGACACCTTTTATCCGAAGAAGATAGAATTATTAGAAAACATATTTTAAATATTATGTGTCATTTTTCCACTTCGTGGGATGAGGAATCTATGAGGATCAATAATATTGAGATGCATTTAGGATTATTACAAGAAATGGAACAAGATGGTTTGGTCAAAATTGATTTAAAATCAAAATCATTAGCAGTGCCAGAAGCGGCAAGACCTTATGTAAGAAACATTTGTATGGCTTTTGATTTGCATTTGTTAAAAAATAAACCAAAAACACAGTTGTTTTCGATGACTATTTAACAGAAAATTAAGATATTTACAAAACATGACATTTGTCATGTTTTAAGAAAGTGACCAATAGTATTTTTGAAAAATCAATTATCAGGCAAGATATGAGCGTAATATACCTACTACTAACTATTAGTATACTAGTAGCCATCTTATTTTTTATCGCATTTATTTATTCAGTAAAAACTGGGCAATTTGACGATTCTTATACGCCATCTGTTCGTATGTTGTTTGATGATGAATTAGTAAAAGATAAAGAAAAATCAACTAAAGATTAAATATTAAATTATGGAAATGCAACAATTTTATTACGATAATAAGATCGTAAAGAAATTTATCTATGCTACATTATTCTGGGGAATAGTGGGGTTCTCTGTGGGGTTAATGCTCGCTTTTATGTTTTTATTCCCTTACTACACAGAAGGAATTTCTTGGTTAAGTTTTGGACGTTTAAGACCATTACACACAAATGCTGTAATTTTTGCCTTTGTAGGTAACGCTATTTTTGCAGGGGTTTATTACTCGCTTCAAAGATTGTTAAAAGCAAGAATGGCAAGTAATTTTTTAAGCAATTTTAACTTTTGGGGTTGGCAATTAATTATTGTTGCGGCAGCCATTACTTTACCTTTAGGGTATTCTTCATCTAAAGAATATGCAGAGTTAGAGTGGCCAATAGATATTGCAATAGCACTTGTTTGGGTTGCATTTGGTGTTAATATGATTTGGACAATCTTACAAAGAAGACAACGTCATTTATATGTAGCAATTTGGTTTTATTTAGCAACCTTTGTAACGGTAGCTGTATTACATATTTTTAACAGTTTAGCATTGCCGGTTACCTTTTTAAAATCTTATTCTGTTTATGCAGGGGTACAAGATGCATTGGTACAATGGTGGTACGGACATAATGCCGTAGCATTTTTCTTAACAACACCTTTTTTAGGGTTAATGTATTATTTTGTGCCTAAAGCAGCAAACAGACCTGTATATTCTTATAGATTATCTATTGTTCACTTTTGGTCATTAATTTTTATCTATATCTGGGCAGGACCACACCATTTATTATATACAGCATTACCATCTTGGGCGCAAAACTTAGGAGTTGCATTTTCTATTATGTTATTGGCTCCATCTTGGGGAGGTATGATAAACGGTTTGTTAACCTTGCGTGGTGCTTGGGATAAAGTTAGAACAGATCCTGTTTTAAAATTTATGGTAGTTGCAATTACAGGATATGGTATGGCAACTTTTGAAGGACCAATGTTGTCTTTAAAAAATGTAAACGCAATTGCACACTTTAGTGATTGGATTATAGCACACGTACACGTTGGTGCATTAGCTTGGAATGGTTTCTTAACGTTTGGTATGTTGTATTGGATGATACCAAAAATGTTTAAAACAAAATTACATTCTGTTGCATTAGCAAATGTGCACTTTTGGATTGGTACTTTAGGTATTATATTGTATACGTTACCAATGTATGTGGCAGGTTTTGTACAAGCTTCTATGTGGAAACAATTTAATCCTGATGGATCTTTAACTTATGGTAACTTTTTAGAAACTGTAAATGAAATTATACCAATGTACTGGATGCGTGCTATTGGAGGTAGTATGTATATTATTGGTGCATTTGTAATGTTATATAATATTGTTAGAACAGTTAGATCTGGTAGTGATGTAACCGATGAGTTAGCAGAAGCACCTGCATTAACTAAAGTTTCTAAATATAGAACAAAAGGTGAAGGTTGGCACACATGGTTAGAAAGAAAACCAATTAAATTAACAATTTATGCAACTATTGCCATTTTAATTGGTGGTGCAGTGCAAATTATACCAACATTATTAATAAAATCTAATATACCTACAATTAGTAGTGTAAAACCATACACACCATTAGAGTTACAAGGTAGAGATATCTATATTAGAGAAGGTTGTGTTGGGTGTCACTCTCAAATGGTTAGACCATTTAGAAGTGAGGTAGAACGTTATGGAGAATACTCTAAAGCAGGTGAGTTTGTATACGATCATCCATTTTTATGGGGATCTAAACGTACCGGACCAGATTTACATAGAGTAGGAGCTAAATATTCAGATAGCTGGCACTTAAATCACATGTATGATCCACAAAGTACATCGCCAGGTTCTATTATGCCTTCTTATAAATGGTTAATTACAGATGAACTATATAAAGGAGATATAGAAAGTAAAATGGAAGTAATGGTAACTTTAGGTGTTCCGTACACTAAAGATGAAATAGCAAATGCACAACAGCACATGTTAAAGCAAGGTACTAAAATTGAAGAAAACTTACATTCAGATCCAGATTTTGCAAAAAATTATGAAGCAGATAAAAAGTATGCAGAAGAAAACGGATTGCCTTTTATAGAAATGAAAAACAGAGAAATTGTAGCAGTTATTGCTTATATACAACGTTTAGGTACAGATATAAAAGTTAAAGACGAACAAAAAATTTCTAAAAATTAAGTTATGTTAAAATTTGTAAAAAATTATATGGTAACAATTACTGGTGTAGAAATATATCCTTTAATATCATTAATCATATTCTTCTCTTTTTTCATGGTCTTGTTTTGGTGGGTTTTTACTGCGAAAAAAGAATATATAAATACGGTAAGTAATTTGCCATTAGATAATTAAAACGAAAAAAAATGAAAAAGTATTTTCAATCTACGGTATATATAATTTTTGTAATTGTTACGTTTTTAGCACTTGCAAAGTCGTTTATGGTGTACGAAAACCCATTTAATGTTTATGAGAATCCTTTAGTATGGCTAGCTCTAATTGCTTTTGTATTGGTTGTTGTTTTAAAAGAAATGGTAAATGTAATTGCCATTAATAAAGCTACAGAATTGCAAAATGAAAAATTAGGAATTGTTCCTGAAGAAAGTAATGCTTGGATTAAAAAAGTATTAAAATCTTGGACAAGATCTAAAGATATTGATAGTGAAGAAGAAATTATCTTAGACCATAATTATGATGGAATTCAAGAATTAGATAATACATTACCACCTTGGTGGGTGTATTTATTCTATGCTTCTATTGTTTTTGCAGTAGTTTATATGGTAAGATTTCATGTGTTAGATGGAGATGATCAAATTGTAGAGTATGAAAAAGCCGTTGCAGAAGCTAAAGCATCGTTAAAAAAATACAAGTCTACAGCTACAGATTTAATTACAGCAGAGAGTGTTACCTTATTGACTGATGATAAAGATTTAGCCAGAGGTAAAGCAATATTTAAGTTAAACTGTGCCTCTTGTCATATTGCTGATGGAGGTGGCTCTATTGGGCCAAATTTAACAGATGAGTTTTGGATTTTAGGAGGAGGAATCAAAAATGTATTTACCACCATATCTAATGGAGGTAGAGATGGTAAAGGAATGATTGCTTGGAATAAAACTTTAAAAGCAGCAGACATTCAAAAAGTAGGTAGTTATGTAATTTCTTTACAAGGAACTACACCTGCAAACCCAAAAGCTCCTCAAGGAGAAAAATGGGTAGCTGAATAAAAATAAATAGTATAAATGTGTTGAGGTAATTATGGAAACTCCTAAAAACGAGAAATTTAGAGACAGTATCAGTACGATAGACGAATCGGGTAATCGTTCTTGGGTTTTTCCTAAAAAGCCTAGTGGTAAATTCTATAAATACAGGTCGTATGTTAGTTATTTCTTATTAATTTTCCTACTAACGGCTCCTTTTATAAAAATTAACGGAAATCAGTTTTTACTATTTAATGTTTTAGAACGTAAATTTAATATTTTCGGATTTCCTTTTTGGCCACAAGATTTTCACTTGTTAGTTATTTCAATGATTATTGGAGTAGTGTTTATTATACTATTTACAGTAATTTTTGGACGTATTTTCTGTGGATGGATTTGTCCACAAACTATTTTTTTAGAAATGGTTTTCAGAAAAATAGAATACTGGATAGATGGAGATAGAGGAAAACAAATTCGTTTAGACAAACAACCTTGGAATGCCGAAAAAATTAGAAAAAGACTTTTAAAATGGTTTATTTTCTTTGTGATCTCTTTTATTATTGCAAACGTATTTTTAGCTTATTTAATAGGTGGTGATACCCTTATAAGTTACATTACTGGAAACCCGTTTGATAATATTAGTACATTTATTTCATTAACAATTTTTACCTGTGTTTTCTATTTTATATTTGCTTGGTTTAGAGAGCAAGTATGTATTATAGCTTGTCCTTATGGTAGGTTACAAGGTGTTTTATTAGATAATAAAACGATCAATGTTGCTTACGATTATAAACGAGGAGAAAGAGAAGAAGGACGATCTAAATTTAAGAAAAATGAAGATAGAGAAGCTTTAGGTAAAGGAGATTGTATCGATTGTAAACAATGTGTGGTTGTTTGCCCTACAGGAATAGATATTAGAAATGGTACGCAATTAGAATGTGTAAACTGTACCGCTTGTATTGACGAATGCGATCATATGATGGAGAGTGTTGGTTTGCCAAAAGGATTAATTAGATATGAAAGTGAAGAAAATATAGAAAATAAGAAGCCTTTTAAATTAAATGCAAGAATAAAAGGATATTCTGCAGTGTTATTTATTTTAGTGGGTATTTTAATAGGGATGTTATTTTTAAGAAATGATGTAGAGGCTACAATTTTAAGGTTGCCAGGTCAGTTGTATCAACATAAAGAAAATAATATTATTAGTAATGTTTATACTTTTAAAGTGATTAATAAAACTACAAAAGATATAAATAATGTTAGTTATAAAATACTTTCTCATAAAGGAACCATAAAATTAGTGTCTAATCATGATTTTGTAGTGCCTAAACAAGGTCTTGCAGAAGGAACCTTATTTATAGAAATTAATTCGGCTGCTTTAGAAAAAGATAAAATTAAATTAGAGATTGGTGTTTATAGCGATGATAAATTAATTGAAACAACAACAACAAACTTTTTAGGACCAAGAAGTTATAAATAACTAAGATTATGAAATTTAATTGGGGAACAGGAATTGTTATTGCAATTGTAGCTTTTATGAGTTTTATATTATTCTTGGTGATTACCATGAGTACAGATAACACGTATAGTTACGATTTGGTTACAGAAAAGTATTACGAACAAGAGTTGGGGTTTCAAGATGAAATTAATGCCGAAAAAAATGCGTTCGAACTAAAAGAAAGAGTACTAATCAAAAGAACAAATGAAGGTTTAAAAATAGCATTTCCTAAAGAGTTTTCTCCAGAAGAAATTAAAGGAAAAGTGTTCCTATATAGACCGTCTAATAAACAATTAGATTTTGAAATACCTATTTCAATCTCTAATACATATTTGCTCGTGCCTGAGAAACGTTTATTAGATGGTCGTTGGAACATTACTATAGCTTTCAAATATAATAATAAAGAATACTTAATAAAAAAAGAAATAGAATATTAACGTTTCAATAAATATTAATTTAAAATAACAAGAGGTAAATTTACAATGATTTTTTTTAAGATTAAGTTTTTGCTACTTGTAAAACTATAATTTGTGTTTTTTTTAAATAAGTATAGATCAATTATTGGGGATTTTAAAGGAAAATTAGCATAAAAAAATATTAATAAATTTATTTGAATCAATCCTATTTATGTTTCTATCAGCAATTATCTTTGGTTTATTAGGGAGCTTCCATTGCGTGGGTATGTGTGGGCCAATAGCCTTTATGTTACCAATTGATAGACAAAACAAAACAAAAGGTTTTCTGCAAATTTTAATTTATCATTTCGGAAGATTATTAAGCTATAGTTTAATAGGCTTGTTATTTGGCTTTCTTGGAAAGGGCTTTTATTTTTTTGGCTTTCAACAACAATTATCGATTATAGTAGGACTTAGCATGATTTTTGTAATTCTATTTCCAAAACTTTTTTCGAAAGTAAATTTTTCTAAAAATATAAATAAAGTAGTTTTTAAAGTAAAGAATGCTTTAGGAAAAGAACTTAAGAAAAAAAGAAATGATACTTTTTTTACCATAGGTTTTTTAAATGGATTTTTACCTTGTGGTTTGGTGTACATGGCTGTTTTTGGAGCTTTAGCAACAACAAACCCTTTTTCGGGTAGTTTGTATATGTTTTTATTTGGTCTAGGTACAATTCCGCTTATGACTTCAGTGGTCTATTTAGGTAATTTTACCAAAGGAACTTTTAGAAAAAGAATAAAAAAAGTAATTCCAATTGTAGTTGTTTTTATTGGAGTTTTATTTGTTTTAAGAGGTTTAGGATTGGGCATTCCATACATTTCTCCAGCACCCGTTGTAGATTTAGTTACTTCTAATAGTTCTTGTCATTAGTTTTTTTGTTATAAAATATGGTGCTTATTGTATTTTATATCTTTAAAAATAGAAGAACAATACTGTTAAATCTTTGACTAGCAAAGTATTTATTATAAGAAAAAAGTATATATTTGGTAACTTAAGACTAATCTCCCTTCAATGAAATTAAATTACGTACGATTTTGCCTTCTATGTGTTTTATTTTTTTCTGTTAAAAGTCACGCACAAGAGACTTTACCTATATATCAAGATTATTTATCAGACAATGTATATTTAGTACATCCTTCTGCTGCAGGTATTGGTAATTCCAGTAAATTACGTTTTACGGCGAGACAACAATGGGCAGGTATACCAGATGCTCCGTCTTTACAAACTTTGAGTTATCATTCTAGATTTGGAGAAGAAACTAATGCAGCATTTGGTGTTGTGTTATTTAATGATAAAAATGGATATCATTCTCAAAAAGGAATTCAAGGAACATATGCGTATCATTTACAATTAAGTGATGGTCATTTTTTTGAGCAACTGTCTTTTGGCTTATCTCTTACTTTTGTTCAAAATCAATCAGACCAAAGGTCTTTTGAAAGTGATGATGTGCCTGCTATTGTGCAAAGTACAAGTTATTACAATTCAGATTTTGGAGTAGCGTATCATCGTGGTGGTTTATCATCATATTTTACGGTAAAAAACTTATTCTTAACGGCAAAAAATAATTTAAATATTCAAGAATCTTTAGATTTAAGAAACTATGTTTTTTCTGCTGGGTTTTATTATGATAAATTTTATCATTTTCAATTAGAACCTTCTTTTATGTTGCAGTTAAAAGAAAGTACCGGACAACGTATTGCAGATTTTAATATAAAAGCTTACAAGACATTTAAAAAAACTCAAATGTGGGTAGCTTTGTCTTATCGTAGAAGCTTTGATTCTAATTCTATTAATAATGCTCAATTTATTTCTCCTATAATCGGCTTAAATTATAAAAACTTACTATTTTCTTATACCTATACCAACCAATTAGAAAGTGTTGTTTTAACCAATTCAGGTTTTCATCAAATTACTTTAGGTTTGAATTTATGGACAAAAGAAAAAACATGGCGTAGTATGCCAAATATTAATAATTCATTTATAGGTTTCTAGAATTCCTTTTCGGTAATTTTTATTTCTTTGCTTTTGTTGGATATTAACATTTCTAAAACATCTTTGTTTTTATTGATGAAAAATTGATAAGAACCCTTGTTGTTACTTGTGTTTATTAATTGATGCTTTTCTAGAATGTTTTTTGTTTGTTTTGCAACCGCTTCACCAGAATCTATAATCTGAATTTTATTACCTACCAATTTTCTTATTTGTGGAATAAGGTAAGGGTAGTGGGTACAACCCAAAACTAAGCAGTCTACATTGTCTTCTATTAAAGGGGTAATGTAAGTAGATAATAAGGCTGTCATTTGCTTAGAATGCAGCTTTCCGCTTTCAATGAGTTCTACCAAACCTTTTCCTATAATTTCTTTACGTATTATATTATGATTGATAGTGTGAGAAGTTTTTTCAAACAATTCACTATTTAAAGTGCCTTTTGTAGCTAATATCCCTATTTTATTTGTTTTGGTATGTAAAGCAGCAGTTTTAATTGCGGGTTCTATTCCTATAAACGGAATGTTGTATTTTTCTCTTAAAACTTTAATGGCATTTGTAGTTGCTGTATTGCAGGCAACAATTATTATTTTACAATTCTGAGCCAATAAAAATTCGGTATTCTTAATAGAAAGATTGATGATTTCTTGTTTGGTTTTTTCGCCGTATGGCGCATTTTTACTATCGGAAAGATAAATAGTATTCTCTTGTGGTAAGAGTGCGTTAATTTCTTTCCAAATAGAGGTTCCGCCAACACCTGAGTCGAATATGCCAATAGGAAATTTGTTGTTTTTTACCATGGTTTGTAAAAATAAAAAAACCTACTGATATTCAGTAGGTTTTTAATTTGTAATATTATGTGCTTTTAATTAGAAACCTAATTTAGCTTTTACATCATTAAAAAGATCTTCTCCTTTTTTAACTAGTAAGCCTTTACCTACAGAAGCATCTAATACGTATAAAATACTTTTAGAAGCAGCAACAGCGTCAATTGCTTTTTGCGCTTTTTCTATAATAGGTTGTAAACCTTCATTTTGTTTTTTCTGCATGTCTTGGTACGCAAATCTTCTTGCTTGTTCAATTTTAGCAGCTTCTTGTTGTAATTCTTGAGCTCTTTTATCATTAGTCTCATTGGTTTGGCCTTTAGATTCAGCAACATATTTTTGTCTAGTTGCTTCAATTTTTTTCTCCATACCAGTAATTTCGTCTTGGTAAGTTTTACCAAGCTTTTCCATGTCTAATTTAAGAGTTTTTGTTTGTGGCATTTCTGCTACTAATTTTTCAAAGTCTATATGACCTATCTTTTGTGCATTTGCAACACCAGCTAATCCTAAAGTAAATACAGCAATTAATAGTAACGATTTTAAATTTTTCATTCTTGTTTTAATTTAATTATTATTCTTGTTCTTTTTTTTCTTGTTCTTTTTTCTTTCTTAACGCTTCTTTTTTCTCTCTAAGCAATTGTCTTTTCTCTTCTCTTTGTTTTAATAGTTTTTCTCTTTTTTCTGCAATTAGTTTCTTTTTTGCTTCAACATCTGCAATTTTTTTTGCTTGTGCTGCCTCTTTTTTACTAATAGCTTCCTTTTGTCTATCTGTCAATCCTTTTTCAGGAGCAAGAAGTTGCTCTTGTCTTTTCTTATCTTTTTCGTCTATTAATCTACTTCGATCTATAGTTGCTAAAACAAGGTCGCTAATATCGTATTTTTTATTTGAATATAGCATAACCAAATCGGTAGATTTATCAAAAACAAAATCATATTTTTTTCTTTTAGAAATACTTTGAATCGCATTGTAAACCTGATCTTGAATTGGTTTTACCAATTGCTTTCTCACAGAGAACATATCTCCCTTAGGACCAAAGTATAAAGATTCTAATCTTCTTAATTCTACTTGTTTTAAACTAATTTCTTCTTCTTTTTCTTCAATTAGGTCTTTTGTTAGAATTGCTTTTTCGTTGGCTAAGTCTGTTTTTAAAACTTCTATATGTCTTGCTTGGTCATCTAATTTTTTTCTCCATTTAGCAATTTTTGCATCAAGAGTGTTTTGTGCTTCTAAATATTCTGGAACATTTTCTAGAATATACTCCATATCTATATAAGCAATTAATTGATTTCTTTGAGACCAAGAAATACTAGCACTAAGTATAAGAACGACTAATAAAAATATTTTTTTCATTTGTATAATGTATTTAGAAAAAACCGTGCCAAAAAAACTTTTTCTTTACAAAGTTACTGTTTTCTTAGAATTGTTTTCCAATAATAAAATGTGTTTGCCAGCCAGATTTTACTGTTTGCCCAGGTAATGGATCAAAACCATGTGCAAAGTCAATTCCTAATAGACCAAATGCAGGCATAAATATTCTTACACCCACTCCTGCTGAACGTTTTAATTCAAACGGATTAAATTCTTGAAAATTGTCATAAGAGTTTCCTGCTTCTAAAAAACCTAAAGTATATATAGAGGCAGACGGAGCATCTGTTATCGAATAACGTAATTCTAACTGAAATTTATTATAAATGGTACCTCCAAAATTAGATGAAAGACCACTGTTTTCATATCCCCTTAAACCGATTGTTTCTCTACCATCTAATTGGTAAGCCGCAATACCATCTCCACCAACAAAGTAACGTTCTACTGGTGTTGCGCCAAGTTCATGATTATAAGAGCCTAAATATCCTACTTCTGCATTGGTCATTAATACTAATTTTTCTGTAAAAGAAGTATACCATTTTCCTTTTACATTAAATTTATAATATTCTAACCATTTGTACTTTTCTAAATCAGATAAATTAGGATCAGAATAATCTTTTTTGTTTAGTAAAGAATACGGTAAAGTTGCTTTTGCTCCTACAGAAAATTCAGAACCATAAGTAGGGAAAATTAAACTTGGACCCGCTGAGTTTCTTGACAAAGTAATATTGTAAGATAAGTTGTTTAAGGTTCCGTTATTAAGGTTTATTCCTGCTAATCCAAAGTTATAATCGTTAGATTTTAATGCTTGGTAACTTATGGTTTGTGATAATTGAAAATAATCATCTGGCCATTTTAAACGTTGTCCTAACCCTAAAGAGGCTCCAATAATAGATAAACTTTTACTTTTATCTACATCATAAGTTGAAAAATCTAATTGATATTGGTTTGATGAATAGATAGAAAAAGATAAAGATTTTGGTTTTTTACCGCCTAACCATGGTTCTGTAAATGAAAAACTATAAGTGCTATAAGTTCTACTAGTTTGTAGTCTTAAAGCTAATGTTTGACCATCTCCCATAGGTAAGGGTTTGTAAGCGTCTTTGTTAAAGATGTTTTTAAAAGAAAAATTATTAAAAGATAAACCTAAAGTTCCTATAAAAGAACCACCACCATAACCACCTTGTAGTTCTATTTGACTTCCTCCTTTTTCTACAACTGTAAAATCTATATCTGCAGTTTTATTTTGATAATCAGGTATAACATCTGGTGTAACATTAGAGTCAAAGAAACCTAATTGACCAATTTCTCTAATAGATCTAATAATGGCACTTCTGCTAAATAAATCTCCTGGTTTTACACGTAATTCTCTAAATAATACGTGGTCATTTGTTTTATCATTACCAGAAACACTTACTTTTCTAATACGTGCTTTTTCATCTTCTCTAATTCTTATTTCTACGGTAATAGAATCGTTTTTTACTCTAGTTTCTACTGCATTAACAGAAGAGAATAAAAAACCATTATCTTGGTATAAGGTAGATATATCTTGCGAAGTAGGGCTACCATCTCCTTTAATACGTTCTTCTAAAACGGCACCATTGTACACATCTCCTTTTTCAATTTTTAAATATCTTTGAAGTTGTTCGTCTGTATATTCTTTGTTTCCTATAAATAAAATTTCTGCAAAACGGTATTGCCTACCTTCTTCTATGTCTAAATGAATGTTAATGGTATTGTCATCATTCCAACTAATTTTGTCACTAAGAATACGTGCATCTCTATAACCTAATCTACTGTATTTGTCTAAAATGCTTTCTAAATCTTCTTGGTAATCTTCTTCTATATATTTAGAGGCTTTCCAAAAACGTCCAAGAAATTTTTCTTTGGTGTTTTTCATCGCTTTTTTTAATTTCTTGTTAGAAAGCGCTTTGTTACCCGTAAAAAGAATGTCTTTAATTTTTATTTTTTTTCCTTTATCAATAAAGATAGCCATGTTAACAATATTAACGTCTGAGGTGTCTTTTTTAACGTCTAAATTTACTTTTGTTTTAAGGAAACCTTTATCTGTGTATTTTTTGGTAAAGTAATTTTTAGTAGTTACAATAAGGTTATCTGTAACCATAGCTCCTCTTTTAAGTTCTGCGTCTTTTTTTAATTCTTTCGCCTTCCCTTTTTTAATTCCGGTAATGGTTATGTTATTTAATTGAGGTAATTCTAAAACATCAAATTGTAGGTATACGGTATTGCCATCTAATCTAGCAAGGTAAACGTCTACATTGCTAAATTGTTTACTTTCGTATAGTTTTTTTATGGCGCTTGTAAGTTTATCTCCTGGTAATTTTATGGCTTGTCCATTTCTTAAACCAGTAAAAACTCTAACAGTTTCTTCACTAAACTTTTTTAAACCAGTAACACTAATGCTTCCTAGAATATATTCTTTTCCTTTTTCAAAGGAAGTGTTTTTAGTAGAAGTTGTATCTTTTTTTACAATTGATAGACTATCCTTCTCGTTTTGTGCTTTGGCACTAAAAGTAAAAAATAATGCCATTAGCATTATTGTAGCAGAAAATAATTTCATAAAAAATTTATTCTGTAATTTGTTCGCTTGTTTTTCCAAATCTTCGTTCTCTATTCTGATAATCTATGATTGCATCGTAAAAATGCTCTTCTCTAAAATCTGGCCAAAGTATATCTGTAAAATATAATTCGGCATATGCCATTTGCCATAACAAGAAATTACTAATGCGTTGTTCGCCACTAGTTCTTATCATTAAGTCAACGTCGGGCAAATTAAACGTATATAAATGGTTATTTATAGTATTTTCATCAATTTCTTCAATATTTAGCTCATTATTAACAACTTTTTTGGATATGTTTTTAATAGTGTTAACAATTTCTTCTCTAGAACCGTAGCTCAATGCAAAAGTTAAAACAATATCTGTATTGTTTTTTGTTTGAGAAATAACGTCTGCTAAAACATTTTGAGCTTTTTTGGGTAAGCTACTAATTAAACCTATTGCATTTACTTTTACTCCGTTTTTTAAAAAGCCAGGTAATTCTTTTTTTAATGAATTAATAAGTAAACTCATTAATGCGTCTACTTCTAATTTTGGTCGATTCCAATTTTCTGTAGAAAAAGCATATAAAGTAATTGCTTCAACATTTATTTTGGAAGCTGCGCTAACAGATTCTCTAACTGCTGTTAAGGCATTTCTATGGCCAAAAATTCTATTCATCCCTTTACCCTTGGCCCAACGACCATTACCATCCATTATAATGGCAACATGTTTTGGCGTTTTTTGTAAGTCGATAAGTAATTTTTTATCCATAGTTTTTATAATCCGTTAGTATAACAAGCTGGTCTTCCAAAGGTATAAATGATAGAAACTCCAGTAAACATGTACCAATCATTTCCATCTCCTTTTAAATTCCTTTTTGTGGTTTCGCTTAAACCTGTAGGGATTTCATTTGAAGAATCGTAGAGCCTATCGTCTAAGTTATCTGTAAAAGTGTATCTAAATTTTGCTTCTAGGGCAAATGCTAAAGTACCAAATAATTTAGATTTATATCCGATACCAAAAGGAATTGCGTAGGATGTTTTGTTAGTGTTTTTGTATTCGTTTGTAGAAGTTCGGTTACCGGCTACCGAGTTATAGTTAAAAGTAGCTAATTCTAAGAGTAGGTATGGAGTCCATGTTTTATCATCAGAAGATAAATCATACTCATAAAAATTAAATTCGATACCAACAGCTAATTCATTTATTGTATTCGAAAAATGTAAGTCTCTGTCTTTTCTATATCTAATGTCTGCATTTGCATCATCTCCAGAGATAGGTAGATAACTATAAGTTGCTCTTAATGCAACTCTAGGATTCCAATTATATTTGTAAAATAAGGCTCCGGCAGGTTTGTTTGGTGAAAAATAATAGTTTTTACCAATGTCTCCAACATAGTTTGTGCCTCCTAAAGAGAGGCCTACTTCATGAAGTTGCCCCAAGAATATAGAGGTGAAACTTACAAATACAAAAAATAATATTTTTTTTTTCATTCTAAAAATAGTCCGCAAATATAGAAATTTCAAATTGCTTTATAAAGTTAATACGTTGTCTTTTTTGAATAACCTTTTTTTTAAGGAAATATTGTAAGTAATACGTTAAAGATTTGTTTTGTTTCTAATGTCTTCTCCCCATAAGAGTTTGCTTCTTAATGTCTTTAGAAAAGATTGATTTTTTGGTAAAATACTTTTTATTGTAAAGTCTGTTTTTTCTATAAAAATTTTAGTATTGTTAGGTACACTAGAAACTCTAGAATCTAATGATATTAAAAAGCTCTTTTCTCTAGAGTCTACTTTTAATTCTACTTTAGTTTCATCAGAAATAACCATGGGCCTTGCATTTAAATTATGAGGAGCAATTGGAGTAATTACTAAGTTTTTAGAATCTGGTAAAATAACGGGGCCATTACAACTTAAAGAATAGCCAGTAGAACCTGTAGGAGTAGCTATTATTAAGCCATCTGCCCAATAATTGGTAAGATATTCTCCGTTTAAATACGTTTTTACACCAATCATAGATGTGGTGTTTTTCTTTGCTATAGTAACTTCGTTTAAGGCAAAATTTAGCTCGGTAAAGTCTTTTGTTTTTGGTTCTGTTTTTACAGATACAAGCGTTCTTTCTTGTATTGTATAATCTCCCTTAATTATTAATTTTATGCTTTCTTCTATAAGGTCTTTTGGTACATTGGCTAAAAAACCTAATCTACCTGTGTTTATTCCTAAAATAGGGATGTTTAAATCTCTAATGTGGGTAACAGAACGCAAAAAGGTTCCGTCGCCACCAAGCGTAAACATAATATCGAAAGAGCTGTTTAAATCATTAAAACTAACAAAGGTTTTATAATTATTTTCTAAAACATTGCTCTCAACCAAAAGAGTATAAAATTCTTTTTCAATATAGAAATCAACCTTATTTTTTTCTAAAACGTGTAATAAAGTTTTAATTTCTTTATCTGATGAAATGGCGTAAGATTGACCGTAAATTGCTGCTTTCTTCACTTCTTTATTTTTTTTTATAAATGCTCCTTCTAAAGGATTACATTTCTAGATATTTTTGTAAATATTCAGATCTACTCTTTAAATCCTCTAAATAAATATCATTTTCGTGCATAGATATAATTTTATAATCATATCTTCTAAGGGTTTGCATTATTTCATTTATTTCATCCGAAATTACTTTAATGGTAATTTGAATAGTATCTGCTTTTTTTTCTGAAATATACAAACCTAATAATTTACCGCCATTAGATTCTATAATTTGAACTACTTGACTCATAGAATAATCATTTCTAAGTTTTTCTATAATTAAAGTCTCGCTTTCTTCAATCATAAAAGGACTTGTAGAAAAAACGTCTAGAACATCACGCAGATCAAAATAGCCAACATATTCTTTTTGTTCATCTAAAACAGGTATAATATTGGTGTCGTTATCAGCAAAAATTTTTAATAGTTCTAAAACAGTTGCTTTGTCATCCGCAAAAAAAGAATTTAATAAATGTGAAGATTTTACTAATTCTTCTTCATTATTTTCAATCGTTTGTACATCATCTTCTGCAAAAGAACCTAGTAGTTTGTTGTTTTCAACTACAGGAAAATGGGTGATAGGGTAATTTTTAAACACTTTTTGAGCCTTTTTTACAGCGTCTTTTAAGTGAAGTGGTGTTATTTCTTTTAATATATAGTCGTTCATATTCATGCTTTACGAATATAGGATAAAATGATTTAATAAATTATATTTGTAGCCTAATTTTAGACAATGACAAAGTTAAGTGTAAATATTAATAAAATTGCAACTTTAAGAAATTCTCGTGGCGGAAACGTACCTAATTTATTAACAGTTGCCACGGATATTGAAGGGTTTGGTGCTCAGGGAATTACAATTCACCCAAGACCAGATGAAAGACATATTCGTTACCAAGATGCTAGAGATTTAAAAAATATTGTTACTACAGAGTATAATATTGAAGGAAATCCTATAAAATCTTTTATGGATTTGGTTTTAGAAGTAAAACCAACTCAAGTTACTTTGGTGCCAGATGCCCTAGATGCAATTACGTCTAATGCTGGTTGGGATACCATTACGCATCAATCTTTTTTACAAGAAGTAATTAAAGAATTTCAACAAAACGGAATTAGAACATCTATTTTTATTGATACGGATGCTAAGCTAATTGAAGCTGCTGCAAAAACTGGTGCTGATAGAGTAGAGTTGTATACAGAAGATTTTGCAACGCAATTCGATTTAGGAAATTTTGATGCTATAAAGCCTTATACTGAAGCGGCTGTTTTAGCTCATAAATTAGGATTAGGTGTTAATGCTGGGCACGATTTAAGCTTAGATAATATTAAGTTTTTTAAAGAGAATATTCCTAATTTAGACGAAGTTTCTATTGGACACGCGCTAATTGCAGAGAGTTTATACTTAGGTTTAGAAAATGTTGTAAATATGTATTTACATCGACTAAAATAGTAGGCAGTATTTAGTAGAAATGTCTCCTCGAGCGCAGTCGAGAGGTTCATTTAGGTCTCGACTGCGCTCGACCTGACAAAACCCAACAATCTAAAATGTCAAATAACCTAATATTACATTCAACCATAAAAGGAGAAGGAAAACCGTTGTTAATTTTACATGGTTATTTTGGAATGTCTGATAACTGGAAAACTTTAGGAAATCAGTTTTCTGAGGATTATCAAGTTCATTTAATTGATCAAAGAAATCACGGACGTAGTTTTCATGAAGACGAATTTAATTATGAAGTTTTAGTTGAAGATTTACATGCTTACATACAACATTACCAATTAGAACAAGTACATATTATAGGGCATTCTATGGGCGGAAAAACAGCAATGTTGTTTGCTGTTACATATCCTAATTTGGTTGATAAATTAATTATTGTTGATATTTCTCCAAGACAATATCAGCCACATCATAATGCAATTTTAGCGGGCTTAAATTCTATTGATTTTTCCGTAGAAAATTCTAGAAGTAAGGTTGATAAAAAACTAGCATCGTTAATTCCAGAATTAGGTGTGCGTCAGTTTTTATTAAAAAATGTCTACTGGAAAGAAAAAGGGCAATTGGCATTTAGATTCAATTTAGAATCTTTAACCGATAATAACATAGAAATAGGAGAAGCATTGCCTTCTTTTACTGTTTTTGAAAAAGATACCTTGTTTTTAAAAGGAGAAAAATCTAATTACATAACAAAAGATGAAGAGCCAATTATAGAGGCGCATTTTCCGAATTCTAAAATTGTAGAAATTAAAAATGCTGGTCATTGGTTGCATGCCGAAAATCCAAAACAATTTTACGATGAAGTTTCTACGTTTTTAAAGTAAAATAGTAGACTTATTAATAAAGTGAAAAGAGATTGAAACGGACTAAGTTATCAATCTCTTTTTTGTGTTCAGATAAGCTCGTTATTTATGAAATTCTTATTTAAAAAAAGATAGTAGTTGTATTGTTTCTTTTGATGATTTTTTGAAACACGAACGTATTACCTACAAGAATGTCTGTTTATTTTTAAGGTTTGTAAATTGCTGTTTTTGTTTTTTGGGTTCAGAAATAAATTATTTTATGTAAGATAATAGTATCTTTGGCGCTTCAATTTTAATAAAAATGAAGAAACTACTAGTATTTTCGCTATTACTATTTATGTATAGTTTTACGTATTCTCAGAACCAATCTATCAATCTAAATCTTAAAAAAGATAGAGATTTATGGCAAAAATTTACCTACGATTTAGGAAATATGGCTGGCGGAATGGGTTACGCTTACAGTAGACCTTTACATTGGAAAGGAAAACAATTAAATAATTTAGCCTATGTTGCAGCAGGAACTTCTGCTTTGTATTTGGTGGATGATCATATTGATAATTGGGCAAATAATTGGAGAGGAGATGTACCGCGTTGGTTAGCCGATTACGGTAATGAATACGGAAGTCCGAATAATAATTTTATGATTACTGGAGCTGTTTATTTAACAGGTTTAATTTCTGATAATCCAAAATTAAGAAGAACAGGGGTGCTTTTAATTTCATCTGCATCTGCATCTGGATTGTTACAACAGATTTCTAAAAGAATTGTTGGTCGTGCAAGACCGAAAGCAGATGTTGGTAAAGGAACTTTTGATCCTTTACATTTTGACAGGGTTTTTAATTATGATTCTTTTCCTTCTGGGCACGTAATGTTAGGTTTTACAAATGCATATATTCTTGCAAAACATTTTGATAGCCCTTGGATAAAGGCAGGATTATATACTGTAGGTTCTATACCTGGTTTTGCTAGAATTGTAGATCGTTTTCACTGGGTTTCTGATGTTGTTTTTTCTACAGCTTTAAGTATTTTTATTGTGGAAGCAATAGATAGATATTTAGATACAAAATACGATCAGAAATATAACGATAAGGGTAAAAAGAAAAAGATAGCTTGGGATATACAATTTACACCACAAAGTTTTGGTATTGTAATGAACTTTTAGAGGTTAATTAATCTTATTTTAATTGACTTACCATCATAAAAAACGGTTTTGATAGCTACTATCAAAACCGTTTTTATTTTATATAAATGTAAGTTGTGTTTGCTTATTTTACATCAAATCTATCAGCATTCATTACTTTAGTCCACGCTTTTACAAAATCTTTTACAAACTTTTCTTTGTTATCATCTTGTGCATAAACTTCTGCATACGAACGTAAAATAGAATTAGAACCAAACACAAGGTCTACACGTGTTGCAGTCCATTTTACAGCACCTGTTTTACGGTCGCAAATGTTGTAAAGTCCGTTTTCTGTAGGTTTCCAAGTGTTATTCATGTCGGTTAAATTCACAAAGAAATCGTTGGTTAATACTCCAGGTCTGTCTGTAAAAACACCATGTTTTGTATGGTTGTAGTTCGTATCTAACATTCTCATACCACCAATAAGTACGGTCATTTCTGGTGCCGTTAATCCCATTAATTGCGTTCTGTCTAATAGTAATTCTTCTGTACTTACCACATAGTCTTTTTTGCTGAAATTTCTATATCCATCAGCCAAAGGCTCTAAAGGATCAAAAGATTCAGCATCTGTCATTTCATCCGTGGCATCTCCACGACCTGGTGTAAAAGGAACTATTGTTTCTAAACCAGCTGCTTTTATTGCTTGTTCTAAACCAACATTACCTGCTAAAACAATTACATCTGCAATACTAATTTTAAATTGAGCGGCAATTGGTTCTAAGATTGATAAAACATGTGCTAAACGTTTTGGCTCGTTTCCTTCCCAATCTTTTTGAGGAGCTAAACGAATTCTGGCACCATTGGCACCACCACGCATGTCAGAACCACGATACGTACGAGCACTATCCCAAGCAGTGGCAATCATTTCTGAATTTGATAATCCTGATGTTGCAATTTTTTCTTTTACTGCCGTTACATCATAATCTGTAGTTCCTGCAGGAATAGGATCTTGCCAAATTAAATCTTCTTTAGGTACATCTGCACCAAAGTAATTTGCTTTTGGTCCTAAATCTCTATGCGTTAATTTAAACCATGCACGTGCAAAAGTATCTGAAAAATAGTCTTGATCGTTCATGAATTTTAAAGAGATTTCCTTATATATTGGATCTATTTTCATGGCCATATCAGCATCTGTCATCATTGGGTTGTGACGGATACTAGCATCTTCTACATCTACCGGTTTGTCTTCATCTTTAATCGTTATAGGTTCCCATTGCAAAGCACCTGCCGGACTTTTAACTAACTCCCATTCATGGTTAAATAGCATTTCGAAAAAACCACCATCCCATTTTGTTGGGTTTGTTGTCCATGCGCCTTCCAATCCGCTGGTTACGGTGTAACGTCCTTTTCCAGATTTGTTAGGGTTGTGCCAACCTAAACCTTGTTCTTCTATGTTTGCAGCTTCTGGTTCAGGGCCTAAAATACTAGCATCACCATTACCATGTGTTTTACCAACGGTGTGTCCACCTGCGGTTAAAGCAACGGTTTCTTCATCATTCATTGCCATACGAGCAAATGTTTCACGTATTTGAGCAGCTGTTTTTAAAGGATCTGGTTTTCCATTAACACCTTCTGGGTTCACATAAATAAGTCCCATTTGTACTGCAGCCAATGGGTTTTCCATAGTGTCTGGCTTGTCTACATTAGCATAACGTTCATCACTTGGAGCCAACCATTCTTTTTCGGCTCCCCAATAGGTGTCTTTTTCTGGATGCCAAATATCTGGACGACCAAAAGCAAAACCAAATGTTTTTAAACCCATATTTTCATAAGCAATAGTACCTGCCAGCACAATTAAATCGGCCCAACTTACTTTGTTACCATACTTTTTCTTGATAGGCCATAATAAACGTCTTGCCTTGTCTAAACTAGCATTGTCTGGCCACGAGTTTAATGGGGCAAATCGCTGACTACCAGAACCTGCGCCACCACGACCGTCAGACGTACGGTAAGATCCGGCAGAATGCCAAGATAAACGAATCATTAACCCACCGTAATGTCCCCAATCTGCAGGCCACCAATCTTGACTATCCGTCATTAGGGCATGCATATCTTTTTTTAAAGCTTCAGTATCTAATTTTTTTAATTCTTCATGGTAATTAAAATCTTCTCCTAAAGGATTTGTTTTTGTATCATGCTGATGTAAAATATCAAGATTCAATGCATTTGGCCACCAATTCATAACATTAGATTGATTAGAAGTGTTTGCACCATGCATTACTGGGCATTTTCCAGCAGTTGCTTCTACTTTATTTTCTTCAGGTTTATTTTGTTCTTGATGATATGGGCATTTACTTTCATCATTAGGTGAGTTTGTGTGTTGGTCGTTTTCCATGATATATAGGTTTTGTGTTTTTTCTTGTTGTCAAAATTAATCTAATTGCAACTTGTAAATACCTTTATATAATTTTCATATTTTATTTTGTTATAAATAAAATTGATTAAAATTAAATTTACAATAGATTTATTAGATTTACTGAGGTTATTGCTCCCTACGAAGTTATCAGAAATTAAGTCTAGAAACAAACTAAATTATTTTAAAAACAATATCTTTGAAATCTTAAAATTTTCAATCATTTAATAAAGAAAAATGAATATAGAAAACGCACAAAAACAAGTAGACGATTGGATTAAAACTCATGGAGTTCGTTATTTTAATGAACTCACAAACATGGCGCAATTAACAGAGGAAGTAGGTGAAGTAGCCCGTATAATTGCAAGACGCTATGGAGAGCAAAGTGAAAAAGAATCTGATAAAAATAAGGATTTAGGAGAAGAATTAGCAGATGTACTATTTGTTGTTTTATGTTTGGCAAACCAAACAGGAATCAATTTACAAGATGCTTTCGAAAAGAAATTAGATATTAAAACAAAACGTGATCACGATCGTCATCACAACAATCAAAAATTAAAATAATGAGTGTATTAGAAAAAATAAAGCAACCTCTTTTTTGGACTAATTTTGCTAAAGTTGCAATTCCTTTCTTTGTTATTGTTACAATCGTTTCTTTGTTACTGGCTAGTTTTAGCGATATTTTTTCAGGAGATTTTACAAAAGTAGCAGAAACCAATTTTTTAAATGGCAAATGGAAAAACTTTTTTGGTTTTAAGGTTGTTTTTAGTGCTGTTTATGGTTTTTATATGACTAATAAAAAAATGTAGTGCTATTGTTTTAGTGTTTTTTAAAAGCCTTTATTCCTGCTTTTATTTCTAAATCTAAATGGTTTTTTCGCGGTGTTAAAGGACAAGAATACTTGTCGTTATAAGCACAATATGGGTTGTAGGTATTGTTAAAATTTAAGACTACAGTATTATCAGGTTTAATGTCTGTAGTCATTACATCCATATAGCGACCACCTCCATAAGATTCATTACCAGAAGTATCATCTGTAAAAGGCAAAAATAAATAGTCTTTGTATTTTTCATCACGCAAATCATCTTGACTTTGATAAATGGTTAATTTACAGTTTTTGCCATTTAAAGTAAAATCTAGCAAGCCATATTCTTTATATAATGGTTTTCTATCTGTAGTGGTTGCCATTTTAAATGTAGGAGCGTTTTCTGTTTTAGTGAATTTAGCATTTACAATAAAAGTAGAATCTACAGTAAAAAATTCTAAGCCATTAAAGTTCCTTAAATCTTTCTTTTTTAAAGGTGATTTTGAGGCGTCTTTATAACTAGCATTTAATTCTTGTTGATAAACAGTTTTACCCATTAAAGGACGTTTACCTTGCGACTTACAAGACATCATCATTAGAAAAACAGAACATATAAATAATAGTTTTTTCATTTAATTTAGTATTAAAAATAAGTGTTGTAGGTTTCGTTTTATAATTTAAAATAACGCTATTTGCTAATTTAAAAAAAAGCTGCGCTACGTATTTTTTATTTTAAAAATAATTTTTGACAAAAATACAATATTCAATTATTTTATGTAGTTTTGATCTGTTAATAAAATAAAAATGAATAAAGTCAATACATATTTAACCAAATTATCGCGTAAAAAGCGCCAAGGTCGGTATGTTTATATGTTTTGATGTTATCAATATAAAATCAAGTAATTATAAAAGTCCGACTTCATAAGTCGGACTTTTTTGTTTTTAGTGCAACAACCAACTTAACCATGAAAAAGTTATACAACAATTATATCAATACTTTTAGAGGACTCTCTACAGAGGTTTGGTGGCTTTCTTTAATTACATTTATCAATAGATCTGGTACAATGGTAATTCCTTTTTTGTCTTTGTACCTTACTAAAAGTCTGCATTTTTCTTTAACAGATGTTGGGTGGATTATGTCTTTCTTTGGTTTAGGTTCTGTATTAGGAACGTGGATTGGCGGAAAATTAACCGATAAAATTGGATATTACAAAGTAATGCTTGTAAGTTTATTTGGTACAGGTGTTTTATTTGTTTTACTACAATATGCAACTACATTTCATCAATTTTGTGCGGGTATTTTTTTAGTAATGATAGTGGCAGATGCTTTTAGACCCGCTATGTTTGTGGCGTTAAGTGCTTATAGTAAACCAGAAAATAAAACACGTTCTGTAACTTTAATTCGTTTGGCTATTAATTTAGGTTTTTCTGCAGGACCTGCAGTTGGAGGTTTAATAATTACAGGAATTGGTTATAAAGGATTGTTTTGGGCAGACGGAGTAACGTGTGTTTTAGCTGCTTTTTTATTGCTGCAAGTATTGCATCCTAAGAAAGCCAAAGTACAAGATGAGGTAAAAGTAGCTAACCCTATTTCTGCTTATAAAGATAAAGCTTTTTGGATATTCTTTATCGCCATGTTTATTTTTGGTTTTGTATTTATGCAGTATTTTTCTACTATGCCATTGTATTATAGTAAAAACCGTTTTTTATCAGAATTTGAAATAGGGTTGTTAATGGGGTTTAATGGCTTTTTTATATTCCTTTTTGAAATGCCTTTGATAAAATGGTTAGAAGATTCTAAAAAATCTAAAGTAAAGTTAATTGCCCTTGGCTTGTTTTTAACTGCGTTAAGTTTTATCATTTTAAACCTAACTGGTTGGATTGGGATTTTAATTATAGCCATGTTTTTAATGACAGTAGGAGAGATGATTGCGTTTCCGTTTTCGAATGCGTTTGCCGTAGAAAGAGCTAAAAAAGGAAATCAGGGAGAATATATGGCTTTGTATAGTATTGCATTTTCTTTAGCGCATATTTTTAGTCATAATATTGGTATGCAAATGGTGGCAAAATATGGTTTTGAAACTACGTGGACTGCAATTACAATTTTTGCATTATTTGGGGTTTTTGTATTGTTGCTCCTTTTAAGAATGTTAAAAAAAGAAAAAGCAACGATTTAATCGCTGCTTTTTTTAAGTATGATAACTTATTTATTCTGTAGCTTTTGCAAATGCTTCTTTACCGCCAACAACAGGAAGTGTAATAGAGGTTTTGTTTAAGTCGACTGTTAATTTTGTACCAGGTTTTGGTAATAATGTAAAATTAGAATCACTAGAAAAAATCATTAAACCAATTTGTTGTCCTTTTTTTATAATTTGATCATCTGGCTGTAGGTTAAAAGTCATTTCATAGAATTGCCCCTTTTTTAAAGGAGTGCTTTTTGTTAATGATGCATGATTTTGTAAATCTGCCCAACCACGTGTAATAATGTTGTCGGTAATTTTTGTTCTTTTTCCTTTATTCCAAGGTAATGAAACCAACCAAACAGATAAGTTTACCGCAGGTTTACTGCTTGCTGCGTTTATTTTTATAGAACTTAAGCCAGATATATGAAGATCTTCTTTTAAGGTAGGAGAAACATAAATTAATCGATGATTTGTATAATCTGCTTGGGCTAAAGCTTCACCAGAAAAAGAATAATTATCGACTAAAGTTTCTTTTACTTTAGAGGTTTTGGTAGTTAATAATTTACCAGCTTTGGGAGCACCTGGGGCTAAGTATAAAGTTACAGGTTGTGCAGCTGGGTTTGGGTAGTTTTTATAAGGAGTTGGTTCATCTTTTTTGTCGTTTTCTCTAACAATCCAAGCTTTTGCATCATTTTCTACGTTGTTTTTAATTCCGTGTAAATAACGAGTAAACCAACGATTCATCATTTTTATTGGAGGTGGTCCACCGTGGCCATTTTGATGATAAAATATTTGAGAAGGAATTCCCATTTCTTTAGCTTTATTGTAAATTCTATAACTATGCTCTGGCATCACATTCCAATCATTAAATCCATGAGACATTAATAAAGCAGCTGTCATAGGTTTCATATCATTTAAATAATCTCTTCCTGCCCAAAAATCGTTATAATCACCACTTTCTCTGTCCATGCCATTCGCCATTTCTGTATCTCTAATAACTTTATTATTACGAGCTCTATTTTCTTCTTTTCCGCTATGAATATAATCATATAAAACATCAATGTCTTCACCAAGATATCCGCCAGGAGACCGTACCAGTCCATTAGATCTATAATAATGATAATAAGAAGTATTTGGGGCAACTGGTATAATTGCCTCTAATCCATTTACGCCGGTTGTAGCTGCTGCTAACGGAATTGTTCCGTTATAAGAAGTTCCTGTCATACCTACTTTTCCGGTAGCCCAAAAAGCAGTAACCTCTTCATTTCCTTCTCTTTCTGTAAAGCCTTTTGCACGTCCGTTTAACCAATCTATAACTGCTTTTGGTGCTAAAGATTCATTGTCTCCACCAACTGTAGGTGCTCCATCAGACAAACCAGTTCCTGGTGATGAAGAATGAATAACGATATAGCCTCTTGGAACCCACGTTTTAATTTGTGAATTTGAAATAATTGGTCTTTTTCCGGTTCTTTCAACTTCTACATAAACTGGTTTTGCTACTTTTTCACCTAATTCATGTTTTACATTCCAAAATAATTCTGTACCTCCTTTGGCAGTACCAGAATAATATGGGCTAGATTCATAAACAACAGGTAGTTTTAAACCTTCAGTTTCTGTTTGCTCAGGTCTTGTAACATCAACATGCATTCTATCTAGTTTTCCGTCTCCGTCGCTATCAAACGTAGTTTCTACCCATAAATCTGTACGAATCCATTTACTAGAATCGTTAAAAGCTTCTACTATTTGTGCTTCCCCATTTTTAAAAATAGGTGTTGCTTTTTCTTGTGCCTTCATTGCTAGGGCAAAAAGAAATACTATTAAAATTTGAATTTTATTTTTCATTTTTGAGAATTATTTTAACACAGAAAACTCAATACTAGAATCTGTAAAAACGCTGTGTGTTTGTGTTTTAAAATCTTTTTGGTCTGCCTTATAAATATTATCTACATAGGTTTGTGGATTTAAATCGATTAAAGGAAACCACGTACTTTGCACCTGAATTTGTACTTTATGACCTTTTTTAAACGTATGAAAAACGTCTTGTAATTTTATATTTACGGCTGTTTTTTTATTAGGGATAAAAGGCTCTGGATGTTCAAAACTATTTCTAAAACGACCACGTAAAACTTCGCTTCTAACCATTAAGTGGTAGTTGCTCATTTTTAAATGATCTTGAAGTTTATCGTTATTTTCCTCAGCATTTGCAGGGTGCACATCAATTACTTTTACAACCCAATCTGCAGCAGAACCTGTGGTTGCTACTTTTAGTTTTGCTAAAATATCTCCAGCCAAAGTAAAATCTTCCGATAAAATATTTGTTTCAAAAACCAAAACATCTGGTCTTCTTGCCGCAAAACGCTGGTCGTCTGTCATGTATTTTCTAGGCGTAAAAACCGTTTTAATATCTTCTGAATACGGAACAGGATGTTTTATATCACTAATAAAATTAATTTTTTCTGTTGATTTTTTATCCGAAGTTAATTCTTGGTTTTTAGATAAAAACCAATCTTCTTTTACTACATTTTTAGGAGGCCATACATCATAAGATTTCCATTCTTTTTTACCAGAATCAAAAACATAGGCTTCTGGTAAACCAGAATTTTTATCACCATTTCCTTTTAAGAAATGATTAAAGAATTTTGTTTCTACATCAGACTGAAATTTTAAAGAAATAGAATCTCCAAAATAATAATTACCTACATAGTTTTCTACTGTATTTCTAGACCATTTTCCATGATCCCAAGGTCCAAAAACTAAAGTGTTATAATTGTCTTTTCCATATTTTTCAATGGCTTTATAGGTTTCTAAAGGACCGTATAAATCTTCTGCATCAAACTCCCCCCCAACAATCATGGTTGCAACTGTAGACGGAACTTTGTCTAAATGCTGAATGATGCCTTTACTTTGCCAAACAGAATCGTAATTAGGATGTTCTACGAGTTCTTTCCAGAAAAAGTCATCGATTCTATCTTTATTTTCAACCGTTTTAACATCTAATTTATCGTACTGAAAATATTGGTTTAAGTTTTTTAAAGGTCCTTTATCTAAGAAAAATTGATATTGATCTTGAGAATCCATTTTAGGAAACGAATACCAAGCAGAGTCTGTTGGTGTGTCTTTGTAAGTACCAAATAAAGAGATTGCTCTAAAATAACTTAACAAAAAAGCTCCGTTATGATGAAAGTCATCAAAGAAAAAATCGCCAATACAGGCTTGTGGAGAAGCTGCTTTTAAAGCAGGATGTGCATCTATTGTAGAAATGGTTGCATAATGCCCTGGGTACGAAATTCCCCAAGTACCTACATTTCCGTTATTGTTTTCTACATTATTCACCAACCAATCTATGGTGTCATAAGTATCAGAAACTTCGTCAGATTGTTTTGCTGTTTTATTAGGGATGTAGGCACGCATATTATCATAAACACCTTCACTCATCCAACGACCACGCACATCTTGATAGACCACAATATTCAATTCTTTCATTAAATGAATATTTGGTCCAATTTTGGTTTTCATCTTTCCTTCTCCATAAGGCGCAGAACTATACGGAGTTCTTTGCATTAAGATTGGGTATTTTTTAGAGTTGTCTTTTGGGGTGTAGATGGTTGTGTGTAGCTTTACGCCATCTCTCATTGCAATATCTACTTCAGATTTTGTGTAGTTGTCTGCAACAAAAGTACTTTTAATGTCTTTTTTCTCTTCTGTAGTTTTTGTATTACAACTGATAAAAAAAGTAAAAGAAAAAGCTACAAAAAGGATTTTAAAAAAATGTTTTTTCATGGTTGGTTTTGCGTATTTTAGCTAGTAAAATTACAAAACTGAACATTAATTTTAATTATTTTGATGTTAAATTACAGAATTATAACTAAAATGATGATAATACTGATTTTTTTTCAACCTTTTTGTAGCCTTAGTATATTATTTAATAATAACTGTTTTGGATGTTTTAGCATTATTGATATCAGAAATAACAACAAAATATGTTCCTTTGGATAATTTAGAAACATCAACGTTTACAGCTGTTTTTTGTTGGTTGTTTTTAGATTCTAATACTTTTTTTCCGTTAATATTGTAAAGAGTTACTAGGTTTATATTTTGATTGTCTGCTTTTACATTTAAAATACGACTTGTTGGGTTTGGGTATACTGTAATTTTAGTGTTTAAAACAGGATCTTTTAAAGATAGTGTTGAAGTTTTGTAAAATTCAATTTCTTTAATGGCGCTCCAAGCACTTTTTCTTTTATCTCCATCACTATTAAAACGTCCGTAACCTACAACTTTTACATAAGTTGCATTTGTATTAATTTGGTATTGATTAAAGTCTGTAGTATTGGTAGCTGTTAATAATAAATCTCCAGAAGTAGGCAATATCCTAGAGAAGTCGGCATCTTCTGTACCTGTTGTAGAAACCAATATTTGAAAACCAAAGGCATCTGATTTATTTGTAGTGCTAAACTGAATTAAGGCAAGTTTGTAAGTGCTACCTAAATTGTAAATAACATATTCTCCATCTCCTTTATAATCTCCGGATAATATACTTCCATCATCTGCTGTCCATTCTGTATCAGAATCTTTATCCAAAGAATTTGTAGCAAATTCAGATTTAGATGAATTTTCTTTAGAAAATGAATGTACAGTAACTTTATCTGTAGGTAAACCAGTTCCTGTATTAATAAGGTCGTATAGGTCTGTTAAATCTGCTCCACTTTGGGTAATCGTTAAAGTTCTTACAATATCATCTCCACCAGCATCTTGTGTAAAAGTTACCGATCCTGTTCTGTTACTTGCGTCTGTATTTTGAGTTACTGTAATTGAAACTGTTGTGTCTCCAGTTCCAGAATTTGTATCTAAAGTTATCCAAGCATCATTAGAGGCAGCCGTCCAACTTACATTTGCAGAAACGGAAATAGTATAACTAGCTGCATCTGAAGTAAGAGTAGGTAAACTACTAACCGTTAAAGATTCACTTACTTGAATAGTACAATCTCCGTTGGTTATGCTAGCTCCTAAGTTATCTGTAAAACAAGCTCCAATTCCATGTCCTACCATAGCGTCGGTTATTGGTGTGTTTTCCCCCATATCTGCACCTTTGCCTGTAGTTCCAGTTCCTGAAAAAGTAAAAATTTCACCATTTGCAGTAGCAGTAATATTTGTTTCTTCAGAGAAATTTGCATTTGTTGCGCCCAAATTAGTACCAGTATAAACATTGCCTTGGTAAGTTAATGCTGTACCCATATTTGTATAAGCAGTTTCACTATCACCAGAGATAACGTCTGTTATATTCGGATAATTATCAGCAAAATAAATTAAGTTATTAGAAACGGTTCCTGTTGGATCCGTTGATCCTTTATCTTCATTGTAAAACAAAGGGGCATTTGTGTTTACAATAGTATTATTAGATACCGTTATGTTTTCTGTTTTTTGGTATCCGTTAGAAACATCATCAGAAGAACAAGCAATATCAGCATTTGCAGATCCACCTATAAAAGTGATACCGTTATTCCATTTTGCTTGTTCCATAACGGTAATACAATCTTGAATGTAATTGTTTGTAATTGTATGGTTACTATCGGTAATTCTAATACCACCTGTACCGTCTACATTTTCGCCTAAAAAATAATTTCCTTGTACAGTTGCGTAAGAACCATGACGAAGTACTAAAGATCCTCTACATCTTCTGAAAGTGTTGTTAGTGTATGTATTTCCTTTACTTTTATTTGTGATAATTTCATTTTCTCCATCAGATTGCACAAAATAATTATTACTAACAGTAGCATTGCTATTTACCATTTGGTAGGAGCTTGTACCCATACGTATGGTTTCGCTATCTCCTGCGTTAGATAGGGGAGAACCATCTGGTTTTCTGCCGTATAAATCTTCTATTTTACCAAAATTGTAAAAATAATTATTCATAACAATATGCCCAACCTCTGCACAACTATTATTTGCACCATCATCCCCGTCAGGAAATGCGTTGTATGCATATTCTCCCAAAACAATTGCTCCGGCACTCACTTTATTCATAAACGAGCAATTTATAACGGTATTATAAGTACCATATAATACAACCCATCTGTGTTTGGTAATTTGTCCGTCTGCCAAATCTTCTTTTAAGTCATCTGGATCTATGCCTAAACCGTCTATTACACAATTTTGTAGTGTACTATGGTTTGCATAATTATTACCATTTCTAAATTCAATAAAATTACTGGCACCATACCCCCCTTTCCAATGAAAACCATCTACGATTAAATATGCTCCGGTTGCAATTACTGCTCCAGAATTATCTGTTTCACCACCAATGGTTAATCTTGGTCCACCAGTAAAAACAACTCCACCAGGTGTTTCTGCTCTAAAAGTAACGGGGTTTTCTGCGGTACCAGATCCAAGAAACCGCATGCGTTCATCGGTTTCATAAACACCATTTTTTAAAATGATGACATCTCCGGGTTGATATATAACATCTCTTAAAGATTCTGGATCATCAATGTTATATGTAGTTTGAGAAAACACATTATAATTACATGAAAAAATAATTGAAAAAAGAAGTACTACTTTGGGTAATGAGGGAAAATTAATCATTTTAGTTTTTTTTAAAATTTAATTTTTTAGCATACTATTTTTATTTTTCAAATTGGTATACCAATCTGGTAAACCAAAAATAATAAATTTTTTATAAAATATATCTATGTGATTCAATTAATTACAAATTTATACTGATTTTTAAATGATTTTTTAGCAGATTGATAAAACTCAGAAAAGAGGTGTTAGATACATTAGTTTCTTTAATCGTTCCTTATTTTTGGAATGACATTTTTAGTGAAACTAAACTTTTGATGAGGCAAATAGTAAACAAATACCTTAGCCCTGATTGAACGGTGTGTTTGAGCTCTTGCGCTTTTGGGCGCAAAGCGAGTAGTGAAAGCAGGAAATAGCTTCTAATACTGCAAAAAAAAGACATTCTAAAAATAAGTGTTTTTTCTATTAAAATTCTTGTATTTTTGCAAACTATGCAAGAACCTAAAAGACATCAATTAACAGACTGGTTACCAACTACAAACAAGGAAGTGAAAATTCGTGGTTGGGAAGAATTAGACGTTATTTTATTTAGCGGAGACGCTTATGTAGATCATCCATCATTTGGACCTGCAGTAATCGGTCGTATTTTAGAAAGTTATGGCTTGCGTGTGGCTATTGTGCCGCAACCAAGTGTAAACGATAATTTACAAGATTTTGAAAAACTAGGAAAACCTCGTTTGTTTTTTGGGGTTACTGGTGGTTGTATGGATCCGATGGTTTCTAATTATACGGCAAGTAAAAAGCGTAGAGATAAAGATGCCTATACACCAAATGGTGATAAGGGGTTTAGACCTGATTATGCAACGTCTGTGTATTCTAAGATTTTAAAGGAAAAATTTCCGGATATTCCTGTCTTAATTGGTGGTATTGAGGCTTCTTTAAGACGTGTAACACATTATGATTATTGGTCTGATAAATTATTACCAGGTATTTTAGAGACGTCTAAAGCAGATATGTTGGTGTATGGAATGGGGGAACAACCTTTGCGAGAAATAGTAGAGTTATTGCAAAAAGGGGTTCCGTTTTCTAGTTTAAAAAACATTAAACAAACAGCTGTTTACGTTAATGAAAAGAAAGAGAAATTACCTGTTGTAAATGATTGGGAAGATGTTACCATTAACTCTCATGAGGCTTGTTTAAAGGATAAAAAAACGTTTGCTTCTAACTTTAAAGTGATAGAACAAGAGTCTAATAAGTTAAAAGCACGTAGAGTTTTACAACGAGTAGGAGAGAATACATTGGTAATTAATCCGCCGTTTCCTACCATGACAGAAAAGGAAATTGATGGTTCTTTCGATTTGCCTTTTACACGTTTACCGCATCCAAAATATAACAAACGTGGACCGATACCCGCGTTTGAAATGATTAAATTTTCTATTAACATTCACAGAGGATGTTTTGGTGGTTGTAGTTTCTGTACAATTTCTGCGCATCAAGGAAAGTTTATAGCAAGTAGAAGTCAGGAATCTGTTTTAAGAGAAATAGATAAAGTGGCAAATATGCCCGATTTTAAAGGGTATTTATCTGATATTGGTGGGCCTTCTGCCAACATGTATCAGATGAAAGGAAAAGTGCAATCTATTTGCGACAAGTGTGTGGCACCTAGTTGTATATCGCCTGTGATTTGTTCTAATTTAGATACGTCTCATAAACCTTTAACGGAATTATATCAAGCAGTTGATAAGCATCCGAAGATTAAAAAATCTTTTATTGGAAGTGGAATTAGACATGATATGTTGGTGCCAGAATTCAATAAAAACGCAGACCCAAAGGAATTAGATGCGTATACAGAAGAGGTAATGACAAAGCATGTTTCTGGTCGATTAAAAGTAGCGCCAGAGCATACATCTGACCCTGTTTTAAAGTTGATGCGTAAACCTTCTTTTAAATATTTTCACATGTTTAAAGAGCGTTTCGATAAAATAAATATTAAGAAGAAATTGAACTTACAATTGATTCCGTATTTTATTTCTAGTCACCCAGCAAGTGAGGTAGAAGACATGGCAAATTTAGCTGCAGAAACCAAAGATATGGGCTTTCAGTTAGAACAAGTACAAGGTTTTACACCAACACCTATGACGGTTGCAACGGTTATTTATTACTCTGGATATCATCCTTATACTCTAAAACCAACCAAAACACCTAAGACTAAAAAGGAGCGTGAAGACCAACATAAATTTTTCTTTTGGTATAAGAAAGAGAATAAAGATTGGATTAAAAACACGTTGAACAAAGTTGGAAGACAAGATTTATTACAGAAATTATTACCTGAAAATAATTCTTGGAAAAAGAACAAAAATGCCAAAGAAGTAAAGAATACTTTTGATGATGCAGTGCCTGTTCCTTTTAATAAGAGAAAGAAAAAAGCAAGTAGAGCACCTAAAAGGAGAAGGTAATTCTTTAACTTTTACAAATTGATAGATGTAAAAAAAGGTCTGGTTTTATTTAAACCAGACCTTTTTTTATCATTTTTGTGTAACCATAAAAGTTTATGCTTTTTTAAAACTTTTTTCTGCTTTTGTTACATTCTTTTTTAGCTTTTCTATTTTACCTAACCATTTTTTGTTGTCGTTAGGAGATAAATCACCATTCTTTTTAAGTTTATTGTATTTCTTAATACCACTTTTTAACTTATCGTTTGCTTTGCTTAATTTTTTCTGAGCTTTTACTTTATTTTTTAAAGCTTTTTCGGCTTTTTTTACTTTCTTTTCAGAAGCTTTTTTTTCTTTCTCAGCTTTTTTAGCTGCTTTTATTTTTTCTTCATTGGTAGTATGAATGGCAAAAATTTCATTGACCATTTCTGGGGCTAAGGTTTTGGTTACGTCTACCTTAGCTAAATAAATGGATTCTCTTTTAACAGTGTAGGTTTTGTTTTTATACTCCACATCTTGAGCATAAGAAATAGTTACTAAAAAAATGAATATTAAAGTGAATAGGAACTGTGTTTTTTTCATCATTATATGTTTATTGTTCTAACTTATTAGACACATAGTTTGATAAAAAGTGACATGAAAAATACAGATAAATGTATTATTTTTTTATAATGTTTAGAACTCTGCTGAAAATTAGTTGATTGAGAGGAATAGAAAAGTGGTTGAAATAGATATTTGTCTTTTTTTAGACTTTAAACAAAGGGAGAGGTGTCTTAATTTTGATTTTAAAATGGTGATGATTATTTGTTTGTTTTATTCTCGATGTTTCCCTCTAGGTCCATCACCTTTATAAAGTACAATTTCAGAGTGCAACAATTCTGCAGCTTCGGCAGAACTCTTTACTTTAGTAGCACTTCGTTCTAACATTTCAGATTCAAAGGCAGTTAATACACTTTTTCGTATTCCTGTTTCTTTCCATTTAGACAATGGATTACAATTTCTTACAATTTCTCTAGCAAGTGACAATGCGTCAAGTAAAGCTTGGTTAGCGCCTTGGCCTTTAAAAGGGCTCATTGGATGCGCTGCATCTCCTATTATAGTAACTGCGTTTGCATTTTTTAAGAATTCAGGTTTTAGTAATTCTCGATCATATACCGGATAACCAGAAATTAAATTCTCTTTGGTTGCTGCTACAATTTGAGGAATAGGAGTGTGCCACAGCGTTCTTTTACAGGCTTCTTCTTTTAGAGCTTTAGCTCCTTTTATATTTAGGTTTTTAGCTTCTTTTTCTGATATGGGAAAACTAAGTTGCCACATAATGGTTTCGGAATCATAAGGCATCATGTAAATTCTTTCGTTACCATTTGCGGTTTGAAAAACGGTTGCAGCATCTAATAGAGAGCTTTCAACACCTTCCAAATTTTTTAATGGACAAATACCCAAAATTACAATACAACCTAAGTAACGCAAGGGAGTTATATCATCGTCAATTAGTAGTTTTCTAACGGTACTACGTATTCCGTCAGCACCAACAACAAGATCTGCCTTGGCGCTTTTTATTTGGTTGTTTACCTGAAAGTTTAGCGTTATACCTTCTTCGGTTTCATTAAAATTTAATAATTGATGTCCCCATTTTACATGCTCACTTCCATTTAGTTGCTCAAGTAACGCTAAACGCAAAGACTGTCTTGCAATGTGAATGTTTGTTCGTTTTGGCGATGCTTTTGTGTCTGATCGTCCCCATTTTCTAATTCCCCATTCGCCTACGATTTTACCTTTGGCAGTATGTACGATGTGCTTGGTTGATGTTATACCTTTCTCTAAAGATAGTATACCTAAAGATGCCATTGCTTTACTAGCTTGTTGTAAAGTAAGTCCATAGCCTTGAGAGCGTGTATTAAAACTACTATCTCGTTCGTAAAGCGTAAAAGGAATTCCACGATGCAAACAAGCAACAGCAAGTGCAACGCCACCGATTCCGGCACCAATTATAGCAACGTGCGGATAGTCTTTTTTGTTTACAAAAGGTTGAGTATTAGAAAGTGATAATCCAGTTCCTTTACAATTAGAACAGGTTTGTAATTGTCCCTTCGGGCGAATAGGAGCAGGCTCTTTTCCTTTAGAATTGTTAAATTGTTCTAAGGCTATTTTATAATTGAAGCGTATTTTTTTAGGAAGACTTTTTCTTTTCTTTCCTCTTCCTTTACAGTTTATACAAACTCCCCAATGCACCTCTTTCTCTGACACTTAATTTAGTTTAATCTTTTTTTTAAAGGAAACCATTTTAATATTAAAGTTAAACCTATAGCTGATAAAACTCCTGATACTGTACTAATAATGTTGTTTTCTACAAAAATATATCCCGAAATAATTCCAATGATTATAATTACGATTCCGATTATTTGTAATTTATTCATAAAAGGACTTTTTTTTTATCAAAGGAAAACAAATTATTTTTTAACAGCAATCATCATATGCGGACTAAAAGGTAACAAATACTCATCGTTTTGAGTAAGGGTTTGTAAAGCTTTTAAGGTTTTCGATTTTTTCTTATCTAACATATTTGCAAAATATTCATTGTCTAGCCAAATCATTCCTTCTACTGCAAAAAGATTTATAAAGTGAAGGTTTTGTTCTAAAAACTCAGCTTTTAAACCTGCTGGTTTATGGTAAAAAGCATCTGCTAATAAAAAAGGAAAATCTTTGGGTGCATCATGTACACCTGTGGTTAATTCTGCTTTACACATATCAAAAAACGAGTTGGCATGTATCATTCCATTCATTAAGCCAACAACCGTAGAAGCAGTAGCATTTATAGCAAAACCTAAAATAATGCCGCCTTTTTTCAACACTCTTTTAGCTTCTATAATTGCAGCAACTCTATCTTCTCTTTGTTGCAAATGGTACAAAGGGCCGTGTAAAATTACCAAATCTGCAGAATTATCTTTAAATGGTAGTTTTTGGGCTTCGCCAATAGTAACCGTAAAAGGTTTTTTTAGTTTTTTTGCTCTCTTTTCTGCAAGTTTAATGTGCTTTAAAACAGGCTCTACTAAATGTACCGTATGATTATTTTTTGCCAACCATTCAGCATATTTTCCTGTTCCACCACCAACATCTATAATGGTGTTGTTTGGTTTATATATGTGTTGTTGTATCAGTTCTTTAATACGTTCAAATTCAAAAATACCCATACCTTTTTCTAGTCTGGTTTCTTCTGAAGCTTTGTTGTAAAAGTCGTCTAATTCTTTACTAATAAGAGTTTTCTTTTTCACCTTTAATATTTAAAGGATAAAAGTAATTAAAATATAGTGAAATAGTTTCCTTGTTTTATAAGAATGATGGATTGTAAACTATTCTTTTAAATGTTTATTAAAAAAAGCAATGGTTCTTTCCCAAGACAAATCTGCAGCAGCTTCATCGTACCTTGGTGTTGTATTGTTGTGAAACCCGTGGTTTACATCCGAATAAAAATATGCCTTGTGTTCAATATTATTTTCTGTCAAAACTTTGTCAAACTCTGGCCAACCTTCATTAACTCTTTTATCTAAACCTGCATATTGTAATAATAAAGGAGCTTTAATTTGTATGGCATCCTTTTTTTCTGGTTGTCTACCATAATAAGGCACTGCAGCTGCTAAATCTGGTAATCTTACCGCCATCATATTAGAAATCCATCCGCCAAAACAAAAACCAACAACAGCTACTTTACCGTTACAATCTTTATGGTTTTTAAGGTAATTATAGCCAGCAATAAAGTCTTCTAACATTTCCTTTTGGTCTCTCTTGTTCTGCATTTCTCTACCTTTATCATCATCACCAGGATATCCTCCCATAGGAGAAAGTGCGTCAGGTGCCAAAGCAATAAAACCTTCTAAAGCAGTTCTTCTAGTAACATCTTTTATATAAGGATTCAACCCTCTGTTTTCGTGAACTACAATAACGCCAGGTAACTTACTCGCAGCATCTTTAGGTTTAGAGAGTAATCCTGTCATTTTTATTCCACCTTTAGGTGAAGCATAGTGTATGGTTTCAGATATTAATCTAGGGTCTACTGGGTCTACAACAATAGAATCTACATAATTAGGAGAAATAAAACTCAATAAAGCAGGCAATGTAATGGCACCCACAGCAAATAGAGAAAGTTTTTTTAAAAACTCTTTTCTATCTATTTTGTTATGTGCATAATCATCGTATAAATCAAATACTTCTTGACTAATATCTTCTTTTTTAAGTGTAGACATTTTGTTGCTTTTTTTTGAATTTGTTGTTTTAGCTAAGTTAATAAAAAAAGCAGGTATTTGTCAATTTTAATTACAAACTTTACAGTCTTCTTTTGCTTTAATTTCGCCAACCAAGTTCCCTTTTTTATTAATTACAAATCCACAACAATCCATAAAACCTTGTGCAATTAATTTTCTTGCACGCTGTATTTGAGATTTTGTTGTTGATAATGATTGATGTAAATGAGTAGCAACTTCTTGCTGTTTTAATCCTTTAATATCTGATAAAAATAATGGGTCTCTATATTTTTTAGGCAAAGTTTTTAAGATACCTTTAAGGCAATCTTTTTCTGTGTGCTGGTGTTCTATTAATTCTGTTTCTGTTTCAAAACTAGCAATTTCAAAAGTCTGATTTTTAGATTTCCAATAATCTAAAATAGAATTTCTAGCGATTGTAAAGCACCATGGTTTTAATTTAGTAATGTCTTTTAAGGTGTGCAGTTTAGTGTGAATTTTGATAAAAGTATCTTGTAAAATATCATCGGCAATTGTTGTGTTTTTCACCTTGCTAATGATAAATCTTTTTAAATCTTCAGAATATGTTTTCCAAACTTTATTTGTGGTCATCATTATAATTTTCGGTTTCCAAATATCATTTCGAACGAAGAATTTGGAAGAATCATAAAAAAATATTTTTCAATTGTACCTCATTCGAAATGACATTATATGTTAACAATTACAATTATTACAAGAACAATTTTGGCAAGTACAATTTTTACAATCTCCGGTTTTACAGCCTTCACAATTACAACTACAATTATTATTTTTCATGATATTCTTTTTAATATTCACTTAATAGACTTTATAATGTTTAAAAAGATGCATTAAAATAAAAGTATTTCTTTAATTCTTTTCTAATAGGCATTTTTCTGATTGCAGAAATGTTTGATCCTCCTGTATTTCCCTTAGGAATCCAAATATAAGTAAACAGAAGAGAAGCAATTATTCTTAGAGCTTGTCCAATTATTTCTTTTAGATTTCTATTTTTTATTCCAAAAAGAAACATCCAATAATGACAAACAGTGTGTCTAATTATATGATTTTGCCCAAGAATGTGTGCGTTTTCAAAATGATAAAAAGCAATTTTGAAAGAGTTCTTTTTTAAAGCTTTTCTTCCTGATTTTAATTGATGGTAAAATGCTGTTTTTAAAAGTTGATTGTCCATTTTTGTTTTTATAATGGACAATTTTTAACTTAAAAAGATGCATTATTTAGATCTTTCTCCTACAAAATGATCAGATTTTACTTTAAAAAGTACATTAAATGTAGTTAAACTGCCATAAATTCTAGTAATGTATTGTTGTAAATCTATTTTATCTTGGTCATCTAAAGTTTTACTAGAGTTTATTTTTTGCTCCATCACTCTAATTCGGTCTCTGACCATTACTATTTTATGAAAAAACGTATCAATAGGTATTTCTTTGGTTGATAAATTTGTGTCTTCTGGTTGAAAAATTAAAGTCCCTTTTTTCCATTTATCTGCAATAGGTGAAATCTCTGTAACATCAGACCATTTTTGCAAAATAGCTTTTAAAGATTTTTCTACTTCATAAAAACTTACGGTATCAACTTCATCTTCAACAGCTTCAATTACTTCAAAATCGCTGTCTATATCTATGGTTTCTAAACCATCTTTTATAAAAGTTACCCAATAATGTTTACTTGTTACATTGGTAACAACACCTAAACCAAATTCTGAATGGCTCTATTCTAGAGCCAACTCCTAATAATTTCATGTAATTCTATTTTAAATGAAAGATAATAATTAATCTCTAAAGTATAAAGTTATTTAATTTTCAATTATTATTGAAAGTTGATAATTATGAACACCTCATTAGAGTTAATAAACTTTTATTTTGTGTAGTTTTGCCGCTTAAATAAAAAAAAATGAAAAGAAAATCAGTTTTAATAATAGTCTTTTTTACAATACTATTTAGTTTGTCTTCTTGTAAAGTAAACAAACAATATGTACAGTATATTTCTAAAAAAGAAGATATAAAAACTCCTGAAACAAAGAAAGTAATTGTTTTTGCTACAGATGATGTAAGGGTAAATAACTTTAAAAAAACATTCGAGAAAAATTTTCCCCAAAAAGTCGATTTTACATTCAATTTTATGAATGAATTCTCTGAAAAAGGATTTGAGAATAATCTTTTTTCTAATATTTCAATTGATCGTAAAAGTTTTAAATATGACGATTTAAACACTGAAAATTCTGATTACGTAATTTATTTCTCAAATTTTGAAATTTCCAATAGAGTAGAGTGGAATAGTACTGGAGCAATGGGTATGAATGGGATGGGGATGAACACTTCAACGTCTGTAGAGTATTGTGTTATCAATGTAAAAGTTGAAATTTACGATGCTAAAAATGGAAAAGAAATTTTAGACTTTGTTGTTATTGGAGGAGAGTCTGTTTTTATGTTCGATTTTACAAAAACATTTAATAAAGCAAAAGAAAGAGCGGTACAACATATCATTAATTACTTAAAGACAGGAAAAACAGAATATAAAAAGTATTAAATTTTAAAAACATAAAATCAAAAATCCGCACAATTAGTGCGGATTTTTATTTTTATGAAATATTATTAGAAGGAATATAGATTCCTGTTTTTAAGGGATAAGCTAATTTTAAAATTATTATACAACTATAAGATCCCGCCCAAAAGCGGAATAAGCGATTCACACACTTTTTATAAAAATGAAAAGTGGTTCACTGCTTACATATTCCTTCTATACTGTCCGCCAACTTTAAATAACGCTTCTGTAATTTGTCCTAAAGAACAAACTTTGGTTGCTTCCATTAACTTCTCAAATAAATTTTCATTCTGAATTGCCGCTTCCTGTAAAATAGCAATTTGTTCTTTTACTTTCTTCGGATTCGCTTTGTTTAGCAATTCTTTAGTCTGAATTTGATATTGTTTTTCTTCTTCCGTTGCACGGATAATTTCTGCAGGTTGTACAGTTGGAGAACCTTTAGAACTTAAAAAAGTATTTACCCCAATAATTGGGAATTCTCCATTGTGTTTTAACGTTTCATAATACAAACTTTCTTCTTGTATTTTAGAACGTTGATACATGGTTTCCATGGCACCTAAAACACCTCCACGTTCTGTAATTCTATCAAATTCTTCTAAAACGGCAGCTTCTACCAAATCGGTTAATTCTTCAATAATAAAGGCACCTTGAATTGGGTTTTCATTTTTAGTTAAACCTAATTCTTTATTGATGATTAACTGAATCGCCATCGCTCTTCTTACAGATTCTTCCGTTGGCGTTGTAATGGCCTCGTCATAGGCATTGGTGTGTAAAGAATTACAGTTATCGTTAATTGCGTACAAAGCTTGCAGTGTAGTTCTTATATCATTAAAATCGATTTCTTGTGCGTGTAAAGAGCGTCCAGAAGTCTGAATATGATACTTTAACATTTGTGCTCTTGGGTTTGCACCGTATTTATTTTTCATGGCTTTTGCCCAAATTTTACGAGCAACTCTACCAATTACAGAATATTCTGGATCAATTCCGTTAGAGAAAAAGAAAGATAAGTTTGGTCCAAATTTATTAATATCCATTCCACGACTTAAATAATATTCTACATACGTAAATCCGTTAGACAACGTTAATGCCAATTGTGTAATTGGGTTTGCGCCAGCTTCTGCAATATGATAGCCAGAAATAGAAACCGAATAAAAGTTTCTAACTTGTTTTTCGATGAAATACTCTTGTACATCACCCATTAAACGCAACGCAAATTCCGTAGAAAATATGCAGGTATTTTGTGCCTGATCTTCTTTTAAAATATCCGCTTGTACGGTTCCTCTAACTTGTGCTAAAGTGTCTTTTTTTATTTGTTGATAAACATCGGAAGGTAAAACTAAATCTCCCGTTAATCCCAATAATAGTAAACCTAAACCATTATTTCCTTCGGGTAAATCTCCTTGATAAACAGGTCTTTCTAACCCTTTGTTGTCATATATTTCTTTAAACTTTGCTTCAACTTGTTTTTCTAATTTATTTTGGATGATGTATTTCTCACAATTCTGATCAATAGCTGCATTCATAAAAAAGCCTAACAACATTGGTGCGGGGCCATTTATGGTCATTGAAACAGAAGTCATTGCGTGACTTAAATCGAAACCAGAATATAATTTCTTGGCATCATCTAAACAACAAATTGAAACTCCTGCGTTTCCTATTTTTCCGTAAATATCAGGTCTTCTTCCAGGGTCATTTCCATATAAAGTAACAGAATCAAACGCTGTAGAAAGGCGTTTTGCGTCCATTCCTAAACTCACATAATGAAACCTTCTATTGGTTCTTTCTGGTCCACCTTCACCAGCAAACATTCTTGTTGGGTCTTCTCCGGTTCTTTTAAAAGGATACAATCCTGCTGTATAAGGGAATTCTCCTGGAACGTTTTCTTGTAAAACCCAACGTAATAAATCTCCCCAAGCTTTATATTTTGGCAAAGCAACTTTAGGTATTTGAGATTGAGATAGAGATTCACTGTGTGTTGCTATCTTTATTTCTTTATCACGCACTTTAAACGTGTAGATTGGGTCTTTATATTTCTGAACCTTTTCTTGCCAATTTAAAATCACTTCCCAATTATAAGGGTTTAGATTTAATTTTACTTTTTCGAATTGGGCAAGTAATAATTTTAAAAACTCTTTGTCATCTTGAGCGCAGTCGAGAGACAGAATTTCATCAGAATTTAATCCAGATTTTATAATTAGAGGTTGCTTCGTAGCTCGCAATGACGTGTCGTTTTCTATAATAGAAAGAACCGTTTGATAAATTCCATATAATTTTTGAGCAACCACAACTTGGTCGTCTACTTTTTTATCATACGCTCTGTTGCTTTCTGCAATTTCAGATAAATAACGAACTCTTGCAGGCGGAATTACAAAGATTTTTTCAGACATTTCTTTGGTGATTTCCATTTTCGATTTTAAATCTACTCCGGTTTTCTCTACCAACTTGTCCATAATACTTTTATACAAAGTATTCATTCCTGGATCGTTAAATTGAGATGCAATCGTACCATAAACAGGTAAATCATCTTGATGAATATGCCACAAATTATTGTTACGCATATATTGTTTTTTTACATCTCTAACGGCATCTAAAGCACCACGTTTATCAAACTTATTAATGGCAACCAAATCTGCATAATCTAACATATCAATCTTTTCTAACTGGGTTGCTGCACCAAATTCTGGTGTCATCACGTATAAAGAAGTATCAGAGTGTTCTATAATTTCGGTGTCTGATTGTCCGATTCCAGAAGTTTCTAAAATGATTAAATCAAACTCGGCTGCTTTTAAAACCTGAACAGCTTCGTTAACATATTTAGACAATGCTAAGTTAGATTGACGCGTAGCTAATGAGCGCATATAAACACGATCATTATTAATGGCGTTCATTCTAATTCGATCTCCTAAAAGTGCGCCACCTGTTTTTCTTTTTGATGGATCAACAGAAATTAAACCAATGGTTTTTTCGGGGAAATCAATTAAAAAACGACGAACCAATTCATCAACCAAAGAAGATTTACCAGCACCACCGGTTCCTGTAATTCCTAAAACTGGAGTTTTAGAAGTTTTATTTTTAGTGTGGATTTTATCTAAAGTATCTTTTGCAATTTCAGGAAAATTTTCTGCAGAAGAGATTACTCTTGCAATTTTACCAATTTCTTTATTTGCTAATTCTTTTAAATTTACATTTAATTTGTCCCCAATTGCAAAATCAGCAGTTTGTACCAAGTCATTAATCATTCCTTGCAAACCAAATTCTCTACCATCATCAGGAGAATAAATTCGGGTAATTCCATACTCCATTAATTCTTTAATTTCTTTTGGAAGAATTACACCGCCTCCGCCACCAAAAATCTTAATGTGTCCTGCACCTTTTTCTTGTAATAAATCGTACATATATTTAAAATACTCATTGTGCCCACCTTGATAAGAGGTAATTGCAATGGCATTTACATCTTCTTGAATGGCACAATTAACTACTTCTTCCACAGATCTATCGTGACCTAAGTGAATAACTTCCACTCCGGTAGATTGAATAATTCTACGCATAATATTAATGGAAGCATCATGACCATCAAAAAGTGCAGCAGCAGTTACAATTCGTACTTTATGTGTCGGTTTGTATGTTTTTATTTGTTTCATTCGTAATAGATGTTTGTATTTACGCGTGCAATTTACGGATTTAATAAAAATATAAGTTAATTTTAACGTAATCTTAAATGTTGAGGTTTGAGATTATTGGGTTTATACCATTTACATAAGCCTGAATAACGTTTAAATCTTTGGCAAAAGTGTGTCCTTTAAACCCGTTTATATCTTTTAGGATAACGTTGTCATTGTAAAATTTTAAATAAAGGGTAGAAAGTGGCGTGTAAGACCAATGCCATTTTTCTTCATGATACCCCGTTCTTCCATTTTCTTTGGATGTGTACACTTGATGAAACCCAAATCTAGCAGCATTTTTTAATAACCAATCGTATGTTTTTTTTCCTTGACCATGTAAAAAGTGAGTATTAGATAAACTATTAAGGTCTAAATCGGTTCCCCAATGATGTCTAGATGTAGAAGGCATTGAACTGTATTCAAGAATTTTTTGAGCTCTTTTTAAAGGGGCTAAATTTTTGAATTTCACATTCCATTTGTAATTCCATATATTCTTTTGATGCTCAAAGTTTCTAGTTCCAGAAATCACTTTTAAAGTAATCCCTTCTTTTTGAGCAGCATTTTTCATTTTAAGAAAAGCAGTCAACACTTCTTTTCTTAGATATATTTTTTTTGATGAATTTTCTTTAGGAACAATTACAAAATCGGGGTTTTTGGTGTAATCAAACTTTCCTAACACATAATTTTTTGTGAGGTATTTAGGAAGCAGCACAAGAGAGTCCTTTTTCTTGGCAACGGCAATTGTTTTTTCAGCAACTTTTTTCCGCTCTTTTTTACAGCCATTAATACATCCGAAGAAAATAAGAAGGATACTTAGTTTTATAAATAGTTTATAAATGCCCAAAACTTTCTGTTTTTTATGTAGTTAAAATCTTTTTCATGTTGATAAGCCTCCCGTTCGAAACTTAAATTTTTGTAGGCAAGATATCCATTTTTGTGCTTAAAAAATTTAAAAATCCATTCTAGTCCGTAAAAAAGATAGAAGAAGATTATTAGTAATTCCGCTTGCTGTTTTAAATGAATTTTCTCATGATTGATAAGTGTTTTGTCTTCTTTTAATTTTTTGTTTTTCAAGAAAATAAAAGGGAATAAAGTGATGCCAACAAAACCATTCGGAACAATATGTTTAAAAATTAAAATCATAAATAAGAGTGGGCTAAAACTTTAGCCTAAAATAACTAGATTTGTTTAGTATCACAAATTTAGTTTTTAAATGGCATAATTATTGCTCTTTGTTTTAAGTGTTAAAACCTTATTAATTACTCATTTTTAGAAAGATAGAATACTGTTTTAGCTTACGTTTTATTGTAGATTTGTTAACTGATTCAATAATTTAAAATAGATATCATGAAAAAAATATTCTTATTCCTGTTTAGTGCAGCGTTGCTAACCTCTTGTAATGCTATAAAAGTTACAACAGATTATGATAATAAAGTAGATTTTAATAAGTATAAAACCTTTGCTTTTTATAGACCGGGTATCGACAAAGCAGAAATTTCTGATTTGGATAAAAAAAGAATTTTACGTGCTATAGAATCTCAATTATTAGCGCAAGGTTTTTCTAAATCTGAAAATCCAGATATGTTGGTGAGTATTTTTACCAAGTCTAGAGAAAAAGTGAACGTGCAGCAAAATAATAATTTTGGATACGGTTATGGTTGGGGTTGGAATCCTTGGATGATGGGAGGCATGAATAATAATATTAACGTTTCTCAATACACAGAAGGTACCTTATTTATCGATTTTATTGATAAAAAGAAAAAAGAATTAGTTTGGCAAGGAATTGGTACTGGAGCTTTAAAACTTCAGAATAGAGAAAAAAAAGAGGCTAGAATTAATGAATTTGTAAAAGAGATTGTTTCTAGATTTCCTCCAGGACAAGAAAAATAAAAGTTTAAAAAGCGTTCTTAGGAACGCTTTTTTTATGGATTAAAATGATATTTTTGCAAGGTGTATAATAAAAGAGTAGAATTAGAGGAAGGTGATTTTTATGTAAATGAACAAGGTTATAAAGTGTTTACAGAAAAGTTTCACCTAAAAAGAGGATATTGCTGTAAAAGCGGATGTAAACATTGTCCTTATGGGTACGATAAAAAAACAGATTCTTTTAAATAACAAAGTGACTTTTAAAGGAAAATAGTTTCCAAAGAGTAGATAAATGATATAAATAAAATGATAAAAAGAATTTTAATTTTAGTGATGGCAGTTCAGCTTGTGGGATGTGCGGAATTGCAAAAAGTTGCAAATCAGGTAACACAAGGAACAGGTTTAAGTCAAGAGCAAATTGGGAATGGTTTACGTGAAGCTTTAGATAATGGAATAAAAAACCAGGTTTCTAAGTTAACAGCAACCAACGGGTTTTATAAAAACGAATTGGTAAAAATTATGTTACCAGAAGAATTACAAGCGGTAGATAATGGTTTGCGTAAAATTGGTTTGGGTAATTTAGCAGATGAAGGAATTAAAGTTTTAAACAGAGCAGCAGAAGATGCGGTAAAAACAGCGACTCCTATTTTTGTAAACGCAGTAAAAGATATGTCTTTTACAGATGCTAAAAATATTCTTTTAGGAGATCAAAACGCTGCAACAACGTATTTGCAAGGTAAAACTACAGAGAGTTTAACGGCTAGTTTTAGTCCAGTTATTAAAAATTCTTTCTCTAAAGTAGGTGCAGATAAGGTTTGGAGTAACTTAATTAGTAAATACAATTCTATTCCTTTTGTAAATAAAGTGAATCTAGATTTAACTCAATATGTAACAAACCAAGCTTTAAAAGGTGTTTTTACAATGATTGAAGTTGAGGAAAAAGGAATTAGAGAAAAAGCAGGTTTAAGAACTTCTGCTTTATTAAAACAAGTATTTGCGTTGCAAGACTAAATAATTTACTTTTTTTAGATATAAGGTTTAAAAGACTTCCTATTTAATAGGGAGTCTTTTTTTGTTATTTTAATAGCGCTTTTTAAGATAATTATCGTTCCATAATATCACGAATTCATTTCCAGTTGGCATCACCCTATTTTTAGTTATAAAAAGAATCTTTAGTGTTTTTTTTAAAAAAATCACGAGGAAAAAATTAAGAGGTCCTACTTTATCTTTTTTTTTAAAAAATAGCTAAAAAAAAAAGGTTTTTAGTTCTATGTGTTTGTTTGTTAGTGTTTTAGTTTGTTTTGTTGGTGCTTAATATCTTTTTTTTGAAAAAGCAAATAAAATTGATGAAATAAAATAAAATGGATTTTTTATAAAAAATACTTTAATTAAGAAAAATGAAGATAATCATTTTAATAAAATATTTTAAGAATTCATAGATTTTCTAAATAATTAACTTTCAAATTGCTATTTATTTACTTTTTTTGAATAAATATTGTGAAATTCGTTAACTTAATGTTAAATAAAAAACAGCTAATGTATTGAATTATCTTCAGTGATTTGTTAAAAATGATGAGTATTGTTCAATGGGATTAGTGGTTTCTGTCTTATAAATTAAATAAATGTTAATCTTAATTTTTTATATTAAGAAAAAATTAAGATTTTTGGCACATAATTAATTCAAATACATATAACAATGAGAAAATTTTTAAAGGTATCCCTAATGCTGTTTTTGGGGTTAATTGTGCAAGTTACTTTTGCTCAAAAGAAAACTATTTCTGGGACTGTCTCAGATCAATCAGGAAGTTTACCTGGTGTTAGTGTTTTAGTAAAAGGAACTACTAAAGGAGTTGAAACAGATTTTGATGGAAATTATAAAATTACTAGTAAAAAAGGAGACGTTTTAATATTTAGCTACTTAGGTTTTAAATCAGTAGAAAAAAAAGTAGGTAATTCTGCTTTTATTAATGTTACTTTAGAAGAAGATAATAGTGTATTAGATGAAGTTATTGTTGTGGCTTACGGAACAACAACTAAAGAAGCCTTTACAGGTTCTGCTAATGTTGTTGGAGCAACAGATTTAGCACTTAGATCTGTAACATCTCCAATTGGAGCTATAGAAGGTAAAGCAACTGGAGTTCAGTTTCTTTCAGCTTCTGGGCAACCAGGGTCTTCACCAGATATTGTAATTCGTGGTGTTGGTACTCTTAATGGTTCTACAGATCCATTATTTATTGTAGATGGAATGCAGTTTGATGGATCTTTAGGTTCTATCAACCAAGATGATATTGCTTCTATGACTGTTTTAAAAGATGCAGCTTCTACATCTTTATATGGTTCTAGAGCAGCAAATGGTGTTGTTATTATTACAACTAAAAAAGGAAAAAAGAATAGAACTACTGTAAGTGCATCTACTCAGTATAGTGTAATTACAAGATCTATACCTAATTATGATATGGTAGGAGCAGGTTCTTATTATGAGTTAATGTGGGAAGGTTACAAGAATACAATTGGTGGTGCAAACCCAGAAGTTGAAGCTTCTGCAAAAATCTATAACCAATTAGGTTATAACCCATTTGATGTTGCAAATGATCAAATTGTTGGTACAGATGGTAAATTAAATCCTAGTGCTAACCTTAAATATCAATCTTTAGATTGGTTCGATTATTTAGAGAGAACGGGTAGTAGAAAAAATCATTCTGTAAACGTTTCTTCTGGTGGCGAAAATCATTCTATATTTTATTCTGCTTCTTATTTAAAAGAAGAAGGGTATGTTATTGAAAGTGATTATGAGAGAGTTACTAATAGATTAAATGCAGATTTTTCACCAACTAAAAATCTTACTGTTGGTGGTAGTGCGTATATTACAACTACAAATTCTCATGGGCCAACTAGTGGAGGTGATAGTTCTACAGCAAACCCTTTTGCTTGGGCTAACAGTTTAGGTCCTATTTATCCAGTTTATCAAGTAGATAATAATGGTAAGATTGTAAATGATGCTTCAGGAAACCCTTTATATGATTTAGGAGAAGGATATCCAGCTAACAACATTCAAACAAGACCATACAATCCAGGGAGACATGGTATTGCTGAGTTAATTTTAAACGAAGATCAAGATAAACTTAATCTTTATGGATTTAGAAATTATGCTGAACTTACTATTTTAGATGGTTTAAAAGCTAGAGTATCTTACGGTAGAGATATTCAAGACAATATTACTAAAGGATATGAAAACGAAACTGTAGGTGATGGTGCTCCAACAGGTAGATATAGTGAAGATAGATACAGAAGAGTTATTGAAAACTTTAATCAAGTTTTAACATACAATACTTCTATTAAAGATGTTCATAATGTAGACGTAACTTTAGGACACGAGAGTATGAATAGAGAGTTTTCTACATTAGGAGGTATTGCCAATACTCAAACTGCTACTGGTATTTATGAGTTTGATAATTTTGCAGCAGGAGATAATGTAAATGGAAATAGTACAGACCATAGAATAGAAGGGTATTTTGCAAGATTAAATTATAATTTTGATAGCAAATATTACTTAAGTGCTTCTGCAAGAAGAGATGGTACTTCTAGATTTTCTAAAGATGCACGTTGGGGAACGTTTTATTCAGTAGGTGGTTCTTGGAGAATAGACCAAGAGAGTTTTATGGAAAACGTTTCTTTCATCGATAGATTAAAATTAAGAGCCTCTTATGGTGAAATTGGAAACGAAAGACTTGGTACTTTTTATGCTTCTCAAGCATTGTATGAAATAATACCAAACGCAGGTGCACCTGGTATTATTTGGTCTAATACAGGAAATGTAGATTTAGAATGGGAGAACCAAATTAGTTGGGATGTTGCATTAGAGTTTGGTTTGTTTAATAATGTATTAGAAGGTTCTGTAGAATTTTATAAAAAAACTTCACAAGATTTATTATATGAATTAGGTATTCCTCTTTCTGAAGGATTAGATGTGTTTCCTACAAATTTAGGAGATATTTATAACCAAGGTTTAGAACTTAGTTTAACAGGTCATATCTTAAATACTAAAGATTTTAATTGGGACTTATCTGTACAAGCATCTACTTTTAAAAATGAAATCACTAAAATTGATAGTCCAGCAGATAACGGATCAAAACGTTGGGAAGTAGGTAGATCTAGATATGATTATTACATTTATCATTATGCAGGTGTAGATGTAGATAATGGTGATGCTTTATACTATATGTTTGAAGATACTGATGACGGAGGAAGAACTGCTGTTTTAAATGCAGATGGTACACAAGCAACTACTAACGATTATCAAGAAGCTGGAGAAGCATTTACAGATAGTAGTAGTATTCCTGATTTAATTGGGTCTGTATCTAACTCTTTTAGATATAAACAATTTTCGTTAGATTTCTTATTTACTTTTGGTATTGGAGGAGAAATTTTAGATAGTGGATACTCTTCATTAATGCACGCTGGTACTTTTGGTAGATCTTTACATGTAGATGCAGAAAATGCTTGGAGAGCTCCAGGAGATATTACAGATGTACCTCGTTTAGAAAACGGAGACCCTAACCAAACAGTTGCTGGTTCTACTCGTTTTTTAACAGATGCTTCTTACCTTTCTTTAAAAAACGTAAACTTCGGATATAATTTTGATAAAAATGTATCAGAAAAATTAGGTTTAAGTAATTTACGCGTTTCTCTTTCTGCAGAAAATGTTTTTATCAGTACAAAAAGAAAAGGATTAAATCCTCAATATAGTTTGTCAGGAACACAAACTGCATCTGACTATAGTCCTTCTAGAACAGTTACTTTAGGCTTAAATTTATCTTTCTAGAAATTATTAAATTATATAAACTATAAATAAAATATTAAATTATGTTACGAAAAATTAACCTATTAATTTTAGGATTACTAGCAGTATTTGTTACTGGTTGTTCTGAAGATTTTCTAGAAACAACGCCAACAGATTCTATTGCAGAAGCAGACGCCTTTGCTAGTGTAGACAATATGTTTTTGGTATTAAATGGATTGCATAGAGTTATGTATGCTCAAAATCCGATATCAGGAGGAACTTCAAGTAGAAGTGGACAGAGTTTTTATATGCCAGCTTTAGATGCTATGGGGGGGGAAATGATTCACTCGGCACCAGGTAATGGTTGGATGACAAGTGAGTTAAGATGGTTAACACATACAAACGCCAACTTTACAACAGTAAATAACTTTTGGTACATGCGTTACCATATTATAGCAACATCTAATAACTTAATTAATTTAATTGCGGCAAACGGTTATCCAGAAGCAGATGCAGATGTAAGAAATATTCTTGGTCAAGCGTATGCTTATAGAGCTTGGGCGTATCACCAATTAGTATCAACTTTTGCAAAAGGCTATTTAATTGGTACTCCTGCTACAGACCCTGGTGTTCCTTTATTGTTGGTTACAGGTGCTCCTTTTACTAGTGAAGGTAGAGCAACTGTACAGGTAGTATATGACCAAATAAATGATGATATTGCAAAGTCTATTACTTATTTTAATGGTGCTTCTGACCCTGATAATAAATCTCATTTATCTATAAATGCAGCTCATGGTTTAAAAGCAAGAATAGATTTAACTCAAGGTAACTGGAAAGACGCAGCAGACGCAGCAATAGCAGCACGTGCAGGTTTTCCTTTGTTAGATGAGTCTGATTGGTTATCTGGTTTTAATACTGTAGATCTTTCTGAAGTAATTTGGGGAGGAACTGTTATTGATTCAGAGACAAACTATTATCAATCTTTTTTCTATTTTATTAGCCCTACTTTTAATGGTAGTCAAAATAGATCTAACCCTAAGTTAATAAATAAAGAAGTGTATGATGCAATTCCATCTACAGACTTTAGAATTAATATGGCATTACCATTGGCTCCAAATACAAACTCTTCTGCTTCTAACGGAGAAGGAGGTAGTTATGAGACAGATCCAAACTATGATTCTTCAGATGAATTTTGGGATGCTTGGGAAGCTATTATAACTAAATACGGAATGACTACAGGTCATAATACACACCCTTACATGGCTGTTAAGTTTTTACAGAAAAATCCAGGAACGATAGATCCAGATGACGTTATTTATATGCGTGCTTCAGAAATGTATTTAATAGAAGCAGAAGCTAAAGCAATGCAATCTGATGTTACGGGTGCTCAAGCAGTACTTCAAGTTTTTGGATCTTCAAGAGATACAGCTTATGATTCGTCTATTTATACTACTAAAGATGCTTTAATGGAGCACATTAAGTGGCAAAGAAGAGTAGAACTTTATGGAGAAGGATTTAGTTTTCATGACCATATCCGTTGGGATGAAGGGATTGATTTAACAAACTCTGGAGCTGATGATAACTTATATAGAGATGGTTTTATGCAAGCAAAACCTTCTTTAAATGATGCTTGGATTTGGAAAATTCCACAAGATGAAATTGATGCAAACCCGAATTTAACGGAAGCAGATCAAAATTAAGAAGTTATTTTTAACTTTATTAAATAGTAAAACCACCTTTTTTAAGGTGGTTTTTTTATGAAAGATATTCTGTGAAAAGTAAAAGCAGGTTTAAGAACTTCTGCTTTATTAAAACAAGTATTTGTGTTGCAAGACTAAGTTTTGCAAAAAAAATATTTGTTAAAAAATCTCTGTGTTTTTTTAACAAATAGATTTTTTTATTTAGTAAGGTTTTCTAGACAAATGCTTCTTTAATGCAAAGATTTAAAGTAATCAAACGCTTTTAGTAATCTACTTCCGGTCCAAGAAAACATTTCTCCATCTACAAGTATCGCTTTTGCTTTAGAGGTGTTTTTTTCTGCTTCTAAGAGATGTTCTTGCTTAAAAGGAAATGGTTCTGAAGATAATAAAACTAAATCAAGTTGTGTGTTTAATTTCATTTCTTCTAAATCCACTTCAGGGTAGCGTTTTTTATGCTGATAGATATTATCAAACTTGTTTAATTCTAGTAAATGATTGATAAAAGTAGTATTTCCAGCAGCCATCCAAGGATCTTTCCAAATAAAATAAACTACTTTTTTTGTTGCTTTGTTTTTGATGAATTGCTTAAAATCTGTCAGTTTAAGACTAATTTTGGTAATCATTTCTAAAGCGTTACTTTCTACAGAAAATAGATTTCCGTATTGTTTTATAAGTGCTAGATTATCATCAATCGTAAAAATATCTGAAACATGAGTTGGTGCAATTTGTTCACAGATTGCTACAATTTCTTTGCTGTTTTCTTCCTTATTACAAAGGATAATATCAGGCTGTAAAGCCTTAATTTTTTCTGGGTGAATACTTTTTGTACCCCCAACAATTGTTTTGGTTTGTTTTAAGTTTACAGGATGTATACAAAACTTAGTAATACCAACAATAGAATCTTCTAAACCTAAATCTACCAGTAATTCAGTTAAACTCGGTACAAGAGAAATAATCCGTTTTGGTGTTTTTTTAAACGCCAATATTCTGCCTATTTGATCTTGAACCTGCATCTAATTATTGATTTAAAATTTCTGCCATTTCTTGTTGTAATTCTGCTGCTTTTATCGCAGCTTTAGTTGCAAAGTCTTCGTTTTTAGAAGCGTAAATAATTCCTCTAGAAGAGTTAATTAGTAAACCTACATTTTCTGATAAACCATATGTACAAACATCTTGTAAATTACCACCTTGTGCACCAACACCCGGAACTAATAAAAAAGAATTCGGAACAATTTTTCTAATTTCTTTAAAGTATTCTGCTTTTGTAGCACCTACAACATACATTAAGTTTTCTGAGTTTTTCCATCCTTTAGAAGTCTCTAAAACCTCTTTGTATAATTCTCTACCATTTACTTCTTTTGTTTGAAAATCGAAAGCCCCTTCATTAGATGTCAAAGCCAACATAATAGTATGTTTGTTTTTAAAAGCTAAAAAAGGCTCTACCGAATCTTTACCCATATAAGGCGCAACAGTAACCGAATCGAATGCTAAATCTTCAAAGAAAGCTTTTGCATACATGGTTGAGGTGTTGCCAATATCGCCGCGTTTTGCATCTGCAATGGTGTAGATTTCTGGGTAATTACTATTTAAATACTGAATGGTTTTTTCTAGAGATTGCCAACCTTTAAGACCGTATGCTTCATAAAAAGCTGTGTTTGGTTTATAAGCAACACATAAATGATGGGTAGCATCAATAATTGCTTTGTTAAATGCAAAAATAGGATCTTCTTCTTTTAAAAGATGCGATGGAATTTTGTTTAAATCCACATCTAATCCGATGCATAAAAATGAATTTTTCTTTTTAATTTGGGCAATAAGTTCTTGTGTTGTCATTGGTTTTTTAATAGTTACGCAAAAGTAGGTATTTTTGTTTTTAAATAAAGTGTCTAATTGTAAGTATTAGAAATTTTAGAAGACCAAAATTAAAAATAAATTTATGTTTAAAAAAGTGTCTATTTTAGTTTTACTAGCTGTTTTTATGAGTTGTAATTTAGAAAAACCAACGGTGTTTTCAGAAAAAGCTTTAAAGGAAAAAGTATATAATTTAAATGATGAGGTTGCAAACTTTAAAGAAGTATTGGAGCAATACAAAGGAAAAAAGATACTTATTGATGTTTGGGCTTCTTGGTGTAGAGATTGTATTGCAGGAATGCCAAAAGTAAAAGCATTGCAAAAAGAGTTTCCGGAGGTAGTTTATCTCTTTTTATCTGTTGATGAAAAAAAAGGATCTTGGAAAAGAGGAGTGGAGCGTTACAATGTTATTGGTGAGCATTACAATTTACCAAAAGGGATGAAAAAAGGAGATTTAGTCGATTTTTTAAATGTAAGTTGGATTCCGAGATATGTTGTTGTAGATGAAAACGGAGGAATTTCTTTATTTAATGCCACAGATGCTGCGGATAAAGACGTTATTGAGGCATTAAAAAAATCTATATAAAACGTTATCGTAACTATTTACTTTTCTAAGTGTTTTTTGTCTTTCCATTTCTTAAATTTACATCCAAATTAAAAAAAACATTAACAAGCGCCTTTTAGGTGATAAAATAACAATTATGAGAACAAAAATAGTAGCAGGTAACTGGAAAATGAACAATGATAAGTCGGAAAGTAAAAAACTTATCAAAGATTTAAAAAAAGCAATTAAAAAAGAGAAGTTAAAAAATACTCGTGTAATTGTTGCTCCTACTTTTGTAAATTTATCTGCTTCTTTAAAAGCAGCTAAAGATTCTAAAATTGAAGTGGTTGCACAAAATATGCACCAAGCTAAAAACGGAGCGTATACAGGAGAAATTTCTGCAGATATGTTAAAAGCAATCGGAATTAAAACGGTTATTTTAGGACATTCTGAAAGAAGAACTTATTTTAATGAAACAGATGCATCTTTAGCAGCAAAAGTAGATGCTATTTTAGCAAATGATTTAGAAACTATTTTCTGTTTTGGAGAATTGTTAGAAGACAGAAAATCTGAAAACCATTTTGCAGTTGTAGAAAGTCAAATTTCTAATGCTTTATTTCACTTAGAAGCAGATGCTTGGAAAAGTATTATTTTAGCATACGAACCAGTTTGGGCAATTGGTACAGGAGAAACTGCAAGTGCAGAACAAGCACAAGAAATGCATGCTTTTATTAGAAGTATTGTAGGCAAAAAATATAATAAAGAAGTTGCTGATGAAGTGTCTATCTTATACGGAGGAAGTGTAAAACCTGCGAATGCTGAAGAAATTTTTTCTAAACCAGATGTAGATGGAGGATTAATTGGTGGAGCTGCTTTAAACGTAGATGACTTTACAGGAATTATTAAAGCTATTTAAGCATCGTATTTAAAGATATTTACAATAAATTTGCATCGAGATTTTAAAAATCTTGATGCATTTTTTTTACAAGAAAGTTTATGGACAATATTTATATAGAATACAATTTTACAGTAACACCAAAAGAACCTGGAACAGAAATTTTAATTGCAGAATTAGGAGAGGTTGGTTTTGAGAGTTTTGTTGAAAGCGAAAACGGAGTAACAGCTTACATTCAGAAAGATGATTGGAATACCGCCGTTTTAGAAGATATTTTTGTTTTAAATTCTGATGAGTTTTCTATTGAATACAACCAGAGTGAAATAGCGCAAACCAACTGGAATGCAGAATGGGAAAAGAATTTTTCTCCTATTCAGGTAGAAGATGTGGTAAGTATTCGTGCGCCATTTCATGAGAATCCTAATTTAAAATATGATATTGTAATAGAACCAAAAATGAGTTTTGGTACAGGTCATCATGAAACTACACACATGATGGTACAGCATTTATTACAATTAGATTTAGAAAATAAAAAAGTATTAGATATGGGATGTGGAACCGGAATTTTAGCAATTTTTGCTGAAATGAAAGGCGCAAATCCTATTGATGCCATAGATATTGATAATTGGTGTTACGAGAATTCAATAGAAAACGTAGAAAGAAATAATTGTAACCATATTTCGGTTTTTGAAGGGGATGCATCGCTTTTAATTAATAAAAAATATGATGTGATTATTGCGAACATCAATAGAAACATTTTATTGATGGATATGAAAGCGTATGCAAACTGTTTAAATGACAAAGGTGTTCTTTTATTAAGTGGATTTTATCAAGAAGACATTCCTGTTATAGACGCAGAAGTTTCTAAATATGATTTAAAATTAGAAACTTTTATCGAACGAAATAATTGGGTTGCATTAAAATACAATAAATTGTAATTTTGTGATGATGAGTACAAAAGAAAAAATACAAGAAGACGTTGATGTTTTAGAGCAAAGAACGCATCAACATGAAATAGTGTTGCATAATGATGATGTAAACACGTTTGATCATGTAATTGATTCTTTAATAGATGTCTGCGATCATACGTTAGTACAAGCAGAACAGTGTGCCACTTTGGTGCATTATAAAGGGAAATGCACCGTTAAATCGGGTGAATATAAAGATTTAGAACCAAGATGTTCTAAATTATTGCAACTAGGTTTATCTGCAGAATTGGTATAACTATGGAAAATGTTTTTAAATATTACGAGTTTTCACCATTCTTTTTAGATACATCAGATACTTTTTCTGGTAACCAAATTAGTTTTACAGAATTAAATGAAACTCATTTTTTAATTTTTGAAAAAAATGGAGTTTCTTATAATTTATACGTTTCAAGATATCAGCAGAAAAAAGATGTTGGTACAAAATCACCAGAAATCTTAGAATTATTAGTAGAAAACTACGATAAGAGCATTCCTGCTCATCGCCTAATGATTAAGCAATATCTTCATTAATCTACCTCTCGTCGAAATTAAATACCAAAAAGCCTAATTTATTTTTTATTTGCAGTGACTTTTGAAACAAATGTGAGTCATATAGATAAGAGATGTTATAAAGATGGTTAAAAAAAATGTAGTATTATTTGTAGTATTATTTTTTGTTCTCCCAACAATAGGATTTGCACAAGCAGGCGGACCTCCTTCTATAGGACCTCCATCGCCTCCAGGTTTACCTATAGATGGTATAACAGGTGTGTTGTTTTTAATAGGATTAATATATGGGTCTGTAAAGATCTTTAAAGATAGTAGTAGTTAGTTTTTATACTAAGTTTGGTTAGACGAAAAGGCCTTGAATTTTATTCAAGGTCTTTTTTATGCGTAAAGTTAGAAGTGCTACGATTATTGGCTTGATTACCTAATAGTCTTAAATTGATAAAAGTAGGTAAATAAAAAAAAAGTAATTTCCAAATCACTCAAAAGCACTAGTTTTAGAGCTGAAGATGTTAGGGTGCAAAGAAACTTAATAGTTTTAAATAGAAGCAAATTATCGTGGAGATTAAAATTTGGTGATACTAGGACGTTTTCTGATGTTATTAATAGGATGATTAGAAGTAGAATCTTATAAAGTTAGTTGTTAAGTTGAATTTTGGTTGTTAGAAGCGTTCTTTAATGTTGTTCTGGTATTTTAATTTTTTTGAGCTATAAAAGGTAAAATTATCGCTCATTTTTTAAGTGTATTTGAACTACATAATATAGCTGATTGCAAATAAAAACGGGAAAAGGTTCTTACAAAAATACCCCAATTTTACGTTTAATAAATAATGGACTGTTTACCTTTATTGTGATGTTTTTTATGAACTTATAAAATTTATATCAAACTAAATAAAGAAGTAAGATAAAGAATTGGTGTTTCTGTTATCACTTTGTGTAAAGGAATATCAATAAAAAGGTTACAGGGACAATAAAAGTTTACCGTATTGGTAATTATTAATTTAGAAAGAAGTTTTTTGTAGTAATTACCCTAATTATTTAGTAATATAAATATAGTAATGTAAATAATTACTAAGATGTAAGTAAGGCTCTATTATTACCACCGTATAATAAAAATAAAATACTATTCATTTTAAGTCCTACTTTTAATCTTAAAATAGAAAAGGCTTTTGTCATGTGGGCTTCTACTGTTTTGAGGGAGACATTTTTATATTCTGCAATTTCAATATTTGTTAAACCTTCTTCTTTGCTTAAGAGAAATGTTTCTTTACATTTCTTTGGGAGGTTTTGAATCTCTTGTTTAACATCGTCTATTAAATTATCAAATGAAGTATCGTCATCTTCAATGAATGTTAAAATGGTGTCAATATATTTTTTATCCAAAGGGAATATCTTTTTTTGTTTGCGATATTGATCTATAAATTCATTGTAGACAGATTTGTAGAGATAGCTATTAATGGGTAGATCTGTTTTTAGTTTTTCACGATTTGTCCATGTTTTTAAAAAGACATTTTGTACAATGTCTTCTGCCGTATCATGGTCGTGGATTAGTCCATATGCATAAATACACAATTTCTGATGGTAAGTTTCTACCAAAAAAGTATAAGCTCTGGGGGAGCCTTTTTTAAGAGCTTCTATTAATATATTATTGGTTGTGTAAACGTGCATTTATTGTTAAATAGATTGAGAATTGTTAATATTTGTGCAAAATATAAAAAAAAGTTAAAAAAAAGTTAGGGTACTGTTAATTTTGTGCGTTATATATAAAATGATTAAAAATAAAATGAATACTTCTGAAGGCGAAAACTTAATTATAAAATACTTTACCAATCAAATATCTATAGCTGAATTGGAAAAATTAGAGCTTTGGATTAAAGAAGGTAATAATGAAGAGGTGTTTAAAAGTTATGTTAAAGTAAATTTTGCAATTGATTACAGTTTAAAACAATTTAATACACAAAATACAAAAAAACAATTATTAGAAAAAATTAATAAAGATAAAAAGGTTTTTAGAATAAAATCTTATTATCGTGTTAGACTAATTGTAGCTGCTGTGTTAGTTATAGGACTTTTTATAGGAACTTATTTTTTTAAGGACACTGTTTTTTATAACACCTTAAATAAAAATGAGGCGGTCATCAATAAAATAAAAAAGGGAACTGATAAAGCTGTTTTAACTTTAGAAGACGGTACAAGTGTAGCCTTAGAAAAAGGAACAAAATATACAAAGGATAACGTAAAAAGCAACGGAGAAAAAATTATTTACAAGTATAAAGAACAAAAAACACAAGAGATCTTATATAATTATTTAACCGTACCAAGAGGAGGTCAGTTTTTTGTTAGTTTGTCCGACGGTACAAAAGTTTGGCTAAATTCAGCATCAAAATTAAAATATCCAGTTAATTTTATTGAAGGGGAAACTCGAATTGTAGAATTGGTATATGGAGAAGCTTATTTTGAAGTATCATCAAGCATAAACCACAATGGATCTAAATTTAAGGTATTATCTAATTTACAAGAAATAGAAGTTTTAGGTACAGAGTTTAATATTAAAGCATATTCTGATGAAGATTTAATTTATACCACCCTTCTTAAAGGAAGTATTGCGTTGTATAATTTTAATAAAAAAAATATTCTAAAACCTAACGAGCAGGCAGTACTTGATACTAAAAAAAATAGTTTAATTATTTCTACACAAGTTGATGCTTACTCTGAAGTAGTTTGGAAACGTGGTTTGTTTAGTTTTAAAGACAAAACTCTAAAAGAAATAATGAAAGTTCTTTCTAGATGGTATGATGTTGATGTTGTTTTTGAAGATAAAAGCTTAGAAGATGTTAAATTTAAAGGGGTTATAAGTAAAAACCAAAACCTTGCAGATATACTATTATTAATTAAAAAAACTAAATATATAAAGACTTATGAAATAAAAGAAAACACACTAATTTTAAAAAAGTAAAGGGAGCAAAGTATTAGACCGTTCAAAGAAGAAACTTTATCTCCTTTTGTAATTATTAATTAATTAAACCAAAATGATTAAATAACTAAAAACGTACAAATTTATGGAAATTAAATTAACTAATATTCTTTTTTCAGAAGGAAGAAAACTATTACTAATCATCATGAAAACCTTCATTTTATTATTTTGTGCTACGGTTTTTGGTTTTACACCAAATAACGTTTTGTCGCAAAACGCCAAAATTAAAATTGATAAGAATCAAACCATTACTGTTGATGAGGTTTTTGATATCATCATGAAACAAACTGATTATACTTTTATATATCAAGTAGATATGTTTAAGGGTTTTCCAAGCGTAACCTTAAATAAAGGAAAAATTAGGGCTAATGATTTGTTATTAAAGTCCTTAACAAGAGATAAGTTCAATTTCGAATTAACAAATAAAAACACTATAGTTATTACAAACAAACCTAGTAAATCTATAGTTCAAGAACCTATTAAAGGTCAGGTTACTGAAGAAAGCGGAGGTCCTTTACCAGGAGTTACTATTTTAATAAAGAGAAACAAAAGAGGAACGACTACTGATATTGATGGAAATTATAAAATTGCAGCAAATATTGGCGATGTTTTAGTATTTCAATATTTAGGAAAAAAAAATAAAGAAGTAGAAGTAACATCCAAAGAAGCACCTATTAACATTGTATTAAAACCAGATGATGAATCATTAGAAGAAGTTGTGGTTGTTGGTTATGGATCGGTTCGTAAAAAGGATGTTACAGGTTCGGTATCTTCAATCTCTACTGCAGAAATTGCAAATATAACACCAACTACTTTTGAGCAAGCTATTGCAGCCAAAGCACCAGGTGTATTTGTTAAGCAAACAACAGGTCGTCCAGGAGAGGGCATTGTTATAAACATACGTGGTGTTTCTTCTGTTTTAGGGTATAATCAACCATTATACGTAATCGATGGTATCCCTATTGATACGCATCCTAACTATGTAAGTGGTTACTCGTTTGATGCTGGGATTGGAAGTAGAGGAAATCCATTAGCATCTATTGATCCAGATGACATCCAAAGTATCGATATTTTAAAAGATGCATCTTCTGCAGCAATTTATGGTTCTAGAGCTGCAAATGGAGTAGTTATTGTAACTACTAAAAGAGGTCGTAAAAATCAAAAACCAACTATTTCTATAAATTCTTCACTAACAATAGATAAACCTTTGGAGTTGTATGATGTATTAAGTGCAGATGAATACAAAGCTAATTTAACAATTGCAGCTCAAAATTTTTCTGGGAATAACTCTTTAAAAACAAGTATTTTAAATGATCCTAATTTTTTTCAAAACGGAAACACTAATTGGCAAAAGCAAATAACTCGTTCTGCGATGACTAAAAATTTTGGTTTAGGTATTTCTGGAGGAAGTGAAAAAAGTATCTATTCTTTTAATCTTAATTTATCTGATCAGGAAGGAATTATTGATAAAACCGGATTTAAACGCTATAATATTCGAACCAATATTGAAACTAACTTTACTAAAAATTTTAAAGTAGGTACCAATTTAAATTTTACTAATTCACTTAATTATGGCAGTTCTGGATTGTTTGCTATACAAGATGCTATTAGGTATAGACCAGATTATAGTATCTACCAAGACAATGGCAGTTTTAATAATTATAATGGAGATCCTAATCCAGTAGCTACTTCTGGTAAAGATAGCAAAAGACATTCTAATAGCTTGTTGGGTAATATATTTGCCGAAGTAGACTTTATACCAGAACTAACTTTTAGAACACAGCTTAATGCGAGTTTATATTTAACAGAAAGTAATTTCTTTAACCCACCAACAGCATCTGGAAATGATGATGCTACTCGAACTGAGCGAAATGGACGTACATTTAACACTACGTTTGATAATACACTGACTTATAAGAAACTTTTTAATGATAAACATGCTATTAATGCACTTGTAGGTGCTTCTTTTTACAAAACAGAGGATCACTACTCTAGAATTGGTGTTGAGGGATTTGCTAATTATGAACAAATTAATAACATAGGTTCTGCAAATGATATTACTAGTGCTGGTGGAGGAAATGCCTCTAGTGGTTTGGTGTCGTATTTTACACGACTCAATTATAATTTTGATAGTCGCTATTATGCAACTTTTACATTTAGGGCAGACGAGTCTTCTAAATTTGGACCTAATAATAGATGGGGGAAATTCCCTTCAGGAGCTTTAGCGTGGAATATTAGTAATGAATCTTTTATGAAAAGCATAACTTGGGTTGATAATTTAAAATTAAGAACCAGTTATGGGCTAACAGGTTTAGCAAATGTTTCTGATTTTTTGTATGATACTTTTTTTGGAGCAGGATATAGTTATGATGGCTTAAATGGTATTGCTCCTCTTGGTTTGCCTAATCCTGATATTAGATGGCAAAAAACAAAACAATTAGATGTAGCAATTGATTTTAGTTTTTTTGATGCTCGCTTAAATGGAACAGTTGGGTATTTTACTAAAAGAGTAGAGGATTTATTAATGAATAGACCCGTTCAATTAGAATTAGGTTATAATAGCCAAAGTGCCAATGTAGGTATTATGGATAATAAGGGTATCGAGTTTCAAATAGATGCAGATATTATTAGAACACAAGATTTTACTTTTAACACCAGTTTTAATTTTACATCTATACAGAACAAAATTATCGATTTAGAAGGTGGTTTTCCTTTTTCTACAGGAGGAACTTCTTTAGTTGAAGAAGGTCAACCCTTAGGAACAATTAGAGGTTATAGAGTAGAAGGTATTTTTCAAACTCAAGATGAAATTGATGCTCTTAATAATGCTTCACCTACTGGTAAATATCAATCTACAGGAACATCTTTAGGAGACTATAAGTTTAGAGATTTAAATGAAGATGGCGTTATAACTAGTGCAGATACAGAAGTATTAGGATCTATTCAACCAGATTTTTTTGGAGGGCTTACAACAACTTTTCAATATAAAAGTTTTAGTCTATCCACACTATGGCAATACTCTTACGGAAACTCAAAAGTTTGGGAGGCTGCAGGTATTTTAAAAGATATTAGAAATGTTATTAAAGATAATGTTCAAGATGCTTGGTCACCAACAAATATAGATGGTACAAGACCAAGATTAGTATTAAATGATCCAAATAATAACGATAGAAGGTCAGACGCATTTGTACATGATGCATCCTTTGTCCGTTTAAAAAATGTTAGATTAGGTTACACCTTGCCAAAGGGCATAATTAAAAAGATAAACGCTAATAACATTAACATATACATGTCATTAAGTAATTTATTAACATTTACTAAATACCCAGGGTTAGATCCAGAAACAAGTAGAGATGATGGTAGACAAAGTTTCTTTAATTATACTGATGCTGATGAATATCCTTTGTCTAGAAATTTTGTTTTTGGAATTAACGTACAACTTTAAAAAAAAATCACATGAAAAATTATCAGAATATCATCATAGTATTTATATTAACTTTTTCTATTTATTCTTGTGAGCTAGTTAATGTTACGGATATTGAGGCGCAAGATGTATTAACAGAAGAAACAGCAATTACAGACCAAATAGGAGCTGAGTTAGCGTTAGCAGGTACTTACAGTACCTTAAATGATGGTAATTTAGCCGTAACAGGTATTAATATATATCCCTTTTATATAGATACAGATCCTAAAGGATCTTCTAATGGGTATTCAACCAATAATGTTGATTCAGAGAATGGAACAATTGCACTGGTATATTCATCTTACTATAATCTAATTAACAGAGCAAATTACGTTATTAATATAGTGCCAGAACTAGAGGATAACTTATTTGAACCAGGTAAAAAAAATCATATTGTTGCAGAGGCTAAATTTTTAAGAAGTGTAATGAGTCTTTATCTTTTAAGAAGGTTTGGGCAATTTTGGGACTTAGAGTCTCCTTATGGTATTGTTTTAAGAGAAAAACAAGCGTCTACATTAGAGGTTTTACCAAGAAGTAGCGTGCAGGCATCTTATGATTTTATTTTAAGTGATTTAGATTACGCTATAGAAAATTTACCAGCTTCTAACGTTAGTTATCATGCTAATAAATTTGCGGCAAAAGGACTAAAATCTAGAGTGTTATTATATATGGGAAAATTTTCTGAGGCTGCTACTTTAGCTAACGATGTTATACTGAATAGTGGTTTTACTTTAGAAAATACCTTTGCAGAGGTTTTTGAGAACGAATTTAATTCTAGTGAAGTTTTATTTTCAAACATTCATAGCGATACGGAATATAATGGTACCAGCGTAGGTTGGTGGTTGTACCTAAGTTTATCAGAATATTATGTAAATTTTGCTACTTCTCAAGGAGATACCAGATTAGATATTGTTAATTTCGAGCACCCAACTAGAGGGTATTTAAATGGTAAAGCGCCTTTTTTCTTTGATGGTGCCACTAATTATTATTTAAGACTGCCAGAAGTATATCTTATCTATGCAGAAGCTTTGGCAAGATCTAACGGAAGTCTAATAGATGTGGCTGCTGCTGTTAATACTGTAAGAAATAGAGCAGGTTTGCTTAATACTACAGCTAGCACAAGAGAGGAATTGATTGAAGCGATACGTGTTGAGAAATTTTTAGAATTAGTAGCAGAAGAGCAAGAACCTTGGTTTGATCTTGTAAGGTATGCAGATCTTGATGGTTTTGATATTTCTACCATAAAACCTCTAGTAACTAGTAAAAACCAATATATACTGCCTATTCCTTTTAATTCGGTTACTACTAGTAATAACGTTGTAGAGCAGAACCCAGGATATTAAAGTTTTATTCAAAATAGTTTTAAAGTTAAACAGGTAAGCAACAATACCTGTTTAACTTAAAACTTAAAAATTGTATCCTAAAACAAAGGCATGTACAAATGGTGTGTGTAATTTTAGTTAATGTTTTATACATAACTAATGGGATAAGTAAAAAGAAACAATAGTTGTTTTAAGTAAGGTTTCTATTTTTTTCTTTTAACCAATTGACTGCTTTATAAATAGATAATTATTTAAAGTAGTTTAGAAACGTAGTTTGTTTGGTTTTAAAAACAGAACTCTAAAAGAAATAATAAACATCTTTTCTAGATGCTGTGATGTTGTTTTTTGAAGATGATAACTTAAAAAAAATAAATTTTAAGGAGTGATAAGTAAAAGCCAAAACCTTAAGAATATACTTTTATTAATTAAAAAAACCAAAATATATAAATGCCTATGAAATAAAAAAAAATACACCGATTTTAAAAAAGTAAAGGGAACAAAGTATTAGACCGTTCAAAGAAAAAACTTCATTCCCTTTTGTAATTATTAATTAATTAAACCAAAATGATTAACTAACTAAAAACGTACAAATTTATGGAAATTAAATTAACTAATATTCTTTTTTTATTAAGAAGAAAACTATTGCTAAATATTATGAAAACCTTCATTCTATTATTTTGTGCTACGGTTTTCAGTTTCACGCCAAATAACGTTTTGTCTCAAAACGCCAAAATTAAAATAGAAAAGAATCAAACTGTTACTGTTGATGAAGTTTTTGATATCATCATGGAGCAAACTGATTATACTTTTATTTATAAAGTAGATCTGTTTAAAGATTTTCCAGATGTAACCTTAAATAAAGGGAATATTAAAGCCAATGATTTATTAGATAAAAGCTTATTATTTGCTGGTTTAAATTTTAAGCTGATTAATAAATCGACTATTGTTATTGAAGAAAAACCGATTTCAGTTAAAACACAACAAATTATCACAGGAAATGTTTCCGATTCATATAAAACACCTCTACCAGGTGTAACGGTTCTTCTTAAAAAAACAAACATAGGAGTTGCTACAGATTTTGATGGTAATTTTGAAATAAAAGCTAATATTGGAGATGTCTTAAAATTCTCTTATGTTGGTTATGAAACAAAAGAAGTTGTCATAGATAAAACGAAGTTAAAAGTTCGTTTAATTGAGGACGTATCATCTTTAGATGAGGTTGTGGTAATTGGATATGGAACAACAAAAATAAAGGAAGCTACAGGAGCCATTAACTATATAAGCGCTAAAGAACTTAGTTCTGCTCCTGTACAAAATACTGTTCAGAGTGTTATTCAAGGTCGTGCTGCTGGTGTAAATGTAATGGTACAATCCTCTGCTCCAGATTCTCCTATAAGTGTAATTATTAGAGGGTCTTCATCATTATCTGGTGATAGCCAACCATTATGGGTAATTGATGGAGTTCCAGAATATGGAGCAGGAACAAGTGGTGATATTAGTAATACACTATATAATCTAAACTTAGATGATGTAGAAAGTATAAACATTTTAAAAGATGCTGCATCTGCAGCAATTTATGGTTCGCGTGCAGCAAATGGGGTTGTGCTTGTTACAACTAAAAGAGGTAAAAAAGGTTCTAAGCCTCAAATAGATCTTTCTATAACAACTTCTATTATAGCACCTAATAGTGGAAAATATCGCTTGTTTAATAGCGAGGAGTACAAAGATCATATAATAAGTAAAACAGCTGATGAAATTTTAAACTCTAGTAGCTGGAGTACTAATGCTAAAATGATTTTTGATTATGATGCATTTTTAGCCTTAAATACTTCAACCCAGTATAATAGAGATATGTTAACTGTATTACCAGATGCTTTTGGTGATGGAGATACAAACTGGTGGGATGAAATAGTTCAACAATCAACAAGTCAAAGATATAATTTGGCAGTAAGTGGAGGTTCAGAGGCTACTAGGTACCGAGCATCATTAACTTATGGAAAAAATGATGGTGTTGTAGTTAATTCTTATTCTAAAAATTATGGACTAACCCTTAATTTAGATACCGATGTTTCTGATAAGTTTACTTACCGTTTAAATATGAGTGCAACATCTCGAGAAAGTCAAGGAAAAAATGGGGTGCTAGAAAAGATTACATCATTTAGACCAGATTTACCAGCATATAATGAAGATGGTACTTTTTATAATCCAGATAGTTATTTTAAAGAAAATCCATTAGTTAGTATAAATAATACTAACAAAGGCGTGTCAAATAATATGAGAATAAATAATTCTTTTATCTATAAACCACTATCAAATTTAACACTTAAAACAAGTGCTAATATTAGTCTTAGTAATAGTACTTATAATACGTTTAATCATTCAGGTACTTCATATGCATCTAATAGAGGTGCTTATAGATCCCTTTCTAAAGGTAATGGTAATACTATGGTGTGGGAAAACATGGTTACTTATTTTGAAGAAATTAATGATCATAAAATTGATTTTACAGGTGTATATTCAATGGAACAATCAAAAAGCGATAGATTAACTGGCTCTGCTTATGATTATTTTGATGAAGAAAAATTAATTAGTTTAAATTATGGTACTAATTTTAACCGTCCTACAGAATCTTTTTCAGAAACACACATAGTATCTGCTTTAGGTCGTATAAGGTATGATTTTAAAAAACGTTATTTAGCAACTTTTACTTTACGTGCCGATGGTTCTTCTAGATTTGGAGACGGAAATAGTTGGGGGTATTTTCCTTCTGGAGGAATTGCTTGGTTAATAAGTGAAGAGCCTTTTATGAAATCTCTTCAAAAAACCATTCCATACTTAAAATTAAGAACCTCATTAGGTAAATCTGGTTCGCAAAACGTAAGTGCCTACGGATGGAGAAAATTACTACAAGCAACGAACTCTTTTGAAGAAGGAGCCTTAGTTCCTGGTAGTAATATTGGTAACTCTAACCTGCAATGGGAAGAAACCAAACAATTAGATATTGGGTTAGATTTTGCATTATTAAATAATAAGCTAAGCGGTACACTAGGTTATTATGAAAGAACCATTGATAATATGATTTTTACCAAAAGGTTAGCGCCTTCTTCTGGCTACGCTACTACGCCATATAATGTTGCTTCCATTACTAATAATGGGTTAGAATTTGATTTAACATACAATATTATTCGTAAAGATGATATCTCTTTAAAAGTTAGTGCAAACATTGCAAGAAATTGGGGTAAACTTAATAAACTAGATGGTGTACTAGAATCTTTAAATTTTCCTACTGGTTGG